>NZ_KZ626854.1 GCF_002911015.1 Streptomyces populi
CGACGTCCCGGTCCGTAACGTGAAAGCGAACAAGCCCCACGGGGCTTCCCATGTTGTCTAGGCCCACTGTCAAGCATCACCTGGGACCAGAACGTCAAACATCACCTGGGACTAGACACCTGACAGAGGGCTGTTCGGGCGTCCACTGTCACTTTTACTGACAGCGTCTCGGTTCGGCGTGGGTACCGTCGTAGTGTCGAAGGGAACCCATGATGGCTGAACTGACCACAGGGCAGCGCGTAGCACGGGCGCGGCGCCGACTCGGCTGGGATCAAGCGCAGTTGGCGGCATCTGTCGACCGCTCCGTTAGCTGGGTCTCGAAGATCGAAACCGGTCGCCTTCCGCTCGATCGTATGAGCGTCCTCGGCCAGATCGCTGAGGTTCTCGGTGTTGAAGTCGTAGAGCTGACCGGACAGCCGTACCGTCACGAGACTGCGGAACTCGACTCCGGGCACGCTGCGATCCCCGGCCTTCGTCTCGCACTCCAACAGGCGACCATGCCTGGCGGCGCAGCGCTGATCGCCATGACCGACGTCCCGGCTCTTCCCGAGCTCACGTCACGGGTAGAGGCGGCCGAGAGGCTGAGGCAGGACGCGAAGTTCGCCGCTCTGGGTGATGTTCTCCCTCAGATCCTTCGTGATCTGGTCGTCCTGTGCGATGTGGCCGAGGGCGAAGACGTGCCGCGGGCCGAGTCGCTCATGCTGCGGGCGAGCCACATGGCGCGGGTGTCGTCCAATCTCCTTGGGCACCATGACCTCGGATGGAGCGCCGTTCAGCGTGAGCTGGTGGCGGCTGAGCGGGCAGAGTCCCCGATCCTCCGGGCTGCGGCTCGGTGGGACCTGTGCGGGCTCTGGCTGCATGAAGGAGAGCTGGGCGCGGCGCGCGACATGGCCCGGCAGGCTCTCGACGACCTCGAACCTCACATGGGTACGGCCGATCAGACGCTGCGCGCACTATGGGGCGCGATGCACCTTCGGGCCGCTGTCGCGTGGTCCCGGCTCTGGGATCGCCCGGAGGCAGAGTCCCATCTGGCTGAGGCTCGCCAGGCAGCCGCCGGCGTACCGGAGGACGGAAACGCGTTCCAGACTCAGTTCAATGCGGTCAATGCCGAGATCCACTCGGTGGAAGTGAGCCTGGAACTGGGTCACCCCCGCGACGTGCTCTCGCGTGCCGAGCTGGTCAACGTCGGGCGTATCGCGTCGGGGGAGCGGCAGTCGCACTTCTGGGTCTGCACTGCTGTCGGCCAGATGATGAACGGCAAGTCGGCTCCGGCGGCTGACGCGATCCTGCGGGCTGACGCGATCGCCCCTCAGCACGTACGCAACAGGCCGATTGCCCGGAACCTCGTGGACGATCTGAGGTCGACGGACAAGCACGCGCACACGGCGGAGATCAGGCGTCTCGCCGCGAGTATGAAACTGGGCTGACTGACAGGGGGAAGGCCGCCGTGAGGGTCGCGGACAGGGCGCGATTATTAGTGGAGCTGCACGAGATCCGGAAGAAGCTCGCCGAAGCCGCCCAGCGGGTCGAGCGGCTGTCTTCCTCGGTCAAGGACGTTCGCGAACCTGGGTCTCAAGGCGGTCAAGCCGCGAGTTGATCAGCTCCAGGGCGGCCTTGATCTCGCCGAGTTCATCGGCCATGGTGCTGGCCTCTTCCGCCGAGTCCGCGAAAACTGGATCACTGGCCACGAAGGTTCCGCGACCTTGCTGGCTCACGATGAGCTGTTCGCGTCGCAGGATGTCGAGCGCGTGGCGGATGGTCATCGGCGCAACGCCATAGCGTTCAGCCATCTTGGCGTTCCCGTCGAGCCGCTGGCCGGCCTTGAGAGCTCCGGAGGCAATCCTCCTTCGGAGGTCGTCGGCTACCTGCTCGTAGGCGCTACGCGGATCATCCTGGCTCACCGTCACCTCCCCAGGTTACCTAAGTGACCTAAAGAAATCTGCCCCAGGGCCTTGCGCATCAACTTGGACCAACTAATCTAGGTAACACAAGAGAAGCTAGATGAGTAGCCAACGATGCCGGGGCGGCGCTCCTACCGCCAAGCAGATTCGCCGCCCCGGTTCCCACCAAAGGGAGCTTCCATCATGCCGTCCACTCCTCTCCGCGTGCACGTCTCACGTCAGCGAGCTTGCCCGGCCTGCGGTGACGTGAAGTGCGCCAACCCGGCGCAGTGCCTGTACTTCCTGACGTCTCGTCCGTGGGGCGACTGCCTCAAGTGCGGGGGCTCCGGCTGGGCGAGCGAGGACTCCGACCCGCTGGAGATCTTCTGCCGCCACTGCCTCGGCTCCGGCCTCGACGAGTACCGGCCCGGCGACATCAGCCCCGATCAGATCAGCGACGCCGCGAAGATGCGGCACGCCGCCCACATCGCCCGCTTGACCACCCTCGTGACCCGGTTCCCGGCCCGGCGTCTGGCGGTGACGGCATGAGCATGCTCGCGTCCTGCCCCGACCTGGTCGACGTCGTCTCGCCCACCTGCCCCGGCTGCGAGGCGCACGCCCCGCACTGGCGCTGGGTTCGCGCCGATGGCCTGCGCATCCTCACTCACGACGGTGACCTGATCTGCCCGAAGGACCACACCTTCGGCTACGCCCCCGCCCCGGCTCCGCTGGTGGTGGCCGCATGAGCCGCAGGAAGGACAAGGCGAACCCGACCCCGCAGTCCCCTGGATTACGGATCTACGCCCCGTCGGCCGACGAACGCGCACCCGGCTACCCGACCTCGCCCAGCCACCTGGAGACCTCGAATAACGTCCCCCAGACCCTCGGCGACACCCCTCGCGCCTCCTACGCCTGCCACTGCGGCAAGACCGCTGAAGCCTCCGGCGTGCGGGGAGTGCAGGAGGTCGTCAAGGGCTGGAACGACCACGGCCGTGCCTGCCCGGACAAGACCGACCGTCCCTGGGAACGCAACGGCATGCCGCTGCCCCCGCGCCAGAACGGGGGCCGGTGATGGGCCTGCTCGACTGGCGCGACCGGCGCCACTTCGATCAGTCGCAGGACGGCGCCCGCCCCTGCATGCAGTGCCAGGTGACGACTCCGATGCGCTCCCACTCCGGTGAACCGGTCCACAAGGTATGCGCGGAGGACTGGAACGACTCCCACCCCGACGCCCCGCGCTACGAGCACGACGGCCGCGACCTGGGCACCACCCGCTACCACTCCGACCCGCCCATCAAGCACAGGAAGGGCAGCGCGTGACCGACTTCCCCGTATCCCCGGCTGAGGTGGCCCCCCAGGCTGCCTCGGTCGGGGTCGGCCCACTGACCCTCGCGGATCTGCTGCGGGTCGCCAACGCGCCCGGCTTCGACCGTTGGCAAGAACAGATCAAACGCACCGGCGGCTGCGCGCACCCGATCCGGCTCCAGGGCCAGACCGTCACCCGCGACCGCGCGACCGGCGACGTCCTGTACTCCTACAGCACCGAGAACGAGCCCGGCGGCATGCTCCGGGTCGCCTGCGGCAACCGGCGGGCCTCGCGCTGCCCGGCCTGCGCCTGGACCTACGCGGGGGACACCTACCACCTGATCCGGGCCGGGATCACGGGCGACGTGAACAAGGGCGTCCCGGCCGTGGTCCAGGATCACCCCCGGGTCTTCGCCACGCTCACCGCCCCCTCGTTCGGGCCCGTGCACAACCGGCCCGATGCCGGGTGCTGCCGCTGCGGGAGCTCCCACGCGGAGAGTGATCCGGCGTTGGGGACGGCGCTCGATCCGGGCCGCTACGACTACGCCGGGGCGGTGCTGTTCAACAACTTCGCAGGCGACCTGTGGCGCCGCTTCACGATCTACCTGCGCCGGGAGATCGCCGCCCGCGCCGGGCTGTCTCAGACGGCCATGACGGAGGTGTGCCGGGTCTCCTTCGGCAAGGTCGCCGAGTTCCAAAAGCGCGGCTCGGTGCACTTCCACGCGGTGGTGCGCCTGGACGGTCCCGATGGGCCCGACGCGACTCCGCCGGCCTGGGCGACGGTCGCTCTCCTGGACGATGCGATCAAGGCGGCTGCCGGGCGGGTCTTCGTGCCCGTGGCCGCCTCCGGGGACTTCCCGGCCCGCACGTTGCGCTGGGGCTCTCAGGTCGACGTACAGCCGATCGGCGCCCTGGGGCACGAGGAGCTGACCGAACAGGCGGTCGCCTCGTACGTGGCCAAGTACGCCACCAAGGCGGCCGAGACCACCGGCACCGTGGATCAACGGATCGGGGAGCTCTCCGAGCTCGACAAGCTGCCGCTGCCCGCGCACACCCGGCGCCTGATCGAAGCCTGCTGGGACCTCGACGGGGCCTACCCGGAACGGATGCTGGCGCGCTGGGCCCACATGCTCGGCTTCCGCGGTCACTTCTCCACCAAGTCCCGCCGCTACTCCACCACCCTCGGCGCACTGCGCCAGGTCCGCGCCGACTACCGAGCCCGGCAAGAACGCCGCGAACGCGGACTCTCCGAAGACCTCGACGACTCGGAGGGCTCCACGCTCGTGCTCGCCCACTGGATTTATGCCGGACAGGGCCACACGCCGGGAGAGTCCTGGCTGGCCGCATCGATCGCAAAGGAGATCCAACTGAACCGAGAGACCGCACGCGACGCGCTGGCCGACGTGCTGGCCATTGAGGCTGAGGGGGAGTGGTGACCATGGATCGGCTCTTGGACGTTCAGGAGGTCGCCGAAGTGCTTGGGACGGGTGTCCGCTTTCCCCGGCGCCTGATCGAGGAACGCCGGATCACCTTCGTGAAGGTTGGTCGGCACGTTCGTATCCCGCAGAGCGCTCTAGACGAGTATGTCGCCGCGAACACGGTGCATCGTGTGGTCCGTCGGCTGAGGGCGGTGGCCTGATGCCCAACAGCCGTGGTCGGCGTCGGCGCTTCGGCGCGGTTCGGCAACTGAAGTCCGGTCGCTGGCAAGCTCGGTACCGTGATCCGGCAACCGGTCTCCTGCGGTCCGCGCCGCACACCTTCGGGACGAAGACGGACGCTGATCTGTGGCTCACCACCACTGAGGCAGAGATCATCAAAGGCACGTTCCGTGATCCGAGCGCAGGGAAGATCACCGTTGCAGAGTGGGGCAAGCGGTGGTTCGACTCGGCTTCCCCGCACCTCAAGCGGCGGACCGTGACGCTCTATGCCGGACTGATCCGGCTGTGGATTGATCCTCGGGTCGGTGGCTATGAGCTGTCGGCGGTGCGTCCGATCCACATCAAGGAGTGGCTGGCCGGACTTCAGAAAGCCGGGTTGAGTGCCTCGCGTACGCGAACCGCCTACCGGGTGCTGTCTCAGATCTTCGCGTCGGCTGTCGACAACGACCTGATCGCGGTCACGCCCTGCCGGGGGATCAAGCTCCCGCGTCTGCCCGAGACCGAGCCGCACATCCTGAGCACGCGCGAAGTCGAGCGCTTGATCTCGAACCTCAACCGGCCGCATGACCTGCTGGTCAAGCTCCTCGCGTACGCCGGGCTTCGGATCGGTGAGGGGTTCGCCCTGCGGCGGAAGGACGTGGACCTGGTCAACGGTTTGATCTGGGTGGATGAGGCGTTGGCGGAGGTTGCCGGGCAACTGTTCTTCGACACCCCAAAGTCGCACCAGAAGCGGCCGTTGACGCTGCCCGCGTACCTCGTCGGGGAGCTCCGGGAACACCTCACGTCGCACGTGGCGGACGATCCGGAAGCGCTACTGTTTCTCGGTCGCACCGGCCGCCCGCTTCGGTACAACTCATGGCGCCGGACGCACTTCGACAAGGCCGTGAGTCGCGCCGGCCTCGAAGACGTCACCCCGCAGGACCTCCGAGCGACGCACGCTTCCCAGGTGGCCGACCGGCACGGCGTCATGGCTGCGGCCAAGAGGTTGGGCCACGCCAACGCGAGCGTCACCACGCGGCACTACGCGCGGTCGCGTGATGGTCAGGACGCGGAGATCGCAAAGGGACTCAACGCCGACCACGAGCGGGCCAAGCGTGCTCGTGCCAGGAAGGCCAAGCGGGGGAAGGGCGACGTGGCACGGACGTTGCACGAAGAGACGGGCGCCGCTTCCGAGTCTGACGATCACGGCGGATGACCTGCACAGACGGTCCGCTGAACCTGATCGTTCGCCGGAGTCTGTAAATCTGCCGGCTTCGCCTTCCCAGGTTCGAATCCTGGCGCCGCCACATGAAGGTAAACCCCCTCCGATCTGCGGAAACGTAGATCGGAGGGGGTTTCTTCCTGTTTGGGGCGTTATGGGCGGGGTGCGGGCGTGTCTCGCCTCGTACCGCCGTGCCTCGCCGTGTCTCGTAATACCCCGCCGTTGACCGGCGTGCGCCCCCCGGCGTCCCCCGGGGAGAGCGTGATCACTCCGGATCGTTCCGTCCCTGGGGCGAGCCGGAACGGCACTCGGGCGTGCCGGGGGCCGCGGGGGTGGTGGGTCAGCGGTGAGGCCGTCTCCGCCTCGCTCCGCGGGTTCCTTCGATCCTTCGCCCGCACCTTCCCGTGGCCGGCTCGCGTGGCGGTCGCCGTGGTCGTGCGCCGGAGCCGGGCCGGGTGGACGGAGTGGGGCATGAACGCGACGGATAGGCTGCCGCCTCTTGCAACGGCATGCTCCTGAAGAGGTGTGAATGAAGACAGGCAGACGAACCGTCGCGGTGGCCACGTTCGTGGGAGCGTTGGGGTTCTCGGTGCTGAACGTGCCGGTGGCCCGGGCGGCGGACACCGGTATCACCGTGTCGAGCATCGTCATCAACCACGGCAAGCCGATCGTCGTCGGCACGTCGAAGGAAGTGGAGCCGCCCATCAGTTTCAATATCGCGCTGCCTTCCGGGTACAGCACCGCCGACCCCTCGCGCTACGACGCGTACCCCTTCCTCTACCGCGGCGGCATCGATACGGCGGCCGACACCGGGGAGAACTTCATCCAGCCGGGCAGCTACACCTGCTACGAGATCGACTCCAGGCACGCCCGCTGCGAGGGCAACCTCTACATCGACCCGCACCCGAGCCAGGAGCACGTCGACTCCAACAGCGACGCCACGACCTGGAAGGTCGGCGTCTCGCTGCGGCTGTGGAAGGCCGACGGCGGCCTCAAGACCGGGGAACGGGAGACGCGGTCCACGACCGCCCAGCTCAAGCGCGCGGCCAAGGCGACCACCGACGCCTCGCCGGAGCCGGTCACCAAGGGCAGGACGATCACTGTCACGGGCAAGGTGACCCGGGCGAACTGGAGCACGAAGAAGTACGACGCCTACAGCGGCCGTACGGTCAGCCTCCAGTTCCGGGCCAAGGGTGCCGACACCTTCAAGACGGTCAAGAAGGCCACCACCAGCGGCACCGGGAGCCTGAAGGCCACGGTCACCGCCACGGTCGACGGCTCCTACCGCTGGGTGTACTACGGCAACTCGACGACCGGCGCCGCCACCAGCGCGGCCGACTACGTCGACGTGCGCTGACGCCTCGGGCGCAGGGCCGGGATCTCGCCACCCCCGGCCCTGGCCGGCGTGCCCCCGCCGGGCCGCGCGGCCCGTGTTCCGCCACGACGGCCAGCTCGGCGGCGGTCGGTGGGCCGCCCGCCGAGGCCGAGCCGGCGGCCGGAAATTCCAGGCCGAAAATCGCTGGTTCCGGATTGGAAGATGTCGGCTGGTTTTCGTCCGTGATCAAGGCCTCCGAATGCCCTCGTCCGTGAACGGGTAAATTGGGAATCACGCACGACGTCGTCCGTGCGGGTACCGAAGGAGGGTCATGTTCGGGGGAATGGCGGGTTTCATCGCGGTCGGAATAGCGATCGCGGCCTGCGTGGCCGGTGACAGGGCCACGAAGAAGCGGAAGAGAGAATTCCGGGACAGGTACGGATCCTTCGAAGGGTTCCGCGGCCAGGTCGACACGGAACGCATCCAGGGGGTCCGCAGGCAGAGCGGTGACGTCGCCGCCATCAAGGCGGTTCGTGAGGAGCACCCCTGCGTCTCGCTCGTGACGGCGAAGCGCTACGTGGATGAACTGCCTGTCTGAGGGAAGGGATTCGCGGCGGGGCTGACTTCGGTCCCGGTCCCGGTCCCGGTCTCGGTGCCGATGGCGGTGTCGGCGATCGGCCCGGCCGACCGGCGTGACACCGGCCCGGAGGGTGAGCGGTCCAGGGCGGCATGCGCTTTCCGATTCCGTCGGCCACGGCAGGGCCGGTGCTTGTTCCGGCCGGTGTTCAGTGACCGCCCTGAGCCGGTATCTCTCGCGCGGCCGCCCCGGATTCCGGGGCGGCCGCGCGTCGTTCCATTCCGTTCCGCTCTGTTTTCGTGCGGCGAATTCACCGGGCGGGAAACGCCTCACCCGGTGGTGGCCGGATCAATGCGGTGAATCGCTTCTCGCCGTCGGCCCGTCCGTCGGCGCCCGTCCGGAAATCCCGTGAAGGGCGGAGCCTTCCGGCCGACGCGGGCCATCGGCCGGGCCGCCGAGGGCGCCGGGTGGCGGCAGACAGCGACAGGCGGCGACACGCGGGGGACAGGATCCCGGGCCCGCGGGGCACACTGATCCCATGTCATCGCGTCGCAGGAACTGTCCCGAGTGCCGTCGGGAGATCGCCGTCGTCGCGGGGCGGTTCGCCCGGCACGATCCCCCCGGCGCGCGAGGGAGCGCGCGGGGGAGCGGGGAACTGGTCTCGTGTTCCGGTTCGCGCCGGGAGGCGTTCATCGGGGCGGCGCAGCCCACGCTGGACGGGTACACCGTCCCCGAGTTCCCCGGTCAGCTCCCGCTCTTCTGACTCTTCTGAACCGGGCCAGGGAGGGATCGTCCAGGGACGGATCGGCCAAGAGCGAACCGGCTAGTTGCCCGCCACCGACTTCACCGCGACCGAGATCGGTGTCGAGCCGCTGATGGCTTCCAGGGTCAGACCGGTCGTCGCCGGAGTGTCGACCAGTTCCGCGAGGATCGCGGCGACGTCGTCACGGGGGATCATGCCGCGGCCGGTCGAGGCCTCCAGGCGTACGAGGCCGGTCCCGGCGTCGTCGATCAGGCTGCCGGGGCGCAGGATCGTCCAGTCCAGGTTCGTGCGACCGCGCACGTACTCGTCGGCCTCGCCCTTGGCGCGCAGGTACGCGTCGAAGATGTCGTCGCCCGGGTGGGCCGGGTCCGCGCCCATCGAGGAGACGACCACGTGCCGGCGTACGCCGGCACGCTCGGCGGCGTCCGCGAACAGGATCGCGGCACCCTTGTCCACCGTCTGCTTGCGGTCCGCACCGCTGCCCGGCCCCGCGCCCGCCGCGAAGACGGCCGCGTCCGCGCCCTGCAGATGCGCGGCCACCTCCTCCACCGACGCCGACTCCAGATCGCACAGGACCGGCTCGGCACCGGCCGCCCGCAGATCGTCCCCCTGTTCGGCACGGCGGATGATCCCCGCGACCTCGTCCCCGCGCGCGGAGAGCAGCCGCTCCAGCCGCAGCGCGATCTGACCATGACCACCAGCGATGACAATGCGCATGTCTCCGACCGTACGCCCGGACGACCGCGTTCGCGCGCAACCTTGTGGGTGACTCGTGAGTCACATGGGTGATCACTGTGAACGCGTGGGTGATCGCCGGGAGAACTTGCCGGAACGAGTGAACACGCGAACGAGGGAACGCCGTGCGGGTCCGTACGGCGTCGTGGAGGAGATCACCATCACTGCCATACGCAAGACAGCCACCGCGGTCGGCTGCACCGCTGTCCTCCTCACCGCGGCGGCCGCCTGCGGCACGGTCCAGAACCTCACGGCCGGGCAGAAGGTGGACCACGCCGTGGACCGCCTCGGCGAACAGAAGTCGCTCGCTTTCCAGTTGGACCTGGACGCCGACGCGGACGCGATCAAAGCCCTTGCGAGCGAGGACGATTCCAGCGAACCGCTGCCGCCGGAGGCCGCGAAGTTCCTCAGCACGCTGAGTGTCGACGTCTCCGTCAAGTCGAGGAAGAAGCTGGCGGATTCCGGCCAGAAGGACCTCATCGGGACGAGCGTCAAGATCAAGGGGACCGGCAGCGTCCTGGCCGAGTACCGGGTCGTCGGCGATTTCATGTACTACCGCAGCGACATGAAGGCCATCGGTGAGGCGATGGGCGTCCCCATGCCGTCGGCCGACGATCTCCCCCCGGGCCAGAAGCAGTTCAAGAAGATCCTCGAAGGCGACTGGGTGAAGGTCAACGCCAAGGAGTTGGAGCGGAAGTCCGCCGGGGGCGCTTCGAAGGGGGCCGCCGGTTCCGGGGACGTCGACGCGAAGACCCAGAAGAAGGCTCTCGACGCCGTACGGACCGTCATCGGCCGTGAGGTCAAGTTCCGGACCAAGGGCGGCTCCGACGGGGTCGAGCACGTCATCGCCACGGGCAACTTCCGTGACCTGCTCACCGGTGTCTTCGACAAGCTCCGTCCGCTGCAGGAGGACCTCCCGGCGGGCGCGGAGTTCCCCACCGCCAAGGAACTCAAGGACGCGCCGGACAAGAAGGTCGCCGTGGACTTCACCCTGAAGAACGGCGACCTCCGGCAGATCAGGACGGACCTGGCCGTCCTCTCCGACGGCCCGCAGAAGGTCAAGCTGCCCCTCGTCCTGAAGTTCTCCGAGGCGGGTGACGTCAGCGCGCCGTCCGGAGCCACCGAGTTCCCCGTGGACGAGGTTCCCGGGGGCAGCCCGCTGAGTCGTGCGTTCATGGGCAGCGGGTTCTAGACCGCCGACGTCGACCGCCGACGTCGACCGCCGACGTCGACCGCGGACGTCGATCTCGGCAGCCGCCCGCGGGACGACGCGGCGCGCTGGGCTGCCCCGGTCGCCTTCACGCGCGCGTGGAACGCTTTCGCCTCACGCGCGCGTGGCCGCCGGGTGTCCGCCCCGGCTAGGACGGCTCTTCCCGTCCCTGCCGGGGCAGTTCCAGCCCGGACTCGGCCGCCGAGTCGCAGTACTCCCGCACCGCGCTGGTCCGCGCCACCACGCGCCCGCGGTGGATCACGACCCGGCTGTACGCGAGGGACAGGACCCCCGAGAGCCGGTCCCCGCGTACGGCGAGCAACTCGGCCGGGAATCCCGCCTCCACGCGCACCTCGGGCAGCCCGAGGGCGGCTCTGGCGGTGCGGCTCACCATGTCGTACGCGTCCTCGGGGCGCAGTCCGCACCGGGAGGCCAGCAGGTAGGCGGCCTCCAAGGGGTCCCCGCGTCCCACCGGGTTGGACACGTCGCGCAGGGCACCGCTGCCCGCCGTGACCCGTACCCCGGCCGCCCGCAACAGCCGTACGGGAGCGGTGCCGCGCCGGTCGGCCGAACCACAGCCGCCCTGCGGAAGGCACACCACCGTCACCCCGGCCGCGGCGAGCCGGTCCGCGGTGCGGGAGGCCACCTCGGAGGGCAGCCGTCCGAGGCCGCCGCACGGGCCGAGGATCACCCCCGGCCGCAGCCCGCCCGCCATGGCGGCGAGCCGGGCGAGCCGGGCGGGATCGGCGGCGTCCGTGTGCAGATCGACCGGACAGCCGTGTTCGGAGGCGAGTTCCAGGACGGCCTCGACGTACCCGGTCGGATCGGGGTCCGCGTCCGGGCAGCCGCCCACCACGGAAGCGCCCATCTTCAGGGCGTCCCGCAGCATCGCGAGCCCGTCGGCACCGGCCGCGCCGGTCAGCACCCGGGGCATCGCCACCGTCGCCAGTTCGGCGAGCCCCCGCAGGGACCGCCGCGCCTCGAGCACCGCGGTCAGCGAGTCCAGTCCCTGCACGTCACCGACGCGCACATGGGACCGCAAAGCCGTGGCGCCGTGACCGAGTTGGAGCAGTGCCGCCTCTGTGGCCCGGCGCTGGACCGCCCGGTCGTCGTACGCGAGAGGTCCGTGGCCGTCGGCCGTCAGGGCCGTGTCGCCGTGTGCGTGGACCTCGGCCGGGGCCGGCAGGAGGAGGTAGCCGTCGAGGTCCACCTTCGCGGCGCGAGCCCCCGAGGCACCCGCCGCCAGGCTTCCCGCGGTGCCGACCGCCTCGATACGGCCGCCGCCCAGCCGCACGTCCACGGTCCGGCCGTCGGTGAGGCGCGCCCCGCACAGCAGGAGAGCGGCCGTGTCGGTCTGTCCCGGGGCGGAATGACCCGAGGCGGAATGGGGCGGCTGCTGCTGGCTGTCGGGCATCGCACTCCTGTGGCTCGGGGGCGGCTGCGGGAGGGACGACTGCGGAGCGTGGGGACACAAGATCACGCAGCGTGAGTCGAGCCTAGGGCGGAGACCCGTCGACGTCAGGGAGGAGCGCAATAGTCGTACCGGCGTGGCCCGTCGACCGGCCAGAGGACGGCCGCCTTCGAGACCGACCCGGGGGGCGGCCGTCTCGCGACCGGTTCGGGCGGAAACCTCGTGGCCGACTCACGACCGGCTCACGACCGGCTCATGACGGCTCACGCCTGCTCACGGACGGCTCGTGCCCGGCTCACGGACGGTTCGTGGTCGGCGACCGCGTGACCGGTTCAGGGCCTGCCATGGCGCGGCCGGTGCGACCGTCCAGGACCAGCCTCGGGCCGACCGTCCAGGAGACCGGCTGTCCGGACCATCGCCCAGGGCCGACCGTCCAGGACCACCGCCCGGGGCCGACCGTCCAGGACCGACCACCCAGGACCGGCCGGCGCCCACCTGCCCGTCTCCGGCCCGCCCCGCTCGCGTACTCGTCTCCGGCCTCTCCCGCCCCGGCCGCGTCCCGCCCCGGCCGCTTCTGCGACCGGGTGGCCCCGGCTCAGGGAGCGACGGAGCCCGGCAGCCCCTCCCCGCAGGCCATGACCGCGCCCGGCCGCCTCCGAGCCGTCCGTGACCGCGCCCGGCCGCCCCGAGCAGGCCACGACCGCGCCGCGGTCGGCCGGAGAGCCGTCATCCCGTGTGCTCCAGGATCCCCGAGGGGCGGGCGAAGGCTTCCGGGAACACCCGGGGAAACGTCGGAGATCCGGCCGGGGCGGGGGCCGCGAAACGGATTTGGGCGATCGGCGGCGGACCGTGTAATGTCTTCATCGCTCGCCCCAATAGCTCAGTCGGCAGAGCGTCTCCATGGTAAGGAGAAGGTCTACGGTTCGATTCCGTATTGGGGCTCTGGTGTGAAAGGTTCCCGTCGCAAGACGGGGCCCGATCGCATCTCAGCGGTGTAGCTCAGTCGGTAGAGCAAGCGGCTCATAATCGCTGTGTCACCGGTTCAAGTCCGGTCACCGCTACAGACAGTAGCCGATTGTGGGGTCGGTCCTTCGATCGGCTACTCTTCTATGCGTTAATGTCCCATCCGTTCGTCAAGGAGCACTCCTGTGGCTGCCACCGACGTCCGCCCGAAGATCACGCTGGCCTGCGTGGAGTGCAAGGAGCGGAACTACATCACCAAGAAGAACCGGCGTAACAACCCGGACCGACTGGAGATGAAGAAGCACTGCCCGCGTTGCAACGCGCACACCGCGCACCGCGAAACGCGATAATTCAGGCTCGTACACGAGGCCGTCCCCCTCACGGGGGGCGGCCTCGCGTCGTTGTGGAACCGGTGCCCGGCGCGTATCCGGCGTCGTAGGCGAACTGGTGTCTTTCGAGCGAAGATGGGCCGTCCGGCCAGAACGGCCGGGCCCGCTGCGGCAGCCGTGACGACCGTCGTGATGAAGGCGGCCGGGACGGTGAAGACACTCGGCGTCGTGAGGACGCCAGGCGCAGCGAAGACAATCAGCGCAGCGAAGACAACCAGGAGGTGCCGAGCCCATGGCGCTCGACCAGTCCTTCGTGGGGCGGTCCTACCCGCCCACCGACCCCTACGAGGTCGGTCGGGAGAAGATCCGCGAGTTCGCGGAGGCCGTGGGGGACAGCAACCCTGTGTACACGGACCCCGAGGCCGCACGTGCTCTCGGTCACCCCGATGTGATCGCCCCGCCCACCTTTGTGTTCGCCATCACGTTCAAGGCCGCGGGCCAGGTCGTCCAGGACCCGCAACTGGGCCTCGACTACAGCCGCGTGGTGCACGGCGACCAGAAGTTCGCGTACACCCGCCCGGTGCGCGCGGGCGACCGGCTCACGGTCACCTCGACCATCGAGTCGATCAAGTCCCTCGCGGGCAACGACATCCTGGACGTCCGTGGCGAGGTCCACGACGAGGCGGGTGAGCACGTCGTGACGGCTGTCACGAAGCTCGTGGCCCGCGCGGCGGAGGTGGGCTGACATGGCGGCGAAGATCTCTTACGCGGACGTCGAGGTCGGCACCGAGCTGCCGGCCCAGACGTTCTCCGTGACGCGTGCCACGCTCGTGCAGTACGCGGGAGCCTCCGGGGACTTCAACCCGATCCACTGGAACGAGAAGTTCGCGGTCGAGGTGGGCCTTCCCGACGTCATCGCGCACGGCATGTTCACCATGGCCGAGGCGATCCGTGTGGTGACCGACTGGGCGGGCGACCCGGGTGCCGTCGTCGAGTACGGCGTCCGCTTCACCAAGCCCGTCGTCGTCCCGAACGACGACAAGGGTGCCACCGTCGAGGTCAGCGGCAAGGTGGCCGCCAAGCTCGACGACAACACCGTCCGCGTGGACCTCACGGCGACCAGCGCCGGACAGAAGGTGCTGGGCATGTCGCGAGCGGTCGTACGACTGGCCTGACCTCGGAGTCCGGAGGCGTCCGGGGCCACCGGGCGTCCGCGCTTCGGCTGCCGGGCGGCGATGCTTCGGCCGCCGGACAGTGATGTTTCGGTTGCCGGGCAGCGATGCTTCGGCCGTCCGGTAAGGGGCGCCCGTCCGTGACGGGCGCCCCTTACGCGTTTCCGGTCCCACTCGCCCTTGACTTAGTTAGTGATTGAGTACTAACTTTGTCGCATGGTCAGGATGAGTGCGGAGGAGAGGCGCGAGAGCGTCATCCGCGCGGCGATGAGCGAGTTCGCCCGCGGCGGCTACCACGGCACGTCCACCGAGGCGATCGCCCGGCGCGTGGGAGTCTCCCAGCCGTACCTCTTCAGGCTCTTCCCGGGCAAGAAGGCGATCTTCCTGGCCGCTGCCGAGCGCTGCATGGAGCTCGCCCGGCAGACCATGGTGGGGGCCGCCGAAGGGCTGGAGGGCGAGGAAGCCCTGCATGCCATGGCCAACGCCTACGTCAAGGTCATCTCGGAGCACCCGGAGCGGCTGCTCATGCAGATGCAGACGTACGTCGCGGTCGCGGCGGCCGAGGAGGAGGGCGATCACGAGTTCGGCGAGACGGTCCGGGCCGGCTGGATGCGACTCTGGGACGCCGTCCATGTGCCGCTCGGGGCCGACGCCGACGAGACGTCGACCTTCATGGCGTACGGAATGCTCATCAACTGCCTGGTGGCGATGGGGTTCCCGCCCGAGCACCGGGTCTGGGAAGGGCTCTACCCGTCG
This sequence comes from Streptomyces populi, assembly GCF_002911015.1. Lineage (GTDB taxonomy): Bacteria > Actinomycetota > Actinomycetes > Streptomycetales > Streptomycetaceae > Streptomyces > Streptomyces populi. The sequence goes on from NZ_KZ626854.1 coordinate 15,276, forward strand.
GCGCGGATCACGGGCCGGCTGGAGAAGTAGCGCGAGAGGAAAGGCGGAGTTCCGCGCCTTTTCATGTCCACAAAAGTTAGTCATCAATAACTAACGTCAATGGCGATCACATCACGCTCAGGGGGAGCGATGTCTCAGCGGACGACTCAGCGGACGACAAAGACAGCAGACGCGACACCGGAACCGGCCCCGCGCCGCGGTGGAGCCGGGTGGGCCCTCCTCATCACGAGCGTCGCCGGGTTCATGGCGGCCCTCGACAACCTCGTCGTCACCACCGCCCTGCCCTCCATCCGCGAGGATCTCGGGGGAGCCCTGAGCGACCTGGAATGGACCGTGAGCGCCTACACGCTCACCTTCGCCGTCCTGCTGATGTTCGGCGCGGCGCTCGGTGACCGGTTCGGCCGCCGCAGGCTCTTCATGGTCGGTCTGACCGTCTTCACCGGAGCCTCCGCCGCCGCGGCCATGGCCCCCGGCATCGACTCCCTGATCGCCGCCCGCGCGGTCCAGGGCGTCGGCGCGGCGATCATGATGCCGTTGACCCTGACCCTGCTGACGGCCGCGGTCCCCGCCGCCAAACGAGGGATGGCGTACGGGATCTGGGGCGCCGTCAACGGACTCGCGGTCGCCTCGGGCCCGCTCATCGGTGGCAGCCTCACCGAGCACGTCTCCTGGCACTGGATCTTCTGGCTGAACGTCCCGCTCGGTCTCGCGGTGCTCCCGCTCGCCCGGCTGCGCCTGTCCGAGTCGTTCGGAGCCGGTGCCCGGCTCGACCTCCCCGGCACCCTGCTCGCCAGCGGCGGCCTCTTCGGGATCGTCTACGGCCTGGTCCGCGGCCCCTCCGACGGCTGGACCAGCGGGCTCGTCCTGACCGGTCTGATCGCCGGCGGCGTCCTCCTCGCCGGCTTCGTCGTCCACGGCACCCGGGCGAAGAACCCGATGCTCCCGATGCGCCTCTTCCGCTCCCGCGCCTTCGCCGGGATCAACGCGGCCAGTCTGCTGATGTTCCTCGGGATGTTCGGCTCGATCTTCCTGCTCAGCCAGTACATGCAGGGCGTGCTCGGCTACTCGCCGACCGAGGCGGGGCTGCGAATGCTCCCCTGGACCGGCATGCCGATGCTCGTCGCGCCGATCGCGGGCATCCTGTCCGATCGCATCGGCGGGCGCCCGGTCGTCGCCGCAGGCCTCTTCCTCCAGGCCGTCGGCCTCGGCTACATGGCCGTCGTGGCCACCGCCCACGCCTCCTACGGCGCTCAGCTGCCCGCTCTGATCATCAGCGGTGTCGGCATGGCGCTGTACTTCGCCCCGGCCGCCAACCTGGTCATGTCCAGCGTCCGGCCGCAGGAGCAGGGCATCGCCTCGGGCGCCAACAACGCGCTGCGCGAGGTGGGCGGCGCGCTCGGTGTCGCGATCATGTCGTCGATCTTCGCCGCTCAGGGCGGATACGAGTCCGGCCAGGCCTTCGTCGACGGACTGCGGCCCGCGCTGGTCACCGGCTCGGCGGTCGTGGCCCTCGCCGGAATCGCCGCCCTGGCGATCCCGGCCGGGCGCCGCACCGCGGGGAACGCGGTGGACGCGGCCCAGTCCGGCTCCGCCGGGTCGGCCCCGGTGCTGGAGAGCGTCGGCCGCTGAACACCGGGCCCTCACGCGTACGGCCCCGTCCGGGCGGACGGGGCCGTACGCGTGCCGGTCCGGCGACCGCCACCCGCCCCTCCCGGCGACCCCGTCCCCCGGAACCCGTGCGACCCCGTGCGCCCGGAGCAGTCGGTGCCGTCTCGTAGTCTTGGGCCCGTGCAGGAACTCCACGATGCCCCGCTCGCCCCGCTGACCACCTTCCGGCTCGGCGGCCCGGCCGCCCGGCTGATCACCGCCACGACCGACGCCGAGGTGATCGCCGCCGTGCGCGAGGCCGACGACGCCGGTACGCCGCTGCTGCTCATCGGCGGCGGATCGAACCTCGTCATCGGCGACAAGGGCTTCGCCGGGACCGCCCTGCGCATCGCCACGAAGGGCTTCGACCTCGACGGTACGAGCCTGGAACTGGCCGCGGGCGAGGTGTGGACCGACGCGGTCGCGCGCTCCGTGGAGGCCGGGCTCGCCGGGATCGAGTGCCTCGCCGGCATCCCCGGGTCCGCCGGTGCGACGCCGATCCAGAACGTGGGCGCGTACGGCCAGGAGGTGTCGTCGACGATCACCGAGGTGGTCGCCTACGACCGCAGGACCCGCGAGACGGTCACCCTGACCAACGCCGAGTGCGAGTTCTCGTACCGTCACAGCCGCTTCAAGGCCGATCCCGAGCGCCATGTGGTGCTGCGGGTGCGCTTCGGCCTCGAGGACGCGCAGGGACTGTCGGCGCCGCTCAAGTACGCGGAGACGGCCCGTGCGCTCGGTGTGGAGCCCGGGGACCGCGTGCCCCTCGACGCCGCCCGCGAGACCGTCCTGAAGCTGCGTGCGGGGAAAGGCATGGTGCTCGACCCCGAGGACCACGACACCTGGTCGGCCGGCTCGTTCTTCACCAACCCGATCCTCACGGACGAGGCGTTCGCCGCGTTCCACGCGCGCGTGCGGGAGCGGCTCGGCGCCGACGCCGTGCCCCCGGCGTACGCGGCGGGCGAGGGCCACACCAAGACCTCCGCGGCCTGGCTCATCGACAAGGCCGGCTTCACCAAGGGCTACGGCACCGGCCCGGCCCGCATCTCCACCAAGCACACCCTCGCCCTGACCAACCGGGGCGCGGCGACCACCGAGGACCTTCTCGCACTGGCCCGCGAGGTCGTCGCGGGGGTCCACGATGCCTTCGGGATCACGCTCGTCAACGAGCCGGTGACGGTGAACGCGACCCTCTGAACGGCCTGCCGGGGTACCGGCCTACCGGTGCCCCGGTGCCCCGGTGCCCGGGCACTCCGGCGCCCTGCGCCGCGCCCCCACGGTGGGCGCCCGTCACCCACGCCCCCGCGCGCCCCCGTGCTCCCACGCACCGACGCGGCCGCGCGGGCGGTGCCCCCCTAATAGGCGATCCCCACCCCCTGCTTCACGGTCCCCGGATCGTCGATCATCGCCAGCATCGCGTGGGCCACGTCGGCGCGCGCGATGAAGCGGCCCCGGGGCGGGGAGCCTCCGACGACCGTGCGGTACGAGCCGGTCAGCGGCTTGTTCTGGAGCCGGGGCGGCCGGACCGCGGTCCAGTCCGTGGCACTGGCCGCCAGTGCGCCCTCCATCTCCCGCAGGTCGGCGTAGACGTCCTTCAGCAGCGCGGAGACCAGCCGCAGCATCGCGCGGTCCAGGAGCGCGTCGTCCTGTGCGGCGGGCCCGACCGGGGCCGCGCTGACGACCAGCAGCCGTCGTACCTGTTCCGCCTCCATGGCGGCCAGCACCGTACGGGTGAGCCGGGCCGCCACCCCGGCGTCCTTGCGGCTGCGCGCGCCGAGGCCGGACAGGACCGCGTCCCGGCCCGCGACGGCGGGGCGCAGCGGTCCCGGGTCGGTGAGATCCGCGCGGACGACCTCCAGGCCCGCGCCCGTGACGGTGAGCCGCGCGGGATCGCGGACGACCGCCGTGACCTGGTGACCCGTGCCCAGGGCCTGGCGGACGATCTCCTGGCCGATGCCTCCGGTGGCACCCAGAACGGTGAGTTTCATGACCTGCTCCGCAACGTATGAGAGGGGAGATGGGCTGGACGGAGGACGGGACGCCGCGACGGCCGTCCGTCCGACCGGCCCCCGTCCAGGTGGGTGAGTGTTCACTCACCCCTGCTCCTTCTAGGGTGGGTAAGTACTCACCCACTCGTCAACCCCAAGAGGAGTGGCCATGGAATCCTTGGGCCCCATGCAGCAGAAATCCGCCACGGAGACCACGCCGACCACGCCGACCGAGTCGTCGAAGCCGTCGAAGCCGGCCAGGATCCGCATCCTCGACGCGGCGCACGAGCTCATGCTCACCCTCGGCCTCTCCCGGACCACCACCAAGGAGATCGCCAGGGCGGCCGGCTGCTCCGAGGCGGCGCTCTACAAGTACTTCGCGAGCAAGGAGGAACTGTTCATCCGGGTCCTCCACGAGCGGCTGCCCCGGCTGGGCCCTCTCCTGGAGCGGCTGACGGCCGAGCCCCGGGAGCACTCCCTGGAGGAGAACCTCACGCAGATCGCCCGCCAGGCGGCCCTCTTCTACGAGCAGAGCTTCCCGATCGCCGCCTCGCTGTACGCGGACCCGCAGCTCAAGCGCCGCCACGACGAGGCCGTACGGGCCATGGGCGCGGGGCCGCACATGCCGATCCGGGGCGTCGCCGCCTATCTGCTGGCGGAGCAGCGGGCCGGGCGCGTCCAGCCGGACGCCGACACCTACGCGGCGGCCTCCCTGCTCCTCGGGGCCTGTGCGCAGCGGGCCTTCGCCTACGAGGCCACCGAGGAGGGTGCGCCGCCCCTGGACACCTTCGCCCCGACGCTGGCCCGCACCCTGCTGGCCGGGATCGCGCCCCGGGACACGGGTGCCGCGACCGCCGACGCGGGATAGGTCGGCCGGAGCGGCCGGAGCGGCCGGAGCGGTCGGACCGGACAGGTGGGCTCAGCCGGTCAGCCAGTCGTCGACGCCGGCCAGCAGTTTCGCGCGGACGTCCTCGGGCGCGGCCGAGGCGCGGACGGACTGCCGGGCCAGCTCGGCCAGCTCCTGGTCCGTGAAGGCGTGGTGGCGGCGGGCGATCTCGTACTGGGCGGCGAGCCGGGATCCGAAGAGCAGCGGGTCGTCGGCGCCGAGGGCCATCGGCACCCCGGCTTCGAACAGAGTTCGCAGGGGGACGTCGGTGTGCTTCTCGTAGACGCCCAGGGCCACGTTCGAGGCGGGGCAGACCTCGCAGGTCACCCCGCGGTCCGCGAGATGCTTCAGCAGCCGCGGGTCCTCGGCGGCGCGCACGCCGTGGCCGATCCGGGAGGCGTGCAGGTCGTCCAGGCAGTCGCGGACCGAGGCGGGCCCGGTCAGCTCGCCGCCGTGCGGGGCGGACAGCAGCCCGCCCTCGCGGGCGATGGCGAAGGCCCGGTCGAAGTCGCGCGCCATGCCCCGCCGCTCGTCGTTGGAGAGCCCGAAACCGACGATCCCCCGGTCCGCGTACCGCACGGCGAGCCGGGCCAGCGTGCGGGCGTCCAGGGGATGCTTCATCCGGTTGGCGGCCACCAGGACGCGCATTCCGAGCCCGGTGTCCCGCACGGCCGAGTCGACCGCGTCCAGGATGACCTCCAGGGCCGGGATCAGACCGCCCAGGCGCGGGGCGTACGACGTCGGGTCGACCTGGATCTCCAGCCAGCCGGAGCCGTCCTTCAGGTCCTCCTCGGCGGCCTCGCGCACCAGCCGCTGGATGTCCTCGGGCTCTCTCAGGCAGGACCGCGCGGCGTCGTACAGGCGCTGGAAGCGGAACCAGCCGCGTTCGTCGGTCGCCCGCAGCTTCGGCGGTTCCCCGCTGGTCAGAGCCTCGGTCAGCGCTTCTGGCAGCCGCACTCCGTACTTGTCGGCGAGCTCCAGCAGGGTCGTGGACCGCATCGACCCGGTGAAGTGCAGGTGCAGATGGGCCTTCGGAAGTTCACTCACATCACGTACGCGCTCCATCCCAGGATCTTGCCGCACCCGGATGGCGTGCTGGTAGGGATTTCCCTGTTCGGGCGCTTGCCCGAACAGATGAACGGGGGCCGGGCGCTCCCGTGAGTGCCCGGCCCCCGTACGCGCGTGGAGCGTGATGACGTCACCGGCGTCCCGAAGGGCGCGGGAGGACGGGGAGGATCAGTCCGTCGCCTCGGCCAGCAGCTTCTGGATCCGGCTGACGCCCTCGACGAGGTCCTCGTCGCCGAGCGCGTACGACAGCCGCAGGTAGCCCGGCGTGCCGAAGGCCTCGCCCGGGACGACCGCGACCTCGGCCTCCTCCAGGATGAGCGCGGCCAGCTCGACGGTGTCCGCGGGGCGCTTGCCGCGGATCTCCTTGCCGATCAGACCCTTCACCGAGGGGTACGCGTAGAAGGCGCCCTCGGGCTCGGGGCACAGCACGCCGTCGATCTCGTTCAGCATGCGCACGATGGTCTTGCGGCGGCGGTCGAAGGCCTCGCGCATCTTCGCGACGGCCTCGAGGTCGCCGGAGACGGCGGCGAGCGCGGCGACCTGGGCCACGTTCGAGACGTTCGAGGTGGCGTGCGACTGGAGGTTGGTCGCGGCCTTGATCACGTCCTTCGGGCCGATGACCCAGCCCACGCGCCAGCCGGTCATCGCGTACGTCTTGGCGACGCCGTTGACGACGATGCACTTGTCGCGCAGCTCGGGGACGACCACGGGCAGCGAGTGGAACTCCGCGTCGCCGTAGACCAGGTGCTCGTAGATCTCGTCGGTCAGGACCCACAGGCCCTTCTCGGCGGCCCAGCGGCCGATCTCCTCGATCTGCTCGCGGGTGTAGACCGCGCCCGTCGGGTTGGACGGGGAGACGAAGAGCAGCACCTTGGTGTTCTCGGTGCGGGCGGCCTCCAGCTGCTCGACCGAGACGCGGTAGCCGGTGGTCTCGTCGGCGACGACCTCCACCGGGACACCGCCGGCCAGGCGGATGGACTCCGGGTAGGTCGTCCAGTACGGCGCCGGGACGATGACCTCGTCGCCCGGGTCGAGGATCGCGGCGAAGGCCTCGTAGATGGCCTGCTTGCCGCCGTTGGTGACCAGGACCTGGGCGGCCTCCACCTCGAAGCCGGAGTCGCGCAGCGTCTTCGCGGCGATCGCGGCCTTCAGCTCGGGAAGCCCGCCGGCCGGCGTGTAGCGGTGGTACTTGGGGTTCGAGCAGGCCTCGATGGCGGCCTGGACGATGTAGTCCGGGGTCGGGAAGTCGGGCTCACCGGCGCCGAAGCCGATCACCGGACGTCCGGCGGCCTTGAGTGCCTTGGCCTTGGCGTCCACGGCGAGGGTGGCGGATTCGGAGATCGCGCCGACTCGGGCGGAGACCCGGCGCTCGGTGGGAGGGGTTGCAGGGCTCATGACCCCATCGTTTCAGACCGGAAACACCCCCGGCACGCGGGTTTCACGGACTGAACAACGGCAGAACATCCGTCCGGATCCGCGCGGTCCACCAGTGGATCTTCAGCGGGAGAGGGCCGCACGGGCACTTTCTGTTCGACGCCCGGCTCCGGACCACGTACACTCTCACCTCGTTGGCCTTCACCGGCCGCGCCCAACCGGTGCACACCGAGCACCCGGTCGGATGCGGTACGTTGGGGGAGACAAAGGGTCGTAGCTCAATTGGTAGAGCACCGGTCTCCAAAACCGGCGGTTGGGGGTTCAAGTCCCTCCGGCCCTGCTACACACACCGCCAGGATGTGTGCGCATGTACGTACTGCAATGCACCGCCGTGCGGCTCCACCGGGCGCGGCACGGTCACGACCCGGGAATCAGGTGAGGACGAGTGACGGACGCCGTGGGCTCCATCGACATGCCTGATGCCGAGGCGCCGGAGTCCAAGAAGAAGGCCCGCAAGGGCGGTAAGCGTGCCAAGAAGGGCCCGCTGAAGCGCCTCGCCACCTTCTATCGCCAGATCATCGCGGAACTCCGCAAGGTCGTCTGGCCGACTCGCAATCAGCTGACGACTTACACCACAGTGGTGATTGTGTTCGTCGTCATCATGATCGGCCTGGTGACCGTGATTGACTATGGGCTCAACCACGCCGCCAAGTACGTCTTCGGCTGAGCCGAGAGCGAAGGGCGCCGACATCGGCGCCCCTTTCGCGCGTTCCACCCCCATGTATCCAGGAAGAAGCAGCCACCGTGTCTGACCCGAACCTGAACGATGCCTCCGAGTCGGTCGAGTCCGTTGACGACGAGCTCGAGACCGTCGAGGGAGCGGACGTCGAGGACGAGTTCGAGGCTGCCGATGCCGCCGCCGGCGAGGGCGCCGAGGACGAGGCCCTGCACGTCGAGGACGAGTCCGGTGAGGACGTCGAGGACGAGGACGCGTCCGACGAGGCCGAGGCCGAGGAAGAGGCCGAGCCCGTCGACCCCGTCACCGCCCTGCGCGACGAACTGCGCCTGCTCCCCGGCGAGTGGTACGTCATCCACACGTACGCCGGTTACGAGAACCGCGTGAAGACCAACCTCGAGCAGCGTGCCGTCTCGCTGAACGTCGAGGACTTCATCTTCCAGGCCGAGGTGCCGCAGGAAGAGGTCGCGCAGATCAAGAACGGCGAGCGCAAGACGATCAAGCAGAACAAGCTCCCGGGCTACGTCCTGGTCCGCATGGACCTGACGAACGAGTCCTGGGGCGTCGTCCGCAACACGCCCGGCGTCACCGGCTTCGTGGGCAACGCCTACGACCCGTACCCGCTGACCCTGGACGAGATCGTGAAGATGCTCGCCCCGGAGGCCGAGGAGAAGGCCGCCCGCGAGGCCGCCGAGGCCGAGGGCAAGCCCGCTCCGCAGCGCAAGGTCGAGGTCCAGGTGCTGGACTTCGAGGTCGGCGACTCGGTCACCGTCACCGACGGCCCGTTCGCCACGTTGCAGGCCACCATCAACGAGATCAACGCCGACTCGAAGAAGGTCAAGGGCCTCGTCGAGATCTTCGGCCGCGAGACCCCGGTCGAGCTCTCCTTCGACCAGATCCAGAAGAACTAGCACCTTCTGGACGTACGTCTTCCGATCAGGTCAGACGGGCTGGTGCAGCCCATCTGACCTGCTCGGTTTTTAGCCGCGCACAGATACCCGTTATCGTTGTGCGGTATGCCTCCATCCGGATCATTTCCTCGGTTGAAGGCAGCCGTCCGGGGCGACTCGGACGTAGGAAGGCGAAAACGAAAGAGGACCCGGAATGCCTCCCAAGAAGAAGAAGGTCACGGGGCTTATCAAGCTCCAGATCAACGCCGGTGCGGCGAACCCGGCCCCGCCGGTCGGCCCCGCGCTCGGTCAGCACGGCGTCAACATCATGGAGTTCTGCAAGGCCTACAACGCCGCGACCGAGTCGCAGCGTGGCTGGGTCATCCCGGTGGAGATCACGGTCTACGAGGACCGTTCCTTCACCTTCGTGACCAAGACTCCGCCGGCCGCCAAGATGATCCTCAAGGCCGCGGGTGTCGAGAAGGGCTCCGGCGAGCCGCACAAGACCAAGGTCGCCAAGATCACCGAGGCGCAGGTCCGCGAGATCGCCACGACCAAGATGCCCGACCTCAACGCCAACGACCTGGACGCCGCTGCGAAGATCATCGCCGGCACCGCCCGTTCCATGGGCATCACGGTCGAGGGCTGACACCCACCTTCGTAGGAACCATGCGGCCTCGGCCGCACGTGGCGGGGCCTGCTCGGCCCGTACCACGACTCCTCAGAACACATCAGGAGCAGTAGTGAGCAAGCGCAGCAAGTCCCTCCGGGCTGCGGACGCCAAGGTCGACCGGGACAAGCTCTACGCCCCGCTCGAGGCCGTCCGTCTCGCCAAGGAGACCTCCACCAGCAAGTTCGACGGCACCGTCGAGGTCGCCTTCCGCCTGGGTGTCGACCCGCGCAAGGCCGACCAGATGGTCCGTGGCACCGTGAACCTGCCGCACGGCACCGGCAAGACCGCCCGGGTCCTGGTCTTCGCGACCGGTGACCGTGCTGCGGCCGCGGAGGCCGCTGGCGCCGACATCGTCGGCTCCGACGAACTGATCGACGAGGTCGCGAAGGGCCGTCTGGACTTCGACGCCGTCGTCGCCACCCCGGACCTCATGGGCAAGGTCGGCCGCCTCGGTCGCGTGCTCGGTCCCCGTGGTCTCATGCCGAACCCCAAGACCGGCACCGTGACCCCCGACGTCGCCAAGGCTGTCACCGACATCAAGGGCGGCAAGATCGAGTTCCGCGTCGACAAGCACTCGAACCTGCACTTCATCATCGGCAAGGTGTCCTTCGACGACGCCAAGCTGGTGGAGAACTACAGCGCCGCGCTCGACGAGATCCTCCGTCTGAAGCCGTCGGCCGCCAAGGGCCGGTACGTCAAGAAGGCCGCGATCAGCACCACGATCGGCCCCGGCATTCCTGTCGACCCGAACCGCACCCGCAACCTCCTCGTCGAGGAGGACCCGGCCGCCGTCTGAGCCTTTCGCTCACCCCGGTGACCGCGTCGCGCACGCGTATCTGAACGGGCCCCGCAACCTTTCGAGGTGCGGGGCCCGTCCTCATGTGCGGAGGCTTTTCCGGGCGTTGTCCGGGGCCTCTCCGGGGCGGTCGCCCCGGCCGGAAATCCGGGTACGAGTGTCAGTGGGGCGCGCTAGCGTGCGGTTCACAGAATTCGCATAGGGGTGGGACGAATGAAGAGCACCATGGTGCGCCGTGTGACTGTCTCGATCGCGCTGACGACCGCGCTGGCCGGGGTGGCGGCCTGCAACTCCTCGGACTCCTCCGGGGGTTCGGGCAAGGGAGACAAGGCCGGTCACAAGAGCGCCGCGCGCGTCAGTCCCATCGCGGCCCTGCGCTCCGCGGAGCGGTCCACCGACGGCGCCGACTCCGCGAGGATCGAGTCCACGACGACCCTGGGCACGCTGATGTCCATGAAGTCGGGCGGCGTCATGGCCTGGGGCGACGGCTTCACCGGCAACATGAAGATCACGTACACCGGCGGCTCGATGGCCGAGGCGATGCGCAAGATGGGCAGCGACTCCATGGAGGCCCGCTACCTGTCCGACGCCTACTACGCGAAGATGGGCGACGCCTTCGCCCAGCAGGCGGGCGGCAAGCACTGGATCAGGTACGGGTACGACGACCTGGCGGAGTTCGGGGGCGGCTCCGGCGCGCTCCTGAAGGACCAGATGCAGAACAGCTCGCCGAACCAGTCGGTGAAGCTCCTGCTGGCGTCCGGCGACGTCAAGAAGGTGGGCGAGGAGACGGTCCGCGGCCGAAGGACCACGCACTACGCGGGCACGGTGGACGTGAGCGACCTCGCGGCCCGCAGCTCCCACCTCACCGCGAGCCAACTCGCCGACATGAAGAAGCAGTTCACCACGGCCGGCATCACGACGGAGGACGTGGACATCTGGGTCGACGCCAAGGACCTGCTCGTCAAGGCGGTCTCCGAGGCCGCGATGGCGAGCGGCACGATGTCCTCCACGACGTACTACAGCGACTACGGGGTGAAGGTCTCCGCCGAGGCGCCCCCGGTCGGTGACACCGAGGACTTCAAGGACCTCCTGTCGAAGCAGGGCGTGACCCCGGGCAGCGGCGACACGGCGACCGGCTCCTCGACCGGCTCCGCCTCCTGAGTCCCTCGCGCACCGGCGCACGCCCTCTCACCGTCCGGTGCGAGCCCCTTCCGGCCCGCACCGCCCCAACCCCTTCCGCTCGCAAGACGGTCACGTGAAAACGCAGGTGATCGTTCCGGTCTCCTGGGCTACGCTCACGCCGAATCTGTGAATCGAGCACCTGTTCCTTGGGGGGAACCTTGAAGCTTTCTGTGAGCAACTCGGTACGGCGCCGGGCGACCGGGGCGGCACTCGCGGCCCTGGTCCTCGGCGGGGGCGCGGTGGGCTGCACGAAGGGCGCGAAGGAGGAGTCGCCCGAACTCACGCCCGCCGCGGCCGTGGCGAAGGCGGCGAAGAAGACCGAGGACATCACCTCGCTCCACTACCGGATGAAGGGCAAGGCCCCGGGGGAGGGCAACGTCTCCGGTGAGGCGTCGATGAGCATGAAGCCGCTGGCCATGAGCATGAAAATAACCGCCGAGGACCAGGCCACCGACGGCCCGGTCGAGATCCGGCTCGTGGGCAAGGCGATGTACATCGGCGGGGGCGCCAAGGTCGCCAAGGAGATGGACGGCAAGAGCTGGATGAAGTTCGACATGTCCGCGCTGGGCGCGGACAAGGAGCTGAACACGAACCAGCTGGGCGGCGGACAGGCCGACAAGAACCCGGCCACCGACTCCACCTTCCTCACCGGCTCCAAGGACCTGAAGAAGGTCGGGACCGAGACCGTCGACGGCGTGAAGACCACGCACTACAAGGGAACGGTCCCCCTCGACGAGTTCCGCAAGTCGCTCAAGGGCCAGGACAAGGCCACGCGCGAGAAGCGGGAGAAGGCCCTCGACCAGTACACGAAGATGGGCATCGACTCGCTCACGATGGACATGTGGATCGACGGGGACGACCACACCAAGCAGTTCCGCATGCGCGGGACCGCCGACAAGGGTCCGCTCGACCTGACCATCACCTTCCTGGACTACAACAAGCCCGTGACCGTGACCGCCCCGCCGGCCAAGGACACCTTCGACCTCGCCGAGATGATGAAGGGCGTCCAGCAGCAGGGCTGACCGGCGCCGCCGGAGCCGCGGGCGCGGCCCGCGGCCGGGCCGTTCGGCCGGATTTGCTTGACGCCGTCCCCTTCACGTACTCTCCTCGAGAAGCCAAAGACCGCTGGTCGTTGCCCCGCGCTCGCAAGAGGGCGTGGTGACCGAAGGATCCGCTGAACTGCGGACGACCCGCGCAGGTGATCGTGGATGTGTTCCCGGAGTCCGTACGCCCAGCGTGCGGAGGAATCCGGTCGAGCTACGCCCCGTGCGCCTGCGCCGGGGCGTTTTGTTGTGTCGGCCCCTTCTGAGCGGTCCTCATCACCCGGAAGGAGGCCACGCTTATGGCAAGGCCCGACAAGGCTGCCGCGGTAGCCGAGCTCGCGGACCAGTTCCGCAGCTCGAACGCCGCCGTGCTGACCGAGTACCGGGGTCTCACCGTGGCGCAGCTCAAGACGCTGCGCCGTTCGCTCGGTGAAGACGCCCAGTACGCCGTGGTGAAGAACACGCTGACCAAGATCGCGGCCAACGAGGCCGGGATCTCCACGCTCGACGACCTGTTCAACGGTCCGACGGCGGTCGCCTTCATCACCGGTGACCCGGTGACGTCGGCGAAGGGTCTTCGTGACTTCGCCAAGGACAACCCGAACCTCGTCATCAAGGGCGGTGTCCTTGACGGCAAGGCGCTGTCCGCCGACGAGATCAAGAAGCTTGCGGACCTCGAGTCCCGCGAGGTTCTGCTCGCCAAGCTGGCGGGTGCCTTCAAGGGCAAGCAGACGCAGACTGCTCGCCTCTTCCAGGCCCTGCCCTCGAAGTTCGTCCGCACCGCGGAGGCGCTTCGTGCCAAGCAGGCCGAGCAGGGCGGTGCCGAGTAATTCGGCTCGCGCATTGACCGCCGCCTGAGGCGACGGTCGTAGCGGGCCGAACGTACGCCCGCCTCACCCGTACATCCGGCACCTGCCGATTTAGTGGAAGGACGCCATCATGGCGAAGCTGTCCCAGGAAGAGCTGCTCGAGCAGTTCGAGAACCTCACCCTCATCGAGCTCGCCGAGTTCGTGAAGGCCTTCGAGGAGAAGTTCGACGTCACCGCCGCCGCGGCCGTCGCCGTTGCCGGCCCCGCCGCCACCGGTGCCCCCGCCGAGGCCGCTGAGGAGCAGGACGAGTTCGACGTCATCCTCACGGGTGCCGGCGAGAAGAAGATCCAGGTCATCAAGGTCGTGCGCGAGCTCACCTCCCTGGGCCTCAAGGAGGCCAAGGACCTCGTCGACGGCGCCCCGAAGCCCGTCCTCGAGAAGGTCGCCAAGGAGGCCGCCGAGAAGGCTGCCGAGTCCCTCAAGGGCGCCGGCGCCTCCGTCGAGGTCAAGTAACTCGACGAGTCCCCCGAGGACTCCTGTGAAGCCGACACAGTCGCTCCCGTAGCGCTGTAACGCTGACGCACCGAAGAGCGATCACCCAACTGGGTGGTCGCTCTTCGGCGTTCCAGGGGTCCTGAAGCGGCAGCCTTGCGCTGTGGGACGCGAAGAGTATGGTGATCTTCGTTGTGCCTCCGGCCACCCTGTGACAGGCAGAGGGACGGGTTGCAAGACGGGCCGCACGTGACGATCGCGGCACTTGCTTTGGGCATGGGGGGCCTTGACGAACCGCACGCAGCGCGCAATTCTCAGGACGCGTCGTCACAACGATCCGTATCCGAGGCATGGATCGCTGACGGAGAGGGCAGTATCGATGTGCATTGAGGGCGTGGCTTGCCGCAGGTGTTGAGAACAGTGAGAGTCTCAAAAAACAGGGACTGGACATCAGTGGGCCTAGTGGCTACACTGACCCTTTGCGCTGCCTGTTAGCTGCCTCCTGCCCGTCACCAGGGGCATGCCCGTGTTTGAGCATCGACTGTTGGACCACCTCTGACCTGGCCTTTACCGGCTGGATCGGGAACGGCCCGACGCCATGTCCGACATGGGACCGGTACGCGCGTAGTGAGTCCGAGCCCTCGGAAGGACCCCCTCTTGGCCGCCTCGCGCACTGCCTCGACCGCGAATACGAACAACGGCGCCAGCACCGCCCCGCTGCGCATCTCCTTTGCAAAGATCAAGGAGCCCCTCGAGGTTCCGAACCTTCTTGCGCTGCAAACCGAGAGCTTCGACTGGCTGCTCGGCAACGACGCGTGGAAGGCTCGTGTCGAGGCGGCTCTGGACAGCGGACAGGACGTCCCCACCAAGTCCGGTCTGGAGGAGATCTTCGAGGAGATCTCCCCGATCGAGGACTTCAGCGGGTCGATGTCCCTGACGTTCCGCGACCACCGTTTCGAGCCGCCGAAGAACTCCATCGACGAGTGCAAGGACCGCGACTTCACGTACGCGGCCCCGCTCTTCGTCACCGCCGAGTTCACCAACAACGAGACCGGCGAGATCAAGTCCCAGACGGTCTTCATGGGCGACTTCCCGCTCATGACCAACAAGGGCACCTTCGTCATCAACGGCACCGAGCGTGTCGTCGTGTCGCAGCTGGTCCGCTCGCCGGGTGTCTACTTCGACTCCTCCATCGACAAGACGTCCGACAAGGACATCTTCTCGGCCAAGGTCATCCCCTCCCGGGGTGCCTGGCTGGAGATGGAGATCGACAAGCGCGACATGGTCGGTGTCCGCATCGACCGCAAGCGCAAGCAGTCCGTCACCGTCCTCCTGAAGGCTCTCGGCTGGACCACCGAGCAGATCCTCGAGGAGTTCGGCGAGTACGAGTCCATGCGCGCCACCCTGGAGAAGGACCACACCCAGGGCCAGGACGACGCGCTGCTGGACATCTACCGCAAGCTGCGTCCGGGCGAGCCGCCGACGCGCGAGGCCGCGCAGACGCTTCTGGAGAACCTCTACTTCAACCCGAAGCGCTACGACCTCGCCAAGGTCGGCCGTTACAAGGTCAACAAGAAGCTGGGCGGCGACGCCCCGCTCGACGCCGGGATCCTGACCGTCGAGGACATCATCTCGACGATCAAGTACCTGGTGAAGCTGCACGCCGGTGAGACCGAGACCGTCGGCGACAACGGCACCTCGATCGTCGTCGAGACCGACGACATCGACCACTTCGGCAACCGCCGTCTGCGCAACGTCGGCGAGCTCATCCAGAACCAGGTCCGCACGGGTCTGGCTCGTATGGAGCGCGTCGTGCGCGAGCGCATGACGACCCAGGACGTCGAGGCGATCACGCCGCAGACCCTGATCAACATCCGGCCGGTCGTCGCCTCCATCAAGGAGTTCTTCGGCACCAGCCAGCTGTCGCAGTTCATGGACCAGAACAACCCGCTGTCGGGTCTCACCCACAAGCGCCGCCTGTCGGCCCTTGGCCCGGGTGGTCTCTCCCGTGAGCGGGCCGGCTTCGAGGTCCGTGACGTGCACCCGTCGCACTACGGCCGCATGTGCCCGATCGAGACCCCTGAAGGCCCGAACATCGGTCTGATCGGCTCGCTCGCCTCCTACGGCCGCGTGAACGCGTTCGGTTTCGTCGAGACGCCCTACCGCCGGGTCACCGACGGTGTCGTCACCGACGAGGTCGACTACCTCACGGCCGACGAAGAGGACCGGTTCGTCATCGCGCAGGCCAACGCGCCGCTGACGGACGAGCTCCGCTTCGAGGAGTCCCGCGTCCTGGTCCGCCGCCGTGGCGGCGAGGTCGACTACGTCCCCGGTGACGACGTCGACTACATGGACGTCTCCCCGCGCCAGATGGTGTCGGTCGCGACCGCGATGATCCCGTTCCTGGAGCACGACGACGCCAACCGTGCCCTCATGGGCGCGAACATGATGCGCCAGGCCGTGCCCCTCATCAAGTCCGAGGCGCCGCTGGTCGGCACCGGCATGGAGTACCGCTGCGCGGTCGACGCCGGTGACGTCCTGAAGTCGGAGAAGGACGGTGTGGTCCAGGAGGTCTCCGCGGACTACATCACCACCGCCAACGACGACGGCACGTACACCACGTACCGCCTGCACAAGTTCTCCCGGTCGAACCAGGGCACCTCCGTCAACCAGAAGGTTGTCGTGGACGAGGGCGCCCGCGTGATCGAGGGCCAGGTCCTGGCCGACGGTCCCGCGACCGAGGACGGCGAGATGGCCCTCGGCAAGAACCTGCTCGTGGCGTTCATGCCGTGGGAGGGTCACAACTACGAGGACGCGATCATCCTGTCGCAGCGCCTCGTGCAGGACGACGTCCTCTCCTCGATCCACATCGAGGAGCACGAGGTCGACGCCCGTGACACCAAGCTCGGCCCCGAGGAGATCACCCGGGACATCCCGAACGTCTCCGAGGAGGTCCTCGCCGACCTCGACGAGCGCGGCATCATCCGTATCGGTGCCGAGGTCGTCGCCGGCGACATCCTCGTCGGCAAGGTCACGCCCAAGGGCGAGACCGAGCTGACGCCGGAGGAGCGCCTGCTGCGCGCGATCTTCGGTGAGAAGGCCCGCGAGGTCCGCGACACCTCCCTGAAGGTCCCGCACGGCGAGATCGGCAAGGTCATCGGCGTCCGCGTCTTCGACCGTGAAGAGGGCGACGAGCTGCCGCCGGGCGTGAACCAGCTGGTTCGTGTCTACGTGGCGCAGAAGCGCAAGATCACGGACGGTGACAAGCTCGCCGGCCGTCACGGCAACAAGGGTGTCATCTCGAAGATCCTGCCGATCGAGGACATGCCGTTCCTGGAGGACGGCACCCCGGTCGACATCATCCTCAACCCGCTCGGTGTCCCGTCCCGAATGAACCCGGGACAGGTGCTGGAGATCCACCTCGGCTGGCTCGCCAGCCGCGGCTGGGACGTCTCCGGTCTCGCGGACGACTGGGCGAAGCGCCTCCAGGCCATCGGTGCCGACCAGGTCCCGCCGCGGACGAACGTCGCCACCCCGGTCTTCGACGGTGCGCGCGAGGACGAGCTCGCGGGTCTGTTCGAGCACACCCTGCCCAACCGCGACGGCGACCGTCTGGTCCTCCCGTCCGGCAAGGCGAGGCTGTTCGACGGCCGCTCCGGCGAGCCGTTCCCGGACCCGATCTCGGTCGGGTACATGTACATCCTCAAGCTGCACCACCTGGTCGACGACAAGCTCCACGCCCGCTCGACCGGTCCGTACTCGATGATCACCCAGCAGCCGCTGGGTGGTAAGGCTCAGTTCGGTGGCCAGCGCTTCGGTGAGATGGAGGTGTGGGCGCTGGAGGCGTACGGCGCCGCTTACGCCCTCCAGGAGCTGCTGACGATCAAGTCCGACGACGTGACCGGCCGCGTGAAGGTCTACGAGGCCATCGTCAAGGGCGAGAACATCCCCGAGCCCGGCATCCCCGAGTCCTTCAAGGTGCTCATCAAGGAGATGCAGTCCCTGTGCCTCAACGTGGAGGTGCTGTCCTCGGACGGCATGTCCATCGAGATGCGCGACACCGACGAGGACGTCTTCCGCGCGGCGGAGGAGCTCGGCATCGACCTGTCCCGGCGCGAGCCGAGCAGCGTCGAAGAGGTCTGACGGGAGTCCGGCCGGGCCTTGGCCACCTGTGGAAAAGGTGATCAAGGCCCGCCGGCCCCAGGACCCCCGTATCAGACCCCAAAGACTTACAACCCTGAGAGGGATTGACGCATAGTGCTCGACGTCAACTTCTTCGATGAGCTCCGGATCGGTCTGGCCACCGCTGACGACATCCGTCAGTGGAGCCACGGCGAGGTCAAGAAGCCCGAGACCATCAACTACCGCACCCTCAAGCCCGAAAAGGACGGACTCTTCTGCGAGAAGATCTTCGGTCCGACCCGGGACTGGGAGTGCTACTGCGGCAAGTACAAGCGTGTCCGCTTCAAGGGCATCATCTGTGAGCGCTGTGGCGTCGAGGTCACGCGCGCCAAGGTGCGCCGTGAGCGGATGGGCCACATCGAGCTGGCCGCTCCCGTCACCCACATCTGGTACTTCAAGGGCGTCCCGTCGCGCCTGGGCTACCTGCTGGACCTGGCGCCGAAGGACCTCGAGAAGGTCATCTACTTCGCCGCGTACATGATCACGTTCGTGGACGAGGAGCGCCGCACCCGCGACCTGCCCTCGCTGGAGGCCCACGTCTCCGTCGAGCGCCAGCAGGTCGAGAACCGCCGCGACGCCGACCTCGAGGCCCGCGCCAAGAAGCTCGAGACCGACCTGGCCGAGCTCGAGGCCGAGGGTGCCAAGGCCGACGTGCGCCGCAAGGTGCGCGAGGGCGCCGAGCGCGAGATGAAGCAGCTGCGCGACCGCGCGCAGCGCGAGATCGACCGTCTCGACGAGGTGTGGACCCGCTTCAAGAACCTCAAGGTCCAGGACCTGGAGGGCGACGAGCTCCTCTACCGCGAGCTGCGTGACCGCTTCGGCACGTACTTCGACGGTTCGATGGGTGCCGCGGCGTTGCAGAAGCGCCTGGAGTCCTTCGACCTGGACGAGGAGGCCGAGCGCCTCCGCGAGATCATCCGCACCGGCAAGGGCCAGAAGAAGACCCGTGCGCTCAAGCGCCTCAAGGTCGTCTCCGCGTTCCTCCAGACCAGCAACAGCCCCAAGGGCATGGTGCTCGACTGCGTGCCGGTCATCCCGCCGGACCTCCGTCCGATGGTGCAGCTCGACGGTGGCCGCTTCGCGACCTCCGACCTGAACGACCTGTACCGCCGCGTGATCAACCGCAACAACCGCCTGAAGCGGCTTCTCGACCTCGGCGCGCCCGAGATCATCGTGAACAACGAGAAGCGCATGCTCCAGGAGGCCGTCGACGCGCTCTTCGACAACGGCCGTCGTGGTCGCCCCGTCACGGGCCCCGGCAACCGTCCGCTGAAGTCGCTGTCCGACATGCTCAAGGGCAAGCAGGGTCGATTCCGTCAGAACCTGCTCGGCAAGCGCGTGGACTACTCCGCGCGTTCCGTCATCGTCGTCGGTCCGCAGCTGAAGCTGCACCAGTGCGGTCTGCCCAAGGCCATGGCGCTGGAGCTCTTCAAGCCGTTCGTGATGAAGCGCCTGGTCGACCTGAACCACGCGCAGAACATCAAGAGCGCCAAGCGGATGGTCGAGCGCGGCCGCACGGTCGTGTACGACGTCCTCGAAGAGGTCATCGCCGAGCACCCGGTCCTGCTGAACCGTGCGCCCACGCTGCACCGCCTCGGCATCCAGGCCTTCGAGCCGCAGCTCGTCGAGGGCAAGGCCATCCAGATCCACCCGCTCGTCTGCACCGCGTTCAACGCGGACTTCGACGGTGACCAGATGGCCGTGCACCTGCCGCTCTCCGCGGAGGCGCAGGCCGAGGCCCGCATCCTGATGCTGTCCTCGAACAACATCCTCAAGCCCGCCGACGGCCGCCCGGTCACGATGCCGACCCAGGACATGGTCCTCGGTCTGTTCTTCCTGACCACCGACGGCGAGCTGCGCGACGTCAAGGGCGAGGAGCGCTCCTTCGCGTCCGTCGCCGAGGCGATCATGGCGTTCGACGCCGGTGAGCTCTCGCTGCAGTCGCGCGTGGACATCCGCTTCCCGGTGGGCACCATCCCGCCGCGCGGCTGGACCCCGCCGGCGCAGGAGGAGGGCGAGCCGGAGTGGCAGCAGGGTGACACCTTCCGCCTGCGGACGACCCTGGGCCGCGCGCTCTTCAACGAGCTGCTGCCCGAGGACTACCCGTTCGTCGACTACGAGGTGGGCAAGAAGCAGCTCTCCGAGATCGTCAACGACCTCGCCGAGCGCTACCCCAAGGTCATCGTGGCGGCGACGCTCGACAACCTGAAGTCCGCGGGCTTCTACTGGGCGACCCGTTCCGGTGTCACCGTGGCCATCTCCGACATCGTCGTTCCCGACGCCAAGCGCGGGATCGTCAAGGGCTACGAGGACCTGGACGAGAAGGTCCAGAAGCAGTACGAGCGTGGTCTGATCACCAAGGAAGAGCGCACTCAGGAGCTCATCGCGATCTGGACCAAGGCGACCAACGAGGTCGCCGAGGCGATGAACGAGAACTTCCCGAAGACCAACCCGGTCTCGATGATGGTGAACTCGGGCGCCCGAGGCAACATGATGCAGATGCGTCAGATCGCCGGTATGCGTGGTCTGGTGTCGAACGCCAAGAACGAGACCATCCCGCGTCCCATCAAGGCCTCGTTCCGTGAGGGCCTGTCCGTGCTGGAGTACTTCATCTCCACCCACGGTGCCCGTAAGGGTCTGGCCGACACCGCCCTGCGTACCGCCGACTCGGGTTACCTCACCCGTCGTCTGGTGGACGTCTCGCAGGACGTCATCATCCGCGAGGAGGACTGCGGCACCGACCGCGGTCTGCGTCTGGCCATCGCCGAGCGCGGCGAGGACGGCGTGCTGCGCAAGACGGAGAACGTCGAGACCAGCGTGTACGCACGTGCGCTGGCCGAGGACATCACCGTCGACGGCAAGGTGCTGGCCCCGGCCAACACCGACCTCGGCGACGTCCTCATCGACGAGCTCGTCAAGCACGGCATCGAGGAGGTCAAGACCCGCTCGGTCCTGACCTGTGAGTCCGCCGTCGGCACCTGCGCCATGTGCTACGGCCGCTCGCTGGCCACCGGCAAGCTGGTCGACATCGGTGAGGCGGTCGGCATCATCGCCGCCCAGTCCATCGGTGAGCCCGGTACCCAGCTGACGATGCGTACCTTCCACACCGGTGGTGTGGCCGGTGACGACATCACCCAGGGTCTGCCCCGTGTCGTCGAGCTCTTCGAGGCCCGTACCCCGAAGGGTGTCGCCCCGATCTCCGAGGCCTCCGGCCGCGTGCGGATCGAGGAGACCGAGAAGACCAAGAAGATCGTCGTCACCCCGGACGACGGCAGCGACGAGACGGCGTTCCCGATCTCGAAGCGCGCCCGTCTCCTGGTGTCCGAGGGCGAGCACGTCGAGGTGGGCCAGAAGCTCACCGTGGGTGCCACCAACCCGCACGACGTGCTGCGCATCCTGGGTCAGCGTGCCGTCCAGGTCCACCTGGTCGGCGAGGTCCAGAAGGTCTACAACTCGCAGGGTGTGTCGATCCACGACAAGCACATCGAGATCATCATCCGGCAGATGCTGCGCCGTGTGACGATCATCGAGTCGGGCGACGCGGAGCTGCTGCCCGGCGAGCTGGTCGAGCGCTCGAAGTTCGAGACCGAGAACCGTCGTGTGGTCCAGGAGGGTGGTCACCCGGCTTCGGGTCGTCCGCAGCTCATGGGTATCACCAAGGCCTCGCTGGCGACGGAGTCCTGGCTGTCGGCCGCCTCCTTCCAGGAGACGACCCGAGTTCTGACGGACGCGGCGATCAACGCCAAGTCCGACAGCCTCATCGGCCTCAAGGAGAACGTCATCATCGGTAAGCTCATCCCGGCCGGTACGGGTCTGTCCCGCTACCGCAACATCCGGGTGGAGCCGACCGAGGAGGCCAAGGCCGCGATGTACTCGGCCGTCGGCTACGACGACATCGACTACTCGCCGTTCGGCACGGGCTCCGGCCAGGCCGTCCCGCTGGAGGACTACGACTACGGTCCGTACAACCAGTAAGCGGTAGTACGAAGGGCGGCCCCCCCCCCCGGGGGGGCCGCCCTTCGGCGTTCCCGGGCTCAGCGCGGGAGCTGGAGGTACGGCTCCAGGGCGCGCAGCCGGGTGTGGTTGTCGGGGTGGGTGGACAGCAGCCTGGCGAGGCCGGTGGGCTCCTGGAGCTTCTTGCCCTGGGCGGCGGCCGCCGACTTCGCGGCGTCCTCCTCGGCCTGGAAGTGGCGCAGGACCTCGGCCATCTCGGGCGCGAAGCCGAGGGCGGCGGACTGCTGGTCGGCGCGCAGTTCGCCGAGGCGGCCCGCCCAGGCGAGGAGGTAGGGCGCGACGACCAGGGGGACGGTGATGTACCAGGCGACGAGGAACCCGGCGACCACGAACATCCCCATGAAGAGGATCAGCAGTCCGGTCGCGGCCGCGGAGAAGACCCCGGCGACGGTGAGCGCGATCCTGGCCATCCCGCGGGTGAAGGCCCAGGCGAGCCGGCCGGGCAGCGAGTACCAGTAGCCGAGGAGACCGGCCCAGGCGTGACCGCCGGTGTGGTGGCCGAGCTCGTGGGCGAGCACGGCGGCCAGGTTGCTGCTGGGGATCTTGTTGAGGGAGTAGGTGGTGACGCCGACGACGTGGCCGGCGACCGCGACCGCGTTCAGGTCGTCGCTGTTCTCCACCATCAGCTCGTAGGTGTTCGCCTCGATCCCGGCCCGTGCGGTGACCTCGCGCCAGATCGGCTCCAGCCGGGCGCGTTCCTCGGCCAGCGGCTCCCGCAGCTTGAGCACGTGCCGGGCGAAGCGCAGCTCGGTGGGCCGGTGGAAGACGAGCGCTCCGGAGGCCACCCAGGCCACGACGACCAGCCAGCCCACGACCGTGCCGCAGATGCCCAGCGCGAGGGCCGACACCACGGCGAGGCTCACCAGGGCACCGGGGATCTGCGTGGCGAGCTGCCCGATGGCGGTGGCGTCGGCGCCCCGCTGGTGGCTCGCCAGGTGGACGCGTGAGCCCTGGTGGCGGTAGTCGAGGTCGTCGGGCGCTACGGCGGGCCGCGGGATGAACGGCTTCGGCTCCGGCTGCTGCCCCGCGCCCCGCGGATCGGCTCCCTGGTACTGCGGACCGGGGTCCGCTGTTCCCGGATACTGCGGCCCGGGTCCGCCGGCTCCGGGGTTCCCGGGGTACTGGGGGGCCTGGCCGGCCGTACCCGGGTACGGCGGCGCGCTGCTTCCGGCCGCCGCCCCGGGGTACTGCGGCCACGGTCCGCCGGGCCCGGGACCTCCGGGGTGCTGCGGGGGAACGGCCGCCGCCCCCGGGTACTGCGGTGCGGGGTTTCCGGCTCCCGGGTACTGGGGTGCGGCACCCGCCCCGGGGTACGGGGGCGCGGGACTCGCGGCCTCCGCTCCCGGGTACCGGGGAGCGGGGCTTCCGGCCGCCGCCCCCGGATACTGCGGTCCCGGTCCGCCGGGGCCGGGGCTCCCGGGGTACTGCGGCGGGGGAGCGGAGGCCCCGGGATGTTCGGGTGGCGGGGGCGTGGCTCCCGGGTACACGGGCTCGTGGGCCGGGCCTGGAGGCTGGGACATGACGGCTCCTTACGGTGTGGCTGGTGGCTGTGCGGGGACGTCAGCCGGTGAGCGGCGCGGCCGGCGGTGGGACGACGGGGGCCGGCGGAGCCGTGGGCGTCGGCGGTGCCCCGGCGGGGGTGGTCACGCGGGCTCGCCGTCCGGGGCGCCGTCCGGCACGGCGGGAGTCACGGCGGCTCGGGCGCCGTCGGGGAGACCGGGTACCGGGGGTACGGCCGGGGCGGGTCCGGCCGCCGGGTAGGGCGTCGTGGAGGGCGGTCCGTACGGGGCCGCGGGACCGTCGGGCCGCCCCGGCACCACGGGGGGCCCGGTATCCGGACCGCCGGCGTACGGCGGCCGGTCGCCCGGGTGAGGGGGCTGCCCGGCGTACGGAGCCTGCCCGCCCGGGTCTCCCGCGTACGAAGGCTGTCCGGCGTACGGAGCCTGCCCGGCGTATGAAGGCTGCCCGGCGTACGGGGGCTGCTCGGCGTACGGGGGCCGGCCGCCGTCGTACGGGGGCCGGTCCCCGTACGGTGTCTGTCCCGTGTGGGGCGGCTGGGGCGAGGGGCCGGGGTAGGGGGACTGGCCCGGGTACGGCGGCTGGGGCGGCGTCTGCGGCTGTCCGGGCGCCGCCCCGGCGGGCAGCGCCCCCTGTGCCGGAGGCGTCTGCTGCTGGATCAGCTCGTCGACGGCCCGCAGGGTCGAGCGCGCCGACTCCGCCTTCTGGAAGTCCTCCATGCTGTCCCCGGCGATGGCCTGCAACTGGCCCCTGATGATGGACAGCTGGTCCTTCTGGATGGACCCGACGACCATCTTGGTGTCCTCGGGGTGCTGGGACAGGTGCAGGGCCCAGGCGGCGACGCCTCCGTGCTGGAGGTGGTACTGGTAGAAGTTGATCTTCTCGGCGATCAGATGGTGGTCCTGCTGCTGGCGCAGCATCTCCAGCTCGTGCTGCTGCCGGGCCAGCCGGAGCCGGAACTCGTGCTCGGGGTCGAGCATGTCGGACTCGTAGCGCAGGCTCCGCTGCCGCCGCCGGTGCGCGATCGCCTCGTCGTCCAGCCGCAGCCGTACGGCACAGGTCACGGAGAGCCCGATGCCCGCCGCGAAACCGCCCGCCTCCACGGCCCGCTGGACCGCGCGCTCGGCGGCCGGGCTGTCCTCGATGGAGAAGGCGCGGCTCACCGGCCGCGCGAGCTGGTGCAGCTCACGGGTGAGCCGCGTCGGCACGTCGCGCTCGCCGCTCGCCACGTACGCGATCGGGTCGGCGACCCGCCAGGTCAGATCGGCCGTGGCGCCGAAGGAGAACGCGTCGTCGTCGCTCGGCATCTCCAGCGCGAGCTGGACGGGGTGGCTGCCCATGTCCACCTCGTAGACGGAGGTGTAGCGGCGGGTGGCCGCGTCCGAGCGGCTGGGCCGGTGCGGTGGCGTGTAGACGTCGTACGTGCCCTTCGCGGTGACGAAGACCAGCGCGTGGTCGATCGCGGTGACCGCGCGGCGGACGGTGTAGTCGAAGCGCGCGATCGGCCGCACGGTGAGCACCGGGTCGATGAGCGCGGTGTGCCGGTTGGCGTCCTGCTGCCACTCCGGCTGACGGCGGAACTCCGCCATGGTTCAACTCCTCGATGGATCTCTCGACGGATCTGGGGTGGAGGGGGTCAGGAGGCCGAGCAGGCGGTCGGCCACGGGTGGGCGCGGGCCGCCGTCCGGGGCGCGCAGGTTGACCAGTTCGTGGCTCAGCCGTTTGCGGTCGTCCGCGGTGACGACCAGCGCGGGCAGCAGCAGTTCCAGGGCCTGCGCGACGTCCGCCCGGCGTTCGGCCAGCCACACCCAGGTCCGCAGGGCGGCCAGGGCGCCACGGGTGTGCCCGCGGTCGCCGAGCGCGGTTCGCCAGAGGGTGGCCAGGTCACGCGCCGAGTCCATCTCGTACATGCCGGTGTCGGCGTACCACTCGACGAGCGCGCCCTCCTCCGCGTTGTCGCAGGCGCGCACGAACGCGGCCAGCGCGAGCGCCCGGACCGAGGCGGTGTCGTGGTGGAGCAGGCGGACCAGCTCGGAGAGCATCTCGCCGCGCCGCGCGCCCACCGAGAGCAGCAGGGCCGTGGAGTCGACCAGGTTGTTCGACTCGGTCCTGCTGCTGCCTCCGGCACGGGCGCGGGCGGCGAGCGCGCTCAGCGCCGGGCCCGCGAGGTCGGGGCGCAGCGGGGTGAGCAGGCCGAAGGCGCGGATCGCGGTCCAGCGGCGGCCCCAGTGGGTGTCCGTGCACCACTGGGTGAGCAGGCGCAGGACGACGGGCGCGTCGAGGAGCTGGGCGAGCGTGAGGGTGTTCGCGGCGGTGACGCGGGGACCGAAGGCCTTGGACACCGCCCAGCCGTCGATCAGCAGCGCCATCGCCGAGGGCAGGTCGGCGCGGGCCAGCAGCGCGGCGGCAGCGGCGGCCCGGGTCCGGACGACCGGACGGCTGTCGCGGGCCAGCTCCCTGAGCCAGGCGACCAGCGCGGGTCGGGCCGACGGATGGCCCGTCCAGACCTCGCCGAGGAGCACCCGGGGGGTGTTCTCCTTCTTGAAGCGGGCCGTGAACTGCGGGACCGGTCCCCAGTCGGTGTCCTCGTTGCGCAACTCGCCCTCGGCGCGTGCCCGCTCCAGCCGGGTCTCGGCGGGCAGGCCGAACACCGGGATCTCCGGCGGCTGCTCGGGGTGCTGGAGCCGCTGGAAGTGCACGTACAGCTTGTCGGCGAGTTCGGCGGCGAGCACGTAGGGCGCCTGGTCGAAGACGGCGAGAGAGATGAGGAACGCCTTGTCGCGCAGGGTGGACTCGGGGTCGCCGAGCCACTCCCGGCACTGCTGTTCGACCGCCGCGTGCCCGAAGTCGGCGAGGCGGGCCGCCGCCCGTTCGCCGCCGTCGTAGCGGGCGACCTCGACGGCGAACCGGGCCACCTCGGCGGGCCGGTGGGCGCCGCGTGCCAGGAAGTCGCGGACGGGTCCGAGGTCGAGCAGACCGGCGCTGTCCGCCTGCTCCTCGCACAGGTCGGACAGGTGGGCGCGCAGCACCGCGGCCGCTTCCGGGGGCTCCCAGACGGAGGGGGCGACTCCCAGCAGGAAGGGGGAGTTCTCCAGGGTCACGACCAGGTAGCCGCCGCTCTTCGCGAGCCGGTCGCGGGCCGCGTAGAGGTGGGTGTCGCGCAGCGGGCGGTTGCGGCTCAGCGGCAGGTCGCGCAGGACGTGGCCGCCGGGCGCGGTGAGCTGGGCGCCCAGGTTCGCCGGGCCGGTCTCGGCGGACAGCGCGTGCACGGCGGGCACGCCCAGGTGGTGCAGGAGCATGAGGGCCGCGGAGTGACGGCCGGTGGAGTGGGCGCCGGCGAGGACCAGGACGCGCTCCTCGCGCAGCCGGGCCAGGGCGGCGGCGAAGGAGGGACCCTCGACGAAGACCGCGGCGAGCGCGTCGAGCCGCTGCCGGGGGATCTCGCCGGAGACGTACGCCGCCGCGGAGGCCGCCTGGTGGTGGTGGATCTCCGTCTTGCCGCCCAGGAACACATCACGGGCCGAGCCGCCGGCCGACACCCCGTGCTGGGCCCCGCCGACCAGGCTGCCGCCGAAGGAAGCGGCCTCGCTGAAGATGAATCCCGGGGTGTGCGCGACGAGTTCGCGCTGTGCGGCCCTGGCTTCCTGGGTCTCCTCCTCGGGCTCGCCCGCCGCGGTGCCCGCCTCCGGATCCGGGTGCGGTCCCGGCGGCCAGGGCGGGTCCGGGGGCGGTACGTCGTCGGAGCCGTCCCGTACGGGCGCGGGCGCCGTCACGCGGGTTCACCCCCGCTCCTGCCCAGGTGGACGTCCCCGGTGACCTGCCCGCCGGACACCCCGTGCTGGTCCCCCGCGACGAGGCTCCCGCCGAAGCTGGGGGATCCGGAGCCGAAGTTGAAGACGACGTTCGCGGGCGGCGCGGCGGGCGGAACGGGCTGCCGTGCGGGCTCCTCGGCCGGCTCGGCCCCCTCGGCCGGCTCGGCCCCCTCGGCCGGGTCGGGCCTCTCGGGCTGCCCGGGGCGGGCGGACTCGCGCGGTTCGCGCAGGTCGGAGGCAGCATCCGCCGATTCGGCCGACCTGGGCGTTCCCGCCGACCCGGGCGCCCCCGCCGTTGCGGTCGGCTCCACTGTTCCTGTCGGTTCCGCCGGTCCCGCCGTTCGCGGCGACTCTGCCGTTTCCGGTGACTCCGTCGCCCCCGCCGACTCCGCCGACTCCGCTGTTCCCGACGGTTCGGCTCGGGTTCCGGCGGTGGCCGCCCCCGGCGCCGGGCTCTCCCCCGAGCAGTCCGGCGCCGGGGCTCCCCCTCTTTCACCGTGGTCGTCCGCCCCGTGCGGAACCGGGCCGTGCAGCCAGGCCCGCAGGGGTCCGTTCTTGCTGTCCACCGTCACCGGGTGGAAGCCGTCCGCCGGGATGCCCGGGTGGTCGTGCCGCACGATCCCGGAGTGCACGTTCTCCGAGACGCACAGGACGAAGTCGTCCGGCCGCTCCCGCAGGGCCGCGCGCAGCAGGTGGGCGTCGAGGAGCCGGCAGGCGTGGTTGAGGTCGGAGCCGACCCAGCCGTCGCGCTCGTCGACGGCGACGTATCCGGTGGCGACGACACCGCGCAGCCGGATCTGGGCCGAGCTGGACGCCGTCCGGTTGACCGCGCGGAGCAGCCCGGGCACCTCGGCGAGCAGGGTGCGCAGCAACGCCGTGACGGAGGCGTTGGCGTCGATCAGTTCCATCACCGAGTCGCCGCGGTCCGCCCGCAGGCGCAGCCGTTCGTCGATGCCGGCGCTCTCCAGGGCGCGGTCCGTGATGTCGTAGAGCATCCGGCGCAGATAGGCCTGTTCCACGTCGTCCCGGTCGCTGTACTTCTCGATGTCCAGCAGGAGGATCGTCCGGCTCACGGGATCGGTCATGGTCGCCTTTCGGTGGGGGCCTCGCCTGGCAAGCAGGTTGGCGTCACCGGTGGGCCGGGTGTGAGGGCGGATGTCCCACTCGGAGTGTGACCGTGTGCACAGAAGTGGTCCCCGGTCACGGGAGCCCCAGCCGTCAGCGACCGCCCGCCCCGCCGCAGACCCGTGGGCGCGGCCCGGTAAGGGGGTCCGGCCGGGGCGGAGCCGCGAGCGCGCCCAGGGCCCGGACGGTCGCCGTCGGGCGGAGTCGTGGGCGTGGCCCGGTACGGACGGTCGCCGTCGGGCGGGGTCGTGGGCGTGGGCGGGCGAGGGCGGTCGGTGTGGGGAGAGGCTGTGGGCGTGCCGCCGTGCCTGCCGTCGGTACGGGGCGGGGCCGCGCCCGGACGGGAGCTGTCGGCTCATCCCCGGGCGATCCGCCGCAGGACGTCCATGCGCAGGATCACCATCGTCCGGCGGCCCGTCAGCACCGCTTCCCGCTCGCGGAGTTCCTTCAGGAGGCGCTGGACCATCTCCCGGGAGGCCCCCACCGAACCCGCCAGCTCCTGCTTGCTCAGCGGGACGGAGAGTTCGATGCCCTCCTCGGTGCGGCGGCCGTTCGTGCGGGCCAGGTCGAGCAGGAGCGCCGCGAAGCGCTCGCGGACGCTCATGGAGGCGAACTCCAGACGGCGGCGGTCGGCGGCGCGGGTGCGGTCCGAGGTGAGGCCGAGGAGGGCGAAGGAGACCGCGGGGGAGCGGGCGAGGAAGTCCCGGAAGTGTTCGCGTACGAGGGCGACGGTGCGGACCGGCTCCAGGGCCGTCACCGTCGCGGAGCGCGGCCGGCCGGTGAGGGCGGCGGACTCCCCGACGATGTCGCCGGGGCCGCGCAGCGCGAGCAGTGCCTCGTAGCCGTTGGCGGCGGCCGCCGTCACCTTCGTCCAGCCGTGCGTCACGATCAGCACGTGCGAGGAGGGCTCGCTCTGGCGCAGGAGCACCGTCCGGGTCGTGAAGGACAGCTCGCGGCCGAGGGAGAGCAGCGCGGAGCGGTCCTCGCTCTCCAGGCGCGCCAGGAACGGCACCCGGTCGTCCAGGCTCTCGTCCCCGCCTAAGGATCCAGCCGTCACGAGTGCGTCCCCCGTCCCCCGATGTCCCCCGATCGGCCCCGTCGGCCGACGCACGGTGACCGATGCGCGGCAACGGGTCAACGTACTCACCCAGTGTGTGCGGTGCGGACGAATCACGGGCTTTCATCGCGGAACCGGTGACAAGCTGCGCCAAGTGTGAAGTACCCCGAGAATGGATCGGGAGAAGTCCGGCGTGTCGGGCACCACGGCATTTGTTTTGACCGAAGTCCGTGAGGTAGGTACGCTCATACCTTGTGCCTGGGGTGTGCCCTGGCTCTCGTGCGTGCCTTCAGACCGCAAGGGGAGCCGTAAGCGGCCGCCGCAATCTGCGCCCTTTTCGCCTTGCGGCGAGGGGTCTGCAGCATTCGACACACCCGACCGCGTGGGTCGGTGGCGTTTCAGGTTAGCTTCACCATTCGGCACACAGAAACCGGAGAAGTAGTGCCTACGATCCAGCAGCTGGTCCGGAAGGGCCGGCAGGACAAGGTCGAGAAGAACAAGACGCCCGCACTCGAGGGTTCGCCCCAGCGTCGCGGCGTCTGCACGCGTGTGTTCACGACCACCCCGAAGAAGCCGAACTCGGCCCTGCGTAAGGTCGCGCGTGTGCGTCTGACCAGCGGCATC
The DNA here is from genome assembly GCF_002911015.1 of Streptomyces populi. Taxonomy (GTDB): domain Bacteria; phylum Actinomycetota; class Actinomycetes; order Streptomycetales; family Streptomycetaceae; genus Streptomyces; species Streptomyces populi. Next base: position 45,193 of record NZ_KZ626854.1, read on the forward strand.
GAGGTCACGGCCTACATTCCGGGTGAGGGACACAACCTGCAGGAGCACTCCATCGTGCTCGTGCGCGGCGGCCGTGTGAAGGACCTGCCGGGTGTTCGCTACAAGATCATCCGCGGCTCCCTCGACACCCAGGGTGTCAAGAACCGCAAGCAGGCCCGCAGCCGCTACGGCGCCAAGAAGGAGAAGTAAGAATGCCTCGTAAGGGCCCCGCCCCGAAGCGCCCGGTCATCATCGACCCGGTCTACGGCTCTCCTCTGGTGACCTCCCTCATCAACAAGGTGCTGCTGAACGGCAAGCGCTCCACCGCCGAGCGCATCGTCTACGGCGCCATGGAGGGTCTGCGTGAGAAGACGGGCAACGACCCGATCATCACGCTGAAGCGCGCGCTGGAGAACATCAAGCCGACCCTCGAGGTCAAGTCCCGCCGTGTCGGTGGTGCGACGTACCAGGTTCCGATCGAGGTCAAGCCCGGTCGTGCCAACACGCTCGCGCTGCGCTGGCTCGTCGGTTACTCCCGCGCCCGTCGCGAGAAGACCATGACCGAGCGTCTGCTCAACGAGCTTCTCGACGCCTCCAACGGCCTCGGTGCCGCTGTGAAGAAGCGCGAGGACACCCACAAGATGGCCGAGTCCAACAAGGCCTTCGCGCACTACCGCTGGTAGTCGCTACCCACATCGAGACCGAGAGAAGACTGAAGCCTTATGGCTACCACTTCACTTGACCTGGCCAGGGTCCGCAACATCGGGATCATGGCCCACATCGACGCGGGCAAGACGACCACCACCGAGCGGATCCTCTTCTACACCGGCGTCAGCTACAAGATCGGTGAGGTCCACGACGGCGCTGCCACCATGGACTGGATGGAGCAGGAGCAGGAGCGTGGCATCACGATCACCTCTGCTGCCACCACCTGTCACTGGCCGCTCGAGGACAACGACTACACGATCAACATCATCGACACCCCCGGGCACGTCGACTTCACGGTCGAGGTGGAGCGTTCGCTCCGCGTCCTCGACGGTGCCGTCACGGTGTTCGACGGTGTCGCGGGTGTCGAGCCGCAGTCCGAGACGGTGTGGCGTCAGGCCGACCGTTACGGCGTGCCGCGCATCTGCTTCGTGAACAAGCTGGACCGCACCGGCGCCGAGTTCCACCGCTGCGTGGACATGATCGAGAACCGCCTCGGCGCGGTCCCGATCGTCATGCAGCTCCCGATCGGTGCCGAGATGGACTTCAAGGGCGTTGTGGACCTGGTCCGCATGAAGGCGCTCGTGTGGTCCGCCGAGGCGGCCAAGGGCGAGATGTACGACGTCGTCGACATCCCGGCCACGCACACCGAGGCCGCCGAGGAGTGGCGCGGCAAGCTGGTCGAGACCGTCGCGGAGAACGACGAAGAGATCATGGAGCTGTACCTGGAGGGCCAGGAGCCCACCGAGGAGCAGCTGTACGCCGCGATCCGTCGTATCACCATCGCGTCCGGCAAGTCCGACGGCGTCACGGTCACCCCGGTGTTCTGTGGCACCGCGTTCAAGAACAAGGGCGTCCAGCCCCTGCTCGACGCGGTCGTGCGCTACCTCCCCACCCCGCTTGACGTCGAGGCCATCGAGGGCCACGCCGTCAACAACCCGGAGGAGGTCGTCAAGCGCAAGCCGTCCGACGAGGAGCCGCTGTCGGCGCTGGCGTTCAAGATCATGAGCGACCCGCACCTCGGCAAGCTCACCTTCGTCCGGGTCTACTCGGGCCGCCTGGAGTCCGGCACCGCCGTGCTGAACTCCGTCAAGGGCAAGAAGGAGCGCATCGGCAAGATCTACCGCATGCACGCGAACAAGCGTGAGGAGATCGAGTCGGTGGGCGCCGGCGACATCGTCGCCGTCATGGGCCTGAAGCAGACCACCACCGGTGAGACGCTGTCCGACGACAAGAGCCCGGTGATCCTGGAGTCCATGGACTTCCCGGCTCCGGTCATCCAGGTCGCCATCGAGCCCAAGTCCAAGGGTGACCAGGAGAAGCTGGGTGTCGCCATCCAGCGTCTCGCGGAGGAGGACCCCTCCTTCCAGGTTCACTCGGACGAGGAGACCGGCCAGACCATCATCGGTGGTATGGGCGAGCTGCACCTCGAGGTGCTGGTCGACCGTATGCGCCGTGAGTTCAAGGTCGAGGCCAACGTCGGCAAGCCGCAGGTCGCGTACCGCGAGACGATCCGTCAGGCCGTCGAGCGTCACGACTACACGCACAAGAAGCAGACCGGTGGTACCGGTCAGTTCGCCAAGGTGCAGATCGCGATCGAGCCGATCGAGGGCGGCGACGCCTCGTACGAGTTCGTGAACAAGGTCACCGGTGGCCGCATCCCGAAGGAGTACATCCCTTCGGTCGACGCGGGTGCGCAGGAGGCCATGCAGTTCGGCATCCTGGCCGGCTACGAGATGACGGGCGTCCGCGTCATTCTTCTCGACGGTGGCTACCACGAGGTCGACTCCTCCGAGCTCGCCTTCAAGATCGCCGGTTCGCAGGCCTTCAAGGAGGCCGCGCGCAAGGCCAAGCCCGTGCTCCTCGAGCCGATGATGGCCGTCGAGGTCACCACGCCCGAGGACTACATGGGTGAGGTCATCGGCGACATCAACTCCCGCCGTGGCCAGATCCAGGCCATGGAGGAGCGCATGGGCGCCCGGATCGTCAAGGGTCTGGTCCCGCTCTCGGAGATGTTCGGCTACGTCGGAGACCTCCGCAGCAAGACGTCGGGTCGCGCGAGCTACTCGATGCAGTTCGACTCCTACGCCGAGGTTCCGCGGAACGTCGCCGAGGAGATCATCGCGAAGGCCAAGGGCGAGTAACACACCTCGTTTACACGCTTTAGGCTTGACACCGACCGCCGGGGTTCGACCGGCAAGGGAGAATCCCGGCGGACGGCACCCCAGCAAAGATCACCTGGCGCCGATGAGTAAGGCGTACAGAACCACTCCGTAGGAGGACCCCAGTGGCGAAGGCGAAGTTCGAGCGGACTAAGCCGCACGTCAACATCGGCACCATCGGTCACATCGACCACGGTAAGACGACCCTCACGGCCGCCATTACCAAGGTGCTGCACGACGCGTACCCGGACCTGAACGAGGCCTCGGCCTTCGACCAGATCGACAAGGCTCCCGAGGAGCGCCAGCGCGGTATCACGATCTCGATCGCGCACGTCGAGTACCAGACGGAGGGCCGTCACTACGCCCACGTCGACTGCCCCGGTCACGCGGACTACATCAAGAACATGATCACGGGTGCGGCGCAGATGGACGGCGCCATCCTCGTTGTCGCCGCCACCGACGGCCCGATGCCGCAGACCAAGGAGCACGTGCTCCTGGCCCGCCAGGTCGGCGTTCCGTACATCGTCGTCGCCCTGAACAAGGCCGACATGGTGGACGACGAGGAGATCCTGGAGCTCGTCGAGCTCGAGGTCCGTGAGCTCCTCTCCGAGTACGAGTTCCCGGGCGACGACCTGCCGGTCGTCAAGGTCTCGGCGCTCAAGGCGCTCGAGGGCGACAAGGAGTGGGGCCAGACCGTTCTGGACCTCATGGCCGCCGTCGACGAGTCCATCCCCACCCCGGCTCGTGACGTCGACAAGCCGTTCCTCATGCCCGTCGAGGACGTCTTCACGATCACCGGTCGCGGTACGGTCGTCACCGGCCGTATCGAGCGTGGTGTCCTGAAGGTCAACGAGACCGTTGACATCATCGGCATCAAGCAGGACAAGACCACGACCACGGTCACGGGCATCGAGATGTTCCGCAAGCTGCTCGACGAGGGCCAGGCCGGTGAGAACGTCGGTCTGCTCCTCCGTGGCATCAAGCGCGAGGACGTCGAGCGCGGCCAGGTCATCATCAAGCCGGGTTCGGTCACCCCGCACACCGAGTTCGAGGCCCAGGCCTACATCCTGTCCAAGGACGAGGGTGGCCGCCACACGCCGTTCTTCAACAACTACCGTCCGCAGTTCTACTTCCGTACGACGGACGTGACGGGCGTTGTGACCCTCCCCGAGGGCACCGAGATGGTCATGCCGGGTGACAACACCGAGATGACCGTCGCGCTGATCCAGCCGGTCGCCATGGAAGAGGGCCTGAAGTTCGCCATCCGTGAGGGTGGCCGGACCGTGGGCGCCGGCCAGGTCACCAAGATCACGAAGTGATCTTGTGCCTGACCCGGTAGCTTCAGCCTGAGCTGAGCTTCCACGAAGGGGCCCGTACGACTTCGGTCGTACGGGCCCCTTTCGCATGCCCGGCCCTCGCACGAGGCGGTCGTATGTGTATACGAAGTGTGAACTCCCTGGTGGCGACGGGGTGATTCCCGCAGGTGAAACGATTCTTGGCGGGTGTCGAAAGAATCACGTAACACGTACGTAATTCAGGAGGAAGACTGTAGGGACGGTCTCCCGCCCGTGGACGGGGGGCCGACTGCTGCACCGACGCCGCCGGAGACGACCGGTCGAACCGACCCCGGTCACCCCTTCCGGCGGCCCTGTCTGAAGGGACCCCCGTGACCCGCCCCGACACGAAGAGCCGTATCGCCGCCCTCCTCGCCGACATCGAGCGGCGCAATCCGGCGCAGCCCGAGTTCCTCCAGGCCGCGCACGAGGTGCTCGAGACCCTGGCCCCGGTCCTCTCGCAGCGACCGGAGTTCGCGGACGCGGCCCTCGTCGAGCGCCTGGTGGAGCCCGAGCGGCAGATCATCTTCCGTGTCCCGTGGCAGGACGACCACGGCAAGGTCCAGGTCAACCGGGGTTACCGGGTGGAGTTCAACAGCGCGCTCGGCCCGTACAAGGGCGGTCTGCGCTTCCACCCGTCGGTGAACCTGGGCATCGTGAAGTTCCTCGGCTTCGAGCAGATCTTCAAGAACGCCCTGACCGGTCTCGGCATCGGCGGCGGCAAGGGCGGCAGCGACTTCGACCCGCGCGGGAAGTCCGACGCCGAGGTCATGCGGTTCTGCCAGTCGTTCATGACGGAGCTGTACCGGCACATCGGTGAGCACACGGACGTGCCGGCGGGCGACATCGGCGTGGGCGGCCGGGAGATCGGCTACCTGTTCGGCCAGTACCGCCGCATCACCAACCGCTGGGAGGCCGGTGTCCTCACCGGCAAGGGCGCGCACTGGGGCGGTTCGCTGATCCGGCCCGAGGCGACCGGCTACGGCAACGTCCTGTTCGCCGCCGCCATGCTGCGCCGGCGCGGCGAGGACCTGGAGGGCCAGACCGCGGTCGTCTCCGGCTCCGGAAACGTCGCGATCTACACCATCGAGAAGCTCGCCGCTCTCGGCGCCAACGCGGTGACCTGCTCCGACTCGACCGGCTACGTCGTCGACGACAAGGGCATCGACCTCGAACTGCTCAAGCAGATCAAGGAGGTCGAGCGCGGCCGGGTCTCCGACTACGCGGCACGGCGCGGCGCGTCGGCGCGGTTCGTCGCGAACGGCAGCGTCTGGGACGTGCCGGGCGATGTCGCGCTGCCCTCGGCCACCCAGAACGAGCTGGACGCGACCGCGGCGGCAGCCCTGATCGGCAACGGCGTCAAGGCGGTCTCCGAGGGCGCCAACATGCCCACCACCCCCGAGGCGGTCCACCTCTTCCAGAAGGCGGGCGTCGCCTTCGGCCCCGGCAAGGCGGCCAACGCGGGCGGTGTCGCGGTCAGCGCCCTGGAGATGAGCCAGAACCACGCCCGTACCTCGTGGTCACGCGAGCGCGTCGAGGACGAGCTGACCGGGATCATGAACGGCATCCATGACACCTGCCACGAGACCGCCGAGCGCTACGGCGTCCCGGGCGACTACGTCAGCGGCGCGAACATCGCGGGCTTCGAGCGGGTCGCGGGCGCGATGCTGGAGCAGGGCGTGATCTGACCGGGGTCCGATCCGACCGAGGTCCGCGAGGGCGGCCGGGCGGTCGGCGTCGGCAAGGGTCCGTACGGCTTCGGTCGTACGGGCCTTTCGCCGTGTCGGGGGCCGGATGGAATCCGGAGGTCATCCCGCCGGTGCGAACACGCTTCGTTCCACCAGGTCCGGGAGGATGCGGGCGGCGGCTCGGAAGTCCTGGTCGTCGTGCAGGACGGTGAGGCCGTGGTGGGCGGCCGTAGCGCAGACCAGCCAGTCGACCGCGGACAGGCTCTGGTGCTGTCCGCGCTGTGCGAGCCGGTACTGGGCCGCCTCGATCCAGCGCCAAGCACTCTTCGGGACTGCGGCATCGGGATAGAGGTCGGCGAACATCTCCGTCATGTGGTCGAACTCGTCGAGGTTCCGAGCTGACTGGAGGAACTCCGTGCGTTGAGCGGCGCACGACCCGATGGCTCCCTCGTCGATCTCGTGGGCCCAGAGGTCGTTGAGCTTCCGGTCGCGCTGAAGCCGCCACACGGCGGTGGAGTCGGCGAGGTAACGGATCACGGTCAGGCGATGTCCTTGTCCGTGCGGTCGTCACTCGCCCGGCCCTTTTCCGCCGAGTGCCGTGCCCAGAACCCGTCCTCGTCCCACTGCTGAGCCCTGTCCAGGTGGCGCAGCCTGGCCTCGGTGCGTCGTCGCCGCTCGGCGTACTCCCGCAGCGCCAGGTTGACCATCTCCTTCTTGGTCTTGGCGTTGGACAGCTTCATCGCTTCCGCGAGGGCTTCGTCGTCGATGTCGATCTGGGTGGCGGACATGGGGCACCTCCCTGAGATGGGCTTCATACAAAGGTACCCAATGCTCCATACATTGGCGCCTCGAATCTGCCGGGTTCCGGAGTGTGCGGGGCGGTCCGGCAGTCGCCGCATCTGCCCGGTTCCGGACCGCGGAAGGCGCGGTCGCAGTTGTCGCAGTTCTGGAGGGGGTGTCGGACGGCTGGTGGCGACGCGGGAGCACGGAACGGGGGCGGGGGCGGCAACTGGGCTGTGAGGCGGTGGGCCAGGAGGGCGGCCGGGCGGTGCAGGGGCTCGTCCGGCAAGGTGCTCGTCAGGGCGTGGCGTACGGCGGTCGGGGTGAGGTCGCGTTCCAGCCAGGCGGCTACACCAGGGGCGAGGTGTTCGGCGTCGGTGGCGGAGAGCAGGAGGCGGGGGTCCTCGCGGCGGAGGTCGGCGAGGAGATCGACGGCTGTCCGGAGGAGGGCGGGGGAGGGGGACGCGGGCCGCGGGACCGCGGGGAGTGCTTTGCGGCGGGGGCGCGCGGCCGCCGGGGCCGGGTGTCGGGCGGGTGGTCTGCGGGCCGCGGGCGCGTCTGCCGTTTCCCGGTGTCCGGGGCGGTTGCAGGAGACCGTGCGGGTGGTGATCCGGCCGTCCGGGGTGCGTTCGCGGGTGCGGCGCAGATAGCCGTGGGTCTCCAGCTCGCGCAGGGCGGCGGCTACCCGAGTGGCGCCTTCGGGGAAGCGGGCGGCGAGGGTCTTGACGTCGACGGGGGGCGCCGGCGGGGAGGGACTGGATGTGGAGACCCAACCCCATGGCGAGTCCGGACAGCTCCGGGTGCTGGGCGAGGTGGTTGCCGACCACCGTGAAATTGCTGGTGTGGCGGACGTTGTCGTGGATGACGCCGGAATGCGGGCGCCTGTGGGGGTGATTCTTGCCCGGGATCCGGGACTGGGGGCGCGCGGGCGCGCTAGGGTTTTCGGTGTCCATCAGGAAGCTCCGAACTTCCTCGGTGGTCAGGCCCTCGCATTGGGATTGCTACTCCCGGCGGGGGCCGTCACATTTCCTGCCACAGGTCCGTGGTGGCCTGCGGTCGTGTTCCGTCGTGCTGAGCGTAGGGCAGGCAACCCGTCTCAAATCCAGCCCAGTTGGGCATATTCACTCGAGGGAGTGAGGCCGCGCCGCGGGCGGGAGGGGTGGGGCTTGGGAGGTTTCTTTCTCCCCGTGGTCCTTGGGAAAGAGCGCCGGCGGCACCGGAGCACGTTTTCTCGGGTTCCGGTCACCGGAGCCCCAGTTCAGCCCAGACGATCTTGCGCGGCCGTGGCCCCGGAGCGCTGCCCCAGCGGTCGGCGAGGGCGTCGACCAGGAGCAGTCCCCGGCCCGACTCGGCGTCCTCCGCGGGGCGTCGGAGCAGCGGCCGGCGGTCGTCGCGGGTGTCGGCGACCTCGATGCGGAGGGTGTCGCCGACGACGTACAGCGTCAGCCGGAAGTCCCGCCCCGGTACGCGGCCGTGCGTCGCCGCGTTGGCCGCGAGTTCCGCGACGATCTGGTCGGCCGGGCTCAGGGGGAGCCCCCAGGAGCGGAGTTGCTCGGTCGCCAGCAGCCGGGCCAGACGGGCACCGCGTGACGTGGGGGACAGCAGCACGCTGAAGTTGCGCACGGGTTCGACGCGTTGGGCCTCCGGCCCGGCGGTTTCCTGATTCACGTCACTCAGCGTGGCCGACGTTGCCTACTGTGAGCTGCGATGACATCGGTACGTACCGGGACTGTCCGGTCGTTGTCCTGATCTGTCCCGGCTGTCCGGGGTGTCGTACGGGGACGGTCCGCGTTGGAGGTGGGTGGGTGTGAGCAGCGAGAGCGCGGACGAGCCGGGGTGGGACGTCAGCCCCGAGGACGAGGTCGCCCCGGTCGTCGAGGCGACCGGCCGCCAGATCAGGCTCTGGCGCGAGGCGGCCGGGATGCGGGTGGTCGAGTTCGGACGGGCCATCGGCTACGGGGAGGACCTGGTCCGCAAGGTGGAGCGCGGCGCCCGGATCCCCCGGGCGGACTTCCTGGACCGCGCGGACGACGTCCTGAACGCCGAGGGGCGCCTTCGGGCCTTCAAGGAGGACATGGAGAAGGCTCGGTACCCGAAGAAGGTGCGCGAGCTGAAGATGCTGGAGGAGCGGGCGGTCGAGCTGCTGCTGTACAGCAACCACAACATCCATGGGTTGTTGCAGACGGAGGAGTACGCGCGGGCGCTGTTCGGTACGTGGCGGCCCACTCTGTCTCAGGACGGGTTGGAACGCGCGGTGGCCGCACGTATGGCCAGGCGGACGATTTTCAGCCGGTCACCCGTTCCGGAACTCAGCTTCGTGCAGGAGGAGGTGACCCTGCGCCGACCCGTCGGCGGGAATTTGGTGCATCGCCGTCAGCTCGAACACCTGCGGGAGATGGCAGAGTTGACGCAGGTCGAGTTCCAGGTGATGCCCACCGCACGAGCCGATCATCCTGGCGCGGCCGGACGGATCCAGGTGCTGAAGTTCGGAGACGGCACGGCGGTGGGACGTACCGACGACGAGTTCAACGGACGCCCGGTCTCCGACCCGAGACAGCTCCGGATTCTCGAACTGCGGTACGGCATCATCAGGGCTCAAGCTCTCTCACCGGGGGAGTCGCTGGCCTTCATCGAGCAAGTGCTGGGAGAGACATGACCCACGGGACCTCGGCCGGCGAAGCGTCCGAACTGAAGTGGTTGAAGAGCAGCTACAGCGACAGCAGTAACCCCAGTGACTGCGTCGAAGTAGCCCACACCCCCGCCACCGTCCTCATCCGCGACTCCAAGGAGCCGGGCGGTGCCCAACTGATGGTGGCGCCCGGGGCCTGGGTTGCATTCGTCCGGTTCGCGGCTCGGCGTTGACCGAGGGAGCGGAGATCCACCCGCAGAGCTACGCCCGTACCGTCTTCGCGGCCCTCGGCGGAGTCGTCGAGATCGGCGCGGTGAACCACACCGGCACGTGGGATCTGACGGATGTCTCGGTCGGGGACTTCCTGGCGCCCAGGGGCGAGGCCGTCGCCCGGGTCATGACGGCGGTACGGACGATCGGCCGGTTCGACGACGCCGTCATGGCCGTCGCGGACGAGCTGGGGTACCTGCGCGAGCACCCCGTCGAGGCGCCGTTCATGCTGCTCTGGTCGGCGGGGATCACCTGGGACCCGGAGTCGGCGGAGAACCTCGCGTACCTGGCGGAGCCGCGAGTGGTGCGCCGGATGTGCAGGATGGGCGCGGACCTCCAACTGACCGATCTGGTGGACGCCTTGGCGACCGCCGGAATCGCGGCCGGGGTGGACGCCGAGGAGGGCGGGGGCCTGATCGCGGAGATCGTCCGCGACGCCTGCGAGCTGGTGGACGACACCGGTCGCAGCACCCCGGAGAACGTGTTCCGTATGTGGCGGGTGGCCCGCCTGCCGGACGTCCTGCGCCCGGACTCCGGTGCGCCGGAGTGGGGCAAGGCGGGGTACAGGGCGTACGACGCGGAGCTGGAGCGGTTGCTGGCGCCGAGCTGAGCCCCGCCGGGGCCGGTCACTGCATGTTCTGCACGTGCGGATGGTCGTACGAGGACACGCAGACGTAGATCTGAAGGTTGTAGCTCCGGCCGATGGTGAGCCCGGTGGAGCAGGCCGGGCCGAGGAAGTGCAGGCCGTCGTAGTCGGCGTCCTCCAGGGGGCGCCAGCTCCCGGTGCCGCCGTCCCATTCGGTGCCGTCGACGGTGAGCAGCGGGCGCACGTCCGAGCCGCACTCGGGGCAGGCCATCGGGAACGGGTCGCTGAAGCTCCAGGGGCCGTGGCCGCCGAGCTTGCAGCCGGGGGCGACGCTGAGGTCGTACTGGTAGTCGACGGTCTCGACGTCGTCCTCGTCGTCGGGGTTCTGCTCGTCCTCCCACGCCTCGATCCGGTCCGCCAGCTCCTCGGGCAGCTCGTGCGGGGCCGGGTACTCGGTGACCGTCTCCGGGTGGAGCAGGCAGGGCTCGGGCAGGTAGGTGTCGCTGCCGATCACCGAGGGCGCGGGCGGTGCGGCGAGCGGGTCGGTGACGTCGGCGGAGGCACGCCAGCGCAGCTCCACGGCGGGGAGGTGGTCCTCGTCGTGGTCGAACGGGCACCACAGGACCTGGAGCAGATCGGTGCCGGCCGGGCGGGGCAGCGCGGGGACGTCGGCGGCGTAGACCTGGAGCACGGGTATGAGGGGGATCGGCCCGTCCTGAGGGAGGGGCCGCTCGTCGACCGCGCGGTCGACGATCTCCCGCTCATCGGGGGTGAGCAGGTCCGCGCCCTGCGCCCGGGGCCGGGTCCAGGCGTCGGCGAGGATGCGCCGCCGCTGCCGTACGTCGTCGGGCGCCACACCGCGGTGCGTGGGCGCGTCGTGGTCCGGGCACGTGGGCCACGGCTCGCCGGCCGGCCACAGCAGGGGACCGCCGACCGAACTGTCCCGGGCCGTCGGCGCGCCCGGCCGCGGATGCAGCCGCACGGCGCTGCGGGCCAGCGCCGCGAGTTCGGGAAACGGGACGGTGATGTCGAGGGGCCGTGGGGGAGTGGTCCGAGCCATGGGGAGAGGCTACGGGCCCGACGCCCGCCGCGCCGCGGGTGGATGAACCGCTTCCGGGCTCGGCGCGCCGGCGGTGCAAGGGCCCGGGGACCGATGACGCACGCGTGCCCCGCGCCGCGGTGATCGTCGTGCCGCATGGGTGTTCCCTGTAAGTTCGCTTGTGCGTACGGGTGTTGTTGAGACGGGCGTGACGGGGGTTGCGGCATGGCGGGGAACCGGCCGGGGGACTGGCATGTGCTGGATCTGGACCGGGATCCGACGCCGGGTGATCCGGACCGGGTGCGGAAGCTGTCGAAGGATCTGCATGATTTCGCCGATGACGTGTCGGACGCGTTGCGGCTGATCAAGGGGATGGCGGGCGAGGACGCCGTTCTGGCCTGGGCGGGGAAGTCGGCGGAGGCGTTCCAGGCCGAGTTCTCGGGTGTGCCGAAGCAGTTGAAGAAGCTGAAGAAGTCCTACGAGATGGCGGGGGACGCGCTCGGGGACTACTGGCCGAGGCTGGAGCGGGCGCAGGCGCTGGCGGACAAGGCGCTGGTGAAGGGGCGGGAGGCGCAGGCCGATCTCGCCTCGGCCAAGTCGCGTCTGTCGTCGGCGGATTCGTGGGTGACGCGGGCCGGCAAGGAGGCGGACAAGTACAAGGACGATCCGACCGGCAGCAAGGACGCGGAGAAGCCGGACGAGGCGAAGGTCCGTGCCGCGACCCGGGACGCCCAGCACGCCAAGTCGGCGCAGGCCAGTGCGCGGTCGGACGTGGCGGATGCGAACGGTGCGCTGGACGCGGCGAAGAAGATGGCCGAGGACGCCCGGAAGATGCGGGAGGAGGCGGCGCGGGACGCGAAGTCGAAGATCGGCGAGGCGTCGGACGCGGGGATCCACAACCGGAAGTGGTGGGAGGAGGTCGGGGACTGGTTCTCCGACAACTGGGACACCATCGTCACGGTGTGCAAGGTCGTGGTGGCGGTGCTCGGGGTCATCGCGATGATCATCGGGGGGCCGATCCTCGGCGCGATCGTGCTGGTCGCTGCCCTGGTGGTGCTCGCCGACACGCTCAACAAATACGCGAAGGGGCAGGCGTCCCTGTGGGACGTGGCCTTCGCGGCGCTGGACTGCATACCCGGCATGAAGGGGCTCACCACCCTCGGCGGACTCGCCAAGGGACTCAAGGGCGGCCTCGCGGCGATGAAGGGGCTCAAGGGCGGGCTGAAGGGGATGAGCCTGGCGGCGCGGGGGCTGGGCAAGAACGCCCGTGGCATGCTCGCGGACGGTGCGAAGGGCGCGTACAACCGGCTCAAGAACGCGGTCCGCTCCAAGGGCAGCGACCCCGTGGACATGGCCACCGGGGCCATGTACTTCCCGGAGACCGACGTCAGTCTGCCCGGCAGCCTGCCCCTCGTCTTCACGCGCAGGGCCGCGTCCGATTACCGGACGGGCTGGTGGTTCGGTAGCACCTGGGCCTCCACGGTCGACCAGCGCCTGGAAGTCGACGGAGCCGGCGTCGTACTGGTCACCGAGGACGGATTGCTCCTCAGTTATGCCCATCCCGCAGGGCCGCGGCGACCGGTCCTTCCCGAGGCAGGCCCGCGTTTCCCCCTGACCCGTCTCGGTAATGGCCGCTACCACGTGGATGACCCGCTCACCGGCATCACTCGTGAGTTCGACGTTCCGGTCGACGGCATCGCTCTCCTCAAGCGCATGTCCAACCGCAACGGTGAAACGATCGATTTCGATCACGCTCCCGACGGAACCCCGCTCGCGATCCGGCACTCCGGTGGCTACCGAATCGAGGTCACGGTCACTGACGGTCGGGTCACGGCTCTTCACCTCGCGGGCGCGGGCGAGGACGGTTCGAACCTCCTCCTGCGCTCTTACGGCTACACCGACGGCTGCCTCACCACCGTCGTCAACGCCACGGGCCATCCGATGCGGTTCACCTATGACGAGCGGCACCGCATCACGTCGTGGACCGATCGCAACGGCCGCGGCTACTCGTACGCGTACGACACGGCGGACCGATGCGTAGCGGAAGGAGGGGAGGCAGGGCACCTCAGCCTCAGCCTGGACTACGACGGCGTCGACGCCGCCTGGCCCGATGCCCGGATCACCACCGTCACCACGGCGGAGGGCGCTGTCAGCCGGTTCGTCGTCAACGACAGGTGCCAGGTCGTCGCCGAGATCGATCCGCTCGGCGGCACGACCCGCACGTCATGGGACGAGCACCACCGGCCGACCTCCTGGACGGACGAGCTGGGCCACACCACGACCAGGAGCTACGACGACCTCGGTCGACTCCTCGAGGTCAGGCGCCCGGACGGTGCGTCTGTGCGTCTCGCGTACGACGCCCGGGGCCACCTCGTCACCACCGTCCGCCCGGACGGCCGGGTGCTGCGTCGGGAGTACGACGCCCGCGGCAACTGCGTCACGGTCGTCAAGCCTGGTGGAGCGACGACTCGTTACACCTACGACGACGCCGGACACCTGTCATCGGTGACTGATCCGGCAGGGGGCCTCACCCGGGTGCGGTGCGACCCGGCGGGCCTGGCCGAACACGTCACCGATCCCCTGGGCGGTGTCACGCGCTACGCACACGACGCCTTCGGCCGCGTGGCGACGGTCACGGATCCCTTGAGCCACATGACCTCCATGGAGTGGGGCGCGGAAGGCGAACTGACGCGGCGCACCGACGCGGACGGGCAGACGGAGGTGTGGACGTACGACGCCGAGGGGAACCGGGTCAGCCACACCGATGTCATGGGAGCCGTCACACGCTTCGAGTACGGCCACTTCAATCTGCTCGCGGCACGGACCGGGCCCGACGGCGTCCGCCACACCTTCGCGTACGACCCCTCCCTGCGACTGATCAAGGTGGGCCGCCCTGACGGTCGTCACTGGACGTACGAGTACGACGTCGCGGGGCGACTCGCCTCGGAGACGGATTTCGACGGGCGGTCCAGGCGTTACGGCCGGGATGCCAAGGGCCAGGTCGTCCTGCGCAGGAACGGGCTCGGGCAGACGGTCCGCATCACCAGGGACCCCTTCGGTCGCATGATCGTCAAGGACGTGGACGGTGCGGTGAGCACGTACACCTACGACCTGAACGACCGGCTCTGCGAGGCCGTGGGCCGGGACGCCACGGTGGTCCTCCGGCGAGACCCCGAGGGACGCCTCCTTTCGGAGACCGTCAACGGTCGGACCACCACCTTCACGCACGATGCGGCGGGGCGGTCGCTGAGCCGCACCACCCCCACGGGTGTCACCAGCACGAAGACGTACGACGGCCGTGGCGAGGTCGCCCAGGTTCGTACCGCGGGACGCACGCTCGACTTCCGCTACGACGACGCACGGCGACTGCTTTCCGTCGGCGTGGACGACGCTCTGTCGCTGAGCCGCGGGTACGACCGACTCGGCAGAGTCACGACGCAGGCCGTTGCCACCGGCGACGGGCGCACCGTGAGCGACCGCTCCTACCACTACCGCGCCGACGGGCATCTGATCGGCATCGACGGCCTGGACGGGGAGAGCCGGGGCTTCGAGCTGGATGCCGCAGGCCGTACCACCGCCGTACGGGCGGAAGACTGGCTGGAGTCCTACGCGTACGACGAGACCGGAGCGCAGACGGATGCCGCCTGGCCGAGTCGGCACCCCGGCCAGGCGGCGGTGGGCCCTCGCGCCCACGGGGGCGGCCGGATCGTCGGGGCGGGAGCCACCCGTTATCGGTACGACGAGCAAGGGCGGTTGATCCGTCGGCACCGCACGCGCCTCTCACGCAAGCCGGAGGCCTGGGCCTACACATGGGACGCGGAAGATCGGCTCACCTCCGTGCACACCCCCGACGGGACGTGCTGGCGATACCGCTACGACCCGATGGGACGCCGCATCGCCAAGCAGCGTTTGGCCGTCGGGGGAACCACCGTGGTGGAGGAGACCCGTTTCACCTGGGACGGAGCCACTCTCTGCGAGCAGGTCACGACCGACGCCGAAGGCACTCGGCCCGTGGCCCTGTCCTGGGAGTACGACGGGCTGCGCCCCATCGCCCAGACCGAACGCATCCTCACCGCCTCGCACGAGGAGATCGACTCACGGTTCTTCGCCGTCGTCGCCGATCTGGCGGGTGCGCCCACCGAACTCGTCGGTGAGGACGGCAGCGTCGCCTGGCGGGCGCGGAGCACGCTGTGGGGGGTCACCGCCTGGAAGAGCGGAGGCCGCGCCTATACGCCGCTTCGGTCCCCTGGGCAGTACTACGACCCTGAGACCGGTCTGCACTACAACGTGCACCGCTACTACGACCCGGAGACGGCGGGCTACGTCAGCCCCGATCCGCTCGGTCTGGGGCCCGCTCCGCATCCCTTCCTCTACGTCCTCGATCCACTTCTCATGGCCGACCCGCTCGGGCTCTACGAGATCGGCAAGCCGGACCCCGCGAGCCAGGCAGGGAATCTGCCGATGCTCGCCGACAAGATCGCGGCGCACGGAGACATCAAGAACAGAGGGATTCCGGGCGTCGACGACCTGGACGTGCCGGAGCACTTGGAGGATCTGATGACCAACTCCCCAGGTATCCGTATGCGAAGCACCACGTCGGGCAATCCTCGTTTCGCCTGGTGGGACGATGCGACGGGAACGATGCTGATCCGGGAAGGGGACAACGGGACCTTCATGCAGCCCGATGACGGCTATGAGTACTTCCTGAAGCAACTGAAGGAGTGATTGCGTTGACGCGGGCAGAGGGGCCCACCCCGGCGCGACGGGGCAGGAAACGGGAACCACGCGACGTGTTCCGATCCGCGCCGGACACGAGGTCCGTGTGGGCGGGATTGCCGGCAGAGGTCCTGGAAGCCGTCGCCCGGTGCGACACGGAGCGTCTCGAGGTGGAGCGGTCCCGGGTCGCGCCGGCGCTGCGGGAGAGGATCACGACTCCCGTCTACTCGGTCGCCGATCGGTTCGCTTCCTGGGAGCGTGTGGTGCGCCGGATGGAGCCCGGTTGGTCGAGCGACGACTTCTATCCCATCAGCGCCTACGAGAACGACCTCGACTCCCGTGACTCGCTCGAGCAGTTGATGCCCGGGCTGCCCGCGGAGGCCCGGGAGGGTGCGCTGGGGCAACTGCTGGCGCAGCTGGACGAACGCTTCGCGGCCGCGAGCGTTCCGGATCCGGAGCGATCCCTGCGCGCCTGGGTACGTCCGACGAAGGAGCGTCCCGAGGCGGAACTCGCGCAGTGGTGGAAGCGCAGGCCACTGCGTGATCCGTGGGATTGATCCGTCGGCGGCCGGGAGGACCACCGCGGGTGCCGGCGAGCGCGGTGTCGTAGGTCGGGGGCCGCAGGCTGGGCATCGCATGCGGTGCGGGGGAGGAGAACGGAATTCGTGGCGGACGACTGGGACTTGATGGACCGGGTGGACGCTGTCGTCCTCGGCATGGGGTACATCGGGGAGAGCCGGGCCGCGGAGGTGGCCCAGACGGTTCCCGAGTCACGCGCCCGCATCCTCGACTGGCTGCGTGTGGCGCGTGACTCCCAGGACCGGCACAGGGAGGTATCGCCACTGGCACGCCGAGTGAGTGGCCGGCCCCGTTGCGCCGGCAGGCGGCGGAAGAACTGGGCATCGACGACGCCGAGATGCCCGGCGGTGCGTAGCCGTAGGCGGAGGGGTGAGGCGGGGTGGGGAGAGCTTGGCGGCCAGGTGGGACTGGGAAAGCGGTGAAGGCGTGTCTCCCTCCCCCGGATCGTCGACGGTGTCGTTCGTGAGGTCGAAGGGTGACGCGCTGTTCGGCAGGCCGAAACGGGTCAATCGGTGGATTTCGCCGGGGCGGTTTCGGTTGTGGTCGAGCCGGGTTTGATCTGCGTCACCTTAGGGGTACGATCCTCGGCTCGATTGGCCAGGGGGGCGTCCGGTATGGCAGACTAACGGGGTTGCTCGGTCGAGTGCCGATGCTGCGCGCCTCCCGTCGGGAGGACTGGAAGCGAGTCCCACAGTACTCGTCGCCCACTCTGCCGCGAGGCAGCGCTGGGGCGGACGTACGGGAATCTTCCGGGAAGTGTCAGCGGGGTGCAGGCCAGGCGCCCGGTGGGTGTTCTCGCCCCCGGTCCCGCGGTTGCTTTCGGGCGGAGCCGCGTCCCTGGTAGGGAAATCCGTGACGGATATCCCTGTCGCCAGGAGCGCGACACACCCGACCGCGTGGGTCGGAGACCAGGACGCGAACCCCCGAGTGCCAGAGCGTTTAAATCGAGACAAAGGACTACTGAGTAGCCATGGCGGGACAGAAGATCCGCATCCGGCTCAAGGCCTACGACCACGAGGTCATCGACTCCTCGGCGAAGAAGATCGTCGAGACGGTGACCCGCACTGGTGCGTCGGTCGCGGGCCCGGTGCCGCTGCCCACTGAGAAGAACGTGTACTGCGTCATCAAGTCGCCGCACAAGTACAAGGACTCTCGCGAGCACTTCGAGATGCGCACCCACAAGCGCCTCATCGACATCCTCGACCCCACGCCCAAGACCGTTGACTCTCTGATGCGACTCGACCTTCCGGCCGGTGTCGACATCGAGATCAAGCTCTAGGGATCGGTGATCTGAGAATGGCTAAGCAGATCAAGGGCATCCTCGGCGAGAAGCTCGGCATGACGCAGGTGTGGGACGAGAACAACCGTGTTGTTCCGGTCACCGTCGTCAAGGCCGGCCCGAACGTCGTGACCCAGGTTCGTACGAACGACGTCGACGGCTACGAGTCCGTCCAGATCGCGTTCGGCGAGATCGACCCGCGCAAGGTGAACAAGCCCCTCAAGGGCCACTTCGCGAAGGCCGACGTCACCCCCCGCCGCCACCTCGTCGAGATCCGTACCGCTGACGCCAGCGAGTACACCCTCGGCCAGGAGATCACCGCTGAGGTGTTCGAGGCCGGCATCAAGGTGGACGTGACCGGCAAGAGCAAGGGCAAGGGCTTCGCCGGTGTCATGAAGCGTCACAACTTCAAGGGCCTCGGCGCCGGACACGGCACCCAGCGCAAGCACCGCTCCCCCGGTTCCATCGGTGGCTGCGCCACCCCGGGCCGTGTGTTCAAGGGCCTCCGCATGGCGGGTCGCATGGGCAACGAGCGGGTCACCACCCAGAACCTGACCGTTCACGCCGTTGACGCGGAGAAGGGCCTGCTCCTCATCAAGGGCGCGGTTCCTGGTCCGAACGGCGGCCTCGTCCTGGTCCGCACCGCGGCCAAGGGGGCCTGAGGACTATGACCACCATTGACATTCTGTCGCCCTCCGGCGACAACGCCGGGACCGTCGAGCTCCCGGCCGAGATCTTCGACGTCGAGAAGATCAGCATTCCGCTGCTTCACCAGGTCGTCGTCGCGCAGCTGGCCGCCGCCCGTCAGGGCACGCACAAGGTCAAGCGTCGTGGCGAGGTCCGCGGTGGTGGTAAGAAGCCTTACCGCCAGAAGGGCACCGGCCGCGCGCGCCAGGGTTCGACCCGTGCGCCGCAGTTCGCCGGCGGTGGCGTCGTCCACGGCCCCACGCCGCGTGACTACTCGCAGCGGACCCCGAAGAAGATGAAGGCCGCGGCCCTGCGCCACGCCCTCACCGACCGGGCCCGCAACGCTCGCATCCACGTCATCACCGGCGTGATCGAGGGCGAGACCCCCTCCACCAAGGCCGCCAAGAGCTTCCTCGGCAAGGTCAGCGAGCGCAAGAACGTGCTCCTGGTCATCGAGCGCTCCGACGAGGCCGCGCTGCTCTCCGCGCGCAACCTGCCCCAGGTCCACATCCTGGAGCCGGGCCAGCTGAACACGTACGACGTTCTCGTCTCGGACGACGTGGTCTTCACCCAGGCCGCTTTCGAGTCCTTCGTGTCTGGCCCCCAGGCCGCTGACACCGAAGGGAGCGAAGCCTGATGGCTACGCGTCACCCGAGCATTGCCTCCAAGGCCGCCAAGGCCAAGAAGGTCGCGCGCATCGCCAAGGCGAAGCGTCACGAGGCCGAGGGCAAGAACACCGTTGAGACCCCGCTGAGCAAGTCCTTCACGGACCCCCGTGACGTGCTCCTCAAGCCGGTCGTCTCGGAGAAGAGCTACGCGCTGCTCGACGAGGGCAAGTACACCTTCGTCGTGGACCCGCGGGCCAACAAGACCCAGATCAAGCAGGCCGTCCAGGCGGTCTTCTCGGTCAAGGTCACCGGGGTCAACACGATCAACCGTCAGGGCAAGCGCAAGCGGACCAAGACGGGCTTCGGCAAGCGTGCTGACAGCAAGCGCGCGATCGTGACCCTCGCTGAGGGCGACCGTATCGACATCTTCGGCCAGGCCTCCTAACGGAGCGCCCTGGTCCGAATATCGGACGAGGACTGAGAAATGGGAATCCGCAAGTACAAGCCGACTACGCCGGGCCGTCGTGGCTCCAGCGTCGCCGACTTCGTCGAGGTCACGCGGTCCACGCCGGAGAAGTCGCTGGTCCGCCCGCTGCACAGCAAGGGCGGCCGTAACAACGCCGGTCGTGTGACCGTTCGCCACCAGGGTGGCGGACACAAGCGCGCCTACCGCGTGATCGACTTCCGTCGTCACGACAAGGACGGCGTGCCGGCGAAGGTCGCGCACATCGAGTACGACCCCAACCGCACCGCGCGCATCGCGCTGCTTCACTACGCGGACGGCGAGAAGCGCTACATCCTCGCCCCCCGCAACCTGTCGCAGGGTGACCGCGTCGAGAACGGTCCCGGGGCCGACATCAAGCCGGGCAATAACCTGGCGCTCCGCAACATCCCGGTCGGTACCACGATCCACGCGATCGAGATCCGTCCCGGTGGCGGTGCCAAGTTCGCTCGCTCCGCGGGTGCCTCGGTGCAGCTGCTCGCGAAGGAGGGCACCATGGCCCACCTCCGCATGCCTTCGGGTGAGATCCGCCTGGTCGACCAGCGCTGCCGCGCCACGGTCGGCGAGGTCGGCAACGCCGAGCAGAGCAACATCAACTGGGGTAAGGCCGGCCGCAAGCGCTGGCTGGGCGTTCGCCCGACCGTCCGCGGTGTGGCGATGAACCCGGTTGACCACCCGCACGGTGGTGGTGAGGGCAAGACCTCCGGTGGTCGTCACCCGGTCTCGCCGTGGGGTCAGAAGGAGGGTCGTACTCGTTCGCCGAAGAAGGCTTCGAACAAGTACATCGTCCGCCGCCGCAAGACGAACAAGAAGCGCTAGGAGCGGGTTTAGATGCCGCGCAGTCTCAAGAAGGGACCCTTCGTCGACGGACACCTCGTAAAGAAGGTGGACGCTCAGAACGAAGCCGGTACCAAGAACGTCATCAAGACCTGGTCCCGTCGCTCGATGATCATCCCGGCCATGCTCGGCCACACGATCGCGGTGCACAACGGCAAGACCCACATTCCGGTGTTTGTCACCGAGTCGATGGTCGGCCACAAGCTCGGCGAGTTCTCGCCGACGCGCACCTTCCGGGGTCACGTCAAGGACGACCGGAAGTCGAAGCGCCGCTAGTAGCGGGGTGGAATGACCATGACAGACACTGGAAGGACAACCATGGAAGCCAGGGCCCAGGCGCGGTACATCCGCGTTACGCCCATGAAGGCCCGCCGCGTGGTGGACCTTATCCGTGGCATGGATGCCACGGAGGCTCAGGCGGTCCTGCGTTTCGCCCCGCAGGCCGCGAGCGTGCCGGTCGGCAAGGTGCTTGACAGCGCCATTGCCAACGCCGCGCACAACTACGACCACACCGACGCCGACAGCCTCTTCATCTCCGAGGCGTACGTCGACGAGGGTCCGACCCTGAAGCGGTTCCGTCCGCGCGCCCAGGGCCGTGCCTACCGGATCCGCAAGCGGACCAGCCACATCACCGTGGTCGTCAGCAGCAAGGAAGGAACCCGGTAATGGGCCAGAAGGTTAACCCGCATGGGTTCCGGCTCGGCATCACCACGGACTTCAAGTCCCGCTGGTACGCCGACAAGCTGTACAAGGACTACGTCAAGGAAGACGTCGCCATCCGTCGGATGATGACGTCCGGCATGGAGCGCGCCGGCATCTCGAAGGTTGAGATCGAGCGCACCCGTGACCGCGTGCGTGTGGACATCCACACCGCCCGTCCCGGCATCGTCATCGGCCGCCGTGGCGCCGAGGCCGACCGCATCCGCGGCGACCTCGAGAAGCTCACGGGCAAGCAGGTCCAGCTGAACATCCTCGAGGTCAAGAACCCCGAGACGGACGCTCAGCTCGTGGCCCAGGCCGTTGCCGAGCAGCTCTCCTCCCGCGTCTCCTTCCGTCGGGCCATGCGCAAGAGCATGCAGTCCGCCATGAAGGCCGGCGCCAAGGGCATCAAGATCCAGTGCGGTGGCCGCCTCGGTGGCGCCGAGATGTCCCGCTCGGAGTTCTACCGCGAGGGCCGTGTGCCCCTGCACACGCTCCGCGCGAACGTGGACTACGGCTTCTTCGAGGCCAAGACGACCTTCGGCCGCATCGGCGTGAAGGTCTGGATCTACAAGGGCGACGTCAAGAACATCGCCGAGGTCCGCGCCGAGAACGCTGCTGCCCGCGCGGGCAACCGCCCGGCCCGTGGCGGCGCTGACCGCCCGGCCGGCCGTGGTGGCCGCGGTGGCGAGCGTGGCGGTCGCGGTCGTAAGCCGCAGCAGGCTCCGGCTGCCGAGGCCCCCAAGGCCGAGGCTCCCGCCGCCGCTCCGGCTGAGAGCACCGGAACGGAGGCCTGACCGACATGCTGATCCCCCGTAGGGTCAAGCACCGCAAGCAGCACCACCCGAAGCGCCGTGGTATGGCCAAGGGCGGTACGACTGTTGCGTTCGGCGAGTACGGCATCCAGGCCCTCACGCCGGCTTACGTGACCAACCGCCAGATCGAGGCGGCCCGTATCGCGATGACCCGCCACATCAAGCGTGGCGGCAAGGTCTGGATCAACATCTACCCGGACCGCCCCCTCACGAAGAAGCCTGCCGAGACCCGCATGGGTTCCGGTAAGGGTTCGCCGGAGTGGTGGATCGCGAACGTGCACCCGGGCCGGGTC
Source organism: Streptomyces populi (assembly GCF_002911015.1). GTDB lineage: Bacteria > Actinomycetota > Actinomycetes > Streptomycetales > Streptomycetaceae > Streptomyces > Streptomyces populi. Next base: position 67,380 of record NZ_KZ626854.1, read on the forward strand.
ATGTTCGAACTGTCCTACCCCAACGAGAAGATCGCCCGTGAGGCCCTCACTCGCGCAGCCCACAAGCTGCCGATGAAGTGCCGGATCGTCAAGCGCGAGGCAGGTGAAGCGTGATGTCGGCCGGTACCAAGGCGTCCGAGCTGCGCGAACTGGGTGACGAGGAGCTTCTCGCGAAGCTCCGCGAAGCCAAGGAAGAGCTGTTCAACCTCCGCTTCCAGGCGGCGACCGGTCAGCTCGAGAACCACGGTCGGCTGAAGGCCGTCCGCAAGGACATCGCGCGGATCTACACCCTGATGCGTGAGCGCGAGCTGGGCATCGAGACGGTGGAGAGCGCCTGATGAGCGAGAGCAACGTGACTGAGCAGAAGACCGAGCGCGGCTTCCGCAAGACCCGTGAGGGTCTGGTCGTCAGCGACAAGATGGACAAGACCGTCGTCGTCGCCGTCGAGGACCGCGTCAAGCACGCGCTGTACGGCAAGGTCATCCGCCGTACGAGCAAGCTCAAGGCCCACGACGAGCAGAACGCCGCCGGCGTCGGCGACCGCGTCCTCCTCATGGAGACCCGGCCGCTGTCTGCGACGAAGCGCTGGCGCATCGTCGAGATCCTCGAGAAGGCCAAGTAATCACCTGAGGGGTTTCCCTCAGGTTCGTTCCGCCAGGCTCGGGGCGGGACCGTCCTAGACGGCCCCGCCCCGGGAACCGGCAGACAATCAGGAGATAGACGTGATCCAGCAGGAGTCGCGACTGCGTGTCGCCGACAACACTGGTGCGAAGGAAATCCTTTGCATCCGTGTGCTCGGTGGCTCCGGTCGCCGCTACGCGGGCATCGGTGACGTCATCGTCGCCACCGTCAAGGACGCGATCCCCGGCGGCAACGTGAAGAAGGGTGACGTCGTCAAGGCCGTCATCGTTCGCACCGTCAAGGAGCGCCGCCGTCCGGACGGCTCGTACATCCGCTTCGACGAGAACGCCGCCGTCATTCTGAAGAACGACGGCGACCCTCGTGGCACCCGTATCTTCGGCCCCGTCGGCCGTGAGCTGCGCGAGAAGAAGTTCATGAAGATCATCTCGCTCGCGCCGGAGGTGCTGTAAGCATGAAGATCAAGAAGGGCGACCTGGTCCAGGTCATCACCGGTAAGGACAAGGGCAAGCAGGGCAAGGTCATCGCGGCCTTCCCCCGCGAGGACCGCGTCCTGGTCGAGGGTGTCAACCGGGTCAAGAAGCACACGAAGGCCGGCCCCACCGCCAAGGGTTCGCAGGCCGGCGGCATCGTCACGACCGAGGCGCCCGTCCACGTCTCCAACGTCCAGCTGGTCGTTGAGAAGGACGGCAACAAGGTCGTCACGCGCGTCGGTTACCGCTTCGACGAAGAGGGCAACAAGATCCGCGTTGCCAAGCGGACGGGTGAGGACATCTGATGGCTACCACCACTCCGCGTCTCAAGACGAAGTACCGCGAGGAGATCGCGGCGAAGCTGCAGGAAGAGTTCTCCTACGAGAACGTCATGCAGACGCCGGGCCTCGTGAAGATCGTGGTCAACATGGGTGTCGGCGACGCCGCCCGTGACTCGAAGCTCATGGACGGTGCCGTCCGTGACCTCACCACGATCACCGGTCAGAAGCCGGCCATCACCAAGGCCCGCAAGTCCATCGCGCAGTTCAAGCTGCGTGAGGGTCAGCCGATCGGTGCCCACGTCACGCTCCGTGGCGACCGCATGTGGGAGTTCCTGGACCGCACCCTGTCGCTCGCGCTCCCGCGCATCCGCGACTTCCGTGGTCTGTCCCCCAAGCAGTTCGACGGCCGCGGCAACTACACCTTCGGTCTCACGGAGCAGGTCATGTTCCACGAGATCGACCAGGACAAGATCGACCGTACCCGGGGCATGGACATCACCGTGGTGACCACGGCGACCAACGACGCTGAGGGCCGCGCCCTTCTCCGTCACCTCGGCTTCCCCTTCAAGGAGGCGTAAGCGAGATGGCGAAGAAGGCTCTGATTGCCAAGGCTGCTCGTAAGCCCAAGTTCGGTGTGCGTGGCTACACGCGCTGCCAGCGCTGCGGTCGTCCGCACTCCGTGTACCGCAAGTTCGGCCTCTGCCGCGTGTGCCTTCGTGAGATGGCTCACCGTGGCGAGCTGCCGGGCGTGACCAAGAGCTCCTGGTAGTCCCCGTAATTCTGGGATTCCAGGGCTCTCGGTAAGTAACGGGCTCTGTCGGGTGCCCAGCTCTCCATGGCTTAGGCTAGGAGGGTTGGGCGCCTGACGCCCACACGACTTACTACGCCGTAGGTCCCCGCACCGCACCCGTCCCGCCCATGAGCGGGGAGAGGGATGGCGCATACAGGAAACCCCGGCGAGAGAGGCCGAAGGCCAATTCATGACCATGACTGATCCGATCGCAGACATGCTTACGCGTCTGCGTAACGCGAACTCGGCGTACCACGACACCGTGGGTATGCCGCACAGCAAGATCAAGTCGCACATCGCGGAGATCCTCCAGCAGGAGGGCTTCATCACGGGCTGGAAGGTCGAGGACGCCGAGGTCGGCAAGAACCTCGTTCTCGAGCTGAAGTTCGGCCCGAACCGTGAGCGCTCCATCGCGGGCATCAAGCGGATCTCCAAGCCCGGTCTCCGGGTTTACGCGAAGTCCACCAACCTGCCCAAGGTACTGGGCGGCCTCGGCGTGGCGATCATCTCCACGTCGCACGGGCTCCTCACCGACAAGCAGGCCGGCAAGAAGGGCGTAGGCGGAGAAGTCCTCGCCTACGTCTGGTAGCGGAAGGGAACGGAGGAAACAGCTATGTCGCGTATTGGCAAGCTCCCCATCACGGTTCCCGCCGGCGTGGACGTCACCATCGACGGCCGTACGGTCGCGGTCAAGGGCCCCAAGGGCACCCTGACCCACACCGTCGTGGCGCCGATCGACATCGCCAAGGGTGAGGACGGCGTTCTGAACGTCACCCGCCCCAACGACGAGCGTCAGAACAAGGCCCTCCACGGCCTGTCCCGCACGCTGGTGGCGAACATGATCACCGGCGTGACCGAGGGTTACGTGAAGAAGCTCGAGATCAGCGGTGTTGGTTACCGCGTCCTGGCGAAGGGCTCCGACCTGGAGTTCTCGCTCGGTTACAGCCACTCGATCACTGTCGAGGCCCCCGAGGGCATCACCTTCAAGGTGGAGACCCCGACCCGTTTCTCGGTCGAGGGCATCGACAAGCAGAAGGTCGGCGAGGTTGCGGCCAACATCCGCAAGCTGCGCAAGCCCGACCCGTACAAGGCCAAGGGCGTCAAGTACGAAGGCGAAGTCATCCGCCGCAAGGTCGGAAAGGCGGGTAAGTAAGCCATGGCATACGGTGTCAAGATTGCTAAGGGCGACGCTTACAAGCGTGCTGCCATCAAGCGTCGTCACATCCGCATCCGTAAGCACATCTCGGGTACGGCTGAGCGTCCGCGTCTGGTCGTGACGCGCTCCAACCGCCACATCGTGGCCCAGGTCATCGACGACGTTAAGGGTCACACCCTCGCGTCGGCGTCGACCCTGGACACCACGATCCGTGGTGGCGAGGGCGACAAGTCCGCGCAGGCCAAGTCGGTCGGCGCCCTGGTCGCCGAGCGCGCCAAGGCCGCCGGTGTCGAGGCTGTCGTATTCGACCGTGGTGGAAACCAGTACGCCGGGCGCATCGCCGCCCTGGCGGACGCCGCCCGCGAAGCCGGGCTCAAGTTCTGAGCCGCTTCCGTAGCTAGCGGAAAGAGAGAGGTAATCCAATGGCTGGACCCCAGCGCCGTGGAAGCGGTGCCGGTGGCGGCGAGCGGCGGGACCGGAAGGGCCGTGACGGCGGCGCTGCTGCCGCCGAGAAGACCGCGTACGTTGAGCGCGTCGTCGCGATCAACCGCGTCGCCAAGGTTGTGAAGGGTGGTCGTCGCTTCAGCTTCACCGCGCTGGTCGTGGTGGGCGATGGTGACGGCACCGTCGGTGTCGGTTACGGCAAGGCCAAGGAGGTGCCGGCCGCGATCGCCAAGGGTGTTGAAGAGGCCAAGAAGCACTTCTTCAAGGTCCCCCGTATCCAGGGCACCATCCCGCACCCGATCACGGGCGAGAAGGCCGCGGGCGTCGTCCTGCTCAAGCCTGCTTCCCCCGGTACCGGTGTTATCGCCGGTGGTCCCGTGCGTGCAGTGCTCGAGTGCGCCGGCGTTCACGACATCCTGTCGAAGTCGCTCGGTTCTTCGAACGCGATCAACATCGTGCACGCGACCGTGGCGGCCCTCAAGGGCCTGCAGCGTCCCGAGGAGATCGCGGCTCGCCGTGGTCTGCCCCTCGAGGACGTCGCCCCCGCGGCTCTTCTCCGTGCGCGTGCCGGGGCTGGTGTCTGATGGCACAGCTCAAGATCACGCAGGTGAAGTCGTACATCGGCAGCAAGCAGAACCACCGTGACACCCTGCGCTCCCTTGGTCTCAAGGGCATCAACACGCAGGTCGTCAAGGAGGACCGCCCCGAGTTCCGCGGCATGGTGCACACCGTCCGCCACCTCGTGACGGTTGAGGAGGTCTGATCATGGCGGAGAACAACCCGCTCAAGATCCACAACCTCCGTCCCGCCCCGGGCGCCAAGACCGCCAAGACCCGTGTCGGTCGTGGTGAGGCGTCGAAGGGTAAGACGGCCGGTCGTGGTACCAAGGGCACGAAGGCCCGCTACCAGGTTCCGGAGCGCTTCGAGGGTGGGCAGATGCCCCTCCACATGCGTCTCCCGAAGCTGAAGGGCTTCAAGAACCCGTTCAAGACCGAGTTCCAGGTCGTGAACCTCGACAAGCTGGCCGCGCTGTACCCGGAGGGTGGCGAGGTCACCGTCGAGGGTCTCGTCGCCAAGGGTGCCGTTCGCAAGAACAGCCTCGTCAAGGTCCTCGGCCAGGGCGAGATCTCCGTGGCGCTGCAGGTGACGGTCGACGCCGTCTCCGGCTCCGCCAAGGAGAAGATCACCGCCGCCGGCGGTACCGTCACCGAGCTCGTCTGAATTCAGCAGGCGTCTCGATGACCTGAACGATCCCGACCGGGGATGCCCCACAAAAGGGGCATCCCCGGTTGGTCGTTCCAAGGGGGGCAGTGTCGCCGGTAAGGTGGCCTGCACTGTTAATTTTCGTCCGGCGTGCCTCACGGGAACTCCGGGCGGTCTTTGACTGTTGGTTAGCTGTCAGTCATCCGTCGAACCTCAAGACCGTCACCCTCTGACGCAGTAGCGCGGGGGTCGCAGGAGGCACCGTGCTCACCGCGTTCGCCCGGGCGTTCAGGACGCCCGACCTGCGCAAGAAGCTCCTCTTCACGCTCGGCATCATCGTGGTCTACCGGGTCGGTACCCACATCCCGATCCCCGGCGTGGACTACAAGAACGTCCAGACGTGCATGGACGTGGCCGACTCGAACCGTGGGCTGTTCAGCCTGATCAACATGTTCAGTGGCGGAGCGCTGCTGCAGATCACGATCTTCGCGCTCGGCATCATGCCGTACATCACGGCGAGCATCATTCTCCAGCTGCTCACCGTGGTGATCCCGCGACTGGAAGCCCTCAAGAAGGAGGGTTCGGCCGGCACGGCGAAGATCACGCAGTACACCCGTTACCTGACGGTCGCGCTCGCCGTCCTGCAGGGCACGGGCCTGGTGGCCACCGCCCGCAGCGGCGCGCTGTTCTCGGGCTGCCCCGTGGCCAACCAGATCGTTCCGGACCAGTCGATCTTCACGACCATCACGATGGTCATCACGATGACCGCCGGTACCTGTGTCGTCATGTGGCTCGGCGAGCTGATCACCGACCGCGGCATCGGCAACGGCATGTCGATCCTGATGTTCATCTCGATCGCCGCGACCTTCCCGAGCGCCCTGTGGACCGTCAAGATCCAGGGCAAGCTGGCCGACGGCTGGATCGAGTTCGGCACGGTCATCGCGGTGGGTCTGGCCATGGTCGCCCTGGTGGTCTTCGTCGAGCAGGCGCAGCGCCGGATTCCGGTCCAGTACGCGAAGCGCATGATCGGTCGCCGTTCCTACGGCGGGACCTCGACCTACATTCCGCTGAAGGTCAACCAGGCAGGTGTGATTCCTGTCATCTTCGCGTCGTCGCTGCTCTACATTCCGAGCCTGATCGCCCAGTTCTCGAAGGGCAACTCCGGGTGGAAGACCTGGGTCACCAACAACCTGACCAAGGGCGATCACCCGATTTACATCACGCTGTACTTCCTTCTGATCGTGTTCTTCGCGTTCTTCTACGTGGCGATCTCGTTCAACCCCGAGGAAGTCGCCGACAACATGAAGAAGTATGGTGGCTTCATCCCGGGCATCCGGGCTGGCCGGCCGACCGCTGAGTACCTCAGCTACGTACTCAACCGGATCACCTGGCCGGGTTCGCTGTATCTGGGGCTGATCGCTCTCGTGCCGACGGTGGCGTTGGTTGGTTTCGGGGCAAACCAGAACTTCCCGTTCGGTGGCACCAGCATCCTCATCATCGTGGGTGTGGGCCTCGAGACGGTGAAGCAGATCGAGAGTCAGCTTCAGCAGCGCAATTACGAAGGGTTCCTCCGCTGATGCGAATCGTCCTCGTCGGGCCGCCCGGTGCCGGGAAGGGAACGCAGGCCGCGTTCCTCGCCAAGAATCTGGCGATCCCGCACATCTCAACGGGCGACCTGTTCCGTGCCAACATCTCTCAGCAGACGGAACTCGGCAAGCTGGCGAAGTCCTACATGGACAAGGGCGAACTGGTACCGGACGAGGTCACCATCGCCATGGCCAAGGACCGCATGGAGCAGCCCGACGCGGAGAACGGCTTCCTGCTCGACGGCTTCCCGCGCAACGTCTCGCAGGCCGAGGCGCTCGACGAGATGCTGAACACCGAGGGCATGAAGCTGGACGCGGTCCTGGACCTCGAGGTCCCCGAGGACGAGGTCGTGAAGCGGATCGCCGGCCGGCGCATCTGCCGCAACGACTCGGCGCACGTCTTCCACGTGTCGTACAAGGCTCCGAAGCAGGAAGGCGTCTGCGACGTCTGCGGCGGCGAGCTGTACCAGCGGGACGACGACTCCGAGGAGACGGTCCGCACGCGGCTGGAGGTCTACCACACGCAGACCGAGCCGATCATCGACTACTACATGGCCCAGGGCCTGGTCGTCACGATCCCGGCGCTCGGCAAGGTGGAAGAGGTCACGGCGCGCTCGATGGAGGCGCTGGCCCGCGAGGACGCCTAGTCCGTGCGCGGTCCGCTCCGCGGTGCGCAGGCACCGTGGAGGGCGTGAAGCAGTACGTCGCATCGGCCGCGGCACCCGCAACCGGGTGCCGCGGCCGACGTGCGAGCCGGGCGGGGCCGAGGCCCTGCCCGGGGCGGGGTCCCCCGACCCCGGGCGGGGTGGGTCGAGTCCCCCGTATCGTTGGAACAGTCCGTAGTTCCGGTCCAGAAAGGCCGCAGCCACCATGGTGCAGATCAAGACCCCCGAGCAGATCGCCAAGATGCGTGAGGCGGGGCTGGTCGTCGCGGCGATCCATGCGGCCACGCGGGAGGCCGCGGTGCCCGGCGCGACCACCCGGGATCTGGACGAGGTCGCGCGCAAGGTCCTCGAGGAGCACGGCGCCAAGTCGAACTTCCTCGGGTACGGCGGTTTCCCCGCGACCATCTGCACCTCGGCCAACGAGGTCGTCGTCCACGGCATCCCGGACGACAAGACCGTCCTGAAGGACGGCGACATCATCTCCATCGACTGCGGCGCGGTCGTGGACGGCTGGCACGGCGACGCCGCGTTCACCGCGTTCGTCGGCTCCGGTCACGCCCCGGAACTGATCGAGCTCTCCCGGGTGACCGAGGAGTCGATGTGGGCGGGCATCGCGGCCATGAAGGTGGGCAACCGCCTGGTCGACATCTCCCGGGCGATCGAGACGTACATCCGCCGCCAGCCCAAGCCGGGCGGCGGCAAGTACGGGATCGTCGAGGACTACGGCGGCCACGGCATCGGCACCGAGATGCACATGGACCCGCACCTGCTGAACTACGTCGAGCGCAAGCGGGGGAAGGGGCCGAAGCTGGTTCCCGGTCTGTGCCTCGCGATCGAGCCGATGGTGTCGCTCGGCACACCGCGGACCGAGGTGCTGGAGGACGACTGGACCGTGGTCACCACGGACGGGACCTGGTCCTCGCACTGGGAGCACTCGGTGGCGCTGACGGCCGAGGGGCCGCTGGTCCTCACGGCTCCCGACGGCGGCCGGGCGAAGCTCGCCGAGTACGGGGTCACGGCGGCCCCCGACCCCCTCGCGGGCTGAAGGAGCGCCGGTCCGGGAGCGGGCCGGGGCCCGTGGCCGTCGGCTCGCGATCGCCGCGGGCCGCCCCCCCCGGGGCCGGAAGAAGCCGCGGCAGATGAGGAACGCAAGATCGTTTAATATCGATCTTGCGTTCGATATCACACCGCGTGTTTTCGTCCGCCCATTCCCCGCCGGCCCCGTAAATCGGCCAGCCCCGCCCCTCGCGCATACCGCGCCGACGGGTGGGGCATCGTCATGAGTGGCGGGGGAGGGCGGCGACGAATTCGTCTTTCCGGGAGCCCTGACGTAGACTGACTCGTCGGCTCTCGTGCACCCGCATGTCTGCATGCGCTCGCACGAAGTCGATCAAGGTAGTCGATTCGAAGGGCGAAGCGTGGCCAAGAAGCAAGGTGCCATCGAGATCGAGGGCACTGTCGTCGAGTCTCTTCCGAACGCCATGTTCAAGGTCGAGCTCCAGAACGGCCACCAGGTCCTGGCACACATCAGCGGCAAGATGCGTATGCACTACATCCGCATCCTCCCTGACGACCGGGTCGTGGTGGAGCTGTCTCCGTACGACCTGACGCGTGGCCGGATCGTCTACCGCTACAAGTAGATCTTGCCTTGCTCCGCGTTCCCGATTCCGGGGCGCGGGGGGTGGCACTGACCCGGAGAACCTCACCTAATGAAGGTCAAGCCGAGCGTCAAGAAGATCTGCGACAAGTGCAGGGTGATCCGCCGTCACGGTCGGGTCATGGTCATCTGCGAGAACCCGCGCCACAAGCAGCGCCAGGGCTGACGCACGACCGCACCTTCTGCACCCGCAGATATTTCGCGCGACGCAAGCAGTACATGTTCATACGCAGGATCCAGGGCTGACTCTCATCAGGCCTGACACCCCCGGTCGGAGGCCGGGGACCCGGTTCGTACCGAATGCTCGATCCATCGGATCAGAGGACGACGGCGGGCGGGATCCGGTTCTGCGGAAGACCTCCGAACGACAACTGGAGCCATTGAATGGCACGCGTTTCCGGTGTTGACATCCCGCGCGAAAAGCGTGTGGAGGTCGCCCTCACCTACGTGTTCGGCATCGGCCGGACCCTTTCCCAGCAGACGCTGGCCGAGACCGGCGTGAACCCGAACACGCGCGTTCGTGACCTCTCCGAGGAGGAGCTGGTCAAGATCCGCGAGTACGTGGACGCCAACATCAAGACCGAGGGTGACCTCCGTCGCGAGATTCAGGCCGACATCCGCCGCAAGGTGGAGATCGGCTGCTACCAGGGTCTGCGCCACCGTCGTGGCCTGCCCGTCCACGGTCAGCGCACCAGCACGAACGCTCGTACCCGCAAGGGCCCGCGTCGCGCCATCGCCGGTAAGAAGAAGCCGGGCAAGAAGTAGTCCTCAGCGGACAACGCTTCATCAGCGGTCTTCGCTGTAGGACCGACCACCTCCCCGTAGGAGAAACAGATGCCCCCCAAGGGTCGTCAGGGCGCTGCCAAGAAGGTGCGCCGCAAGGAAAAGAAGAACGTCGCTCACGGCCACGCGCACATCAAGAGCACGTTCAACAACACGATCGTCTCGATCACGGACCCCTCGGGCAACGTGATCTCCTGGGCCTCCGCCGGCCACGTCGGCTTCAAGGGCTCGCGCAAGTCCACCCCCTTCGCCGCGCAGATGGCCGCCGAGTCGGCCGCCCGCCGCGCGCAGGAGCACGGCATGCGCAAGGTCGACGTCTTCGTCAAGGGTCCCGGCTCCGGCCGTGAGACCGCGATCCGCTCCCTCCAGGCCACCGGCCTCGAGGTCGGCTCGATCCAGGACGTCACCCCCACCCCGCACAACGGCTGCCGTCCGCCGAAGCGCCGCCGCGTCTGACGCACGGCTGCTCGGTCGTCGATCTCGACGGCCTTGTGCTGGTTAGAGGTTTTCGGGCGGTACGGCTCCGTAAAAGGGCCGTACCGCCCGTACCCTTGCTGTACCCGGCCTCCTCGGGGGCTCGGTTCTGTCGGGCGTCAAATAGCGGGCGTCCACGAATGAAGGATCTGATCACCACATGCTGATCGCTCAGCGTCCCTCGTTGACCGAAGAGGTCGTCGACGAATTCCGCTCCCGGTTCGTGATCGAGCCGCTGGAGCCGGGCTTCGGCTACACCCTCGGCAACTCCCTGCGCCGCACCCTCCTCTCGTCGATCCCCGGCGCTGCTGTCACCAGCATCCGCATCGACGGTGTCCTGCACGAGTTCACCACCGTGCCGGGCGTCAAGGAGGACGTCACCGACCTGATCCTCAACATCAAGCAGCTGGTCGTCTCCTCGGAGCACGACGAGCCGGTCGTGATGTACCTGCGCAAGCAGGGCCCGGGTCTGGTCACCGCCGCCGACATCGCGCCCCCGGCCGGTGTCGAGGTCCACAACCCCGACCTCGTCCTCGCCACGCTCAACGGCAAGGGCAAGCTGGAGATGGAGCTGACCGTCGAGCGCGGTCGCGGCTACGTCTCCGCCGTTCAGAACAAGCAGGTCGGTCAGGAGATCGGGCGCATCCCGGTCGACTCGATCTACTCGCCGGTGCTGAAGGTCACGTACAAGGTCGAGGCGACCCGTGTCGAGCAGCGCACCGACTTCGACAAGCTGATCGTCGACGTCGAGACCAAGCAGGCCATGCGTCCCCGTGACGCCATGGCGTCGGCCGGTAAGACCCTGGTCGAGCTGTTCGGTCTGGCCCGCGAGCTCAACATCGACGCCGAGGGCATCGACATGGGCCCGTCCCCCACGGACGCCGCCCTCGCCGCCGACCTCGCGCTGCCGATCGAGGAGCTGGAGCTCACGGTCCGCTCGTACAACTGCCTCAAGCGTGAGGGCATCCATTCCGTGGGTGAGCTCGTCGCCCGCTCCGAGGCCGACCTCCTGGACATCCGCAACTTCGGTGCGAAGTCCATCGACGAGGTCAAGGCGAAGCTGGCCGGCATGGGCCTGGCCCTCAAGGACAGCCCGCCCGGATTCGACCCGACCGCTGCCGCCGACGCCTTCGGCGCCGACGACGACGCGGACGCGGGCTTCGTCGAGACCGAGCAGTACTGATCGCCTCCGGCGGGACAGCCGTCTCCGGGCGGTGGTCCCGCCGGGTTCGATCTCGACTGCCGGTCGGCTTTGGCTGATCACGCAGTTCCCCGCGCCCCTTACGGGGCTCGGTTCCTCCGGTGCTGAAAAGTGCCGGATCTTCGACGGGCGACCGCCCGCTCGGATACTGACCTCGGTACCTCATACGGCCGGGGCAGACACCTAGGAGAAACACCATGCCGAAGCCCACCAAGGGTGCCCGTCTGGGCGGCAGCGCCGCGCACGAGAAGCTGCTCCTCGCGAACCTCGCGAAGTCGCTCTTCGAGCACGGCCGCATCACCACCACCGAGGCCAAGGCCCGCCGCCTGCGTCCCTACGCGGAGCGTCTGGTCACCAAGGCGAAGAAGGGCGACCTTCACAACCGCCGTCAGGTGCTCTCGGTGATCACGGACAAGAGCGTCGTGCACACGCTCTTCACCGAGATCGGCCCGCGCTACGAGAACCGCCCGGGTGGTTACACCCGTATCACCAAGATCGGTAACCGCCGTGGCGACAACGCGCCCATGGCCGTCATCGAGCTGGTGGAGGCCCTGACCGTGGCCCAGCAGGCCACCGGTGAGGCCGAGGCCGCCACCAAGCGTGCCGCCAAGGACGCCGAGGCTCCGGCCAAGGTCGAGGACACCAAGGTCGAGGACGCCGCCGAGGCTCCCGCCGAGGAGTCGAAGGACGCCTGAGGCACTGCCTTGCTGTGAGCGGGTCCGTCCCTTTCGGGGCGGGCCCGCTTTCGCGTTCCCGGGGAGGAGCCCGGGCTTGAGAGGATCTAGGTGTGAGTGACGAAGCGGAGCCCGGGTACGTCCGGGTGCGGTTGGACCTGTCGTACGACGGGACCGAGTTCTCCGGGTGGGCGCGGCAGGCCTCCGGACGCCGGACCGTGCAGGGCGAGATCGAGGACGCGCTGCGGACGGTGACCCGGACGAGGGACACCACGTACGAGCTGACCGTGGCCGGCCGGACGGACGCCGGGGTGCACGCGCGCGGCCAGGTCGCCCATGTCGACCTGCCCGAGGAACTGTGGGCCGAGCACCGGGAGAAGCTGCTGAAGCGGCTGGCCGGACGGCTGCCCAAGGACGTGCGGGTGTGGTCGCTCACCGAGGCGCCGGCCGGTTTCAACGCGCGGTTCTCGGCGATCTGGCGGCGCTACGCCTATCGCGTGACCGACGAACCGGGCGGTGTCGACCCGCTGCTGCGCAGTCATGTCCTGTGGCACGACTGGCCGTTGGACGTGGACGCCATGAACCAGGCCGCCGAACGGCTGCTGGGGGAGCACGACTTCGCCGCCTACTGCAAGAAGCGCGAGGGTGCCACGACCATCCGCACGCTCCAGCAACTGAGCCTGGTGCGGGGCGAGGACGGTGTCATCACCGCCACCGTGCGGGCCGACGCCTTCTGCCACAACATGGTGCGGTCGCTGATCGGGGCCCTGCTGTTCGTGGGGGACGGACACCGCGGACCCGACTGGCCGGGCGAGGTGCTCGCCGCCGGCGTACGGGACTCGGCCGTTCACGTCGTGCGGCCGCACGGGCTGACGCTGGAGGAAGTCGGTTATCCGGCCGACGAGTTGCTGGCCGCGCGGAACAAGGAGGCGCGGAACAAGCGGACGTTGCCGGGAGCGGCCGGGTGCGCATCCTGCTGACGCCTGCTCACCGGTTCGGGCCCGCGCGGGGCTTGCTCGCCTGAACGGGCGTCAATTGTGGGACGCCGAAGGCCGGTCGGGAGTTCACGGACGGGTGTGAAGGGCGTGGAGCCGGTGGACGGCCGGGCATGCGCGAGTGGGGTGCGGGCCGTCCGGGAAGGGCGGGGCGGCGGCCGGTGTTCGTCGGCCGCCGCGCCCGGAACCGCTACTGGTTGGCCGCGGCCGAGGCCTGGGCCTGGCCCCGTCGGCTGATCTGGCGGAACGCGAACTCCGCGAGATCGTCGCCGGTGGTGAACACCGCGGTGTCCTTCGTCGTCACGTCCTTGCCGTTGGTGAAGCCGGCGAGGGTGAAGTAGCCGTACCGGCCGTAGGCGTTGCGGGTCGAACGGCAGACGGCCGAGTTGCAGAACGCCTTGATGCCGTTGCCGGCGAGCGAGGCGATGATGCTCTTGTCGTTCGTTTCGGCCTTGGCCTTGCTCGCCTGCGCCTCGGTGTCGAAGACCGCGACGCCGACCGTCACCGCCACCCCGTCCTTGACGTAGGTGACGCGCATGAAGCGGGTGCAGCCGTTCTTGGTGAGGATCGGCGGCAGCGTGTCCTTCACGGCCGAGGCGCAGTTCTTCGTGTCGGCCGTCGGACCCTTGCGGTACACGCGGTTGCCCATGGTGAGCTGCGTGCCGGGGAAGAGGATGTCCGGGCTCAGCGGCGCGGTGTCCTTCTGCGCGCTGGCTATGAACTGCTTCGGGTCCAGCGGCGGCGGAGCCGAGGTCGGCTCGAAGGACGGTGCCGGCGTCGTGGTACCGGGGATGTCCGCGCTGGCGGGCAGTTTGGACGGCTGGTTCGCGGCCTCGTTGTTCCCGTTCGCGCCCGCGACGGCCATGGCCACGGCCACGCCGACCCCGACGGTGGCCAGCGCCCCGCCCACGATGAACAGCACTTTGCGGCGCTTGTTGCGCGTTTCGGAAGCCTCCGCCATGGCGGCCCAGTCGGGATTCCCGGTGGAACGCTGGTTGTTCCACTGAGGCGTTTGCTGAGACCCCGGCTTCCAGGGGTCCCACGGGGGCTGCCCCTGCCCACCCTGCCCATAACTCATGCGCCGCATCTTAGACGGGGGTTGGGGGGTGCCGGTCAGGTCCACCGGGCACTTGATTTCCTAGTGTGATCTGAGTGCGCGAGGGCAAAAGTGACATCTCCGGGTGGTTGGTGCGTAGGGCCTCCTGACACGAGTGAGCGGCCCCGGGCGCGACGCCCGAGGCGGGGCGGCGACAGCGGTTCCCGGCGTACGTGCTCCTGGTTCCCGACGTGCGTGCTCCCGGTTTCCCGGCGCGGCCGTCCCGGGGTGCCCGGACCCGCCGGGCGCGCCCCGGGACACTCCCCTTCCTCCTTTTTCTTCCTCCTCGCGAGTCGTCGGCTTCTTCGCGAGTCGTCGGCGGGCCGGCACCGGTGCCCGGTCCTGCGGCGTTCGTCACACGGAGGCCGCCGTTCCGGCGCGCGGTCACGGCGGCTTCGCCCGTCTCCGCGAGGCTTCTCCGGCGGCCGCGCCGCCCCGGCGCCGGAGGCGGCGATCCGGCGTTCCTCCCGGGACTGCTCTACCCTGTGTGTACCGACTGCATCGGTGGTGCTCCGGCGCCGCCGTCACCCGCCGCTCGCCGGTCCGGACCGCTTCGTCGCCCAGCGACGGGGAGGACGGGTCACGAGGGGTGAGCCCTCGCGTTTTGACCCTTGCGGGCCACCGCGGGTAAGCTTGCGGTTCGTTATGTGTATTGGCTTGCTCATTCTCACGTGAGGGGCCCTTACACCGGTCCACCGGGGCCGATGACCAGCGACCAGCACGCGGTATGCGTCACCGCAGTGCGGTCAGGGCTGTCGTGATCGTCCGTGGTGGCCATGTCAGGACCCACTCACTGAAGAAGCGAAGGCTACGACCGTGCGTACGTACAGCCCCAAGCCCGGCGACATCACTCGCCAGTGGTACGTCATCGACGCCCAGGATGTCGTCCTGGGCCGTCTGGCGACCACCGCCGCGAACATTCTGCGGGGCAAGCACAAGCCGATCTACGCGCCCCACGTCGACGCTGGTGACTTCGTCATCATCATCAACGCCGACAAGGTGCACCTCTCCGGCAACAAGAAGACCCAGAAGCTGGCGTACCGCCACTCCGGTTACCCGGGTGGTCTGCGCTCCGTCCGTTACGACGAGCTGCTGGCGAAGAACCCCGAGAAGGCCGTCGAGAAGGCCATCAAGGGCATGGTTCCCAAGAACTCCCTGGGCCGTCAGGTGCTCTCGAAGCTGAAGGTCTACGCGGGCGAGAACCACCCGCACGCTGCGCAGCAGCCGGTCCCGTTCGAGATCACCCAGGTCGCGCAGTAGTTCCGGCCACCCCCTAAGACGAAAAAGAATCTGAGGAGAATCGTGGCCGAGACCACCGTTGAGCAGCCGGTCGAAGAGACTGAGCTCGTCGACATCGAGAACTACACCACCGAGTCCGAGGTCCCCCTCGAGGGCGAGTACACCTCGGAGTCGCTCGCGGGCCGCTTCGGCGACCCGCAGCCGGCCGCCGGCCTGGGCCGTCGCAAGAACGCCATCGCCCGCGTCCGGATCGTCCCGGGCACCGGCAAGTGGAAGATCAACGGTCGCACCCTTGAGGACTACTTCCCCAACAAGGTGCACCAGCAGGAAGTCAACGAGCCCTTCAAGGTGCTCGAGCTCGACGGCCGCTACGACGTCATCGCCCGCATCGCGGGTGGCGGTGTCTCCGGTCAGGCCGGTGCCCTGCGCCTCGGTGTGGCCCGTGCGCTGAACGAGGCCGACGTGGACAACAACCGCGGCGCCCTCAAGAAGGCCGGCTTCCTCAAGCGCGACGACCGTGCGGTCGAGCGCAAGAAGGCCGGTCTCAAGAAGGCTCGCAAGGCTCCGCAGTACAGCAAGCGTTAATCTTCGCTGCTTGCTTCTGCGCGTCAGTACGCGTAGCTCCGAACGCCCCGGCGGCACGTCACTGTGCTGCCGGGGCGTTCGTTTATCACAATGGTTGGGCGTATAACGGCACAAGGTGCTCATAGGCTCATGGGATCGGATGACTCCGTATCCTCGGGGGACTTCCGTACTCTGCAGCTTTCTCAGGAGGACAAGTGGGACGACTCTTCGGCACGGACGGCGTGCGTGGTGTCGCCAACGCGGATCTGACGGCCGAGCTCGCGATGGGGCTCTCCGTGGCGGCGGCGCACGTACTCGCCGAGGCGGGTACGTTCGAAGGCCACCGGCCCGTGGCGGTGGTCGGGCGGGATCCGCGCGCGTCCGGGGAGTTCCTGGAGGCCGCCGTGGTCGCCGGCCTCGCCAGCGCCGGTGTGGACGTCCTGCGCGTCGGCGTGCTGCCGACCCCTGCGGTGGCCCACCTCACCGGGGCGCTCGGTGCCGACCTCGGCGTGATGCTCTCGGCCAGCCACAACGCCATGCCCGACAACGGCATCAAGTTCTTCGCCCGCGGCGGCCACAAGCTCGCCGACGAGCTGGAGGACCGGATCGAGGGCGTCTACGACGAGCACCGCACCGGCGCTCCCTGGGACCGCCCGACCGGTGCCGGCGTCGGCCGGGTGAACTCCTACGACCAGGGCTTCGACCAGTACGTCGCCCACCTCCTCGGTGTCCTCCCCAACCGCCTCGACGGTCTGAAGGTCGTCCTCGACGAGGCGCACGGCGCCGCCGCCCGGGTCTCCCCCGCGGCCTTCGAGCAGGCCGGTGCCGAGATCGTCACCATCGGCGCGGCGCCCGACGGGCTCAACATCAACGACGGCTGCGGCTCCACCCACCTGGAGCTCCTCAAGGCCGCCGTCGTCGAGCACGGCGCCGACCTCGGCATCGCGCACGACGGCGACGCCGACCGCTGCCTCGCCGTGGACCACACCGGCGAGGAGATCGACGGCGACCAGATACTGGCCGTTCTCGCGCTGGCGATGCGGGAGCGTTCCGCACTGCGCTCCGACACCGTTGTCGCGACGGTCATGTCCAACCTGGGCTTCAAGCTCGCCATGGAGCGCGAGGGCGTCGCGTTCGTCCAGACGGCGGTCGGCGACCGCTACGTCCTGGAGGAGATGAAGCGGCACGGCTACGCGCTCGGCGGCGAGCAGTCCGGGCACGTCATCGTCCTCGACCACGCCACCACCGGCGACGGCACGCTCACCGGCCTGCTGCTCGCCGCCCGGGTCGCCCAGACCGGCCGTACGCTCCAGGACCTCGCCTCGGTCATGGAACGGCTGCCGCAGGTCCTGATCAACGTGCCCGACGTCGACAGGACGCGGGTGAGCACCTCCACCGAGCTCGCCGCCGCGGTCGCCGACGCCGAACAGGAACTCGGCACCACCGGACGGGTGCTGCTGCGCCCCTCCGGCACCGAGCCGCTCGTCCGCGTCATGGTCGAGGCCGCCGACATCGACCACGCCCGGTCGGTGGCCGCGCGCCTCGCCGACGCCGTGAAGTCGGCACTCGGCTAGCCCCACCCGAAGCCGTGAGGCCCGGCACCCCTCGGGGGTGCCGGGCCTCAGAACTGTGCGCGTCCCCGAGCCTTTGCCGGGAGCCGGGTCACGGGGAAGACCGTGACCCGTCACCGTGCCGGCTCCGGCGTCACGGCCCTCCTCTTGCGCTGCATGGCCCAGAACCACTTCTGGGCCATGAGCGTGAGCGTGCCGGCGAGAACGATGCCGAGCAGGTTGAACAGCAACTGCTTGGTGGAACCCCACGTCTGGGCCATGTCGCCGTAGCTCAGGGCCACCGCGGCGTTCGCGGCGGCCGGGACCGTCGTCACGGAGATCGCGACACCGACCAGAGCCCCGGACTTCGCCGAGGTCAGGGACAGCACGCCGGCGGTGCCGGCGAGCACCGCGACGACGAAGGAGAACCAGTCAGGGGCGTAGACGAACCCGGTGTTGGGGCGCGGCCCCTCCAGCTGGGCCTCGCTGAACAGGCCCACCCCGTCCATGAACAGGCTGAAGAGCACCGTCACCGCCATGGCGATCGCGAAGCCGACCAGCAGTGCCGTCAGGGACCGCAGGGCAAGACGGTGCCCCCGCTGCACGATCGCCGTGCACAGTCCTGCCAGCGGACCGAACTCCGGTCCCACGGCCATGGCGCCCACGATCAGTACCGCGTTGTCGAGCACCACACCGCAGGCCGCGATCATCGTGGCGATCGTGATGAACGCGACGTAGGTGACCGACAGCGTCGACTCCTCGTGCGTGGCCTCCTCCAGGTGCTCCCACAGCACCGCGTCGACGCCCTCGCCCGGGGCCTCGGCCTCCGCCTCGTCGGCGCGCTTCGACAGGGACAGGTCGATGTCCTCGACCGCGATCGAGCCCGTGCGGTCGATGCCCGTCCCACGCAGGCCACGGATGAGTTCGTCACCTGCCTCCCGGGCGACGTCGCACATGACGACGTCGCCCTCCGGGTTGCGGGCGGCGCCCGGGAGCACCACCAGATGGGTGGCGCCGACCGTTCGCCCGATCAGCTCTACGACGTCGTCGGTCCGGTCCGCGGGGGTGATCAGGCGCAGGTGCAGCATGGCCGCAGAGTAGCCGTACGTACCCGCCGCCCCGGCAGGGGACTAGAGCTTGCGCAGGCTCAGGCGCTGCACCTTGTGGTCCGCGCCCTTGCGTACGACGAGGGTCGCCCGGCCGCGGGTGGGGGCCACGTTCTCCAGCAGGTTCGGCTTGTTGATGGTGCGCCAGGTCGTGCGGGCGTAGTCGAGGGCCTCCTCCTCGGAGACCTGGGTGTACTTGCGGAAGTACGAGTCGGGCTTCTGGAAGGCCGTCGCGCGCAGCTTGCGGAAGCGGTTCAGGTACCAGCGCTCGATGTCCTCGGGGCGGGCGTCGACGTACACGCTGAAGTCGAAGTAGTCCGCGAGGCCGACCCGGGTGCGGCCGTCCTTGCCGGGCAGCGCGGGCTGAAGCACGTTCAGGCCCTCGACGATGAGGATGTCGGGGCGGCGGACGGTCAGCCGCTCGCCGGGCACGATGTCGTAGATCAGGTGCGAGTAGACGGGCGCCGTCACCTCGTCCTTGCCCGCCTTGATGTCCGCGACGAACCGGGTCAGGGCCCGGCGGTCGTACGACTCGGGGAAGCCCTTGCGGGACATCAGCCCGCGCGCCTCGAGTTCCTCGGTGGGGAGCAGGAAGCCGTCCGTGGTGACCAGTTCGACGCGGGGGTGCTCGGGCCAGCGGGAGAGCAGGGCCTGGAGCAGTCGGGCGACGGTGGACTTGCCGACGGCCACGGAACCGGCGACGCCTATGACGAA
Source organism: Streptomyces populi (assembly GCF_002911015.1). Lineage (GTDB taxonomy): Bacteria > Actinomycetota > Actinomycetes > Streptomycetales > Streptomycetaceae > Streptomyces > Streptomyces populi. Next base: position 86,670 of record NZ_KZ626854.1, read on the forward strand.
CGGGGTGCCGGACTGCGAGCCCTTCTCGCCCAGGAAGGTGTTCAGGGCACCCCTGAGTCCGTCCGTGGCGCCGATGTACAGGTTCAGCAGCCGTGACAGCGGCAGATAGATGTCCCGGACCTCGTCGAGGTCGATGACATCGCCCAGACCGCGCAGCTTCTCGACCTCCTCGGCGTTCAGCGGGAGCGGCGTCTTCTCGCGCAGCGCGCTCCACTCGGCACGGGTGAGGTCGACGTAGGGAGTCGCCTCCGGCTTCGACCGGTGGGCGCTCCGCGGCGACAGGGAGACCGGAGAGATCACAGTCCATTGTTAACGGAATTTGAACGGGGCGGCGGGTGGGGTGCATCACGCCGCCCCGTTCGACCTGCGTCGTGCGGTGTGTCAGTTGTTGATGAGGGACACCTGGCGCGAGCCCTGGAGGACGGTGCCGAACTGCGGTATGCCGTGCGTGTCCACTCCGACCTGGCCGGGCTCGATCAGAGCGGCCCCGGTGGTGCCGATCGTCTTCCCTCCGCCGGGCGCCGCCGTGGAGGGCAGCACGGTGACCGTCCCGTCGCCGTTGTCCCCCCACGGGGCGCCGGCGAGCAGATCGGTTCCGCCGTCCCGGTCGAGGTCGGCCAGCCGTACGGCGGTGCCGAACTGCTGGCCGCCGCCCGCGGAGCCGGGGACCCCGTGATTGCCCTGGTAGAAGTACTGCGGTGCCGTGGTGGTGTCGACGCCGGCCGGGGTTCCGCGCAGCACGGTGACCGTGCCCAGGTGGTAGCTCATGGTGCCCCAGAGCCGCATGTTCTCGTCCGGGGCGCCGATGGCGAGGTCCTGCCTGCCGTCGCCGTCGACGTCCCCGAGAGCGACCGACGCCCCGAACTTGTCCCAGTCCTCCGAGTCTCCCGGAACGGTGCCGGACTCCTGGGTGATCGTCTGGACGCGGGAGGAGGGGCCGGCGGACGAGCCGTAGGCGACCAGGACCTTGCCGCCGATGGGCCCGTCGGCGGTGGTGCGGCCCCAGTACACACCGGTGACGACGTCCCCGTAGCCGTCCCCGTCGATGTCGCCGATGGCACCGCTGACACCACCGGGCATCCGCTTGGCGACGGTGCGCGACGGACCGGCCGAGGTGCCCGGCACGTAGTAGTTGACGTTGTAGTACTTGTGGTCGGTGGCGGAGGGGGTGCGGTACAGCCCGTCGACCATCAGGTCCGCGCGGCCGTCCCCGTTCACGTCTCCGGCGGTGAGGTTGAGGATCCCCGCGTCCGGCGCGCCATGCAGCGGCAGGGAGCGCTTGGACACCGCACCGGCCCTCCCGCTCTTCGCGATGCCCGCGCGGAAGGTGTAGAGGGTGGACGAGCTGGTGCCGACGGCCAGGTCGGTCCGGCCGTCCCCGTCGAAGTCGCCCGTGGCGAGCGAGGCGCCGAACCGGTCGTGCTCGGCGGGTGCGGGGTCCGGCACGGTGGAGCCGCCGACCAGGCCCCTCGCCGAACCCCAGAGGATCTGCACCACCCCGCCGTTGGTGTCCTCGCCCACGTCCTCCAGCGGACTGGAGACCGCGAGGTCGCTGTAACCGTCCGAGTTGAAGTCCCCGGACGCGGTCGCCGCACCGAAGAGGTCCCCGTTCTCGGCGGCACCGGGGACACCGGGCGAGTCCTGGTCGAAGGTGGTGTGGTTCGCGGCCGAGACGCCGTGCGCGGATCCGTAGAGCGCGGTGACGGACCCGACCCGCCACTTCCCCTGCCGCCATGCGGCGGGTGCGGTGACCGCCACGTCGCCGAAGCCGTCACCGTTGAAGTCGGTCTTGACCGGCTTCGCGGCGGCCGGTGACGCGGAAGCCGTGCCCGCAGCCACGAAGCCGGTCAGAGCGCCCGTGAGTCCGCCGACCAGGGCGGTGGCCACTGTGGCGGCTAAGGCTGTGCGATGGCTGCGCTTCATTTATGCGTCTCCTGGTGTTCGGGTGGGGTCTGTCGACAAGAAGACGGCCGCACGAGGGCGAAGGTTGTACAGGCCTCGAAGCCGGTGATTATTTCCGATTCCGGGCACGGAGAGGCCGGTTGTGACGTCCGTCTGCCCGTAGGCTGCCGCGCATGTGCGGAATCGTGGGTTATGTGGGGTCGCAGCCGGCGCTCGACGTGGTGATGGCCGGACTGAAGCGGCTCGAGTACCGGGGGTACGACTCGGCGGGTGTCGCCGTCCTCGCGGACGGGGGGCTCGCCGTCGCGAAGAAGGCCGGGAAACTGGTCAACCTGGAGAAGGAACTGGCCGACCGGCCGCTGCCGGCCGGAACGACGGGGATCGGGCACACCCGCTGGGCCACCCACGGAGGCCCCACGGACGCCAACGCCCATCCGCACCTCGACAACGCGGGCCGGGTCGCCGTCGTCCACAACGGCATCATCGAGAACTTCGCCGCGCTGCGCGCCGAGCTGGCCGGGCGGGGGCACGACCTGGCCTCCGAGACGGACACCGAGGTGGTCGCCCATCTGCTCGCCGAGGAGTACTCCTCGTGCGCGGACCTGGCGGAGGCGATGCGGCTGGTGTGCCGGCGTCTGGAAGGCGCGTTCACGCTGGTCGCGGTGGACGCCGACGAGCCGGACGTGGTCGTCGGCGCGCGCCGCAACTCGCCCCTGGTGGTCGGTGTCGGGGAGGGCGAGGCCTTCCTCGCCTCGGACGTCGCCGCGTTCATCGCCCACACCCGGTCGGCGATCGAACTGGGGCAGGACCAGGTGGTCGAACTGCGCCGCGACGGGGTGACCGTCACCGGGTTCGACGGCAGTCCCGCCGAGGTCCGCTCGTACCACGTCGACTGGGACGCGTCGGCGGCGGAGAAGGGCGGCTACGACTACTTCATGCTCAAGGAGATCGCCGAGCAGCCCAAGGCGGTCGCCGACACCCTGCTGGGGCGGATCGACGCGGCCGGCTCGCTGACCCTGGACGAGGTCCGCATCGGCGCCGCCGAACTGCGCGAGGTCGACAAGGTCGTCATCGTCGCCTGCGGCACGGCCTTCCACGCGGGCCTGATCGCCAAGTACGCCATCGAGCACTGGACGCGCATCCCGTGCGAGGTGGAGCTGGCCAGCGAATTCCGTTACCGGGACCCGATCCTGGACCGGCAGACGCTCGTCGTCGCGATCTCGCAGTCCGGCGAGACCATGGACACGTTGATGGCGCTGCGGCACGCCCGTGAGCAGGGCGCCAGGGTGCTGGCGATCTGCAACACCAACGGTTCGACGATCCCGCGCGAGTCCGACGCGGTCCTGTACACGCACGCCGGTCCCGAGGTCGCCGTCGCCTCCACCAAGGCGTTCCTCACCCAGCTCGTGGCCTGCTACCTGGTGGCGCTGTACCTGGGCCAGGTGCGCGGCACCAAGTGGGGCGACGAGATCCGGGACGTCGTCCGGGAGCTGTCGCGCATCTCCCGCGAGGTCGAGCGGGTCCTGGAGACCATGGAGCCGGTACGGGAGCTCGCGCGCTCCCTCGCGGACAAGGGCACCGTGCTGTTCCTCGGTCGGCACGTGGGCTACCCGGTCGCGCTGGAGGGCGCCCTGAAGCTCAAGGAGCTGGCGTACATGCACGCCGAGGGCTTCGCGGCGGGGGAGCTCAAGCACGGCCCGATCGCGCTGATCGAGGAGGACATGCCGGTCGTGGTCGTGACCCCGTCGCCGCGCGGACGCTCGGTCCTGCACGACAAGATCGTCTCCAACATCCAGGAGATCCGGGCCAGGGGCGCCCGCACGATCGTCGTCGCGGAGGAGGGCGACGAGGCGGTCGTCCCGTACGCCGACCACCTCATCCGCATCCCGGCCACCCCCACCCTGCTCCAGCCGCTGGTGTCGACGGTCCCGCTCCAGGTGTTCGCCTGCGAACTGGCCACGGCCCGCGGCAACGAGGTGGACCAGCCGCGCAACCTGGCGAAGTCGGTGACGGTGGAGTGAGCACCGCCACGGTGTGAGGCCGCGGCGCGCAGGCCCTAGGGTGCGGACATGAGCATCATCGGGGTCGGTATCGACGTGGCCGAGATCGACCGGTTCCGGGCGTCGCTGGAGCGGACGCCCGGGCTGGCCGAACGCCTTTTCGTGGAGAGCGAGTTGCTGCTGCCGAGCGGCGAGCGGCGGGGCATCGCCTCGCTCGCGGCCCGCTTCGCGGCGAAGGAGGCGCTGGCCAAGGCGCTGGGCGCCCCGGCCGGGCTGTACTGGACGGACGCCGAGGTCTACGTGGAGGACAGCGGACAGCCGCGGCTGCGCGTGAAGGGCACGGTGGCGGCCCGCGCGGCCGAACTGGGCGTCTGCTCCTGGCACGTGTCGCTCAGTCACGACGCCGGGGTGGCCTCGGCGGTGGTGGTGGCGGAGGGGTAGCCGGGGGCGTCCCCGCCGGGCCGGGTGGCACGGGGGCCACGTGGGCCCGGGTTCGCAGAGGGGGCGGCCCACCGGGCGGGGACTCCGGGCCGGGGCACGCGTTCACGGGCACGCGTTCACGGAGGTGCGGGCCCGGGCCCGCACGGCGCGGGAGTTCCGCGCCGGGTTCACGGGTTCGTGAGCTGCGAGGGGACTCGAGCGGGGACATGAGTCCGCGGGGCACGAGGGTCCCGGACCGGGTTCAGGGGCCCGCACGGTCCCTCGTCCCCGGAGCGGGTTCGCGGGCCCGCTCGATGCGGGGGTCCCGGGCCGGGTCCGGGTCCTTCCGGTGCGGGGAGCGCGCACCGGCCGGGCCGGTGCGGGAGACTCGGCGGCATGCGTACTGCGTACAGCGTGGAGACCGTGAGGGCCGCCGAGCGGGAGCTGATGGCACGGCTCCCCGAGGGGGCGTTGATGCAGCGGGCGGCCGCCGGGCTCGCCGCCGCCTGCGCGGACCTGCTGGGCCGGGTGTACGGCCGCCGGGTCGTGTTGCTGGTGGGCAGCGGGGACAACGGTGGCGACGCCCTGTACGCCGGGGCGCGCCTCGCCCGGCGCGGGGCCGGCGTCACCGCGGTGCTGCTCGCCCCCGGGCGGACCCATCCCGGGGGACTGGCGGCCCTGCTGCGCGCCGGAGGCACCTCCGCATCGCCCGACGCCGCCGAACCGCTCCTGAGGCGGGCCGACCTCGTGGTCGACGGCATCGTCGGGATCGGCGGCAAGGGCGGTCTGCGCCCCGAGGCCGCGCGACTCGCCGGTCTCGCGGACGCGTCCCGTGCGGCCGTCGTCGCCGTCGACCTGCCGAGCGGTGTCGAGGCCGACACCGGCGAGGTCCTCGGCGCCGCCGTCCGCGCCGACCTCACCGTCACCTTCGGTACCCACAAGCCGGGGCTGCTCGTCGACCCGGCGCGCGGGTACGCCGGGTCCGTACGCCTCGTCGACATCGGGCTCGACCTGCCGGACCCGGCCGACCTGGAGGCGCTCCAGCACGCCGACGTCGCGGTCCGGCTGCCCTTCCCGGGCGCGGAGAGCGACAAGTACCGGCGCGGTGTCGTCGGGATCGCCGCCGGGTCCGCCCGCTACCCGGGGGCCGCGGTGCTCGCCGTGGCCGGGGCGCTGCGCGGCGGGGCCGGGGCGGTGCGCTACGTCGGGCCCGCCGCGGACGCCGTCATCGCCCGCTTCCCCGAGACGCTGGTGTCCGACGCGGGGCCCTCGAAGGCGGGCCGGGTGCAGGCCTGGGTGGTGGGACCCGGTGCCGGGGACGACGCCTCGGCGGTCGCGGAGGTGCTGGACGCGGACGTGCCGGTGCTGGTGGACGCGGACGGGCTGCGGCTCGCCGACCGGGGGACCGTGCGGGCCCGTACCGCGCCGACGCTGATGACCCCGCACGCCGGGGAGGCCGCCGCGCTGCTCGGGGTCGCCCGGGAGGCGGTCGAGGAGGCCCGGCTGGCCTCCGTGCGGGAGCTGGCCGGGCTGTACGGGGCGACGGTCCTGCTCAAGGGGGCGACGACCCTGGTCGCCGGTCCCACGGGCGGTGCGGTACGGGTGAACGCCACCGGAACGGCGTGGCTGGCCACCGCGGGGAGCGGGGACGTGCTGTCGGGGCTGGCGGGTTCGCTGCTGGCGGCGGGGCTCTCCGCGCTCGACGCGGGAAGCGTCGCCGCGTACCTGCACGGGCTCGCCGGGCGCTTCGCGGCGGACGGCGCGCCCGCCGGAGCCCACGACGTGGCCGCCGCCGTCCCGGACGCCTGGCGAGACACCCTCGACTGACCGACCCCGACCGGCCCGGCCCGGCGCCCGGCCGGACCACCAGGCTCGGCGGCCCGGTTCACCCGGCCCGTCTGGCCGGGTCCGGGTTCGATGTGACCTGGTCCGGTCGGGCTCGGTTCACCGGACCGGGCCCGGCCCCCGACCTGCCTGGTTCGGCTCACCTGGTTCGGCGGTCCGGTCTTGTCCGTCCGGGGCCGGGGCCGGGGCTCGTGCGGCCTGGTCCGGCCGGGGTCGGTCGACCCGGTCTCCGTGGCCGGGCCCCGTCGGCCCTCGCCGGGCCGGCCGGTTCGCGGGGCCTCGGGACCGGCGCCGGAGGCGTTGCCCAGATCGGGGGACCCTTTGCGTGTGGCGCGGCCCGGTGGCGAGTGACGTTGCGTATGTCTGTTCGCGTGACGAGCAGACGATGTATGGGCCGGGGCATCGCGGTGCTGCTGGCGGTGGTGACGGCCGTGCCCGTGGGGGCGGTGGCGGCCGCGGCCGCGCCGCTGCCACCCGCCTCCGGGCGGGTCGCCGAACCGTGGCCCGGCGAGGGGAGAGGACTCGGTCCGTCCTGGCCCGGCGACACCCCGGGCGGCCGGATGCTGTCGGAGGTTACGGAGGCCATGGACATGCCCGCCGCGGGACGGAGCCCGCACGGCACCCCCGAGGGCGTGGACACGCCGGTCGGGTTCGGGCGCACCGGGTCCGGGCGGAGCGGGTTTGAGCACGGTGGGCCCGGGCGGAGCGGGTCCGGGCACGGTGGGTCCGGGCGGAGCGAAGCCGGGCACGGTGGGGACGGAGTGGGCGCGGTCACGCCGGGTACGGACCGGCGGGTCGGGCCCGGGCCGGGTGGGGACGCGTCGGCCGGATCCGGGCGGGGCGGGTCCGGGGCGGGCGGTTCGTCCTCCGCCGCCGCGGGCGGGCGGCCGGGAGCCGCGTGCGGCGGGCGCGAGGGCCCGTACCAGAGGCAGGCCGAGCGGTGGCTGAGGCTGAGGGCGGACGGGAAGCAGTCGGCGGCCGACTGCCGGGCCATCCGCGCCTTCCAGAGGAGGCACGGCGTCGAGCCCGCCACCGGGACCGCCGGAGCGGCGACCTGGGCCCGCATGCGGATGCTGTCGGCCCACGGCGCCCCGGGCACCCGCGCCCCCCGCGGCTGCCCGGCCCGCTCCTACCGCGTCGCCTGCGTCGACCTCGACCACCAGCGCACCTGGGTGCAGCAGCGGGGCCGGATCCTGTTCGGTCCCGTGCCGATGCGCAGCGGCGGGGTCGGGCACCCCACCCGCACCGGCTGGTTCAGGATCTTCTGGAGGCACCGTCACCACTGGTCGACCCTGTACGACAGCCCCATGCCGTACGCCCAGTTCTTCAGCGGCGGACAGGCCTTCCACGCCGTCCGCGGCAGCATCCGCACGGTCGGCGGCTCGATGGGCTGCGTGAACCTGCGGCCCGCCGACGCCCACGGGCTCTGGAAGGTGCTCAGGACGGGCGACCACGTCTACGTGTGGGGCAGAAGGCCTCGCCGGTAGAGGCCGGGTACATCCCCGGTGCATTCCGGGCCCGTACCGGGTACCGGTGCCGGAAGGCCGACGCGCGCCTCTGAGAGACTGGGGCGCGATGACAGAGACAGCACACCCACGGACCGCGCCCCTGCGCGCCCGCGCCGAGATCGATCTGGCCGCCCTGCGGGCCAACGTGCGCGCCTTGCGCGCCCACGCGCCGACCGCGGCCCTGATGGCCGTGGTCAAGTCCGACGCGTACGGCCACGGCGCGGTCCAGTGCGCCCGTGCCGCGCGCGAGGCGGGCGCCACCTGGCTCGGCACGGCCACCCCTGAGGAGGCGCTCGCCCTGCGGGCCGCCGGTCTGCCGGGCCGCGTCATGTGCTGGCTCTGGACCCCGGGCGGCCCCTGGGCCGAGGCGATCGAGGCCGACATCGACGTGTCGGTCAGCGGGATGTGGGCGCTCCGGGAGGCCGTGGCGGCCGCCGAGGCCGTCGGGACGCGTGCCAGGGTGCAGCTCAAGGCCGACACCGGCCTCGGGCGCGCCGGCTGCCAGCCCGCCGACTGGCCGGAGCTCGTCGCCGGGGCCCTGGCCGCCGAGGCGCGCGGGCTGATCACCGTCACCGGTCTGTGGTCCCACTTCGCCTGCGCCGACGAGCCGGGCCACCCCTCCGTCCAGGCCCAGCTCACGCTCTTCCGCGAGATGGTCGCGTACGCCGAGGAACAGGGCGTCCGCCCCGAGGTGCGGCACATCGCCAACTCGCCCGCGACCCTGACCCTCCCCGAGAGCCACTTCGACCTCGTGCGGACCGGGATCGCGGTCTACGGGATCTCGCCGAGCCCCGAACTCGGCACCCCCGCCGACTTCGGACTGCGCCCGGTGATGACGCTGAGCGCGTCGCTCGCGCTGGTGAAGCACGTACCGGCCGGCCACGGCGTGAGCTACGGCCACCACTACGTCACCCCGGGCGCGACCACCCTCGGCCTCGTCCCCGTCGGCTACGCGGACGGCGTCCCGCGGCACGCCTCGGGCACCGGCCCCGTCCTGATCGGCGGCAAGTGGCGTACCGTCGCGGGCCGGGTCGCCATGGACCAGTTCGTCGTCGACCTCGGCGGCGACGAGCCGGAGCCCGGCGCCGTCGCCGTCCTGTTCGGGCCCGGCGACGGCGGGGAACCCACCGCCGAGGACTGGGCGCGCGCGGCGGGCACGATCGCGTACGAGATCGTCACGCGCATCGGAACCCGCGTGCCGCGCGTCCACGTCAAGGTGAAAGAGGAACAAGGCGGGTAACACCCCTTAGCCGAACAGGCGCGCGGGGCCCGGCGAGCGAGGATCGGCGGGCGGCACACGGCGGACGGGAGCCGTACCGGCGCGCGCACAGCCCAGGGCCGAGAGCCGGAGCGAAGAGGAGCGGGACGTGAGCGAGACCAGTGCGGAGGCCGTCGTGAGCGCGGCCTCGGCCGCCGCCTCCTCCGCCGGGAACTGGCGCAAGGCCGGCGTCGCCGGTGCCGCGATAGGCGTGGTCGCCGCGGGCGCCGCGGCCGGAGTCGCCATCGAGCGGCTCACGGTCGGGCGCGGCATGCGCAAGAAGGCGCGCCTCGCCCTCGACTCGACCGGCCCGTACGGGACGCTGCGCGGCACGCCCGGCAAGGCGTACGCGGACGACGGCACCGAGCTGTACTACGAGGTCGACGAGGCCGAGCCGGAGGCCTCGCTCGCCCCGCGTCGGCGCCGGCTCTTCGGCCGCAAGGCCCCCGCCCCCGTCACCGTCGTCTTCAGTCACGGCTACTGCCTCAGCCAGGACTCCTGGCACTTCCAGCGCGCCGCGCTGCGCGGTGTCGTGCGCACGGTGCACTGGGACCAGCGCAGCCACGGACGCTCGGGGCGCGGTGCGGCCCAGCTGGAGGACCGCAAGCCGGTCACCATCGACCAGCTCGGCCGCGACCTGCTGGCCGTCATCGAGGCGGCGGTGCCCGAGGGCCCGATCGTGCTCGTCGGGCACTCCATGGGCGGCATGACCGTCATGGCGCTCGCCGAGCAGTTCCCCGAGCTGATCCGCGACCGGGTCGTCGGCGTCGCGCTGGTCGGCACGTCGTCGGGGCGGCTCGGCGAGGTCAACTTCGGGCTGCCCGTCGCGGGCGTCGCCGCCGTGCGGCGCGTGCTCCCCGGGGTGCTGAAGGCGCTCGGGCAGCAGGCGGCCCTGGTGGAGCGGGGGCGGCGGGCCACGGCCGACCTGTTCGCCGGGATCATCAAGCGGTACTCGTTCGCGAGCCGGGACGTCGATCCGGCCGTCGTGCGGTTCGCCGAGCGGATGATCGAGGGCACGCCGATCGACGTGGTCGCCGAGTTCTACCCGGCGTTCACCGAGCACGACAAGACCGCCGCGCTGGCCCGTTTCGCCGAGCTGCCCGTCCTCGTCCTCGCCGGGGTCAAGGACCTGGTGACGCCGAGCGAGCACAGCGAGGCGATCGCCGATCTGCTGCCGGACGCCGAGCTGGTCCTCGTCCCCGACGCGGGACACCTGGTCATGCTGGAGCACCCCGAGGTCGTCATAGACCGCCTCGCGGACCTCCTCGTGCGGGCGGGAGCCGTGCCGGCAGGGGCTACCGTGGGCCCTTATGGAAGCACCAGCAGCAGCGCACAACCCGGCTGAGCCCGCCCAGGACGGCGTCGGCGCGCAGATCACCGTCAACTCTCCCGAGCAGATGCAGGAGTTGGGCCGCAGACTGGCCAAGCTGCTGCGCGCGGGCGACCTCGTGATGCTGAACGGCGAGCTCGGCGCGGGCAAGACCACGCTGACCCGCGGACTCGGTGAGGGGCTCGGCGTCCGCGGCGCCGTCACCTCGCCGACCTTCGTCATCGCCCGCGTGCACCCCTCCCTCGGCGACGGGCCGCCGCTCGTGCACGTGGACGCGTACCGCCTCGGCGGCGGGCTCGACGAGATGGAGGACCTCGACCTCGACGTCTCGCTCTCCGACTCCGTGATCGTCGTGGAGTGGGGCGAGGGCAAGGTCGAGGAGCTGACCGACGACCGTCTGCACGTGGTCATCCACCGGGCCGTCGGCGACACCACCGACGAGGTGCGGCACGTGACGGTGACGGGGCTGGGGCGGCGCTGGGCCTCCGCCGACCTGACGGTGCTCGCGGCCTGAGCGGGGCGGGCGCGCGTGTCCGCCCGGCACGGGCGCGGCGGCCCGGGGCGGGGCGGACACGCGCGTGCCGGGGCGTCACGGCTTCGCGGCCCCCGCCGGGATCCCCGCGAGGCGGACGCGCGCACCGCTCGTACATTCGGCCAACGTTTCCGACAGGCCGTCGGCAAAACATTGCGTTCGGCGTCCCGGCCGTGGTCACATGGACATCAGTACGTGGTTAGGTCTACCTAACCACGTTTGCCCCCGAAGCCCGAGGAGGCGTCCATGTCGGCATCAGGGTCGGCCGCAGTGCCGGCTTCAGAACAGGACGTGTCGGCCGTGCCGCGCGCGGTGGCCGGGGTGTCGATGCGGGATCTGCTGGCGGCGTGCGCCGCGGCCGAGGCGGTGTCCAGGCCGCCCCTCGCGCCCCTGCGCGAGCCCGGCGGCGCGGAGGAGCGCCCGCCCAGGGCCGCCTGACGCCCGGGGCCGGGACACCGCTCGCGCGGTCACTTGATGACGACGACCTTCGCGCCCACGGTGGCGAAGGCCCACATCGCGTTGCCGTCGGCACGCGAGGAGCGGACGCCGCCGAGCTTCTTCTCGGGGTCGGGAGCCTCCGTGGAGCCGTTCACCGCGGAGCTGAAGCCGATGGCCACGCCGTCGACCAGCGTGAACCGCACGATGTGCTCGATCTGCGTCCCGTCGGACCCGGGGGCCGAGCCCGTCCGTGACGTGACGGCGTAGGTGCCGGCGGCCGGGTCGACCGTGCCCGGGGTGACCGCGAAGCTGCGCTTCACCTTGTTGCCCGCGCCGACGAGCCACACCCGGTCGGCGCCGAGCGAGTAGACGACCCGCGCACCGGTGCCGGACGGGGCCGGCAGCGCGGCGGGGTCCTTCTTGGCCTTGGGCGCCTTGGGTGCCTCGGGGGCGGAGGACTTGACCGGCGTGTTCACGCCCGGCTTGTCGCCCAGGGTGTCCGGAACGTTCGCGGATGCCTGGAAGGCGAGGAAGCCGACTGCCGCGAGCGCCGCCACGGTGAGCCCGGCCACGATTCCCGAGCTGCTCCTAGCCACCTTGTGTGCCCACCTCTCGACCTTCGTACGTCCTTGCTGTTGACGTTAGCAGCAGAGGGACAGGAGCCCCGGGCGGCCTTGCTCCGGGCTCCGGCGCCGTAGGCTGTTTGCGTGCTCTTGCTCGCTCTGGATACCGCCACCCCCGCCGTGACCGTCGCCCTGCACGACGGCACGTCCGTCATCGCCTCGTCGAGCCAGGTGGACGCGCGCCGGCACGGAGAGCTGCTGCTGCCGGCCGTCCACCGGGTGCTCGCCGAGGCAGGCCTCAGGCTGGACGCCGTCACCGGCATCGTCGTGGGCGTCGGCCCCGGCCCGTACACGGGGCTGCGCGTCGGCCTCATGACCGCGGACACCTTCGGACTCGCGCTCGGCGTGCCCGTGCACGGCGTGTGCACCCTCGACGGGCTCGCGTACGCGGCCGACGTGGAGGGGCCGTTCGTCGTCGCCACGGACGCCCGCCGCAAGGAGGTCTACTGGGCCCGGTACGCCGACCGCCGCACCCGGCTGTCGGAGCCCGCCGTGGACCGCCCCGCGGAGATCGACGAGGCGGTCGCCGCGCTGCCCGCTGTCGGCGCGGGCGCCCTCCTGTACCCCGACACCTTCGCGGACGCCCGCGCGCCCGAGAACGTCTCGGCCGCGGCCCTGGCCTCCCTGGCCGCCGAGAGGCTGGCCGCGGGGGAGGAACTGGAGCCGCCCAGACCGCTGTACCTGCGCCGCCCGGACGCCCAGGTGCCCAAGAACTACAAGGTGGTCACCCCCAAGTGACCGTCGTGCTGCGCGAGATGCGCTGGTGGGACATCGATCCCGTACTGGAGCTGGAGAAGGAACTGTTCCCCGTGGACGCCTGGTCCCGGGGCATGTTCTGGTCCGAACTGGCCCACGCCCGCGGGCCCGAGGCGACCCGCCGCTACCTGGTCGCCTGCGACGGCGACCGGCTCGTCGGGTACGCCGGGCTCGCCGCCTCGGGAGACCTGGGCGACGTGCAGACGATCGCGGTGCGGCGGGACCAGTGGGGCACCGGCCTCGGCGGCCGGCTGCTCACCGAACTGCTGCGGGCCGCGACCGACTTCGACTGCGCCGAGGTGATGCTGGAGTGCCGCGTGGACAACGTCCGCGCCCAGAAGCTCTACGAGCGCTTCGGCTTCGAGCCCATCGGCTTCCGGCGCGGCTACTACCAGCCGGGGAACATCGACGCCCTGGTGATGCGGCTGCACGACCCATCGACCTCCGTACAAGGAACAGAGACCCATGGCTGACGAACCGCTCGTCCTCGGCATCGAGACCTCCTGCGACGAGACCGGCGTCGGCATCGTCCGCGGCCACACCCTGCTCGCCGACGCCATCGCGTCGAGCGTCGACGAGCACGCGCGCTTCGGCGGGGTGGTGCCCGAGGTCGCGTCCCGGGCGCACCTGGAGGCGATGGTCCCGACGATCGAGCGGGCGCTGAAGGAGGCGGGGGTGTCGGCGAGGGACCTGGACGGCATCGCGGTCACCGCGGGTCCCGGACTCGCCGGGGCGCTGCTCGTCGGGGTCTCGGCCGCGAAGGCGTACGCGTACGCGCTCGGCAAGCCGCTGTACGGCGTCAACCACCTCGCCTCCCACATCTGCGTGGACCAGCTGGAGCACGGCGCGCTGCCGGAGCCGACGATGGCCCTGCTGGTGTCCGGCGGCCACTCCTCGCTGCTGCTGTCCACCGACATCACCTCCGACGTACGGCCGATGGGCGCGACCATCGACGACGCGGCCGGCGAGGCCTTCGACAAGATCGCGCGGGTGCTGAACCTCGGCTTCCCCGGCGGTCCGGTCATCGACCGGTACGCCAAGGAGGGCGACCCGAACGCCATCACGTTCCCGCGCGGTCTCACCGGACCGCGCGACCCCGCCTACGACTTCTCCTTCTCCGGCCTGAAGACCGCCGTGGCCCGCTGGATCGAAGCCAGGCGGGCGGCGGGGGAGGAGGTGCCGGTGCGCGACGTGGCCGCGTCCTTCCAGGAGGCCGTGGTGGACGTGCTCACCCGCAAGGCCGTCCGCGCGTGCAAGGACGAGGGCGTCGACCACCTCATGATCGGCGGTGGCGTGGCCGCGAACTCGCGGCTGCGGGTGCTCGCCCAGGAGCGCTGCGAGGCCGCCGGCATCCGACTGCGGGTGCCGCGCCCCAAGCTGTGCACGGACAACGGAGCGATGGTCGCCGCGCTGGGCGCCGAGATGGTCGCCCGGAACCGGGCCGCCTCCGACTGGGACCTGTCGGCGGACTCGTCGCTGCCGGTGACGGACCCGCACGTGCCGGGGAACGGGCACGCGCACACGCACGATCACGTGCACGAGGTGGCGAAGGAGAACCTGTACCCGTGACCGTCGCGCTGATGTGGGAGGCACGGGCCGTCGCCGGCCGGGGCGAGGACCTCCTCGCCTGGGTACGGGGGCAGAAGGTCCCCGGGGAGCCGGTGCGGCAGGAGGTCCTGCGGGCGCCCCAGGACCGGGTCCTCGTCATCACCTGGTGGGACGCGGAGTACCACGCCGAGCTTCCCGAACTGCCGGACCCGGACGGGGACCTGGTGTCCCGTCCGGTGCACAGGTGGCGTTTCGAGCAGGTGGACTGAGGGAGGCGGCCGGGGTTGCGTGCCGGTGGGCCGGGTCAGCGCCGGACGCGCGGACCCGGCCCACCGGGGCCCGGCCCACGGGGACCGGACCCTCCTCCCCCCGGATCAGGGCACCTGCCGGATCAGGAGACCCGCTCGACCTCGGTCTCGCAGCGCAGGCGCCGGTCCGTGCCGAGTCGCCGCACCGGGCCCGTCAGGTTCAGCCGGGCCGTGTGCCGTACGTCCGTGCTGGAGGCGGCGAGGCGCAGCTCCAGGGCGCCCGGTTCGACGATCCGGGTGCCGGTGCGGTCGGTGAACGCCGACAGGTCCGCGTGGAAGCGGAAGGTCACCCGGCGGGCCTCGCCCGGCGCCAGCTCCAGCCGCCGGTAACCGATCAGCCGCACGTCCGGACGGGTCACCGAGGCCACCGGGTCGTGCAGGTAGAGCTGGACGACCTCGGCGCCCGCGCGCTCACCGGTGTTGCGGACGGTCACCGACACGTCGTACGAACCGTCGGTGCCGATCTCCGCCTCGGCAGCCTCGGCAGCCTCGGCAGCCTCGGCAGCTCCGGCCGCTCCGGCCGCTCCGGACGGCTCCCAGGCGAACGACGTGTACGAGCGGCCGTGGCCGAACGGGTACAGCGGCGTCGGGTCCAGGCTGCTGACCTCGTT
This sequence comes from Streptomyces populi, assembly GCF_002911015.1. Lineage (GTDB taxonomy): Bacteria > Actinomycetota > Actinomycetes > Streptomycetales > Streptomycetaceae > Streptomyces > Streptomyces populi. The sequence goes on from NZ_KZ626854.1 coordinate 101,749, forward strand.
CCGCAGGCCCAGCGGCGGCTGGAGATACGTCCACGGCTGGCCGCCCGCCCCGCGCGGCACGCTCACCGGCAGCCTGCCCGACGGGCCGACCCGGCCGGACAGCACGCCCGCCACCGCGGGGCCGCCCTCCTCGCCCGGGAAGAACGCCTGGACGACGCCGCCGAGACGGTCCTGCCAGCGGCCCAGGGCGTAGGGGCGGCCGGTGAGCAGCACCAGGACGACCGGGACCCCCGTGGCGACCAGGGCGTCGAGCAGTTCGCCCTGCACGCCCGGCAGGCCGAGGTCGGCGACGTCGCAGCCCTCGCCCGAGGTGCCCCGGCCGAACAGTCCGGCACGGTCGCCGAGCACCGCCACGCACACGTCGGCCTCGGCGGCCCGCGCCACCGCCTCCTCGAAACCGGACCGGTCCGGCTCCGAGACCCCGCAGCCCTCGGAGAACGTCACCTTGGCGTCCGGCAGTTCGGCGCGCAGCGCGTCGAGCACGGTCGGGATGTCCACCCCGGTGGGCACCTCGGGGTGGTGCGTGAGCACGTGCGAGGGGAACGAGTAGCAGCCGAGCATCGCCAGGGGGTCGTCCGCGCGCGGGCCGACGACCGCGATCCGGGTGTCCGGGGCCAGCGGCAGCACGCCGTCCGCGTTGTCCAGCAGGACCACCGACTCCTCGGCGAGCCTGCGGGCGAGCGCCCGGTTGCCCGCGGAGTCCAGGTCGACGGGGCGGCCGGTCTCCGGCCGCCAGTCCTCGTCCAGCAGACCGAGTTCGCACTTCTGGAGCAGCACCCGGCGGGCCGCCCGGTCGACCAGCGACTCGGGGACGGTGCCCGCGCGGACGGCGGCCACCAGCGGCTCGCCGTAGCACTTCAGCGTGGGCAGCTCGACGTCGATGCCGGCCTCCAGCGCCTTGTGCGCCGCCTCGGCCTCGCTGCCGGCCACCCGGTGCAGCGTCTGGAGGAAGCCGACGCCGAAGTAGTCCGAGACGACCGTTCCGGTGAAGCCCCACTCGTCGCGCAGCAGCTCGGTCAGCAGGGTCGGGTCGGCCGACGCCGGGACGCCGTCGATGTCGTTGTAGGCGGCCATCACCGAACGGGCGCCGCCCTCGCGCAGTGCCATCTCGAACGGCGGCAGCGTGATGTCGGAGAGCTCGCGCGCACCCGCCCGCACCGGCGCCAGGTTCCGGGCTCCGGCCGAGGCCGCGTACCCGGCGAAGTGCTTGAGCGTGGCCACGACCCCGGCCGACTCCAGGCCCCGTACGTAGGCGGTGGCGACGGTGGCGACCAGGTACGGGTCCTCGCCGATCGTCTCCTCCACCCGGCCCCAGCGCAGGTCGCGGACCACGTCCAGGACCGGGGCGAGGCCCTGGTGGACGCCGACCGAGCGCAGGTCGTCGCCGATGCGCCGGCCCAGCTCCTCCACCAGCTCCGGGTCGAAGGCGGCGCCCCAGGCCAGCGGGACCGGGTACGCCGTCGCCTGCCAGGCGGTGAAGCCCGCCAGGCACTCCTCGTGGGCGATGGCGGGGATGCCGAAGCGGCTCGCTCCGGCGATCCGGTGCTGGGCGCGGGCGAGGGCCTGCGCGCCCAGCACCGGGTCCACGGGGGCGGTGCCGAAGGAGCGGGTGAGCTGGCCGAGGCCGCGGGTGATCAGCTCGTCCCAGTCGTAGGAGGAGGCCATCTCGCTCTGGAGCGGGGCGACTCCGTCGCCGTCCGTCGCGGCGCCCACCCACACGCCGTAGAGCTGGGCGGTCTTCTCCTCCAGGGTCATCCTGGAGAGCAGGTCGTCGACGCGGGACGCGGCGGGCAGGGCGGGGTCGCGCCAGGGAGCGGTGGTCATGGAACTCCTGTCGGGGAAAGGGGGGATCGACTGCCCCTGGTCGTACACGTTCACTTGCCGCCCACACCCATGAGGCCGCCGACCAGCGCGCGGCGGGCCACCAGGTACACGATGAAGATCGGGACCCCGGAGAGGACGACGGAGGCGAGGATCGCGGGGATGTTCACGCCGAACTCGCTCACGTAGTTGAACAGGCCGAGGGTCAGTACCCGCGGTCCGTCGGACTGGGTGAAGATCAACGGGAAGAGGAAGCCGTTCCAGGCCTGGAGCGCCGAGAAGATGACGACGGTGCTGATGCCGCCCTTGGACATCGGGATGACGAGCTGGAACAGCATCCGGGTGGTGGAGGCGCCGTCCAGGGCCATCGCCTCGTACATCTCCTCCGAGATGTCCCGCAGCGTTCCGGTGAGGATCAGCACCGACACCGGCATGGCGAACGCGGCGGTCGGCAGGATGATCGCGAGCAGGCTGTCGTAGAGGTTCAGCTTGGCGATCATCAGATAGAGCGGCACCACGACGGCCTGCGCGGGGATCGCCACGCCCAGCAGGAACAGCCGGAACGCCGCCCCCGACCAGACGCTGCGGGTCCGCACGGCCACGTAGGACAGCGGGACGCACAGCACCAGGACGATGAGGACGACCCCGGCCGCCGCGAGCACCGTGTTCCACAGCAGGTGGCCGAAGCCGTTGTGCAGGACGGTGTCGTAGTTGTCGAGCGTCGGATGGGACGGCGGCTTCAGGGCGTTGTGCCCGAGCGCCTCGTCCTGGTGGGTGAGCGAGGCCGAGATCATCGCGTAGATCGGGATGATCACGACGGCCAGCCAGATCAGCGTTCCGGCGCCGGCGAGCGGGTTGGCGCGCCGGGTCCAGTGCGCGCGGCGGCGCGCGGGCCGCTCGGCGGCCGGGGCGGCCTCCGTCTTCACGGGACGGGGCAGTGTGTCGTGTGACATGGCGTCACATCCCTTCCCGGGTGCTGCGCATGGCGCCGAAGCCGGACAGCTTCACCATTAGCAGGGACAGCGCGGTCGCCGCGAGCACCAGGAAGGAGGCGACGGCACTCGCGTAGCCGAAGTCGTAGCTCTTGAAGCCCGCCTGGTACATCAGGTACGGCAGGATCGCCGTGTCGGTGCCCGGACCGCCCTGGGTGAGGATCAGGACCGTCTCGAAGTACGTCAGCGAACCGACGATCATCAGCACGCTCGACGTCGTCGCCGTGTTGCGCAGCTGCGGCAGCGTGATCGAGAAGAACTGGCGCAGGCGGCCGGCACCGTCGATCGCGGCCGCCTGGTACAGGACTTCGGGAATCTGTCGTGCCCCGCCCTGGTAGATCAGGGTGTGGAAGGGGATGAACTGCCAGCCGCCGACGAACACGATCGCGAGGAACGCGCCGCTGGTCGTGCCGAGGGTGTCCTTGTGGATGATGCCGAAGTTCGGGTCGAGCAGGGCGTAGAACAGCAGCGAGATCGCCGTCGACGACAGCAGGAACGGCACGAAGAAGATCGCCGAGAGCACCGCGCGGTTGCGCTGGCGGCCCGCCGCCCACACGCCCAGCAGGAGCGAGATCACGGTCTGGAACGCCCAGCTCACCACGGTCAGCGAGACGGTGACCGTCAGGGACTGGGTCAGCCGGTCGTCGCCCAGCAGCTTGCGCCAGTTGGCCAGACCGGCCGGCTCCGGGTCGCCCAGGCCGTTCCACTTGGTGAACGACAGGTAGAAGGCCAGGACCATCGGGGCGAGGGCGAAGAACGCGAAGAACAGCACGCCGGGAACGGCCAGTGCGGCGCTGGGGCGGCCGGCCCTGTTGCGCCGGGTGGGGCGGGGGCGGCCCGCGTCGTCCCGCGGGCCGCCCTTGAGCTGTGTGAGGCTCACTTCAGCTCCTTGAGCGCCGACACGAACTGCGTCGGCGAGGACTTGCCCACGAACAGCTTGTTGACCTCGGTGAGCATCGGCGTCGCGACGTTCGGGTCGACCGCCTGGTCCCAGCTCAGCGTGAACGCCGGTGCCTGCTGCACCATCTGGTACTGGAACTTGGCGAACTCCGGGTTCGGCGAGGCGTCCAGGAGGTCCGCCGCGTTCGAGGTGGCCGGGACGTCGCCGTTGGCGATGAGTTCCTTCGTGTAGGCCAGGGAGGCGGAGTCCCGGAGGAAGGCGATCGCCGCGTCCTTGTTGGACGTACGGGCGTTCACCGACCAGTAGTTGGTGGGGTTGCCGACCACGTTGCGGATGTCGCCGGCGCCGCCCTCGATCTTCGGGAAGGCGCACCAGCCCAGGTTCTTCTTGGCGAAGTCGGGGAACTTGCCGAGCTGCGTGGAGTACTCCCACGAACCCATCAGGTGCATCGCCGCCTTGCCCTTGGCGAAGACCGCGGGCGCGCCGCCGTTGCCGTAGCCCACCGAGCTGTAGCCCTTGCCGAAGGCGCCGTCGTCGATCAGCTCCTTGACCGTCTGGGCGGCCTTGAGGACCGCCGGGTCGCCCCAGGCGGAGGCGTCACCGTTCTTGATCTTCTCGAAGACCTGGGGGCCGCCGATCCGGTCGACCAGGTACTCCAGCCACATCAGCTCGGGCCAGATGTCCGCCCCGCCCAGCGCGAACGGAGTGATGTTCGCCTTCTTCAGCTTCTTGTTGATGTCCAGCAACTGGTCCCAGGTGGTGGGCGGCTGGAGCTTGTGCTCCTCGAAGACGGTCTTGTTGTAGAAGAGGATCACGGGCTGCATGCCGCGCATCGGCACGCCGTAGTTCTTGCCGTCCAGCCCGCCCGAGGCCAGCACCGACGGCAGGAAGCCGCTCTTGAGCACCGGGTCGGACGCGATGACGTCGGTCAGGTCGATCAGCTGGCCGGCCTCGCGGTAGGCCTTGATGGAGCCGCCGCCCCAGTTGAAGAACACGTCGGGGGCGTTGGGCGAGCCCATCGCGGTGCGCAGCTTGGCCGGGTAGTCGGTCGCGGGCACCTTCTGCAGCTTGATGCTGCCCTTGGCCTTCTTCGCCGCGGCCGACGCGTTGAACCGGTTGACGGACTTGACCTGGATCTTCGCGGCGTCGTCGCCGTAGACGAACGCGGTGAGCGTCCCGTCTCCGCCGGAACCGCCGCTGGAGCCGCAGGCGGTGAGCCCGCCGACAGAGGCCAGGGCGGCCGTGCCCGCGCCGAGGAACCAACGTCTGCTGTAGGACTCCATGGACGGCACCTCTCGGTCAGCGCGAGGGATCGCCGATGATCCGTCGCGAATGTTTCGAGTTATATTTCGAATGTTCCGGGAAGGTAAGACGATCCGAAGGGCTCGTCAAGAGGTCGCGCAGAGATACGATCGCCGCCATGAAGCCTGGGAAGTCCGCAGAACCACAGACGGCGACGCTGGCCGAGATCGCTCGGGAGGCCGGCGTGTCGGCTCCGACTGTTTCGAAAGTCCTCAACGGCCGCGCCGATGTCGCCCCCGCGACCCGCTCCCGCGTCGAGGAGCTGCTGCACGCCTACGGCTACCGGCGCCGCCGGGCCGAGGCTTCCCGCTCGCCGCTGATCGACCTGGTCTTCCACGAGCTGGAGAGCGCCTGGGCGATGGAGGTCATCCGGGGCGTGGAGAACGTCGCCAGGGAGGCCGGCCTCAGTGTCGTGCTCTCCGAGTCGGCCGGGCGGCTCACCCCCGGCCGGACCTGGGCCGACCAGGTCGCCGCCCGTCGCCCGCACGGCGTGGTCCTCGTCCTGTCGGGCCTCGACGACTCCCAGCGCGCCCTGCTGAACAGCAGGTCCATCCCGTTCGTGGTGATGGATCCGGCGGGCGACCCCGGCGTCGACGTGCCCTCCATCGGCGCCACCAACTGGCAGGGCGGCCTCGCCGCCACCCGCCACCTCGTCGAACTCGGCCACACCCGGATCGGTGCCATCAGCGGGCCGTCCCGGATGATGTGCAGCCGGGCCCGGGTCGACGGCTACCGCGCGGCGCTGGAGACGGCCGGGCTGCCCGTCGACCCCTCGCTGATCGTCGCCGGGGACTTCCACCACGAGGCCGGGTACCGGATCGGGCTCGACCTGCTGCGCCGCCCCGACCGGCCCACGGCCGTCTTCGCCGGCAACGACCTCCAGGCGCTCGGCCTCTACGAGGCGGCCCGTGAGCTGGGGCTGCGCATTCCCGAGGACCTGAGCGTCGTCGGCTTCGACGATCTGCCGGTGGCCCGCTGGGTGGGGCCGCCGCTGACGACCGTGCGACAGCCGCTGACGGAGATGGCCGAGGCGGCGGCGAAGCTGGTGCTCGACCTGAGCCGCCAGGAGAGGCCCTCGGCCGGGACGCGGATGGAGCTCGCGACCAGCCTGGTGGTGCGCAGCAGCACGGGGGCGCCTCCGGCTTGAGGCCGGGTGCCGGGTGCCTCCGGTGCGGGTTCGGTGCCGGTGCGTCGTGGGTCGGGGCCGTGCCGGTGCATCAGCCCGTCGCCGTCGGACGGAGATGTGGGCGTCGGTGGCGACGGGCATCGATGTACCGGCACGGCCCCTCACGCCGGATCCCGACTGCGGGTGATCGGTGGCTCGGGTGCAGTTCCTCACCGGCGTGAAGATTCAGCCCCTCCGGCGTTTGAGGAGCGGGGTCCGGGGCGGAGCCCCCAGGTAAGGGTCGGGTAGGGGCGGAGGGGGCGAAAAAAGGGGGCACCAGGGGGCAGGTCGGTCCTGCGGGGCCGGGGAGGCCGTATTGACGGGTGGGGCGTCCCCCTCCACACTCCTGCGAAGTCAATCGGTTGTACGGCCGAAACTTTCGGAGGCACCCGCCATGAGAACCTCCCGAACCCGCTCCTTCAGAATCCGTCCCTTACGCCGCGGCGTCGCCGCCCTGTTCGCCGGCGTCCTGACGGTGGCCGCGCTGCTCGCGGCCGGTACGACGGCGCACGCCGCCGGCACCCCGCTGCGCGACCTCGCCGCCGCCAAGGGCAAGGTCATCGGCACCGCCGTCACCGGCTCCAAGCTGACCGGGACGTACGGCGACATCGCCGGGGGTCAGTTCAACTCGCTGACCCCGGGCAACGCGATGAAGTGGGGCAGCGTCGAGCCTACCCGGGGCAGCTTCAACTGGGCCGAGGCCGACCAGATCGTCGCGTTCGCGCAGGCCCACGACCAGCAGGTGCGCGGTCACACCCTGGTCTGGCACAGCCAGAACCCGAGCTGGCTGACCAACGGCACCTGGACCACCGCCGAGCTGAGCGGACTGCTCCAGGACCACATCACCACCGAAGTCACCCGCTACAAGGGCGAGCTGGCCGCCTGGGACGTGGTCAACGAACCCTTCAACGAGGACGGCACCTACCGCTCGACCCTCTGGTACAACGGCCTCGGCGCCGACTACATCGCCCAGGCGCTGACCTGGGCGCACGCCGCCGACCCGAGCGCCAAGCTCTACATCAACGACTACAACGTCGAGGGCGTCAACGCCAAGAGCACCGCCCTGTACGACCTGGTCAAGTCCCTGAAGGCGCGCGGCGTCCCGATCGACGGCGTCGGCCTCCAGGCCCACCTCATCCTCGGCCAGGTCCCCGGCACCCTCCAGCAGAACATCCAGCGCTTCGCCGACCTCGGCGTCGACGTCGCGGTCACGGAGCTGGACATCCGGATGCAGCTCCCCTCGGACAGCACCAAACTGGCCCAGCAGGCCGCCGACTACAAGGCGGTCTTCGACGCCTGCGTCGCCGTGACCCGCTGCTACGGCGTGACCGTCTGGGGCTTCACCGACTCCGACTCCTGGATCCCGGACGTCTTCTCGGGCTACGGCGCGGCGACACCGTACGACGAGAACTACGCGCCCAAACCGGCGTACGACGCCATCGCGGCCTCGCTCGGCGGAGGGACCACCACACCGCCGCCCACCGGCGCGTGCACGGCGACGTACAGCGTGCAGAGCCAGTGGAACACCGGGTTCACGGGGCAGGTGCGCATCGCGTGCTCCGGGGCCGCGCTCTCCTCGTGGAAGGTGAACTGGACGTACGGCGCGGGCCAGCGGATCACCCAGGCCTGGAACGCGACCTGCACCCAGAGCGGCGCGGCCGTCAGCTGCGCCAACGCGTCCTACAACGGGAGTGTTCCGGACGGTGGTTCGGTGACCTTCGGGTTCAACGCCTCGTGGAGCGGCAGCAATCCGGTGCCCACGGTGACGCTGGGCTGAGAACGATGAGATTCTCCGAAGAAAACCGTTCCGTGCCTGTTTCCCTAACAGTCCCCTAATAATGCGGTCCTACGGTCCTGCCCGTGATCGGACACGACGAGAACGGCGACGGGGTCGGACGGCGGGGCCGGCGGTCGAAGGTGCTGAAGGCCGCCGGTCTCGCCCTGGCGGGACTGCTGGTGCTGGGCGCCGGCACCGCGGGCTGGGTGTACTGGCAGCTGAACCGGAACATCAGGAGCGTCGACATCGACAGCGCGCTCGGTGACGACCGCCCGGCGAAGGCGGTGGTGACGCCCTCGTCCCCGGCGTCCGCCTCCGCCTCGCCCTCCGCGTCCCCGCTGCCGAGCGGCGCCCTGAACATCCTGGTCCTCGGCTCCGACTCGCGCAGCGGCACGGTGAACGCGAAGCTCGGCGGCGGGGACAGTTCCGGCGCGCGCTCCGACACGGCGATGGTCGTGCACATCGACGCGGGACGCACCCGGGCCACGGTCGTCAGCATCCCGCGGGACACGCTCGTCACCCGTCCGTCCTGCCCGCTGCCGTCCGGGGGCTCGACGGCGGTGGCGTACGGCGCGATGTTCAACAGCGCATACGCGGTGGGCGGACCGGTGTGCGCGGTGAAGACGGCCGAGTCGGTCACGGGCGTCCGGATGGACCACTACGTCGAGATCGACTTCTCGGGCTTCGCGAAGCTGGTGAACGCCCTCGGCGGGGTCACCGTCACCACCGGCCAGGACATCGACGACGACAGGAGCCACCTGCACCTGGCCGCGGGCACCCACCACCTGAACGGCAAACAGGCCCTGGCCCTGGCCCGCACCCGACACGGCATAGGCGACGGCAGCGACCTGGGCCGCATAGGCCTGCAACAGAAGCTGGTCAAGGCGCTGCTGGAGCGGATCGCCGGCACCGACCTGCTCACCGACCCGGCCAGGCTCTACGGCGTCGCGAACGCGGTGACCGGCAGCCTGACGACGGACACCGGGCTGGACTCGCTCGCCGAGCTGTCGGGACTCGGCCTGAGCCTGAAGTCCCTCACCTCCGACGAGGTCAGGACGGTGACGATGCCGGTGACGACGGCGCCGTCCGACCCCAACCGGGTGGTCGCGGACGAGCCGGAGGCGAGCGAGCTGTGGAACTCGCTCGGATGAACGGGGCGGGGCCCGCGGGGGAGACCCGTCCGGGTCCGTCCGGCACCGCGCGGGGAAAGTTCTCGGAGAAATCCGGGGAGGGTGTCGAAACCGGTGTCCGCCGTTCGACGCACAGGTGAGAGGCGGGGAGAAGCCCCGCCGCCGAGGCGCCGAAGACACCACAGGCACCACAGACACGAGGAGTCACCATGCCCCGCTACCTCTCCCTGGTCCAGATCGACGAGCGCACCGCGCCCGCCGAGGGTCCCAGCCCCGAACTGATGCAGCGGATGGGCGAACTCATCGAGGAGATCACCAAGGCCGGCGTCATGCTCCAGACCGAGGGGCTGACGCCCAGCGCGCAGGGCAAGCGCGTCCACTACTCGGGCGGGGAGCTGTCCGTCACCGACGGGCCCTTCACCGAGTCCAAGGAGGTCGTCGGCGGCTACGCGATCATGCAGTGCAAGGACATGGCCGAGGCCGTGGAGTGGACCAAGCGGTTCCTGAAGGTGCACGAGGAGCACTGGACGGTCACCTGCGAGGTGCGGGAGATCGCCGAGGGCTGAGCGGGCTCCTTGGCCGGACGCCGCCGTGGGTGTCTCATGGTGGGTTGTGGAACAGCAGCCCGAGCCGGCACCCGCCGGCGGTGTCGGCACCGCCGTCGAGACCATCTTCCGCATCGAGTCCCCCCGCATCATCGCGGGCGCGGCCCGGATCGTCCGCGACGTCGGCATCGCCGAGGAACTCGCGCAGGACGCCCTGGTCGCGGCGCTGGAGCAGTGGCCGCGCGACGGCGTGCCGGACAACCCGGGCGCCTGGCTGACGGCCACGGCCAAGCACCGGGCGATCGACCTCGTACGCCGCCGGGAGCGCTACGCGCGCAAGCTGGAGGAGGTCGGGCGGGACCTCTCGCTGTCCGCGCCCCACCACGTCGACGAACCCTCCGACCCGGACGACATCGACGACGACCTGCTCCGGCTGGTCTTCACCGCCTGCCACCCCGTCCTGTCCGCCGAGGCCCGCATCGCGCTCACCCTGCGGCTCCTCGGCGGCCTGACGACGTCCGAGATCGCCCGCGCCTTCCTCGTCCCGGAGGCGACGGTCGCCCAGCGCATCGTGCGGGCCAAGCGGACGCTGGCGGCGAAGGGGGTCGCCTTCGAGGTCCCGTACGGGCCCGAGCGCGAAGCCCGGCTCGGATCCGTGCTGGAGGTCATCTACCTCGTCTTCAACGAGGGGTACGCGGCCACGGCGGGCGACGACCTGCTGCGCCCCGCGCTGTGCGAGGACGCGCTGCGGCTGGTCCGGGTGCTCGCCGAGCTGATGCCCAAGGAGAGCGAGGTGCACGCGCTGGCCGCGCTGCTGGAACTCCAGGAGTCCCGGTCGGCCGCCCGCACCGGGCCCGGCGGCGAACCCGTCCTCCTCAAGGACCAGCAGCGGCGCCGCTGGAACCGCATGCTGATCGGCCGGGGCTTCGCGGCACTGGGCCGGGCGAACGCCGTCGCCACCGGCAGCCCGGGGCCCTACGCCCTCCAGGCCGCCATCGCAGCCTGCCACGCACGGGCCTTCGCCTACGAGGACACCGACTGGCGGCAGATCGCCACCCTGTACGGCCTGCTGGCGGCCCGTGCCCCCTCCCCGGTCGTCGAACTGAACCGCGCCGTGGCCGTCTCCATGGCCGAGGGTCCGGAGCCCGCCCTGGAGATCGTCGACGCCCTCGCCGGGGAAACCGCCCTGCGCGGCTACCACTTGCTGCCGAGCGTGCGCGGCGACCTGCTCGCCCGGCTCGGACGCACGGAGCAGGCGCGCGCGGAGTTCGAACGGGCCGCCGCGCTGGCGCGCAACGAGCGGGAGCGGGAACTGCTGGAGGAACGGGCGCGCGAGCTGCGCGGTCGTGAGACTCCCGAGCGGTGACTCCGTTTCGTCCCGGTACCCGGGGCGCACCTCACCGTGGAGCGGGAGGACGCCGTCTCAGAGCGTCCGCAGCAGGCAGTCGACGAAGACGGCGGCCACCCCCGTGGCCAGGGCGCCGGCGAGGACCCGGCGTCTGAGGCGGTCATAGCGGTGCTGGTACTCCTGGCGGAGCTGCAACGCACGCTCGGCCGTGCGGGTGATCATCGCCCGGGAGAGGGCTAGCTGACGACCGGTGAAGAGGTCGACCACCTCTTCCCGCTGGGCGGTCGTCAGCCAGTCGAGCTGATCGGCGAAGGACTCGGCCTCCGCGTGGGCCCGCTCGATCTCACCCTGCCACAGCAGGTAGCCCTCCATCCTGGCGATGCCGTCCCGGACCGAACCGCCGTCCAGCGGCTTCTCGGTACTCACGGCAGGCCCCTCAGCCCTGTGGCCCGGAGGACCGGCCGGACTGCCCCTCGGGGCCGGGCTTCCTCATGCCCAGCCCCTGGTGGCTCTCCACGCTGCCGAGCGCGGCGATCTGCGGGTGGTGCAGGTCGAAGGCCGGGGATTCACTGCGGACCCGCGGCAGGGTGAGGAAGTTGTGCCGCGGCGGCGGGCAGGAGGTCGCCCACTCGAGCGAACGGCCGTAGCCCCACGGGTCGTCGACCCCGACCTTCTTGCCGTACTTGGCCGTCTTCCACACGTTGTAGAGGAACGGCAGGATCGACATGCCGAGCAGGAAAGCGCTGATCGTCGAGATCGTGTTCAGCGTGGTGAAACCGTCGGAGGCGAGGTAGTCCGCGTAACGGCGCGGCATGCCCTCGACACCCAGCCAGTGCTGCACCAGGAACGTGCCGTGGAAGCCCACGAACAGGGTCCAGAAGGTGACCTTGCCGAGACGCTCGTCGAGCATCTTGCCGGTCATCTTCGGCCACCAGAAGTGGAAGCCGGCGAACATCGCGAAGACGACCGTGCCGAAGACCACGTAGTGGAAGTGCGCCACCACGAAGTACGAGTCCGAGACGTGGAAGTCCATCGGCGGCGAGGCCAGGATGACGCCGGTCAGACCACCGAAGAGGAAGGTGACCAGGAAGCCGACCACCCAGAGCATCGGTGTCTCGAAGGACAGCGAGCCCTTCCACATCGTCCCGATCCAGTTGAAGAACTTCACGCCGGTGGGAACGGCGATGAGGAACGTCATGAAGGAGAAGAACGGGAGCAGTACGCCACCGGTGACGTACATGTGGTGCGCCCACACCGTCACGGACAGGCCCGCGATCGCGATGGTCGCGCCGATCAGACCCATGTAGCCGAACATCGGCTTGCGCGAGAACACCGGGATGACCTCGGAGACGATGCCGAAGAACGGCAGCGCGATGATGTACACCTCCGGATGGCCGAAGAACCAGAAGAGGTGCTGCCACAGCAGGGCTCCGCCGTTCGCCGGGTTGAAGATCTGCGCACCGAATTTACGGTCGATCTCCAGGGCGAACAGCGCCGCCGCGAGGACCGGGAAGACGAACAGGACCAGTACGGCCGTCAGCAGCACGTTCCAGCAGAAGATCGGCATACGGAACATCGTCATGCCGGGAGCGCGCATGCAGATGATCGTGGTGATGAAGTTGACCGCGCCGAGGATGGTGCCGAAGCCGGAGAACGCCAGGCCCATGATTCCCATGTCGGCGCCGATGTTCGGCGAGTGAAGCGCGTCCGACAGGGGCACGTACATGAACCAGCCGAAGTCGGGGGCGCCCTGCGGGGTGAGGAAACTGGCCGCCGCGATCAGCGAGCCGAAGAGGTACAGCCAGTAGGCGAACATGTTCAGCCGCGGGAACGCCACGTCGGGCGCGCCGATCTGCAACGGCATGATCCAGTTCGTGAAACCGGCGAACAGCGGCGTCGCGAACATCAGCAGCATGACCAGGCCGTGCATCGTGAACGCCTGGTTGAACTGCTCGTTCGACAGGATCTGTAGTCCGGGCCGGGCGAGTTCGGCACGCATGAGCAGCGCCATGACGCCGCCGATCATGAAGAACGCGAACGACGTGATCAGATAGAGCGTGCCGATCGTCTTGTGGTCGGTGGTGGTGAGCCACTTGACCACGACGCTGCCGGGCTGCTTGCGCCGCACCGGCAGCTCGTCCTCGTACGACTCGTCGGCCGCGGCGGTGGCCTGGGGCCCGTTGGGGATACTCACGGTTCGTTCGTCTCCGAGTTTTCCGGTCCGGACCGGTCCGCTCGAGGCCGACGGGTCGGCGCCGAAGCCGCGACGGCGGTCTCGTTCCGACGCAACGCTACGGAAATCCAGGCCGATATCCACCGGGAGCGACCGCTTTCGCCGACTTTCACCCGTTCACTCGGCGTCCGGTGTCGGACGGGCCGGTCTCGCGTGTCGGACCGTGCCCCGCTCAGAATCCGTCGCCGGTGCCGGACGGCCGCACGGGTGCTCCCACCAGCATGGTCGGGGCGCCCGCCACCCGGGTGAGGAACACGGTCGCGGAGTGCGGGCCCTGCGGCTTCACCTTGCGGCGCAGTTCCTCCGGTTCGACGGCCGACCCGCGCTTCTTCACGGTCAGGACGCCGACCTCCCGCTCCCGGAGCAGGGCCTTCAACTTCTTCACGTTGAAGGGGAGTCGGTCGGTGATCTCGTACGCGGCGGCGTACGGGGTGGGGCGCAGTTCGTCCGCGGTGACGTAGGCGATGGTCTCGTCGACCAGTCCGCCGTCCAGGTCCTCGGCCACCTCGGCGACCAGGTGCGCGCGGATGACGGCGCCGTCCGGCTCGTACAGATAGCGTCCGACCGCCCTGACCGCCGGATCCGGCAGGCCGCGGCCGCGCAGTTCGCGCGGGCCCGGCAGCAGGGTGGCGCGCACCAGGCCCGGCTCCGTGCCGAACCAGAGCACCGCCTCCTTCACGTCCCCGCCGTCCGAGATCCACTCGGCCTCCGCCTCGGCGGGGACCGCCTCGTGCGGGATGCCGGGGGCGATCTTCAGCGCGGCGACCGGGGCCCGCAGGGCCGCCCCGACCGCCCAGGACAGCGGCGGCGAGTACGCCTCCGGGTCGAAGATCCGGCCCCGGCCGCCCCGGCGCGCCGGGTCCACGAACACGGCGTCGTACGACGTGGTGTCCACCTCGGTCACATCGCCCTCGCGCACCTCGATCAGGTCCGCGAGGCCCAGCGCGTCGGCGTTCGCGCGGGCGGCGGCGGCCGTCAGCGGGTCGCGGTCGACGGCCAGGACGCGGATCCCGGCGCGGGCCAGCGCGATGGCGTCGCCGCCGATGCCGCAGCACAGGTCGGCGACGGAGCGGACCCCCAGCGCGCGCAGCCGTTCGGCGCGGTGCACGGCCACGCTCGTACGGGTGGACTGCTCGACCCCGTTCGGGGTGAAGAACATCCGTCCGGCGTCCTCGGCCCCGAACTTCGCCACCGCCCGCTGTCGCAGCCGTGCCTGTCCT
>NZ_KZ626855.1 GCF_002911015.1 Streptomyces populi
CGTTCCAGACGCCGGTGCAGCGTGAACCAGGCGGCGGGACAGCCGTGGCAGGCACCGCCGAGGCGCACCGTGACGACGCCGTCGTGCACGTCGACCAGGTCGATGTCCCCTCCGTGGGACCGGGCGAAGGCGCCCACCTCCCCCGCGAGGACCTCCTGCGCCGCGCGGTACAGCGACGCGTCGTCACCCACGCGGGCGTCGGCCTCCACCACCCATCCGGCGGGATCGCCGAGGGCGGCGTGCAGCGCCGAGCGGACCCGCGCGCCCTCGTCCCTCCAGTCACGACCGGCGCCGAGTACGGTGATCACGGCCGTGGTCTCCACCGCGATCCGTTCGAGGGTGGCATCGCCCAACAGCGCCGCCAGCGGTCCGGGTACCGCGGCGAGCGGGCCTGCGGGGACGCCGGGGAGCGTCCCCGCGGGGATGATCCAGCGCAACTGCCCGGGCCGGCCGGGCACTCGCTGCGGGTGCAGGGGAATCATCACGACGGCTCACCCGCCCAGCGCGACGGTGACGGTCCGGGCCAGGTAGGCCATGAGCCAGGCCAGTGCCGTCAGGTAGGTGAGGGCGATCGCGGGCCATCTCCAGGTGCCCGTCTCGCGGCGCAGTACCGCCACCGTGGCCATGCACTGGAGGGCGTACACGAAGTAGACCAGCAGCGCGGCGATCGTCGGCGCGGTGAACACCCGCTCCCCGGCGTGCGGTCCGTCGGTGTAGGTCATGGCACGCAGCGCCCGGTCCGGCGCTTCCGGCTGCTCGGCGGCGGCCACCTGTCCGATGGTGGCGACGAAGGTCTCCCGGGCGGCCTGCGCCGACAGCACACCGATGTTGATGCGCCAGTCGAAGCCCAGCGGTTCGAAGACGGGGGCGACCGCGCGGCCCAGACCGGCGGCGTAACTGTGGTCGGCGGTGTAGGCGGACACGGCCACGGAGTCCGTGGTGTCGACGCCGGCCGCGTGCAGTTGCGCCGCCGTGTGCAGGGGCAGGTTCAGTAGCAGCCACAGCACGACGCTCGTGGCGACGATGACGGTCGAGCACTTGCGCAGGAAGGCGCGCGCGGAGGACCACATCGCCACCAGCACCGCGCGGGGGGCGGGCAGCCGGTAGGGCGGCATCTCCATGAAGAACGGCACCACCTGGCCGTGGCGGTCGCCGAGCTTCTTGAACACCCAGGCGGCCAGCATCGCGGAGACGGCTCCGAGCAGGTAGAGGCCGAACATGACCACGCCCTGCGCGCCGAACGGGCCGACCCTGGCGGAGGGGTCGACGAACAGGCCGATGAGCAGGACGTAGACCGGCAGCCGCGCCGAGCAGGTCATCAGCGGGGCGGCCATCATCGTGGCCAGCCGGTCCTTCGCGGAGGGCAGGGTACGGGTGGCCATGATGCCGGGGATCGCGCAGGCGAACGACGACAGCAGCGCCACGAAGGCGCGGCCCTCCAGCCCGGCGCGGGCCATCACCCGGTCCATCAGGAACGCCGCCCGCGCCATGTAGCCGACGCCCTCCAGCAGGGCCAGCAGCAGGAACAGCAGGACGATCTGCGGGACGAAGACGAGCACGCCGCCGACACCGCCGATAAGGGCGTCGCCCAGCAGCCCGGACAGCCACGGATCGCCGACATGATCGTGCACCTGGCCCGACAACCACGCGAAGAGCGACTCCACCCCGCCCTGCAGCGGGGCGGCGAAGGTGAAGACGGTCTGGAAGAACAGCCCCATCACCGCGAAGAACACCACCGTGCCCCCCACCGGATGCAGCAGCACCGCGTCCACGCGCCGGGTGGCCCGGTGGCGCTCGGGGGGCCGGTAGCCGGCGAAGGCCAGGACCGACTCCGCCCAGGCGTCCCGCTCGCCCGGCTCGGTGGGCGGGGCCACGACCGGGACGGACCAGGTGCGCCAGGTGGTGAGCTGCTCGCGCAGTCGCGCGACGCCGTGTCCGCGGTGGCCGACCACGGGCAGCACGGGCACGCCGAGCGCCTGGGCGAACGCCTCGACGTCCAGGCCGCCCTGACGGCGCGCCAGTTCATCGGTGAAGGTCAGCACCACGCAGACCGGCAGGCCGAGGGCCAGCACACGGGCCACGAAGCCCACCGACCGCCGCAGCGTGGTGGCGTCCGCCATGACCAGCAGGGCGTCCGGCCGCCCGGCGCCCTCCAGCCTGCCGTGCAGTACGTCGACGGTGATCCGCTCGTCCGGGCTGATCGGGTCGAGGCTGTAGGTGCCCGGCAGGTCCTCCACCACGTGCCGGTCACGGCCCGTCCGGGAGATCCCGACGAACCGGGACACGGTCACCCCGGGGTAGTTGCCGGTCTTGGCGCGCAGGCCCGTCAAGCCGTTGAAGACGCTGGTCTTGCCCGAGTTGGGGGCGCCGACCAGAGCGATCCGCGGCACTCCGGTGAGGGTCGCCTCCGTGCCGCTGTCACCGTGGCAGCCGTCGCTCACCGGTCCACCTCCGCGATGTGCACGCACGCCGCCTGTGCCCGGCGCAGGCACACCTCGTAGTCCTTGACCCGGTAGACGACGGGGTCGCGCAACGGCGCCCGGCGTACCACCTCCACCACCGCCCCGGGGGTGAAGCCGAGATCGTGCAGTCGGCGCGCCACGGCGGGCGCGTCGGCGGCCACCCTCGTCACCGTGGCACTGGCGCCCGGCGTCAGGTCCGCCAGCGAGCGCGGCACGGCATCGACGACGGCGGTTCTCCGGCCGGCTGCCGCCTCACGCACCTCGTTCATGGCACTCATCCGCATCTCCAGCACGTCGAGCCGGGCAGGAACCGCCCCGCGGAAAGAACATCGGGACCATCAGTGAGGCGAGGCTAACTTCAGCCGCGCGGGAGACACGGGGAGCTTGCGGCCCCACGGCATGGGCCCCTCGGCCCTGCCGGACGGGACCACACGGCCCACCGCGCACCACCGCCCCCGCGTTAGGTTCGCCTCGGCGGCACGGCCGGCTGTCAGCCCGCCGCACCCGCCCGGGCGCGATCAGCCCGGTCGCCGTCCCGCTCGTTCCCGGCACCGAGGAGCCACCCCATGCACGCCACCGTGATCACCGACCTGGCCGCCGAGCTGACCGTGCCCGAGGACGGCACCCTCAGCCGCGTCCTGTACCGCGACGACCGGATCCGCGTGGTCGGATTCGCCTTCGCCGCCGGCCAGGAACTGACCGAACACACCTCGGCCCTGCCCGTGGTCGTCCAGGTCGTCCGGGGCCGCCTCGACCTCGTCCTGGGCGACGAGAAGACCGAGGCCCTGCCGGGGAGCTGGATCCACCTGCCCGCACGGCTGCCGCACACCGTCCGCGCCACGGAGCCGAGCGTCATGCTGCTGACCATGCTGCCCGGCCGCGAGCCGTCCGGATCCGACGCTCCGTCCGGGACCTGACCGGCCCCTCGGGCGGGCCGGACCGGTCCCGGAAGCGGCATGATCGGCGCATGGACCACCGGTTTCCCGGCGGGGCGACCGGGGCGGCCCGTGCATCAGGCCGACGATCGGGGGTACCGCACCTGTGGAGGTACATGATGTTCGAGGCAGGTGACATCCGTGAATGGCGTGGTCACGACGTGGTGGACCCCGAGGGCCACAAGATCGGCACCCTGGAGTCCGTCTACGTCGACACGGCCACCGACGATCCTTCCTTCGCCACCGTGACCGTGGGCCTGCCCACGCGCCGCCGCCTGGTGTTCGTCCCCCTGGACCGCGCGACCGTCGGGCCGGGCTACCTGAGGGTCGCGCACGACAGGAACCTGGTGAAGAGGGCCCCCTCCATCGACACGGACGGCGTGCTGCCCGCCACGGACGAGCCGGAGGTCTTCGCGCACTACGAACTCGCATACGTGCCGGGCCTCAAGGGCGAGCGCCGTCTCGCCCGTCGCTGATCCGAGAGCCGCCCGGAGGACCGGGCCGAGAGCCGCCGGGAGAGCCGATGAGCCTGTTCCTGTTCCTGATCCTCGTGGCAGTGGTGCTGGGCCTCATCGGCGTCGCCGCCCACGGACTGTTCTACCTACTGGTCATCGGCGTCGTCGTCCTTCTCCTGGACCTCGTCTACGCCGGCGCGCGCCTGCGCCGCGGCGGCCGGAAGCAGCGCGTCGCGCGGTGAGCGCGGCGTCCGCCCCGGCCGGCGCGGACCGGTCGCCGCGGCGCGGCGGTCACCCGCCCAGGTACGGGCTGTAGAGCGCGGACAGGAAACGGGTGACGATCACCTCGCGGGTCTTTGCCGGGAGGGCGTCCAGAAGGCGGTTGACCGGGGCCATCCGGGCCGCGTTCTCACCGGCCGGGTCGACCCCCGCGGCCGGGAGCAGCGCCGCGAAGGACGCGTTGTCGAGTTCGGTCAGGTCCACCTGCGTGAGCAGGTCGACGATGTCCGCGGGCGGCGTCGGGGGCCCGAGCGGACGGACGGCGTCGGCGCACTCGCGCAGGACGGTGAGCAGTTCCTCGACGCCCCGCTCGCTCACCCCGGTGAGGGTCAGGTGCAGGTTGGCCGGGAGGCCGTCGAGGCTGAGCTGCGGCTGGAGGAAGAAGCCCCGGGCGCGGGTCTCGTCGGCGAGGGCGAAGAGGTCGAGCGGGGCCGGGGCCGCCGGGTCGGTGCCGATGGCGACCAGGGTCGCCTCGGGGGTGCCGAGGACGGTGAGGCCGTCGATCTCCTCGACGCCGCTGATCAGCCGACGGGTCGCGGACAGGGCGGCGCGGCCCAGTTCGCGGTAGCCGTCGGCGCCGAGGGCTTGCAGCGTGGCCCACGCCCCGGCGAGCGGGCCGGCGCCCTTGCTGCTCTGGATCGTGGAGTTGACGACGGTGTAGCCGGGCCAGGTCGCGCAGGCGTAGTAGGCGTCGAGCCGCAGGGCCTCGTCACGGAACAGCAGGACGGAGGCGCCCTTGGGGGCGTAGCCGAACTTGTGCAGGTCGCAGGAGAGGGAGGTGACGCCGGGGACGGAGAGGTCGAAGGCCGGGACGGTGGCGCCGGCCTCGGCGAGCCAGGGCAGCAGCCAGCCCCCGACGCACGCGTCGACGTGGCAGGGGATGCCACGGGCGGCGGCGTCGGCGGCTATCTCCGCGACGGGGTCGATCACGCCGTGGGCGTAGGACGGGGCGGAGGCGACGACGAGGACCGTGTTCTCGTTGCAGAGTCCGGCCATGGCGGCGGGGTCGGCGCGGTAGGTCCCGGGATCGACGGGCGCGCTGCGCACGGTGACCCGCAGATAGCTGCCGGCCTTGTGGAAGGCGGCGTGGGCGGTGACGGGGACGACGATCTCCGGGGCGAGGACGTCCGGGCGGGCGTCCCGGGCGGCCTTCACCGCGAGGATGATCGACTCGGTGCCGCCGCTGGTGAAGATGCCCGGGGTGCTGTCGTCACCGCCGAGCCGGGCGGCGGTCGCGCCGACGACCTGGCGTTCGAGCGCGACGATGCTGGGGAACGCGGTCGGGTCCAGACCGTTGACCTCCATCATCGTCAGATAGGCGCGTTCGGCGGCCTCGCGCACCTCGGGACGGCCGCTGTCGTAGACGTAGGCGGTGGTGTTCCCGCCCCGGGTGGGCAGGTCGGCGGCGGTGAGGGCGGCCAGTTCGGCGAGGAGGTCGGCGCCGGAGCGACCGGTCTCGGGCAGGCCGGGGTGGGCGGCCGGGGCGTCGGCCGTGGTCCGCGGGGAAGTCGTCATCAGGCGGTTTCCGTTTCTCGCGCGGCGCGGCGGCGGCCGTAGGCGCGCAGGGCGGGGAGGGAGAGGAGCATGAGCAGGGCGGGCACGAGGCTGAAGCCCAGGAGGATTCCGGTGCGCGCGGTGGCGGTCTGGGCGACCGGGTGGTCCAGGGTCGAGGAGACGAAGCCGGTGGAGGCCAGGGCGATCGAGTACGCGCCGGGGCCGGCCGCGAGGCCGACGGTCTCGCCGGCCGTCCACAGTCCGGTGAACGCTCCCGACTGGACCTGTCCGGTCCTGGCCGTGTCGGCGTGCACCGTGTCGGGCAGCAGGGCGAGCGGCAGGACCTGGAGGGCCGCGTAGCAGACGCCGAGCAGCCCGCAGAGCGTGAGCGTCAGGGCGACCGACACGGTGCCGCCACCGCCCGCGGCCGGGAACAGGCCCACCGCGCCGAGGGCGTAGCCGCAGGTCGCGACCGTGAGGCAGCGCAGCCGTCCCCAGCGCCCGGCGGCCTTGGCCCAGAGCGGGACGGCGACGGCGCTGGGGGCGACCAGGCAGACGAAGAGCATCGAGGTCAGGCCGTAGCCGCCGAGGCGGTAGGTGGCGACGTAGGGCGCGGCGGCGAGCATGATCGCGACGGCGGCGGCCTGGAGCACGAAGGAGAGCAGCAGCGCGAAGAAGGCGCGGTTGCCGCGTGCGGTGCGGAAGGCGGCGACCAGCCCGAGGGGCTCGGGTCCGGGCCGTGAGCGCACCCAGCGGGTACCGAGCGCGGGGACCAGCAGGACCGCCGCGATGACGAGCCCCACGGTCAGCCCCATCGCTCCGTATCCCTTGCGGCCTCCGCCCGCGGCGTCGACCACGAGGGGTGCCGCGCCGCCCGCGACGAGGATGCCGAGGGTCAGGAAGACGATCCGCCAGACCATGATCCGGGTGCGGACGGACGGCACGGGCGACATCTCGGCGGGCAGGGCGACGTAGGGCACCTGGAACAGCGAGAAGGCGCTCGCCGCCAGGACGAAGGTCACCGTCACCCACGCGGCCGCGCCCGTGCCGGTCATCGGGGACAGGAACATCGCCGCGAACGTGACGGGCAGCGCGAGCCCGCCGGCGACGAGCAGTCGCGTCCTGCGGCCGGTGCGGACGGCCTCACGGTCGCTCGCGGCCCCGACCACGGGGTTGAACACGGCGTCCCAGGCCTTGGGCAGGGCGACCACGAGTCCGGCGATTCCGGCGGGGACGCCCAGCGTGTCGGTCATGAAGTAGAGCAGCAGCAGGCCGGGGACGGTGGAGAAGAGGCCGGTGCCGACCGAGCCGAGGCCGTAGACGAACAGACGGCGCCGGGTGAGGCCGCCGACGGCGGGCGGGGGGACCAGGGCCGTCGTCATCCGCGCTCCCCCTCGCGCGGCCGCGGGGCGCCCAGCCCCAGATCACGCAGGACGAGGGCGCGCAGGTGGGCGCGGAAGCGCGGGACCTCGGCGCGGATGCCCGAGCGGCAGAAGCCGTGGGTGCTCCACAGCACCGTCCAGACGGTCATCTCGACGTCGGCGGGTGCGGCGGCCCCGGCCGGGACGGCCTCGCGCACGGTGTCACGGACCGCCTCGATGAGCGGCCGTGCGTAGGCGGCCTCCAGGTCCGCGAACTCGGCGGCGTCCGAGAGCCAGCGGCGCATCCACAGGGCCGGGATGTGGGGCTGGTCGAGGCAGAAGTCGAGGTACCGGTCGACCAGTTCGGTGACGGCCGCGACCGGGTCGGTGGGCGCGGTCTCCCGGAACGCGGCCAGCGCGTCCGTGAGCACGCGCTGCTCGGCGAGGTGGGCGCGGAGCATGACCTCCCGGTAGAGGTCCGGCTTCCCGCCGACGTGGTAGGCGACGGTGGCCATGTTCAGCCCCGCGTCGGCGGCGATCCGGCGGGTGCTCGTGCCGTCGTAGCCGTGCTCGGCGAAGAGGGAGGTGGCGGCCGCGATGATGCGCTCGCGACTGGCGTCGGCGGGCGGCGGGGCGGGGGCCGGTGAGGCGGGTGGCGAGTCGGACATGGCGGGGAGGATATGCCGCCCGGAGGCATCGATCAATCGATTGATGGAGAGAATTTCGCGGACTCCGCCGGACCGTTCGCACCCCGGTCGGACACATCCGCCGGACGCACCCGCCGAACGCCTCCGCCACCTCCGGCCGGACTCGGGTCACCCCCGCCGGATATCCTCACGGATGCTTCCGGGCCGGCTTCGGCGGGCGGTCGCGCCGCCCGGTCCCCGTCCGTGCCCGCACCCGTCG
The DNA here is from genome assembly GCF_002911015.1 of Streptomyces populi. Taxonomy (GTDB): domain Bacteria; phylum Actinomycetota; class Actinomycetes; order Streptomycetales; family Streptomycetaceae; genus Streptomyces; species Streptomyces populi. The sequence goes on from NZ_KZ626855.1 coordinate 7,893, forward strand.
GCGCACCGGAAGCGGCACGCCCCCGACCTGTGCGCCCGCTGTGACGCACGACACAGGAAGGGAGCCAGATTTTACCCGTCAAAATGATCAAAGGGGCGGTGACATCCGTACCCCCTGTGAAATCTGATCGATACGTCAGGAGGCATCATGCCCGTCTCACGCAACTTGGCAGGAACGGTCTTCGTGGGCGGCGCGGTGACCCTGACTCTCGCCGCTCTGGTATACCCGACCATGCTCGGCGTCCAGACCACGTCCAGCGCCCAGACCCGCATCATCGCGGACACCCAGTGGGGCCCGCTCACCGAGGGCGACCGCGACTTCGTCGTCAAGGTGCGCGCGGCCGGGCTGTGGGAGTACCCCCTGGGTGAGATCGCGCTGAAGAAGGGCTCGACCCCGGCGATGCGGGAGGCCGGCAAGCACCTGATAGTGGGTCATGCGCGCCTCGACGAGCTGGACCGCAAGGTCGCCGTCCAGCTCAACATCACCCTGCCCAACCAGGCGTCTCCGCAGCAGCAGCAGTTCGTGGCGACCTCCGCGGCCCTGAGCGGCAAGGAGTTCGACAGGACCGCCGCCAACATCCTGCGCGTCACGCACGGCTCCATCTTCTCGGTGATCGCCAAGGTGCGCGCCAACACCAACAACTCCCTCGTGCGCGAGCTCGCGGACCTCGCCAACGACACGGTCCTCGACCACATCACCATGATGGAGAAGACCGGCACCATCGACTTCCCCTCGGTCCTCGCCCAGCAGAGCGCCCCGCCCACGCTCCCCAAGGACCAGCTCACACCGCCCGCGCCGCAGCCGGGCGCCCCGATCGTCGTCCTGACCCCGCGCCCCGACCTGAACGTGAACACCAACAGCCCGACCCCGAGCCCGACCGTCGGCTGACCGGCGGGGCCCGGCGGCCCCACGTCCGGGGAACACCCGCCGGGACCCGCGGGCGTTCCCCCTCCCGGGCTTCACACCGGCCGTGTTCCCTGCCAGCCGTCGCGGTGCAGGACCCGCTCCAACGGCAGCCGCGGCCCCGGACGGAACGTGGTGCGCAGCGGATGGGCCGTCGGCAGCAGCGCGCCCTGGCGCACCGTGGGCGGCAGGCCCAGTACGTCGGCGACCTCCTGCTCGCGGTCCAGGTGGACGGCCGTCCAGGCGGTGACCAGTCCGCGGCTGCGGGCGGCCAGCGCGTAGCTCCAGGCGGCCGGCAGCAACGATCCCCACAGACCGGCCTGGTTGCCCGGGGGCAGCCGTCCGCCGGCCACTTCGAGGCACGGGACGACCAGGACCGGTACCCGGTGCAGCCGGTCGGCCAGCGCCCGGGCCGCGGTGAGCACCGGGCGCGTGGCCGCGGGCAGTTCCGCCGGCCGCTCGAGAGCGGCGGCGTTGCGTTCGTAGAACGCGGCCCGGTAGACCTCGGCGACGTCCGCGCGGACGCGCGGGTCGGTGAGCAGGATCCAGCGCCAGTTCTGCCGGTTGTTGCCGTTCGGTGCCTGCAGGGCGATGCGCAGACAGTCCTCGACCAGGGCCGGATCCACCGCCCGGTCCAGGTCGAGACCGTGCCGCACGGACCGCGTGGTGGTCAGCAGCTCCTCGCAGGACAGGGGAAGTCCGTCGGTCACGGCAGCAGCACCGCCAGGAGCACCAGCCCGAGGTGGGTGGCCACGACGAAGGCGATCGTGGCGGGCATCGGCCACCCGCCGCGCCCCGCGGCCAGGAACCGCCGGGTGGCGTGGGCGGGCAGGACGGCCGCCAGGCAGGGCAGCAGCGCGAGCGGACCCCGCGGGGCGAGCAGCAGGACCTGGCAGGCGAGGGCCCCGGCCGCGAAGGCGGCGGTGACCGCGGCGGCGCGCCGCGGTCCGAGAGCGGCCGAGTACGGACGGGCGCCCGGTGGCGCCTCCCAGGCGGTCTTGCGGGCGAACTCGAAGTGCAGGAAGACACAGGCGCTCAGGGTGAGCAGCGCGGCACCGCGCCGGTCGGCGGTGACGGTTCCCGCGGCGACGAGCGACCCGTAGACGTAGACACCGAGCAGCAGTTGGACCGGGTAGGTCACCGCCAGGCCGAGCAGGGGCCGGTCGCGCACCGCGGGGGACAGCCGCTCCAGCGGGGCGAGGAGCAGCCCGTACCCGAGAGCCGCGAGGATCAGCAGGGCGTCGGCCGCCGAGAGGGCCGCGTTCAGACCGGTCACCACCGCGGCGACCGCCGCCATCGCGCCGCGCAGTTCGGCCGCGGTGATCGCGCCGGTGACGAGCGGCCGGTCCGGGTGGTGGACGCGGTCGTGGGCGAGGTCCTTCTGTTCGTCCAGCATCCGCAGGAACAGCAGGGCCAGTACGACGCTGACGACCCGGATCCAGGTGGCGCCGGACGGGCGCCAGGCCGGGCCGGCCGCGGCCACCGCCGAGCCCTCCAGCGCGAGGACCCACAGCAGTCCGTAGGTGACGTAGAGGTGCGGCCGGAACCTGCGCAGCACGAAACGGCCCAGTCTGGCGGGAACTCGCCGGGCGGTGAAGGTGGTCGCCGCGTCCCCGTGGCCGGGTGCGCCCGAGGGGGGTTCTTCCCTGGCGGGTGCGGCCGGGGGCCTCATGCGGCCCTGTGCACGGCCGGCGCCGCCAGGGCGCGTACCGGTCCGGCGTCCGCGTCGGCGAACCTGATCCGGGCCTCGGCGGCCACGGAGCCGGGCTGGCGCAGGGTGCATTCGACGGCAGCCCCCGGCGGCGCCGGAGCGGCCCGGCACTCCAGCGGCAGATCCATCTCGGCGAAACGGCGGAACCGCGCGGCCAGGGCCACCGGCAGCGGGCTGGGCGTGCGGACGGTTCCGGCGGACACCGCGGCGCGCAGGGCGAGTTGGCGGAATGCCTCCAGCTCCAGCATGCCGGGCACATGGTCCACCCAGTGGTCGTAGAGGGTGGGGTGGGTGGTCTCGGCCAGCAGGCGCGCCGTGTGGGTGCCGTCGTCCGTGGTGCGCGGCGGTGAGATGACCGTGTTGGCCGAGGCGCGCCGGCCGACGAGCGCTGGTTCGACGTGGCGTCCGCGCAGCGCGACGGGCACGGCGGGCAGGCCGAGCGCGCCGCGCTGCCGGGCCCGCAGGCTCGTCCAGTCCTCGGGCGGCATCCAGGAGTAGTCGATGCGGGCCGCCAGGGCCTCGCGGGCGCCGATGGACAGGCCGAAGCGGAGCCGCAGGCCCCGCACTTCGGCCCGGGTGGCGAACCGTTTCTCGATCCGGGTCGTGACGACCGCCTCGGTGGGCCGGTCGCCCCGGGTGAGGGCGGCCGGGTCCGGCACCTCGAACTCGACCGCCCGGAGCAGGAACTTGTGTCCGGGCCGGACGCCGAGGTAGCGGTGGGCCACCACGAAGATGCCCTGCCGGCACGCTTCGAGCAGCAGGAAGGGGTCGAGGCGGTCGCCGGGGCCGAGGGTGTCGTCGTAGAAGGCGTGGCGGCGGGGGAAGCGTGCGGCCAGCAGCATCTCGTCCTCGCCGTGGCGCTCGGCGTCGGTCAGGAAGACCTCCTCGACCGCGGAGCGGTGCACGAGTTCCTTGGGGAGTGTCGGGGTGAACTGCACGATGCCGCTCCTCAGTTCGCGGTGGCGCGGACGGTGTCCAGGTGGCGGCGCCAGGTGTCGGCGTCGGCTCCGTCCAGCACGGGCGCCCGGCCCGGCTGTCGCATGGGGAGCACCTTCGAGCCGACGATGACGGCGTCCCACGGGTCGAGGTCGATCCCCCTCCGCCAGGCGCTCTCCAGCAGCTCCCGCGGGGCGGCCGAGGGGTCGGCGCCCCGGTGCCGGGACACGGTGTCGCGCAGTCGTGCGAGGGCGGGTCCGAAGTCGAGGTCCCGGGGTTCGGTGGCGGCGTACAGCAGTCCGGTCAGCTCGTGCGCGTGCGCGGCGCGGTCCTCGCCGGCGAGGGCGGAGCGGAACAGGCGGTCGCGCTCGGTCTCGTCGAAGTGGACGGCCAGCTCCCGCAGCACGTCGGCGGGTTCGTCGGGAGTGTGCACCAGGTTCAGCAAGTAGCTGTAGCGGCCCAGGAGATGGCGCAGCTGGCCGGGCCGGCGGGCGTCCGGGTCCGTGGGGCCCTTGAGCCGGGTGAGTTCGACCGAGGCTGGCACGTCCAGGTCGTTCTCGGGCCGGACGAGCAGGACGAGGGCGTCGGCGTCCTCCAGGAAGAGTGCGGCCAGCCGCCTGCGGTGAGGGGTGGCGAGGTTCCACTGGAAGTACCACAGGGAGCGGATCATGGTGCGGGTCAGCCGGGTGACACCCGCGCCGGCGATCGTGAAACCCTGCCCGGCCAGCCAGTCGGCGGCCGCGTCCAGCCTGCGCGCCACGACGGCGTCGGGCTTGAGCAGCAGCAGCGCGTGCCGGTGGGCGAAGCCGGTGACGTCGTCGGTGAGGGCGGCGAGCTGGTCGTGGCTCTCCTGGTAGTAGGTGTCCGCGCCGTACAGCCGTTGTTTGTCGGGGTGGCAGGTCAGCAGCGGTGAGACGGGTATGCCGTACGAGGGCTCGGCGAGGTGGGCGAGGGTCATCGGTGGGTGCTCCCGTCGGGTCGGGCGGCCGGCTCCCTGGGCGGGGGCGGGCCGAGATAGCCGGTCGCGAGGCAGTGGTCGAGGAGGCGGCGCAGGTAGGCGTGCGCGCCCGTCGCGGGCGGACGGTGGCCGAAGGCCTCGGCGTGGGTGGCGTCGAAGCGGACGCGGCGCCGGAAGTAGGGGGCGTACAGGGAGACGACGCGGTCGTAGTAGGGGCGTTCGCGGCCGGGCAGGGCCGTGGCGGAGAACGCGGACGGGGGGACGAACCGCGGCACGTGGAGGGACGGGTACTCGGCGAGGACGTCGGACATGTCCCGCAGGGTCAGCTCGTGGCCGACGGCGTGCAGGGTGCGGCCCTCGGCGTCCCGGAACCGGGTGGCGGCCTCGGTCACCAGGTCGGCGACCCGGTCGACCGGGACCAGGTCGAGGACGGCGTCGTGGTGACCGGGCACCGTGCGCACCAGGCCCCTGGTCAGGACCCGGAGCACGGGGTAGACGGTCTTGTGGTCGCGGACGCGGCCGGTGCGGGTGGCGCCGGTGACGATGCTCGGGCGGACCACGGTCACGGGCAGGCCGTCCGCCGCGGCCTTGCGGACCAGGGTCTCGGCGGCCAGTTTGCTCTTCTCGTAGTCGTTGCCGGGGCGTTGGCCGAGGTCGAGTTCGTCCTCGTACGCGATGCCGTCGCGTTCCCCGCACACGTAGGCGGTGCCGACGTGGACCAGGGGCGTACGGGTCCCGAGGGCGAGGCCCAGGACGTGCCTGGTGCCCTCGACGTTGACGCGTTCGTACCGGCCCGGCGGCAGTCCGAAGTCGGTGACGGCGGCGCAGTGGACGATCCGGTCGGCACCGGCGGCCAGGCGCCGGTCGGCACCGCTCAGCCCGAGGCCGGGGCGGGTGACGTCGCCGGTGATCCGGGTGACGGCGCCCGGACCGGCGGTGAGTTTTCTGCCGTTGTTGCGGACGAGGTCGGCGTTGTGGTGCACCACCGCCAGCACCCTGTGACCGGCGGCGGTGAGCCGGGCGGTCACCTCGGCGCCCACGAAGCCGCTGGCGCCGGTCACCAGCACCGTCATCGGGTGGGACGCCGCCGGATCGGGGGTCGTCGGATCGGGGGTCGTCGGATCGGACATCGGTGGATCCTCCGCACGGAACGTCGGGTCGGATGCTCGGGAGCCGAGGGCCCGTCAGCGGGCCTGGTGGGGCTGGGCCCCGTTGCCGGCCAGCAGCTCGCGGGCCTCTTCGATGGGCAGCTCCGCACCGAGGTGGGCGCCCATGCGCAGCCAGTCGTGGCCGAGTTGCAGCGTCGCCCGCCAGGTGTGCGCGGAGTCGAAGGAGAGCGGGAAGGAGTCGGCGCCCATGGCACCGCGTACCAGGGCGATGAAGCGGCGCAGCTCCGCGCGCAGCGCGTCGCCGTCCTCCGCCGAGTCCACGCCCCGCCCCAGGAGTTCCCCGGCACGGACGCCGATCGGTCCGGTGGCGGCGGGAAGCAGGTCCATGCGGCGCACGAGGTCGGTGTCCGCGGGCAGCGGGTTGACCCCGTGGGCGCTGAACAGTCCGCGCAGCGCGGCGTGCACGGCGCGGCGCGCGGTGAGTTCGGCGACCCGCCGCTGGCCGCGCCGCAGGGCTCCGGTCAGGTCCTCGACGGCGTTCTCGACCACCACGTTGGACCACACCAGGGCCATGGCCGCGGCGGCGAACCGGTCGGCGGGCAGGGGCATCAGGTCGACGGCGCGGGCTCCGGTGACGGCCGCGCCGCGGACCGACAGCAGCGGCCGCGCGGTGGAGGGCGGCGGGGTCACGGGGCCGGGCGGGGCGGCGAGCGGGAGCGCGGGGGTGACGGCTCCGCCGCCCTTCCAGACGAGGCGGACCAGTCCGTAACGCAGGAAGGCGGCGAGCAGCGGGCCGGGGTCGGTGACGCCGGTGGCGGCGCTCTCGGCCAGTACGCGGGGCAGCGGCCGGCCCAGGACGAGGGAGCGCCAGACGGTTCCGGCGTCGGCGCCGAGGGCGAACACGTCGCGCCCGCCGCGGACGACGTGGACCCGTTCGCCGGTCTGCCAGGTGGTCACCCGGGCCACGCGTTCCACGGTGAGCCGTTCGGGCTTCCGGGGGACGCCGGTGAGGCCGAGGTCCGCGGCGAGATCGAGGCAGGCGGTCAGGTGGGCCCGGGCGGCACCGGCGTCGCCGGACGGGACGACGGCCTCTTCCAACGCCCAGTAGCGGTCGCGCACGTCCGCCCGTCCCGCCCGGTCCAGCTGCATGGACAGCCACTTGGGTTCGAGATAGGTCTCACCGAGGCCCGCCGCCCAGGACTTGACGCTCTGCACGAGCGCGGCGCGGGTCCAGTCGACCGCCTCGTCGCTCTCGCCGAGGCACTGCAGTGCCAGCGCGTGCCGCAAGGACTGCCGGGCCCGGTGCGCCCACCAGTCGGCGGTGATCCGGCGGAACCGCTCCACGGGCAGCAGCGCCTTCACCTCCTCGACGAGGGCGTGGCCGCGCAGCGGATGACTGTGCAGCACCCGCTGGCAGCGGTTGAGGAGGTCCTCGGAGAGCCGGGCCGGCCGTCCGGCCGTCCGCTCCACCTCCTGGAACTGGTCGGCCAGTTGACGCACCGAGCGGGTGCGGATCTCCACCCTTCTGCCGTCCACGAACAGCAGGGACGGCATGGTCGGCAGGTCGTCGTCGCGGCGGCTCACGAGCAGGAAGTCGATGTCGGAGGAAGGGTTGCCGAACCCCTCCGCTATGGAGCCCTCCAGGGTCACGGCCCACTCGGTGTCGAGGGGGAGTTCGGCGAGGGACTTGTCGAGCAGGTCCTGCAACCGTTCCTCGGTGAGGATCACTGGTGCGTCTCCGTTCGGGGGCTGTCCGGGACGGCGGCCGCGGTGTCGGGGGACGGGTCGGCGAGCACGGCGACCGTGCCGGCGGCGCCGTCGACCCGCAGCCGGGTGCCGGTGCGGATCTCTGTGGTGGCGCCCTTCACCTGGACCACGGTCGGAATGCCCAGCTCCCGCGCCACGACGGCCACATGGGTCAGCGGGCTGCCCCGTTCGATGACCAGGGCGGCGGCCGAGGACAGCGCGGTCACCCATCCCGGGTCGGTGCGGTAGGTGAGCAGGATGCCGCCGCCGATGTCGCGCGGGGTGTCGGTGACCACGGCGGGCCCTTCGGCGACGCCGGGGCAGCAGGGGACGCCGGTCAGTTCGCGGGCACCGCCGGGGGCGGCCGGGCCGCTGTTCCAGCCGGCCCGTTCGAGGTTGCCCGACCAGTACGGCGCGCCGCGGGTGGTGAAGCGGGACGGGGCGTGCAGCGCGGTGTCGGCGGCCTGCTGTCTGCGGCGCAGCACGACCAGGTCCCGCAGTTCGGTGTGGGCGATCATGCCCTCGTAGGCGCCCCGGATCTCCTCCAGGCGGAGGAAGAAGACGTCGTCCCAGGCGTCGACGGCACCGGCGCGCGCCAGGTCGCGGCCCAGGGCGCGCAGCATGCGTTTGGCCGCTCCGAAGGCGCGGGTGCGGCAGAACCTGAGCCGTTCCCGGTCGGCGAGCGCGGCCCGGGCCTTGCCCCGCACCCGTTCGTACACCAGGCGCCGCGGGCGGCCGAGGTGTTCGTCGAGGTAGGCGTCGACCTCGCCGCCGCGGTCCGGGGTGCCGCCGCCGTCGCCGGTGTCCGGCAGCGCCCCGCGCAGCAGGGTGAAGAGTCCGGCCGGGTTCTCGCGCAGGTCGGGAACCTCCAGCTTGAGTTCGTCGGGGCTGCGGTAGCCGTAGTCGGCGATGTACGCGTCGACGGCCCGCAGGAACCGGACGTGGCCGGCGTCGCGCAGGGCCTGGTGGGCCTCGGAGTCGGGGGTCCGTTCCAGCAGCGCCAGGACCTCGGCGTCGGCACGCGCCTGGTCGGCCAGTTCGCGCAGTGCCCACACCGGTTCCGCGGACTCGACGCCGCCGCCGGGGGCCGCCGCGGCCCAGGTGAACCACTCGGGCGCCGTCGGCAGCCATCTGCGGGTGAGCAGGGCCAGGAGTCCCACGGAGAGCAGGATCGTCGCGTCGAGGGTCTGCATCGGGCCCCATTTTTCGATGAGTTCCCGCTGTAGCCGCCGGAAACGGCGGTACGTCTCGTCACCCGGCAGGGCGTCGTAGTCGACATTGTTGAATATCGTGTACGCACGATAGAAATCTCGATGAAACGTGTCGACCGATTTCCGGATGGTGATGAATCGCCCGGCAAAGACGACCGTACGTGTCAGGCGTTCGACGTGACCGCGCAGTCCGGGCCGGGGCGTGAACGGGTGGAGCGCGTCGGCGACCTCGTCGGAAATACTCTCGGCGACGCCCAGGGATTTCTCCAGAACGCGCCGGTTGAGCGGGTACAACGGCGCGAGGCGCACCATGCGGTACCAGTGGAAGAGGTTGTAGTAGACCCGTCCGTGGACGTAGCCGAGCAGGTGCGGCGTCCACTCCTGCACCTCACGCAGCCGCTCCCCGCGGACCCCCAGGGCGCGGGCGTAGCTGTCGTACACCTTCGCGTAGGTGTCGGCGGCGAAGCTGTAGGTGAGCGGGGAGACGACGCCGCTGAAGCTCTCGACGATGTTGGAGTTGTCCCAGAGCCGCAGGTCCCGTCCGGGTTCCGGTGCGGGGTCGGCGGCCGGGGCGAGCGTCGTGACGGGCCGGCTCTGCAGGATCCACAGGGTGTCGTCGGCGATGGCCCATTCGATGTCCTGGGGGGTGCCGTACAGGGCGGCGAGGCGAGCCCCGGCCGCGTGCAGCCGCTCCAGCCGGTCGGCGGTCAGTGACAGTTCGGCGCGGTCCCCGTCGGCGACGGGCGACACCCGGCAGCCGGGTCCGGATCCGGCGTCGTAGCGCTCCCGCTTGTCGCCGATCACCGTGGTCAGCGGCTCGCCGGTGCCGGCGTCCAGGACGACGGTGTCGGCGTCGACCGCGCCCGAGACCAGCCCCTCCCCCAGCCCGTGGACGGCGCTGACGACGTGCCGGTCGGTGCGCCCGGTCACCGGGTCGGCGGTGAACAGCACTCCACTGAGTTCGGCGGCCACCATGTGCTGCACGATGACGGCGACACCGTCGGCACTGACGGGCAGCCGGCGCTGTGCGCGGTAGCGCAGGGAGCGTTCGGAGAACGCCGAGGCCCAGCAGCGGCGGACGTGGGCGACGACCTCGTCGAGGCCGCGGACGTTGAGGAAGGTGTCGAACTGGCCGGCGAAGGAGTGGCGCGCGCCGTCCTCCTGCGGGCCGGACGAGCGGACGGCCACGGCGCCGCCGCCGGCCAGCCCGTAGGCCAGTCCGATGGCGTCGGTGAGGCGGTCGCCGAGCGGCGCGTCCTCGATCAGACGGGCGATCTCCGCGGCGATCCGGCCCGCTCTCGACTCGAGGTCACCGGCGAGCAGGCGGGCCAGGTGTCCGTCCAGGCCGCCGTCGCGGCAGAATTCCGCGAATACGTCCAGGCCGATGACCGACCAGCGCGGTACTTGAAATCCGGACGCGGTCAGGGTGTGCAGGTTCTTCCCTTTTCCACCGGCCCATTCGGCGGCAATGGATTCGTCACTGGACGGTGTGAGGACGTACAGGGACCCGCGTTCGGATCCCGTGGTGGGCGACAATGCGCTTCCCCTCCAAGGGTGTTGCTCGACCTCGCTCGAATGTTGCACAGCAGGGCCGGTCGAAAAAACTCCCCCGGGCCGCCACAGTCGCTTTTCGGTCGTCGTATCCCTTTCAAATTCCGGTCGCCCGCCGCTGTTCAGGACGAACGACGGGACCACGAGGGGAAACGGGATGATCCAGCCGAAGTGGGTCGCCCCGGCTCCGGCGGCGGACCGGACCACGGTGGCGATACGCGGCGGTACCACCGCGTACGTCCTGTCGCCCCTCCCGTTCCGGCGGAGCGGGGGGCCGGGTCCGGGCGGGGCGCGCCACGGGCCACTGGCCGCCCCAAAGCCACACGTTCGGACATCGACGCGGGCCCAGCAGAAAGGAAAGCAACAAATATTGACGCAATCAACCAGCGCTTGTAACTTCCGTCTCAGTCGCCAGGCAGCCTGAACTCGGCTGTTCCGAGGGCGAGTTGTAGCTCCACCCTCCACTTCGGGAGCACGCATGCGCAGAAGCAGATCTGCCTCCTCTCGTCTCATCCCGTCTCCAGCGGCCGGACCGGGGTCCCGGCTGCGCCACGCCCTGCTGTCCGTCGCCGCCGTCCTCGGTCTCCTGGTGACCGTCCTGGTCGGCATGCCCGGTGTCGCCCGGGCCGCGGGTTCCCAGCCCTGCGACATCTACGCCGGCGCGGGCACCCCGTGCGTCGCCGCACACAGCACGACACGCGCGCTGTTCTCGGCGTACAACGGCCCGCTGTACCAGGTCACCCGCGTCTCCGACGGCGCGAGCGCCGACATCGGGCTGCTGACGGCCGGCGGTTACGCGAACGCCGCCCAGCAGGACGGCTTCTGCGCCAACACGACGTGCAGCATCTCGAAGGTGTACGACCAGACCTCCCGCCACAACGACCTGTTCCCCGGCCCCGCGGGGACGGCCGGAATGGGCGCCGACCGGGGCGCGGACGCCGGTGAGCTGTCCGTCACGGCGGGCGGCCACAAGGTGTACGGCATCTGGATCTCCCCCGGGGTCGGCTACCGCTCGCACGGCGCCGCCTCCGGCACCGCGGTCAACGGCCAGGCGGAAGGCGCCTACATGGTCGCCAGCGGCACCCATGTCGGCTCCGCCTGCTGCTTCGACTACGGCAACGCCGAAGCCACGCCGGCCGACACCGGCAACGGCCACATGGACGCCGTGTCCATCGCCACCACCTGCTACTTCGCCCCGTGCAGCGGCTCGGGCCCCTGGGTCGAGGCCGACCTGGAGAACGGCATGTTCCAGGGCGACAACGGCTCCAACACCGCGAACAAGGGCAACAACAGCACGTACGTCACGGCCGTCCTCAAGAACAACGGTCAGACCACCTACGCGCTGAAGGGGGGCAACTCGCAGTCGGGGAGCCTGACCACCTGGTGGGACGGGGCGCTGCCCACGCGGGGCGGCTACCGGCCCATGCAGCAGGAGGGCGGCATCATCCTGGGCACGGGCGGCGACAACAGCAACTGGAACATGGGCACGTTCTTCGAGGGTGTCATGGTCATCGGCTATCCGACGGACGCGGCCGAGAACGCCGTCCAGGCGAACATCGTCTCGGTCGGCTACTCGGGCCAGACCAACGTCCCGAACGGTCCGCAGGGCACCATCGGCGGCCCCGGCGGCCAGTGCGCCGACGTCGCCGCGGACGACACCGGGGTGAACGGCGCCGCCGTGCAGCTGTGGAACTGCCAGTCGTACGCCGAGGACCAGCACTGGACCCACAACGCGAACGGATCGCTCGGAACCATCGGCCGCTGCCTGGACATCATCGGCAACGGCACCGCCAACGGCACGAACGTCGAACTGTGGGACTGCAACGGGGTCGGCGGCCAGAAGTGGGTGCAGCGCGCCGACGGTTCGCTGTTCAACCCGCAGTCGGGGCGCTGCCTCGACTCCCCCAACGGTGCCACGGCCAACGGCACCCGGCTGCGGATCTGGGACTGCAACGGCTCCGCCGCCCAGAAGTTCGCGGTCAACGCGGGCGCGCCCGTCATCGGGCCCGGCGGTGCCTGCGCCGACGTCGCCGGTGACGACAACGGCTCCAACGCGACCGCCGTACAGCTCTGGAGCTGCCAGTCGTACGCGGTCGACCAGCACTGGTTCCACAGCTCGGACGGCCGGCTGCACACGCTGGGCCGCTGCCTCGACATCAACGGCAACGGCACCGCGGGCGGCACCCAGGTCGAACTGTGGGACTGCAACGGGGCCGGGGGCCAGGTCTGGCAGCAACAGGCCGACGGTTCGCTGCTCAACCCGCAGTCGGGCCGCTGCCTCGACTCACCCGACGGCGCCACGGCCAACGGCACCCGGCTGCGGATCTGGGACTGCAACGGCTCCGCCGCCCAGAAGTTCGCACTGGGCTGACCCCGCCTCAGCGCCCTTCGGCCCGGCCGGACCCGCCGTCCGGCCGGGCCCGCCCGTCGCGGGTCGCGCGACCGACCCGGCGAAAGCGCCAGGGCCGCCCTCGCACCGGCCTGTCCTGATGCGGTTGGCGCCGGCGGTGTCTGTGGTAATCGACCTGCATGCCGAAAAAAGCTCCCCCGGACGCCGACGACGACCGGCCCGCCCCGCGGGCACGGCTGCATGCGGCGCTGCACGACTCCCCCTTCGGCCGGGGATGGCGGCACAGCAAGGCCATCGAACTGGGACAGCGGTCGCTGGGCTTCGCGGCCCTCGGCTTCCTCACGCTGGTGCCGCTCCTGATCGTCGTCTCCGCCGCCGATCCGGCGCACGGGCGGGGTTTCGCGGAGTGGCTGGGGGACGGCCTCGGCGTGTCGAGTGCCGCCAGGGACGAGGTCGCGCGGCTGTTCGCCGGACCCGCACAGGTACGGCAGACCACGACGGCCTTCGGTCTCGCCGCGCTCGCCGTCTTCGGTCTGAGCTTCGGCGCGGCGGTGCAGACCGGCTACGAGAAGGTCTGGGACCTGTCCGCAGCCCGTTGGTACGCGCGATGGCGTCAGGTCCTCTGGCTGGCCGTGCTCATCGGATCGATCTACGTGACCGCGACGACCACGCTGTGGCGCCACTCGGCCGCCGGGACGGTGGCCGCGGCGCTGAGTGCCGTCCTGTTCTTCTGGTGGTCCCAGTGGATGCTGCTCGGCGGCAGGATCGACGGCAAGGCCCTGTTGCCCGGCGCGGTGCTGACGGCTCTCGGCCTGCTCGGTCTGCGGGTCTTCTCGCGTCGCGTCTTCTCGCCCCTGATCGCCTCCAGCACCGTCTCCTACGGCCCTTTCGGCACCGTCCTCGTCGTGCAGTCCTGGCTGGTCGGTGTCGGTGTCGTCGTCTTCGGCGGCGCGTTGCTGGGGCGGCTGGCGCACGAGGAGATCACCACCGGCGCGAGAGCCCTTCGGCGGCGGGGCCGGGGTCGCGAGCGGTGAGTCCGTGCGGCCGTGTCGTGAACACTGTCCCCCGCCGGGTCAGTCGGCCACGGTGAGCCGGGCGTCGGACCGTTCTCCCGGCAGGGGCGTGGAGGACGGCTCCCGGTCCCAGCGCAGGGCGAGGATCGTGGCCGGGACCGCGATCAGGGCCCAGACGACCACGGTCATGACCACAGCCGTCCAGGTGTCCCAGAAGTGACCGGCGGTGAAGGCCGCGACGAGGGGCACCACCACCACGGGCACGGATTTCGCCCCCATCCGGATCCGGGGGACGACAGGGCGGCCGGTGGCGAGGCGGCGGGCCCGCCGGGCGCTGCCGAAAGCGGCGATGAAGGCCAGTACCGCCGACCAGACGCAGACCAGGGCGGCTCCGGTGAGCATGATGGGGTCCTCGTCCGGCAGTCCCGAAAGCCGCTCGCGGACCCCGTCCTGGCTGACGGCGACCACGTCGTCCCGCCACGTCGTGACGCTCACCCGTTCCCCCGGCTCGATGCGTTCGGACAGGTCTCCGTGCGCGTCGAGGTCGATCGGCTGATCGGCGGGGGCCGGAACCGGCGGCCGCAGCATCACGCGGAAGACCGTCGCCTTGCCGCTCTTGGCGTTCCCGGCGGAGATCACCGTCCCGCGGATCGTGCGCAGGCAGCTCGCGCCGTCGTCCCGCGCCGCGGCTCCACCGGCACACGGCCGGGCGTCCTCGAAGGCCGCCTCCGCGGCGACCCGTCCGGGGACGAAGGAGCCCGGCACCGCGGCCACCGCCGACAGGGCCAGTCCCAGCAGTGTCCAGGCGGCCGCGTGCCACCGCTCCCGCCGGATCCGCTCCGGCACCGACCGCTCCGCCGACCGCACAGCCACCCCCGTGTCTCCTTCGCCCCGGAGCATTAGGTCACACGCGGCCGACCGCCCGACACGTCGGGTCCCGGAAGCGTCGGCCCCCGGCATGACTGCCGGTTCCCGGCAATGTCGAGGACCGGGACCGGCCCTCGACCGGCGCCCTGATCAGCCGGAGTCGCAGCCCCGGCGGGCGCGGCCGTCCCTGCCCGTGAAGCATTTCGCGGAACGCCCGTCGGCCGTGGTCGCGACGGCACCCGCAGGAGAGCGGTACTGCCCGATGCCGGACCGGCCGCCCGTGCCGTCGGCGCCGCCTCCTGACGTGCCGCCCGCCGTGGCGGAGCCGCTCGTGCCCCGGTACGCGGCCTCGGTTTCGGTTTCGGCGTGAGCTCCGGCTTCGGACCGGGCTTCGTCGCACAGGAGCCACCCGGACCCGATCGGCCACAGGTCGGCCGGGGCCGGCAGCACGACCTCACGGTCGGGTTCGGGCCGCCCGCGGCACACCAGCCGGCCCTCCGGGTCCCGGGTGCCCCGCCGAGCCGCTCACCCGTGTGCGCGTGCCGGCCGCGACGTACGTGAACCCCGGGTCGTCCAGGGCGCCCGAGGCCACGCCGTGGCTCTCTCCCCCGGGATCCGGACTCCGGTGAGTTCAGCCGATGAGCTCCGGCGAGATCAGGCGCAGCCGTGCCAGGAGCACGTTGAGGGCGGCGACGACCAGGACCGCCGCCGCGACGGTGAGCAGCGCCCGGCCCGTCCCCCACGGTGTGATGAGGGTGCCGAGGGCACCGCCCGCGAAGATGCCGGCGACGGTCGCGACGAGCCGGATCCGGGCCGTGGGGTGCCGCCCGGCCGCCGCGGTGGCTCCGGTGGCTCCGGTGAGGCCGTGGACGAGACGGACCAGGGACACCTGGATCAACAGGGTCGGCATGCCGGGGACCGCCGCGCGCAGGGCGGTGTCCGCGCGCAGGCCCATGGCGAAGCCGACCACGGCGATGACCAGGCTGTCCGGGTGATCGGTGAGCGATCCGGAACCGTGCCGCCACAGCGCCGTGGCGCCCGCGAGGGCCAGGAGCGCCCCTTCCACGGCCAGGGCGGCCGCGAACCAGTGCCGGTGGCGCGCGACGAGACCGCCGGTGGTGAGGGCCCCGGCCGCGGCCCCCAGGACGAAGGCGACCAGGGCGACGGCGGGGCGGGCCACCGGCAGTTCTCCCTCACCGGCGACGGCGAAGGAGAGGAAGAGCAGATTGCCCGTGGCCAGCGCGGTGAAGACGTGTCCCATGGTCAGGAAGCTGACCGCGTCGACCGCGCCCGCCAGGACGGTCAGGGTCGCCATGACGACGGTCTGCTGGCGTTCGCGCCGCGCGGCCGACGCCGGCGAACCGGCTTGTTCACTCATGGGGCCAGTCTCGGGAGCACGGGCGCCGCGGCGGTGACGGCGGGGCCGACACGCGAGGACCGTGCCGCCAATGGACGGCGCGCCAGGGCTCCGGTCGACGTGCGCGCACCGTGCGACGGCCCGGCTGTCACGTGCGACGGCCCGGCTGTCAGTGCCCCCTCCTAGGCTGCTGACCCACCGATTCGACGAGACGAGGGAGACGGAACGGCATGGGCGGCGACTGCTGGACCCACACAGGACCGTACGAGCCCGACCTGGCGGCCGCGTTCCGCAGAGCCCAGGAGGAGCAACTGTCCGAGGACGACCACGGCTTCCCCGGCCGGACCGTGGAGGAGCTGTGGCGGGACCCGGACTGGCACGAGTACGTCTTCACCGGCGGCACCGCCACCGTCCTGGACCAGCCCGAGATGATCGACGCGACGGACTCCGACGACGGCCCGTTCATGCGTCCCCTGACGGACGAGGAGATCCGGGCCTGGGCCCCCGACGGCCGCCCCGCTCACGCCGACTGGGACGCGGCCCTGGATTCGGGCCGGCTGGACTTCCCCAGCCGTTCACAGGGCAGATGCACGGTGCTGTACGCCGACGGCGAGCCTGCACTGATCGGCTATTGGGGGGTCACCTCGGACTGAGGGGTGTCGCCGTGCCGGACGCAGTGCTCCGCGGCCGTGTCGAGGGCCTCCCGGGCGGCGGCCACAGCGGCGGCCCGGTCCTGCGGCACCAGACCGATGCGGGTACGCCGGTCCAGGAGGTCGGCCTCGTCGAGGGCGCCCTCGTGCAGCACGGCCCACAGCAGCGCGGCCCGGGTGACGGGGTGTCCGGGCACCACGGGCTCGCCGAGCCGGGGATCACGGGCGGCGAGGGCGTGGACGGCGGGGGCCTCGGTGCCGTGGCGGCGGATCAGGTGGCCGGGGGCGGCCAGTGATCCGAGCCGGTGCGGGGCCGCCGCGCCGACCAGCGGCAGGGAGGCGGTCGTCGAGGGGCCGGCCCGCAGCCCCCGGGCCTCGACCGCCGCGTCGACGGCGTCCTGGGCCATGCGCCGGTAGGTGGTGAGTTTGCCGCCGACCACGGTGGTCACCCCGTCGTCGGAGGTGAGGACGGCGTGCCGGCGCGAGATGTCGGAGGTGCGGGCGGTCTCTCCGGAGCGGGCGGGCACGGTGTCGAGCAGGGGGCGCAGCCCCGCGAAGGCACCCACCACGTCGTCGCGCCGCACCGGGGCGTCCAGGGCCGAGCCGACGACGTCCAGCAGGAAGCCGACGTCCGACTCGGGCACCTCGGGCACGTCCGGCAGGTCCCCGTCGACGGGTTCGTCGGTCAGGCCGACGTACACGCGGCCGTCGTCCTGCGGCAGGACGAGGACGAACCTGTTGGTCTCGCCCGGGATCGGGATGTGCAGACCCGCGGGCAGCGGGCCGAACAGGTCGGCGCGCAGCACCAGATGGGTTCCGCGCGAGGGGCGGATCCGGATGCCCTCGACCAGTTCGCCCGCCCAGACGCCGGAGGCGTTGACGACCGCGCGGGCCCTGATCTCGCCCTCTTCCCCGGTCAGTTCGTCACGTACGCGGGCGACGGTCCCGCCGGTCCCGAGGACCCTGACCCGGGTGAGGATCTTCGCGCCGTGGGCGGCGGCGGTGCGGGCGAGCGCCGTGACGAGCCGGGCGTCGTCGGTCACCTTGCCGTCCCAGGACAGCAGCCCGCCGCGCAGGCCCGCGGGGCGCACGGACGGCGCCAGGTGCCGGGCCTCCACCGCGGAGAGGCGGCGCGGCGCGGGCAGGGTGGCGCGGGAGGTGCGGGCGGCGAGCCGCAGGGTGTCCCCGGCCCGGAAGCCGGCCCAGGCCAGGGAGGCCTGGCCGCGTGACACCAACGGGGTCAGGGGCAGCACGAAGGGCTGGGCGCGCACCAGGTGGGGGGCGGTGCGCTCCATGAGGACACCGCGTTCGACCGCGCTCTCGTGGGCGACGTCGAGCTGTCCGGAGGCGAGGTAGCGCAGTCCGCCGTGGATGAGCTTGGAACTCCAGCGCGAGGTGCCGAAGGCGAGGTCGTGGGCGTCGACGGCGACGACGCTCAGACCGCGCGCGGCCGCGTCCAGGGCGACGCCGGCGCCGGTGGCGCCGAGTCCGACGACCAGGAGGTCCACGGTGTCGCCGCCCACGGCCTCGGCCAGTTCACGGCGGCGGCGGGCGGCGGAGAGCGACGATCCGGGCGCCGGGGCGGCCGGGCCGGACGGACTGCTCGTGGGACTCATGGCGTGAGGGTCCTCTCCAGAAGGGTGCGCAACTCGTCGAGAAAGGCGGTGCTGGTCAGTTCGGGGTCGTCCTCGTCGGTCATGGTCCGCAGCGACAGGGTGAAGGACTGGACCACGAGCAGCACGGAACGGGCCTGGCGTCTCGTGGGGGCGATCCGCACCGAGCCGTCGGCGTGCCCCTGCTCCAGGGCGTCGCCGAGGAGTTCCAGGAGGGCCTCCTGGCTGGCGCCGCGGCGGTCCAGCACGTAGGGGAGCAGGAGTTCGGGGTCCACGTCGATGATCTTGCGGAAGAGCGGGTGGGCCCGGAAGCCCTCCACCCCGGCCACGAGACCGTCCACGATCAGGGTCCGCGTGTGCCCGTCCGGCTGGGGCTCCGGCATGGCGCGGGTCGCCACGTCGATCCACTCACGGGTCATCAGGTCGCCGACGAGCGAGCGCACGTCGGGCCAGCGCCGGTAGAGCGTCATGCGCGAGACACCGGCGCGGCGGGCCACGTCGGTCAGGGTGGTACGCCGGACTCCGACCGCCAGGACACAGTCGCGTACGGCGTCGAGGACGGGGTCACCGTCCGAGTGGTTGTGACGAATGGGCGCCATGTGTCACAGTGTAACGCCCTGAGCGGCCGTGCGGGAGCCGGCGCGTCGCGAACCGACCGATGAGGACTACGTTCATGGACATGCTGTGGAGTGGCTGGGGCGACCCGGCGAAGGCGGCGCCGCTGCCCGACGCGGTGACCGGCCTGCTGAGGGACCTGCTCGGCGTCAAGCCGCGGGACACCGCCCCGCACGCCCTCGACGAGATCCCCCTCTCCGAGCCCGCGCCGGACCCGGCCCTGCGCGCGCTCGCGGACGCCGTCGGCGGCCCGGCGCACGTGCGCACCGACGCGGAGACCCGGATCCGGCACACCCGCGGGAAGTCCACGCCCGATCTGCTGAAGATCCGCGCGGGCGACGCCGGGGACGCCCCCGCGGCCGTCGTGCTGCCCTCCACCCACGACGAGGTCCTCGCCGTACTGCGCGCGTGCGCCGAACACGGCCTCGCCGTCGTGCCGTTCGGCGGCGGCACCTCCGTCGTCGGCGGCCTCGCCCCGGAGCGCAGCGCCTTCGTCGCCCTCGACCTGCGCCGGATGAACGCGATGCTCGCCATCGACCCCGTCTCGCGGACCGCGACGCTCCAGCCGGGCCTACGCGCACCCGACGCGGAGGCGCTCCTGGCCGAGTACGGCTTCACCCTCGGGCACTTCCCGCAGTCCTACGAATGGGCCACCATCGGCGGGTTCGCCGCCGCCCGCTCCAGCGGTCAGGCCTCCGCCGGATACGGCCGCTTCGACGAGATGGTCCTCGGTCTGACCCTCGCGACCCCGGAGGGCACCCTGGACACGGGCCGCGCCCCCCGCTCGGCGGCCGGTCCCGACCTGCGGCAGCTGGTCCTCGGCTCCGAGGGCGCCTTCGGCGTCATCACCTCCGTCACCGTACGGATCAGACCGCTGCCGCGGACGCGCGTCTACGAGGGGTGGCGGTTCGCCTCGTTCGAGGAGGGCGCGACCGCCCTGCGCCGGCTCGCCCAGGACGGTCCGCGCCCCACGGTGCTGCGGCTGTCCGACGAGACCGAGACCTTCGTCGGACTCGCCCAGCCCGACGCCATCGGTTCGGCCGGGGCCCCGGCGGCCGCCGGCTGCACGGCGATCGCCGGGTACGAGGGGACCGAGGAGGAGACCGCGCGCCGCCGCGAGGAGGCCGCGGCGGTCCTGCGCGCGGCCGGGGGCACCTACCTGGGCGCCGAGCCCGGCGAACGCTGGGCGCACGGCCGCTACTCGGCGCCGTACCTGCGCGACGCGCTGCTCGACGCCGGGGCCTTCGCCGAGACCCTGGAGACCGCGACCTTCTGGTCCCGCGTCCCCGAGCTGTACGCCGCCGTGCGCACCGCGCTGACCGAGACCCTGACCGCCGCGGGAACCCCGCCCCTGGTCATGTGCCACATCTCGCACGTGTACGAGAACGGCGCCTCGCTCTACTTCACCGTGGTCTCGGCGCAGGGCGAGGACGCCGTGGCCCACTGGGCACCGGCCAAGGAAGCCGCCAACGAGGCCGTGCTGAGCGCGGGCGGGACCATCAGCCACCACCACGGGGTGGGCACGGACCACCGCGACTGGTACCTCCGCGAGGCGGGGCCGCTGGGCGTCGAGGCCCTGCGGGCCGTCAAGCGGCGGCTGGACCCCGACGACGTGCTGAACCCCGGGATCCTGCTCCCCGTCGACTGACACCCGACGCGCACGCGCTCCGGCGGCCCGAGACCGCCGGAGACGTCGCCCGGTTCCGGCCGCCCCGGCTCCCGCCCCCACGGGCGGGGCTCCCGGCTCCGGCACCGGCACCGCTGCCGCGCACAGCTTCCGCCCCTGCCCCGCTCCGTCCCACCGTCACTGCCCGGAGGCACACCGATGCGACAGTTCACCGCCGTCGTCAACCCCACCGCGGGCGGCTCCACCGGGGCGGCGGCGCTGCTCCCGGTCGCCCGCCTGCTGCGGGAGGCCGGAGCCGGACTGGAGACCGAGTACAGCCGCAGTCTGGCCCACGCGCAGGAACTCGCGCTGCGCGCCGGGGAACGGGGCCGGGTCGTCCTCGCCGTGGGCGGAGACGGGATCGCGGGCGGCATCGGCGGCGCCCTCAGCGGGACGGACACCGTGCTGGGCCTGGTCCCGGCCGGCCGCGGCAACGACTTCGCCCGCGCGCTCCGGCTGCCCACCGCCGCCGCGGACCTGACCCGTGTCCTGTTGCACCACGAGCCGCGGCGCGTCGACACCATCGAGGTGGAATCGGCGGTGCACCCGCGCACCGTGGTGCTCGGCAGCGTGTACGCGGGCGTCGACGCCCTCGCCAATCAGCACGCCAACCAGGCGCGCGTGCTGCGCGGGGCCGCCTCGTACTACGCCGGAGGCCTGCGCGCGGTCACCGGGTGGCGTCCGGTGTCGTACCGCGTCACCGTCGACGGGGAGGAACACTTCCACCGCGGTTACACCGTCGTGGCCGCCAACTCCGCCTACTACGGTTCCGGGCGCATCATCGCCCCGCTGGCCCTGACGGACGACGGCCTGCTGGACGTCGTCATGATCCGGCAGGCCCCGCGGCGGCTGTTCTTCACCCTCATGAACGAGCTGAAGACCGGCGCGCACGTCGCGCGGCCGGAAGTGGTGGTCCTGCGGGGCCGGGAGATCCGCATCGAGGCGGACCGGCCGGTGCCCTACGGCGCCGACGGGGAGGTCGAGGCCACCCTCCCCGTCACGGCCCGGGTGCGGCCGGGCGACCTGTCCATGCTCTTCTGACCGGCCCGGCCCCGGTGCGCCGCCGCGGGTCAGCCCGCGGTGGTCTCGCCGCTCGCGCTGCCCGCCAGCCACTGGTCCCAGCTCAGGTTGAAGGAGGCGTAGCCGTTGTCGGCCGAGGCCTTCGCACGCGGGGAGCCGGTGACGGAGACCGGGTCGCCCTGCTTGACCTGGCCGTAGAACCACTTGGCGTCGGTGATCGACAGGTGGACACAGCCGTGCGAGCCCCGGGCGCTGCCGCTGCCGGGGTTCGGGTCACCGGTCGAGTAGTGGACGTAGGTCCCGGACTGGGTCAGGTGGACGTCCCAGGGAAGCGTCAGGTCGTAGTAGTTCGCGTCGCCCTTGTTGCAGCTGATGCCGACGCTGCACGAGGTCATGTGGACCTTCTCCTGCTTGTCGATCACCGCCATCACGCCGTTCCACGTGGGGAATTCTGCGCTTCCCGCATTGATCGACAGCGTCCGCACGGGCGCGCCGTTCTTCGTGACCTTCATCGTGTGACCGGTGACCGACACGTCCGCGCGGACGTCGTCGCCGACGGTGAAGTCGTGGACGTAGGAACGCGTGCCGTAGCGGCCGTTGCCGTTGGCGACGCCCTTCAGGTCCGCGGTGACCTTCACCTTGGTGCCGGCCGCCCAGTAGGACTTGGGCCGCCAGTCGGCGCGCCGGTCACCGAACCAGTGCCACGCGCCCGTCATCGGCTTGGAGCTGGTGACCTTCATGTGCTTCTCGATGTCGGCGCGGGCCTTCTGCCCCACCGGATTGGTGAAGATCACCGAGATCGGCATCGCGACGCCGACCGTGGCACCGGTCTGCGGAGTGATCGTCTCCAGCAGCATCGGCGGCCCGGCGGGCTTCGTCGGAGACGGCTTCGCGCTGGCCGCCGGCTTCTTCGACCCGCCCTTCCCGTCGTCCGAACTCGCCTTCGTCTTGCCCCCGCCGCCGCAGGCGCTGGTCCCCGCCAGCACCGCCGCCATGACGATTGCCATCGATATCCCGCTACGTCGCTTCACTTCTACCCCGGCTCACAATCGTGCCTGCCTCACTTCTCTTTTGGACTGCGGGCACCGGTCCGCGGTTGCAGTGAATGTGTAAAGCGCGGTTCAAAACCCCGCTCGGGAGGCTCTCGTTCACGCCGGTCCGGCCCGAGGCGCCGGACGGCGCGGGAGCGGCCTCACGGGAGAGCCGTCAGCCCGTACGCCGTCCCGTCGTCCCTCTTCCCGCACCGCCCCCGGCGAGATTCCTGGAGCGCGTTCCCCGGGCCGCGCCGCCCCCATCCGGCGTCGCCGCGGCTTCTCCCGCCGGTGTCCGTGCGCCGGAGCGGACGAGCGGGACCAGCACTCCGGCACCGGCCACGGACAGCACGGCGACCACCCGCAGCACCCCGTCGATCGCCGAACCGTCGGACGCCGCGGCACCGGCGGATCCACTGACCTCCTCCAGCACGGTCGCGGCCACCGTCACGGCCGCCGCACCCCACAGCACCAGCGAGGTGAGCACCAGCCCGGACGCCGCCGCCAGCCGCCCGGCGGACACGTACGACTGGGTCGCCGCGTTGGTGAGTGCCCAGCCGAGCCCGACGCCCGCTCCGACCACCGCGAACACCGCGGCGTAGAGCGGCAGCGGACGCGCCCAGGTCAGCGCGGCGAGCGCCACCCCGCTCAGCAGCAGCCCCACCGCCATCAGCACCTCCGCCCGCCACCGGCGCGCCAGATGGCCAGACCAGTAGCTCGCCGCGCCGACCCCCGCCGACAGCGCCAGGAAGACCACTCCCGACTCCAGCGGTGACAGTCCGCGTGCCTGCTCCAGGTACAGCGCCGCCAGCACCGCGACGAGGCAGTACACGATGTTCGACACCGTCCCGGCCGCCGTCACGGTCACGAACGGCCGGTTGCGCAGCAGGGACAGCTCGATCAGCGGTTCCGTCGTCCGCCGCTCGACCACCGCGAACAGGCCCAGCATGGCCGCGCCCGCGGCGAAGCACGCCACGGTGGCCGCCGAGCCCCAGCCCCAGTCCGATCCCTGGTCGACGGCGAGCATGACGGCCGTCAGACCGCCGGCCAGGGTGACGGCGCCCGGCAGGTCCATCCCCCGCACGGCCCCCTCGTCCCGCGACTCCGTCACGTACCGCAGCGCCAGCAGCGCCGCCAGCGCGCAGAAGGGCACGTTCAGCAGGAAGACCGCGCGCCAGCTGACGAGTTCGGCGAAGGTCCCGCCGACGAAGGGGCCGAGCGCCGTGCCGATGGCGCTGAAGGCGAGGACCGTTCCGACGGCGCGGCCCTGGCGTCCGTCACGGAAGTGCGCGGTCACCACCGCGACCGCGATCGGCAGGACCAGTGCCGCCGCCGTCCCCTGGACCACGCGTCCCGCGGTCAGCCACGCCGCGTTCCGCGCGGCGCTGCACACCACCGACATCGCGGCGAAGCCCGTCAGCCCGATGACGAGGACCCGTCTTCGGCCGTAGAGGTCGGCCGCCCGCCCGGCGACGATCATCAGTGCCCCGAGGGTCAGCATGTAGCCGCTCACCAGCCACTGCAGGTTCGTGGCCGGCGTCCCGAAGTCGCGGGCGATCACGGGCAGCATCAGGTTCAGCGCGAACCAGTCCAGCTCGACCAGCAGCACCGCGATCGCGGCCGCGGCGATGACCGCGCGGTCCCGGCGCGAGAACAGTGTGGCCGTCCGTCCTGCGGATCCGCTCACGACGACCATCCCCTGCCACGGGTCACCCCTCCAGCCAGCGTGCGTGCGCTCGCGGAGCCCCGCAACCGGAGCCCCGGCCGCCCGCGCCGCTCCGCGCGGGGCGCCCGGCCGGCCGCCTTCCTCGCAGGCGTCCTCTTCTTCCGATCAACTCCCTTGTCACACAGACCACATGACCGCTCCGAGTAGGATGACCGAACATTTGGCCTGCCCGCGTTCGCGTGGTGCGATGGGAGCTAGCATGACGATCGACCGACAGTCGTTTCCGCCGCTCGACACCAGCAAGGCGCATCCCGCGCGGGTCTACGACTGGCTGCTGGGCGGCAAGGACAACTACCCGGTCGACGAGGCCGTGGCGGAGAAGCTGCCGCCCGAGGCCCGGGACGCGGCCCGGCAGAACCGCGAGTTCATGCACCGGGCGTCCGCCTGGCTCGCCGAGCAGGGCGTCGACCAGTTCCTGGACATAGGCACCGGGATTCCCACCCAGCCCAACCTGCACCAGATCGTCCAGGGCATCACGCCCTCGGCGAAGGTCGTCTACACCGACAACGACCCGATCGTGCTGCGTCACGCCGAGGCGCTCCTGGTCAGCCGTCCCGAGGGCGTCACCGACTACATCCAGGCCGATGTGCGGCAGCCGCAGGACATCGTCCAACACGCCCGGCACATCCTGGACTTCAGCCGCCCGATCGCGCTGTCGCTGATCGCGCTGATGCACTTCATCCCCGACGACCAGGACGCCCACTCCATCGTCCGCAACCTGGTCGGGACGCTGCCCCAGGGCAGTTACCTCGTGCTGTCGCACGCCTCCTCCGACGTGTACCCGGAACTCTCCGCGCAGGTCACCGCCGAGTACGCCAAGGGCGGCATCCAGCTCGGCTTCCGTACCCGGGCGGAGGTGGAGCTCTTCTTCGACGGCCTCGACCTCGTCTCCCCCGGCCTGGTGACGGCGACGGAGTGGTTCAGGACGGACCGGGCACCGGCGCAGGAGGGCAGCGGCATCTACGCGGGAGTGGCACGCGTCCGCTGAGCGGTACGGCAACCGGCGGAGCCGCGCCCCGGGGGATCCGTGCGGCGCGGTCCCGCATCGCGTCCATGCGGGTGGCGTACGGGCCGGCGGCGAGCCCCCGGCGGCACGAGCGGCGTTGTGCAGGGTGCCAACTCACGATCAGTCAGAGAGGACGCCCCGTGCGCCGAACCGTGCTGTTTTCCGTCTGTGCCCTCGTCGCGGCCGCCGCCACCGGATTCTTCACCACCAGCGCCATCCGCAGCCGCTGACACCTGGGACAGGTCCCGGCCGCCCGCGTTCCCGGACGACCCGTGACCGGGCGGCAGCCGGGTGCCCCGGGCCGTCGCTCCGCCCGGGGCACCCGGCTCAGTCCTTCTCGTCGGCGGCCTCGCGGGCTTCGGAACCCGCTTTGCGCATCCGCAGGACCAAGGGGATGACGAACCACCACGCGATGTACAGCGCGGCCACACCCGCGACGATCCAGGGCACGTACCCGTCGTCGTGGGTGGCCGTGCGCAGCACCAGCAGGAGGGAGGCCGTCATGGTGAGCAGCAGGAGCAGCAGGCCGAGGAAAGTCAGCCGGGACGCCCACACGACGGCCTCCGGCTTGATGAAGTGACCCGACACGATGCGGTGGAACGACACGGGGGCCACCAGGGCGCCGATGGCCGTGGCGCCGAGGACGATCGTGACCATGTACAGCGTCTGGTCCGCGTCGGACAGCCGCCGGTAGGACGGCTGGAACACCACGGTCAGCAGGAAGCCGAACAGGATCTGCACGCCGGTCTGCGCCACACGGATCTCCTGGAGCAGGTCACCCCATTTGCGGTCGGCCCGTTCCTCCGGCGATTCCTCGCGTCCGTCCTTCGATGTGTCGTCCCGCATCGGCAGTCCCTCTCCGGCGGCGCCCACGGAGCCGCCCCGTCGTCCGTCATGTCCCGACCCGCCCGCGCTCTCGCTCCCGCGGCCGGCGCCGCGACGCGTCTCAGCGGCCCAGCGCGTTCTTCAGCTGCTGCTTGCTCATGGACGAGCGTCCATGGATGTCGCGCTTCTTGGCCTCCTCGTACAACTGGTCCCTGGTGGGGCCCTGTGCCCCGGAGTGCGAACGCTCGCCGCCCCGCTGCGACGCCGACTTGGGGTCGCGCAGGGACGTCCTGCTCGCGGTCTCGGACTCACCCGCCCTGGCCCGCTCCTTGTTCACCGTGCGCGCCGCGATCTCCTTGGCACGGCTCGCGGACTCCCCACGGTCCTGCGCGCTCTCCTTGATGTGTTCGTACTGCCGCTCACGCTTCTTGTTCGATCCTGCGGGCATGGTGCGCCTCCTCCCGGGACGTGGCCTGTGCGTGGACAATCGAGTACCCCCGATGGCCCGCCGGCTCACAAACGGCCGGAAAATGCGTCCCTACGGCCGGTGGCCGTCGGGGTGGAGGACGACTTTGGTCCATCCGTCCTCGCGACGGTCGAAGTGCTCGTACGCGGACGGCGCCTCGTCCAGGTCGAGCTCATGGGACACGACGAAGCCCGGCTCCGCCCTGCCTCCGGCGACGAGGTCGCGCAGCGCACGGTTGTACCGCTTGACCGGTGCCTGGCCGGTGCCCATCGTCTGGCCCTTGAACCACATCAGGCCGTAGTCGAGCGGCAGTTTGCCCTGGGCCTCCAGCTCGCCCTGCGCGTCCTCACCACCGGGGTCCTCGGGCAGGTAGACACCCACCACTCCTATGTCGCCGGTGAAGCGCACGGCGTCGATCAGCTGGTTGACGGTGAGGCTCGCGTCCTCCTGGCCCTGGGGGTCGTGGGCCTGGTATCCGACGCATTCGCACCCGTTGTCGGCCCCCAGGCCGAGTGTCGCGTCCTTCACCACCTCGACCGGGTCCGCCTCGTTCGTGTCGATCGCGACCGCGCCGATCTCCTCGGCGATCCGCAGCCGGTCCTGCTGGT
This sequence comes from Streptomyces populi, assembly GCF_002911015.1. Taxonomy (GTDB): domain Bacteria; phylum Actinomycetota; class Actinomycetes; order Streptomycetales; family Streptomycetaceae; genus Streptomyces; species Streptomyces populi. The sequence continues at coordinate 34,831 of NZ_KZ626855.1, forward strand.
GGTCGGCGACCCAGACACGGCCGGCACCCTTCAGGATCGCCGAGTAGGCCGCCATCAGACCGACCGGGCCCGCGCCCATCACCAGCGTCTGGTCACCCGGTCGCACCCGGGCCATCTCGGTGGCGTGGTAGCCGGTCGGGAAGATGTCCGCCAGCATCACGTAGTCCAGTTGCCTCTCGGCGGCGTCCTCCCCCAGTCGCAGGGCGTTGAAGTCGCCGTACGGCACGCGCAGCAGCTCGGCCTGGCCTCCCTGGTAGGGGCCCATCTCGGCGAACCCGTAGGCCGCTCCGGCGAGGGAGGGCTCCGGCTGCATGGTCAGGCAATAGTTCGTGAGTCCGCGCTCGCACTGCTTGCAGAAGCCGCAGGCGATGTTGAACGGGAGCACCACGTACTCACCGACCTGGACCTTGCTGACCGCGGAGCCGACCTCGACGACCTGTCCCAGGTTCTCGTGGCCGAGGGTACGGCCCGGTTCGAACGAGGTCCGTCCCTCGTACATGTGCAGGTCGGAGCCGCAGATGTTGGTCGTGGTGACCTTCACCAGGATGTCGCAGGGGTGCTCGATCCTGGCGTCCGGGACGTCCTTGACGCTGACCTTCCGCGGGCCTTCGTATACCGCTGCTTTCATGATCTCCCCTTTGCCGCCCCGCGCCGGTGCGCGGTCCGCGCACGGTGACGCCGGCCGGTCCTGTCCGGTGCGCGTGTCTTCGCGTACGCACGTGCTTCGCTGGACAGGTCGAGTCCCCGGTGGCATATCGGCCAAACAGGGCCCTTCCGCGGCAGGGGCATCCGAACCCCCGGGAACGGCGGAAGTCCCCGGGCCGTGACGGCCGGGGACTTCCCGTGGCAGTGGCTGCCGGCGGACGGGAGCACCGCGCGTCACCCGGCGGACCCGGCCATGTGACGCGACCGCTCGACGGTGTTCCGCGCCCGCCCGTTCACCCCTTCCGGTGACGGATGGCCAGCCATATGAGGACGGCGGCGCCCACGGCGGCCAGGATCGGCGCCCGATTCTCGCGTGCCAGCCGGGCCCCGTGGGCCGTCTGCTGCTGCAGCGGTTCGGGGGCCTTCTCGTGCCATACGCCACCGGCCCGCGCGGCCTTGTCCCGCATCTGGCCCGCGGCCTGGGCCGCCCGGTCCCTGACCGGGTCGGGCACCTTGTCCTGGACCGCGTGCGCGGCCTTGGACGCCCTGGCCTTCAGCTCGCCCGCCTTGGCCGCGGCCTGCCCGGCGACCTCGGCGGTCTTCTCCCTGGCCTGTTCGGCGACCTCCACGGTCCTCTCCTTGACCTCGACGCCCTTGTCCTTCGCACGGGCCTTGACGTCGGCCTTGTCGGCCAGCGTCTGGACCGTCTCTCCCAGTTCGGCACGGGTCCGCTCGACCTGTTCGCGCATCTCACCGGGGGTCGTGGCCGTGCGCTTGTCGTCGGACGGTTCACTCATCGGTGGGCACTCCTCTTGATCTCGGCCACATCGGCCTTCACGTTCTCGATCGCCTGCTCGGGCTTCGGCGGTGCCGCCCGGTCGGCCTGCTTCTTCCCCGTCAGCGCCATGGCCGCGGCGACGAGGCCCAGGACCACCGTCACGATCAGTGCCGCGGCCCACACCGGCAGCGGTACGGCCAGCGCGGCGATCGCGGTGGCCACGAGGGCCTGGAGGGTCAGGAAGCCGACCACTCCCGCGCCGCCGAACAGACCGCCGCTCTTCCCGTACCGCCTACCTTTCTCCTTCATCTCCGCCTGTGCCAGCCGGAGCTCTCCTCGGACCAGCTCGGTGAGCTGCTGCGAGGCCCGCTGGACCAGCTCACCCACCGGTTCCGATCCGTTCCCTCGTGTCCGCTCGGCCGATCCGTCGGGCCGCGTCCGCACGTCCGACACGGTGATCACCTCCTGTCCGTAGCCTGATGCGGCCGGAGCACGCGGGCGTGCTCCGGCGATCGCCGATGACCGGGTACCCCGATCCCGCCGGTCCAGGGCCGTCGCCTTTCATTCCCGGTCGGCGAAGACGCTGGAGTCGAGGTTCTCGAGGAGGTCCGCGACGTCCCGGTGGACCGCGGCGGCGCCCGCCGCCTCCAGGTCGGCCCGCGGGATGCCGCCGGACAGCACCGCCACGGAGGTCACCCCGTCCCGGGTGCCGGCCTCCATGTCCCAGACGGTGTCCCCCACGAACACCGCCCGTCCGCTGGGGACACCGGCGAGGTCCCTGGCCCGTTCGACGGGGTCGGGCGCGGGTTTGCCCGACCTCACGTCGTCCGCGCTGGCCGCCCCGAGGATGACGTCGTCCGCGTCGACGGCGCGGCGGAGCGCCGAGAGTTCCGCGCCGCTCGCCGAGGTCGCCAGGACGACCTCCCAGCCGCGCCCGGCCAGCGCGCGCAGCAGGTCGCCCGCGCCGTCGAACGCGATCAGCCGGTCGAACCAGGTGGCGTAGAGGGTGCGGTGGGCCGCCTCGAGCTCCCCGTCGCCCTCGGGGTCACGGTCCTTGCCGAGCAGGTGCTCGATCAGGTCGCCGCCGCCGAGGCCCACGGCCCGGTGCACGTCGTGCATGGGAACACGGTGTCCGGCCTGCCGGAAGGCCTCCCACCAGGTGACGACGTGCAGGTGGTTGGTGTCGACCAGGGTTCCGTCGACGTCGAAGATCGCGGCGCGCTTCTCGGTCATCGCGGTTGTCCTCGCCCTCTCACAGCTCACGCAGGGCGGGAAGCAGCTTCTTCTCGGCCCAGTCCGTGAAGGGTTCCTGGTGGTCGCCGCCGATCTGGACGAGCGCGACCTCGGTGAACCCCGCGTCGACGAACGGCCGTACGGCCTCGACCACGCTCTCCACGTCGTCGCCGCAGGGTATGGAGCCGGCCACGTCCTCGGGGCGTACGAACTGCGTGGCGCTCTCGAAGGCGGCGGGTCCGGGCAGTTCGGAGTTGACCGGCCAGCCGCCGCCGAACCAGCGGAACTGGTCATGGGCCCGGGCGATCGCCGCGTCCCGGTCGGTGTCGTAACAGACGGGAAGCTGGCCGACCTTGGGTTTGCCCGTCCCGCCGTGCCGGTCGAACGCGGAGGTCAGGGCCGGTTCGGGCTCCGTGGCGATCATGAGGTCGGCGAGATGGCCGGCGATCTCGCACGAGTGGTCGCCCGAGACGGCGACGCCGATCGGCGGTGGGGTGTCCGGCAGGTCGAAGAGCCGGGCGTTCTCCACGTCGAAGTGGACGCCGTGATGGTTGACGTCGCCTCCCCCGAAGAGGGAACGGATGATCCCGACGGCCTCCTCCAGCTTGTCGAGACGGACGTGGGCGGCGGGCCAGCCACCGCCCACCACGTGCTCGTTGAGCCTCTCGCCGGAGCCGAGCCCGAGGCGGAAGCGTCCCTGGGACAGGAGTTGCAGGGTGGCGGCCTTCTGGGCGACGACCGCCGGGTGGTAGCGGGTCGTCGGGCACGTCACGTACGTCATGAGCGGAATGCGTTCGGTGGCCAGCGCGGCCGCGCCGAGCACGCTCCACGCGTACGGGGCGTGCCCCTGGGAGTCCAGCCAGGGGAAGTAGTGGTCCGAGGTGACGGAGAAGTCGAATCCGGCCTGTTCGGCGCGGACCACCTGCTCCACGAGTTCGCGCGGGCCGGCCTGCTCGGTCATCATCGTGTACCCGATCTGCACCATGTCGCTCTCCTCCTCCATGTGGACGGATGGCGGGACGGACGCGGCGCGAGGAGCGCCGGGCCGGTGCCCGGCCGCGCCCCGCTCCCTCCCTCCCGGCTACCGCTTGGCCCCGAGCCGCAGGTCGACCTCCTTCTCCTGGTCTCCCGACGCCGTGCCCCGTTCCTGCACGGCGAACGCGCCGTTCAGGGCCTCGCGCAGGAGGTCCACGGCGAGGTAGCCGCCCTGTAGCGTCGCGCTGACCGGGCCCTCCAGCGGGGCCGGGCCGGTCGGGATGCGGTCGTCGGCCGGCGCGAACTCCGCGGTCCACACAGCGGGACGGGATCCCGGAGGGTCCTCGGGGACCTCCGGGGGGCGGTCGGTGGGGAACGCCGTTCGCAGCACGTCGAAGACGGTGGCGGCGTCCTCCCTGGACGTGCCGGTGAGGGACACGGTGACCACGGGTCACCCTCCGTTCCGCTGGGGTACGACGGTGTATTTCGGGTCCTGCGCGGAGGCGGTTCCTGCCGCGAAGATCCCGAAGCGGGTGCAGACCGATCCCCCGAGCAGGGCCAGCCCGCCCAGGACGGCGGCCGGCCGGCTGCGTCCACCGGCCAGCGCCGCGGTCGCCGCGCCCGCCAGGGTCAGGGCGCGGGCGGCGCGCAGGAGCGTGCCCGCACGTCCTTCGCGCCAGGTCTCGGCCACCATGCCGAGGCGCCGCTCGGCCGCCTCGGCCGCCACGCTCTCCCCCGCCGCCGCGAGCACCGCCGCGAGGCGGGCGGGAGCGTTCTCGCGCGGTGGCGCCACGACCAGTGCCATTCCCGAGGCGGCGGCCGTCGCGGACGCCGTGAACACATAGGGCAGTTCCCGGTGGGCGCCGTGCCAGGCGGGTACGGCGGTGTCGGCGGCCAGGACGGCGGTGTACGAGGCGAGCGCGGGCCCGAGCAGCGCGGCGCCCGCGGTCGCGACGGCACCCGCGCGGGGCAGTCGGCCGGTGACGGCGCTGAGGGCGGCGGCGCCGGCGGCGGGGCCGTAGGCACCGAGCAGCCAGGACCCCATGCTCATGGGTGAGGTCGGCTTGAAGACCCGCAGCATGTTGGCGAACCGGCCGGGCCGGCCGAGGTCGTGGACCAGCGCGGCGGCGGACAGGGACACGGCGGCGAGGGAGGAGACCTTCATCGCGGTGGCGGTGCGAGGGCGGTCGCGGAGCTGGGCCCCGGCGGCGAACACCGAACCGGCTCCGGCCAGGCCGCCGAGGAAGAAGTATCCGGCGATGTCACGGGCCGCCCAGGACGGGGCGTGGATGATCGGACGCCCGTAGTAGGAGGTGAACTCCGCCCGTGGGACCATCAGTTGCTCACCGCGGCGCTTGCGGGTCCTGGTCATCGCGCCCCCTCCGCCCGGCCCGCCAGGACGAAGGCGAGCGCGATGCCTCCGGCGAGGGAGAGCGCGGCGGTCCCCGCGTGCTTCCACATGGCCGGGAGGTCACGGGTGGTCACCACCGGGTCGGGCGGCAGCCCGTAGACCTCCGGCTTGTCGAGGAGCAGGAAGAAGGCGCCGTCACCGCCGACCCCGTCCTCGGGGTCGTGTCCGTACAAATGGGCTTCCCCGACTCCCTGTTCGTGCAGCTGGTCCACCCGCAGGGCGGCCCGTTCGCGCAGTTCGTCGAGGGGGCCGAACTGGATGGACTCGGTGGGGCAGGCCTTGGCGCAGGCCGGTTCCTGTCCCGCGCCGAGGCGGTCGTAACACAGGGTGCACTTGAACGCCCTTCCGTCGTCCGGGCGTTGCTCGATCACTCCGTACGGGCAGGCGGGCACGCAGTAGCCGCAGCCGTTGCAGATGTCCTCCTGGACGACGACCGTGCCGAACTCCGTGCGGAACAACGAGCCGGTGGGACACACGTCGAGACAGGCCGCGTGCGTGCAGTGCTTGCACACGTCCGACGACATGAGCCACCGCATGTCGCCCGGTGTCCGGGAGCTTTCGGGGGCCGTCGGCGGGGAGCCCTCCGGAGTCGCCGCAGGGGCGGGTTCGGAGACCCTCACCGCGCCCTCGGCGAGCGGCAGTTCGGTGCGCCCCTCCGGCGCGGGCACCCGCTGCTCGACGAAGGCGACATGACGCCAGGTGGAGGCGCCGAGGCCCTGCGTGTTGTCGTAGCTCATGCCGCTCAGCGCGAGCCCGTCCTCCGGGATGGCGTTCCACTCCTTGCACGCCACCTCGCAGGCCTTGCAGCCGATGCAGACCGAGGTGTCGGTGAAGAAGCCGACGCGCTCGGGGGGCTGGGAGTGGCCGGCGTCCCGGGCCGGTTCGGGCTCGGGACCGCTCAGCAGGTTCCGGTCCGTCATTTCCGGGCCTCCGTCCCTGTCGCCCCGGTGATTCCCGCGCGTCGGCGGTACTCCGCCACCAGCTTCGGCAGGTCCGGCCCGCGGGGGCGGCGCCCGGGCCGGATGTCGGCCGTGAGCGCCTTGTCCTCCTGGATGTGGGCGTTGGGGTCGAGCGCGATGGCCATCAGCTCGTTGGCCGCGTCACCGGTGGACACCCCGTTGGGCCCCCAGTGGAAGGGCAGACCGATCTGGTGGACGGTCCGCCCGTGCACGGTCAGGGGCGCGAGCCGCTCGGTGACCAGGACGCGCGCCTCCACGGCGTTGCGCGCGGTGACGATCGTCGCCCAGCCGCCGTGTTCCAGGCCGCGCTCGGCGGCGAGCTGCGGGGAGAGTTCGCAGAAGAACTCGGGCTGGAGCTCCGAGAGGTAGGACGACCAGCGGCTCATCCCGCCCGCGGTGAAGTGCTCGGTGAGGCGGTGGGTGGTGACGACGTACGGGTAGACCTCCGAGCCCGGCTCGTCACCGCCGGGGTGGTAGCGGTTGCCCTCGCGCGGCAGCAGCTGCCGTACCGGGGAGCGCGGGGTCGAGGGGTGGAGGAGGTTGGGGAAGGGCGAGTCCTGCGGCTCGTAGTGGGTGGGCAGCGGGCCGTCCTCCAGCCCGGCCGGCGCGTACAGCCAGCCCTTGCCGTCGGCCTGCATGATGAACGGGTCGTCGCCGCGCAGGGCGTCGGGACCGGTCGCGCCCTCCGGAGGGACGTGGCCGGGTGCGCGGTCCGGGATGAAGTCGGGGACGTCACGCCCGGTCCACTCCCCCGCCTCCTCGTCCCACCACACGTACGCCTTGCGTTCGCTCCAGGGGGTGCCGTCGGGCGCGGCGGAGGCGCGGTTGTAGAGGATGCGCCGGTTGGCGGGCCAGGCCCAGGCCCACTCGGCGGCCACGTGGTCCTGTTCGGTGTGGGGGGTGCGGCGGGCCGCGTGGTTGATCCCGTCGGCGTAGACACCGCAGTAGATCCAGCAGCCGCAGCGGGTGGAACCGTCGTCCTTCAGCTCCGTGTAGGCGGAGAGCGGCGCGCCGTCCGGGCCGTGTCCGTTGATCTCGGCCAGGACCGCGGCGGCGACCGGTTCACGCTGCGGGCCGTCGACGGGATAGTCCCAGGCGAGGTCCTGGACGGGCCGGTCCATGGGGTCGGACGAGCCGGCCAGCCGTTCCTTGACGCGCCGGCCCAGGTGATAGGTGAACCACAGGTCGCTGCGCGCGTCCCCCTCCGGTTCCACGGCCGCGTGGTGCCACTGGAGCCAGCGGTTGGTGTTGGTGAACGAGCCGGACTTCTCGGTGTGGGCGGCGGCGGGGAAGAAGAAGACCTCGGTGCCGTTGTCCTCGGTGCGCAGCTCCCCGGTCTCGGTCTCGGGGCCGTCCTTCCACCAGGTCGCGGACTCGATCAGGGAGAAGTCGCGCACGACCAGCCACTTCAGGTTGGCCATGCCGAGGCGCTGGAGCCGGGTGTTGGCGGAGCCCACGGCGGGGTTCTCGCCCATCAGGAAGTAGCCCTCGCAGGTGCCGTCGAGCTGGGCCATGACCGTGTCGTAGGTGGCGTGGGAGCCGGTGAGGCGCGGGAGGTGGTCGAAGCAGAAGTCGTTGTCGGCGGTGGCGGCGTCTCCGTAGTACGCCTTGAGCAGGCTGACGAAGTAGGCCCGCATGTTCCCCCAGAAGCCCTTCTCGGTGCGGACGGCCTCCACGAACGTGTCCAGGTCCTCGTGGGCGTGGGCGTGGGGCATCGGGAGGTAGCCGGGGAGCAGGTTGTAGAGGGTGGGGATGTCGCTGGAGCCCTGGATGGAGGCGTGGCCGCGCAGTGCCTGGATGCCGCCGCCGGGCCGGCCGATGTTGCCGAGGAGGAGCTGGAGGATGCAGGCGGCGCGGATGTACTGGGAGCCGGTGGAGTGCTGGGTCCAGCCGACCGCGTACACGAAGGCGCTGGTGCGGTCCCGGCCGGAGTTGGCGGTCAGTGCCTCGCAGACGCGCAGGAAGGTGGCTCGCGGGATGCCGCAGGTCTCCTCGACGAGTTCGGGGGTGTAGCGGGCGTAGTGGCGTCTGAGGATCTGGTAGACGCAGCGCGGGTGGGTCAGCGTCTCGTCGCGGGGCGGGCGGCCGCTGGTCCGGGCTCCGCCCGAGCCGTGGGACTCGGAGTGGCCCGAGCCCTGGGTCTTCTGCTCGTACTGTTCGTCGACGTCGCCGGCGGGTGCCTGGACGTCCACTCCCTCGTACTGCCAGCTCCTCGGGTCGTAGCGACGGCCCTCCTCGTCGAGCCCGGAGAAGACACCGTCCAGGTCCTCGGTGTCCCGGAAGTCCTCGTCGACGATCGAGGCGGCGTTGGTGTAGGCGAGGACGTACTCCCGGAAGTCCTTCTCCTCGGTGAGCACGTGGTTGATCACCGCGCCGAGGAACGCGATGTCGCTGCCGGCCCGGATCGGCACGTGGAGATCGGCGAGGGCGCTGGTGCGGGTGAAGCGCGGGTCGACGTGGATGACGCGGGCGCCGCGCCGTTTGGCCTCCATGACCCACTGGAAGCCGACCGGATGCGCCTCGGCGTAGTTGGACCCCTGGATGACGATGCAGTCCGCGAACTGCAGGTCCTGCATGAAGGTGGTGGCGCCGCCGCGTCCGAAGGAGGTGCCGAGGCCCGCGACGGTGGAGCTGTGGCACACCCTGGCCTGGTTCTCCACCTGGACGATGCCGAGTCCCGTGAACAGCTTCTTGATCAGGTAGTTCTCCTCGTTGTCGAGGGTCGCGCCGCCGAGGCTCGCGATGCCGAGCGTGCGGGCGGTGCGCACCCCGTCGCTCTCCCACTCCCAGGTGCGGCGCCGGGTCTCGACCACCCGGTCGGCGACCATGTCCATGGCCGTCTCCAGGTCCAGTCGTTCCCAGTCGGTGGCGTACGGGCGCCGGTACAGGACCTCGTGCAGGCGCGCGGGGCCGGTGGTGAGCTGGAGGGTGGCCGAGCCCTTGGGGCAGAGGCGGCCCCGGCTGACGGGTGAGTCCGGGTCGCCCTCGATCTGGACGACCTCGTCGTCCTTGACGTAGATCTGCTGGCCGCAGCCGACCGCGCAGTACGGGCAGACCGACTGCACCACCCGGTCGGCGCTGTCGGTGCGCGGTCTCAGCCGTTCCGTACGGGACGACATGGCGGCGCGGCCGCGCCCCAGCGGGTCGGGGCCGGTCAGCTGGCGGTAGACGGGCCACTCGCTGACCCACGTTCGCACACCCATCGTGATTCCTTTCCGGCGGCCGGGCTCGGTCGGCGGTCGCGGGCACGGCCCCGGGCCGTCACCCGGGCTCCCGCGGTGCCAGGGGGTCAGTCGGCCGGTTCGTCGGGCACCGGGTGCTCGGCGGGGGAGCCGGCGGGATCCGGGGTGCCCTCGCGACCGGTGTCCCCCTCGTCCGTGCCGGGGACCTCCGCGTCGGGCTCCTGCGCGTCCTCGGCTCCGCCTTCCGCGCCCTGGCGCTCCGTCTCGGGCCTGCGGCTCCCGGGCGGCCGTCCGGGCACGCCGACGACGTCCAAGGGGTCCTCGTCGGGTGCGGCCTGCTGATCGGGAAGGTCCCTCGGTACGGGCTTCGGCATCGGCCCCTCACCGGTCCCGGGGCCCTGTGGGCGGGGCTCGCTCACGGCGTCCTCATTTCCTCGCGCGGGTGTGGCGTGACGCGCAAGTACCCCTCTCGTTCGTGATGATGCAGGTGACCGCCGGACCGCCCGGTTCCGGCCGGCGGGACGGAGGACGCTCCGGCCCCACCGGCGCGGCCGCCCCGCTCCCGTCGGTACAGGACCGGCCCCCTCGGCCCGGTCCCGGGACGTCGGCACCGGCGATCCCGCTCCGGGCCCGCCCCGGCACCGGCTTCCCGCGGGGTGCTCCCTTCCTCGCGCGCGGTGCATGCCCGCGGTCCCGCAGGGCACTGGATGGACCGGGCTCACGCACGACGACCACGAGCACCACGAGGACACGCGGAGGTCACCTTGCGCACGACCGGATCCCCCTCGGCGGACAGCGCCGTGACCCCGGCATGAGGAGGGGACGGCTGGGCGCGACGGTCGCCGAGATCCTGGTGTGGCAGGTGGCGCTGTCGGTGCTGTGGCTCGTGCTCATCAGCACGGTCGACCCCCTCGAACTGTTCGTCGGGCTGGGCTGCGCGCTGGTGGGCGCGGTCGCGGCGGTGGCGGCGCGCCGGGCGGTGAGCGGCCGGTGAACGCGTGGCTCGTGTGTGCGTCGCTGCTCCTGGTGGCAGGTCTCCTCCCGGTCGTGTGGGGCACGGCGCGGGGGCCGCTCGGGCACAGGGTCGTGGCCCAGAACTGCGGCACCTCCGTCGTGTGTCTGGTGATGCTGCTGCTCGCCCAGGGCTACGAACGCCCCGCCTACACCGATCTGGCCCTGGTCCTCGCCGTACTGGGCCCGGTCGGCACGCTCGTGTTCGCGCGGCTGCTCTCCGGCGAACTGGACGAGGAACCGCGGTGGGGGCGGGCCGTGACCGCGCTGACGGTGGCCGCCACGGCGCCGGTGGTGATCGCGTCCTGCGCGGCCACCGGACCGGGGCGGGCCGCGGTCAAGGTCGTGTTCATCGGAGTGCTGCTCGCCGCCGGGAACGTCATCGCCTCACGGACGCTGTCCGGCGCCCACCGCAACCCGACGGAGACCCGGTATGACTGACACCCTCCTGCTGATCTCGCTGTGCGCCGTGGCCGCCACCGCCACGGCCGCGGTGCTGGTCCGTGATCCGGCCCGCCAGGCCCTGGTGCTCTCGGTGCTCGGCCTGGCACTCGCGGTGCTGTTCACCGTCCTGCAGGCACCGGACGTCGCCCTGTCGCAGCTCGCGGTCGGCTCGGCGCTCACCCCCTTGCTGATCCTCCTGTCCGTACGGAAGGTGCGCCGCCGCGGGCGGCGCGAGGAGGACGGCCGGTGAGCCGCCGCCTGCGGATGTGGATCCTGGCCGTGGGCGCCCTCGGCTTCGCCGCCCTGTTCTGCGCCGCCTGCCCGCGACTGCCCGCCTTCGGCGGGGACAGCCACCCCTACGGTGAGCGTGCCGTGCGAGCCGCGCTGGCCCACCGCACCGCCAACGTCGTCGCGGCGGTCAACTTCGACCAGCGGGCGTTCGACACCCTGGGCGAGGAGAGCATCCTGTTCGCCTCGGTACTCGGAACGGTCGTCCTGCTGCGGCAGACGCGCGAGGAGCGCGAGGTGCCGCCCGCGCCGGCCCGGGTCCCGCTCCCCGTCCGCCGCTACGCGCTCCTCCTGCTGCCCGTCGCCCTGGTCGTCGGCCTCTACGTCGTCGCCCACGGCCAGCTCAGCCCGGGGGGCGGGTTCCAGGGCGGGGTCGTCGTGGCGACCGCGCTCCACCTGCTCTACATCGGGGCCGACTACCGCGCCCTGGAGCGCGTCCGCCCGGTCGGCGTGTACGAGATCGGGGACGCGGCCGGCGAGGGGGCGTACCTGGTGCTGGGACTCGCCGGACTCGTCGCGGGGTCCTCGTTCCTGGCCAACACCGTCATCGGGTACGGCACGTTCAACACGCTCGCGTCGGGCGGCATCGTGCCCCTGCTGAACATGACCGTCGGCATGGAGGTGGCCTGTGCCGTGGTCGTGCTGCTCGCCCGCTTCCTCGACCAGGCCGTGGAGATCGAGGAGGAGAGCGGGCGATGAACGAGCGGAGGACCACGTCATGATGTCCGTCCTGCCCTACCTGTTCGCGGGCTGGATCTTCCTGGCCGGGTGCTACGGCCTCGCCACCAGCCGGCATCTGGTGCACGCGGTGGGGTGCCTGGCGGTCTGCCAGTCCTCCACCTACGTCCTGCTGCTGGCCGTGGGCTACCGCGACGGCGGTACCGCGCCGGTCTTCTCCGACCTGAAGCCGGGATCGAGGCCGCTCGTCGACCCCGTGGTGCAGGCCCTGGCCCTGACGGACGTGGTGGTCGGCGCGACGGTCACGGCCCTGCTGCTCGCCCTCGTGATGCAGGTCGCCAAACGGCACGGCACGGTGGACCCCGACGAACTGTCCGAGCTGCGCGGATGAGCCGGCTGCTGCCCCTGGTCGTCGCGCTGCCGCTGCTGGGCGCCGCCGTACTGGTGGCCGCGGGGCGCCGGCTTCCGCGGGCCGCCGCCGAGACGATCGGCTGCGCGGTGGCGGCGGCCACCGCGGGCCTGGCCCTGGCGCTCCTCGCGGGGTCCGGTCCGGAGGCGGTCGAGTGGGTGGGCGGCTGGCGCCCGCACGGCGGCGAGGGGGTCGGCATCGTCCTGGTCGGCGACGCGCCCGGGACGGGACTCGCGTCGCTGGTCTCCGTCCTGGTGGTCGCCGTGCTCGTCTACTCCTGGCGCTACTTCGACGAGCCGCCGCACCGGCACGCCGGCTCCTTCCCCGCCCTCGTCCTGCTCTTCCAGGCGGGCATGTGCGGCTTCGCCCTCACGGGGGACCTCTTCGACGCCTTCGTCTTCTTCGAGCTGATGGGCGTCGTGGCGTACGCCCTGACCGGCTACCGCGTGGAGGAGGCGAAGGCGGTGCAGGGCGCGCTCACGTTCGGGGTCGTCAACTCACTGGGCGCGTACGCGACGCTGACGGGGATCGTGCTGCTGTACGCCCGCACCGGGGAACTCGGCATGCGGCGGATCGGAGTACGGCTCGACGCCCTCGGCGGGCCCGATGCGCTGACCCTGTGCGCCTTCGTCCTGGTGCTCACCGGGCTCCTGGTCAAGGCGGCGGCCGTCCCGTTCCACTTCTGGCTGCCGGACGCGCACGCCGTGGCGCCGACCCCGGTCTGCATGCTGCTGTCCGGCGTCATGGTGGAGCTGGGCTCCTACGGTGTGTGGCGGGTGTACCACACGGTCTTCGCCGGGCCCGGGGGCATCCCGGCGCCGGACGCCGAACACGCCCTCGTCACCATCGGCGTCCTGACGGCGCTGGCCGGCTCGGTGATGTGCTGGCAGCAGCGGCACGTGAAGCGGCTCCTCGCCTTCTCGACCGTGGCGCACACGGGGCTGTTCCTCGTCGGGATCGGCCTGCTGAGCCACGAGGCGACCAGCGGTGTCGCCGTCTACATCGCGGGCCACGCGGGTGCGAAGGCCGCCCTCTTCGCCTGCACGGGCATCCTCCTCGACCGGTACGGCAGCGTCGACGAGCACGAACTGCACGGGCGCGCGAGGGAACTGAAAGGGGTCGGCGTGCTGTTCGTGGCCGGTGCGTTGGCCCTGTCCGGGATGCCTCCCTTCGCGACGGGGCTCGGCAAGGCGCTCACCGAGGAGGCCGGCGGCCCGCTCCTCACCGTGGTGTTCGTCGCCGCGTCGGCGGTCACCGCGGGGGCGGTCCTGCGGGTGGCCGCGCGGGTGTTCCTCGGCGCCGGTGAGCGGCCCGCGGCCGCGGCGGCGTACGAGACGAAGGGGGAGCGGGAGGAGCCGGAGAGCCGGGGGCGGCTCCTGCGGGTGCCCGCGACGATGGCCGCGGTCCCCGCCGTCCTGCTCGCCGGGGCTCTCGTGGCCGGGCTGCTCCCGGAGTTCGCCGCGCGTGCGGGCCGGGCGTTCGGTACCGGGGAACCACCGCACTGGACAGCGCCGGGCCTCGTCCTCGGCCTCGTCTCGACCGCGCTCGCGGTGGGACTGGCCGCGGCGGGCGTCCACGGCCCCGCCCGCCAGGAGCCGTACGGCTGGACGAAGCCGCTGCGCCTCCTGCACTCGGGGCACATCGGCGACTACGTGGTCTGGCTCCTGGCCGGCATCACCCTGCTCGGCGCACTGGCCCTGCCGGGCGTTCTCACGGGGTGACACCCCCGTCGGTCACGGCGCACCGGCGGCACCCGCCCCGGCGTGGACCGCGGACGGGTGCCGGACCCCGTCTCACGCGGCCGGGCACCCGGCCGCGGTGCGCGATCAGACGGCGGCCGCGGACACGACGCGGAGACGATCACCTGCCCCGGCCCCGCCACGCGGGTCGTCGGCCGGCCCCGCCCGCAGGACACGACGGGCGCCCGGCCCGACTCCCGGGACACGACGGGCACCCGGCCCCGGGCGCGGAGCCACGACCGGATGCCGGTCCCGCCTCGAGCCGCGGACGGGTGTCCGCCGCGCGCACGTGGTGGCCGTTCGTCCGGCCGTGCTCCCGGTGGGCGGCGGCGGAGTCCGCGGGAGTCGGAACCGGAGCCGCGTGCCACAAGTGCTCCGCTACTGCAACGCGCGGACCGCGGCGGTGAAGAGCGGAGGGAGCCGGGACGCCGCCGGGACGACCAGGCGGGCGGTGCCGGGACGGCGGCTCGCGGCCAGGAGGGCCCCGGTCAGCAGCCGGTGACGGCGGGTCAGCAGGGCCCACGCCCGCTCGTACTCCCGTGCCCGCCCCGCCGCCAGGCAGCGGACGGCGGCACCGGCCGTCGCGAGGCCGAGGGCGATCCCCTCCCCGGTGAGGGCGTCGACGTAGCCCGCCGCGTCGCCGACGAGCAGGACGCGCCCGGCGACCCTGCGGCGCACCCGCTGGAGCAGCGGACCGGCGCCCCGCACGCCGGTGGCCTCTGCTCCGGCCCCGCGCAACGCCGCGGTGAGGTCCGGGAAGTCGCCCAGGTGCTCGTCGTATCCGCGGCGCACACGGCTGAGGACCGCGACGCCCACCAGGTCGTCGGCGACCGGTGTCACGTAGGCCTCGCCACGGCCGGACCAGTGGACCTCGACGAAGTCCGTCCAGGGCTCGACACGGTAGTGCCGGCGCAGTCCGTAGCGCCGGTGCGCGCCGCCGGGCAGTTCCAGCCCGAGGCCCCGGCGTACGGTGGAGTGCAGGCCGTCGGCGGCGATCAGCCAGCGCGCCGTGAGACCCGCGGCGGTGACCGTGTCCGTGCCCTGGCGCACCTCCCCCACCCTGCCCGGAACGATCCGCACGCCGAGGCCGAGTGCGCGCTCGTACAGCGCCCGGTGCAGTTCGGTGCGGCGGATCCCCAGGCCGCTCGGGCCCCGGAAGAACGCTTCGGCACGGGCGGTGCCGTCCACGTACCGGATTCCGCGCAGTTCCTTCCCCGCCGCCTCGACGCCCAGCGCCCGCAGCCCGGCGACGCCGCTGGGCATGACGCCCTCTCCGCAGGCCTTGTCCACGGGCGCGGTCCGCGGCTCGACGACCACCGCCTCCAGACCGGCCAGCGCGCTGTGGACCGCGGCCGCCAGACCGGCCGGGCCGCCGCCGGCCACCAGGACGTCGATCACGCCGGAACGGACCCGAACGAGGGAGCCGTACCGGCCAGTGCCCGGTTCTCGCACCGGATGCGTACGGTGAGCACCACGGCGTCGGCCAGCGTGAAGAGGAGCGCCGTGACCCAGGCGGTGTGCACCAGCGGGAGGGCCACTCCCTCCGCGACGACCGCCACGTAGTTCGGATGGCGCAGCACCCGGTAGGGGCCGCGGGCCACCAGCGGCAGACCGGGCACGACGATCACCCGGGTGTTCCAGCGGAACCCCAGGGTGGCGATGCACCACCAGCGCAGCGCCTGGGCACCCACGAGCACGGCCAGCATGGACCAGCCGAGCGCCGGGACGAAGGGCCGGCCGGCCAGCCACACCTCGGCGGGGCAGCCGATCAGCAGGGCCGTGTGCAGGGCGACCATCGCCGGGTAGTGACCCCGGCCCGCCTCGATCGCGCCGTGCGCGCGGCTCCGGCGTCCGTTGCGGCGGGCGACGACGAGTTCGCCCACCCGTTCGGCGGCGACGGCGGCCACCAGCAGCGCGTACCAGTCCATGTGTGCGTGTCCCACCGTTCCGTGTCGTGTGCCGGCGGCCTACCAGCGCAGCAGCACCAGTTCGCAGGCGAGGCCCGGCCCCATCGCCAGCAGCACACCCGGCGTGCCGGGGGGCGGGCGACGGTCCGCCAGGGTGTCGCGCAGTACGTGCAGCACGGACGCCGAGGAGAGGTTGCCCACCTCTGCCAGATGACGCCAGGTCACGTCGAGGGCGTCTTCGGGCAGGTCGAGCGCTTCGCCGACGGCCTCCAGGATCCGGGGGCCGCCGGGGTGGCACACCCACGCGGTCACGTCCTTCGGCTTCAGGCCGTGGTCCTCCAGGAACCCCTGGACGTCGTCGGCGAGGTGACGGCGCACCACGTCGGGGATCTCCGGGTCCAGTACGACCCGGAAGCCCGAGTCCCTGACGTCCCAGCCCAGGACGCGGCTGGTGCCGGGGTACAGCCGGCTGCGCGTGTCCACGATCGTGGGGCCCCCGGCTCCGCCCGTACGACGGGAACCGCAGGCCACCACGGCGGCGGCGCCGTCGCCGAACAGACCGGTGGCGACCAGGTTGGCCAGGGACGCGTCGTCGCGCTGGAAGGTGAGCGAGCACAGCTCCACCGACAGCAGCACCGCCACCTCGTCGGGCCGGCCCAGCAGGTAGTCGTGCGCGCGGGCCAGGCCCGCGGCGCCCCCGGCACAGCCCAGGCCGAACATCGGCACGCGCCTGACGTCGGGCCGCAGTCCGAGGCGGCCCGCCAGCCGGGCGTCGACGGAGGGTGCCGCGATGCCCGTGACGGAGGTGAAGACCAGCAGGTCCACGTCGGTGGCGGACAGACCGGCCAGACGCAGCGCCTCCCGGACGGCCTTGGCCCCCATGTCCGTCGCGGTCCGGACGAAGACGGCGTTCGCGGCGCCGAATCCGTCCAGCGTCTCGTACTGTCCGAGCGGCAGTGTCATGTGGCGGCCGCGGACCTTCGCGCCGCGGTGCAGCCGGTCGAGCGCACGGCGGTCGGCACCGTCCCGCAGGCACCTGCGGGCCACCATGTCCGTGATCTCGGACTGGTCGTAGCGGTGCGGCGCGAGGGTTCCGTGAACGGCGGCGATCCGCGTCATAGGACTCCCGTCCGAAACCGACTGGGCCGGGCTGCCCGGCTCAGCAGCCTTTCCCCGACCCGGCGCTTCGTCACCAGGGATCGCCCGTCCGGCCGTTCGTCCCGTGGCGCGCTCCGACCGCGGGGACCGGGCCTCCTACCATCGCCGGGTGGGTACTCCCGAGCACACGACGGCCGGTGGCGGCGCGGGACGCGGGAGCGGCCTGGTGACCGGTCTGGGCCGGGCGTGCCATCCCGGGCCCGTCGTGGCCGTCACCACGTTGACGGCGGCGCTGGCCGTGATCGCCGGCCGCGGGACCGAGGGGTGTGTCCTGGCCTGGGCCGCCGTCCTGGCGGGGCAGTTGTCCGTCGGCTGGTGCAACGACGCGTTCGACGCGGGGCGGGACATCGCGGAGGGCCGCCGCGGCAAGCCCGTCGCGGACGGAGCGGTCGGAGCGGGGCAGGTGTGGACCGCCGCGTACGCGGCGCTGGCCCTGTGCGTGCCCCTCTCGTTCCTCAACGGTCTCTGGGCCGGCGCCGTCCATCTGGTCGCGGTCGGTGCGGGATGGGCGTACAACCTGCGTCTCAAGGCGACCCGTTGGTCCTGGGCGCCCTACGCGCTGGCGTTCGCCGCGCTCCCGGCCTTCGTGACGCTGGGGCTGCCCGGCCGCCCGTGGCCCGCCTGGTGGGTCCTCGGCGCCGGGGCGCTCCTGGGGATCGGGGCGCATCTGGGCGACGTGCTTCCGGACATCCGTGGTGATCTGGTGGCGGGGGTGCACGGGTGGCCGCAGCGGCTGGGGCCGGACCGTGCGCGGCGGCTGCTTCCGGTGCCCCTGGTGGCCGCGTCCGCGCTGCTGGTCCTGGGGCCCGCGGGACCGCCCGGCCGGCGCGGGGTGACGGCGCTGGTCCTGGTCCTGCTGGTGGCGGTGACGGGGACGGTGCTGGGACGCCGCCGGGAACGGCTGGCGTTCGCGACGGCGGTCGTCGTGGCGGCGGTGGATGTGACCCTGCTGCTGGGCGGGACCGGGATGGTACCCGCCTGACCGTCGTGCCCGGCCGTGCCGGGGGCGGTGCTCTCGTCCGTCGTGTCCTTCGCCCGGGCGCTGAAGGAGTCGCCGGGGTCCGCTCGTGGGGGGAAGGGGGGAGCCTGCGCGCACACGCGGAGGACCCGCACCGTGCGGTGCGGGTCCTCCTCAGCGGGACCGTCCGGTGAACCGAATGATCACGGGGTCTGGCGTCGTCCGGCCCTCGGCCGGTCGTCTGCCATCATCCGGCTCCGAACGGGCGTGCCGTCGGGGGCCGTTCAGTGGTCGCCGTGACCGCGGTGGTCGTCACGGCCGTGACCGCGGTGGTCCCCGTGGCCCCGGTGGTCGCCGTGGCCACGGTGGTCGTCACGGTCGTGGTGCCGGCCCCAGGAGACGCTGTCGACGAAGCGGCCGCGCTCGGTGCGCAGCGTGGCGGCGTCGGAGCGGTTGTCCCACACCTCGTTGCGGCGGTCCTGGTAGAGGTCACGGCTGGTGTCGCGTCCGTAGCCGGTGTGGATCCGGACGGTGGAACGCCCGGCCAGGCGGTAGTGGTTGAAGGTGTAGCGGTTGCCCTGCCGGTCCGACAGCGTCCAGCCGTCCAGGTTGATGCCGCGACGGCCCGAGTTGGTGATTTCCACCCACTCCGCGTTCAGGGAACGGGCGGAGCGGTCGTCAAAGCCCGGAGCGTTGGCCTGCACCCGGCTGATCGCGACGTGCGAGCGCTCGAAGCGCGGCTCCGCGGCCGAGGCCGAGACGGAGGCCGAGCCGACCAGCGCACCGGCCGCCAGGACGGCGGCCGCCATGCGGCGGGCGGTGACAGACGTGGAAACGGACATGAAAGCTCCTCAAGGTTCGAGAGCCGGCACACCCCGTGCGGGCACCCCTCGCGGGGAACCCGCACGGTGCGACCCTGTGCGAGTCCCGGCCCGGTGGCCGAGGACTCATAACTTGCTCCACATCCCCGCCCAGGACGGGCGACACCCGACCGCTGTTACAGATTACGGACATGTCGGTTACAGATGCTTGTATCAGCCCTTTAACTGCTGAAAGACCATGAGTGACGTCTCGTCACCATCAACTCCCTTGCCCCTGCGGCATCCTGGCGATACGCGGACGTTCTCCGCGTCATCGGGGAGCATCCGGCCGTCACCCGAAAGTGAGTAACGCCCCTCCGGTCCGTCGCGACCGCGTGACACGGCCGTACGCATCCGCCACCGGGGACCGGTGGAGCGAGCGGGTGGGCGGGAGACCGCCGTCGCGGCGAAGGGTGCCCGGGGCCGCAGGACAGGAGCCACCGCACAACGGCGGAGGGAGAGGGCCCGGAAAGCGGACGCATCGTCAACACGGCCCCGGGCCGAGGGATCCACGGGAAGGAATCCGCACCGCCACGAGCGGTGCCCGCCGGGCCGTCGTCGACGGCCGCGGGCGGAAGGGACCCGGACGCCTCGGCACACGCCTGAACGAGGGCGGGCCGGCGAGGGCGAGGAAGGACGGCGACACTCGGGCCGTCGGAACACCGGCGCGGACGGCGCCGGAAACACGGTGCGCGCCCGGCCGCGGGCGCATGGCGTGCCGGCATCGTGTCAGCACGTCGCCCGGCCACCCTCTCGAGAAGGGTGCCGGGCCTTCGTCGTCCGCCGTCCCGCACGGCGCCTCGGTCGCGGATGGTCGTCGAGGCGCCGTGCCGGCGTGACGCGGGGTCAGACGGCCGTGATGTTCTCCGCCTGCGGGCCCTTCTGGCCCTGGGTGATGTCGAACGTCACGGCCTGGCCCTCCTGGAGCTCACGGAAGCCGGTGGCGTTGATGTTGGAGTAGTGGGCGAAGACGTCAGGGCCGCCGCCGTCCTGCGCGATGAAACCGAAGCCCTTCTCGGCGTTGAACCACTTGACAGTTCCGCTGGCCATGCCAGTGCCTCTCACTCGTCGACGGGTCCGCACCGCGCGAACCCGGAGGTAGTCGTCCTGGTCCTCGGGCACTGCACAGCAAAACGCCCGCACCACGGCGCGGGCAGGTACTGCGAACCACGACATCTGCCAGCGACGTTACACGGCGAGAGCGCCTCTCACCAGAGAGCGAGGGCCGTCAGGTGGAGCGGCACCGCAGACACACACGCCCCACGAGGTCCCGGTATCCGCACGCGGGCCCGGTGACCGAGCGGCATCCAGGCGTGGCCCGACCCTGTCCCACCGTCACGAACCACCCGTCAGGGCGGCACCGGAAGGGACCACCGACTGCGGCTTCCGGTCGCACCGTCGGCTTTCCGCCCGGCGGGCGGCGGGACGCACCGCCGGCCCCGCGGAGCGCGAACAGCCCTCCCAGGACGTACCGGCCGGGGCGACCCCACGTGACGCACGACACGACGAGCCGGCGCGGCACGCATCCCGTCGGCCGTCCCGTGTGCGACGGGTGGGACGTCCACCGTCGCGTGTGGCAGACGGGTCTCGGACGCTCGACGTCTGCTCTGTCGCGGGTCGCTGACTGTCCGTACGCTGACAAGCCAGACAGCTTCAGGCGTGATCGACGGGGGGAACCGTCATGTCCTGGGATCATCAAGGTGCTCGTGACGGCTTCGTCGTTCCGCCGATGCCGACCGCGCCGCCGCCCGCTCCCGCCAGCCCCTGGCGGGCCGTCGCGGTGGCGTTGCTGAATCTCAGCGGGCTCGGGCTCGGTTACGCCGTGGTGCGCCGCTGGTGGCTGATGGCCGTGTGCTGGGTCGCGACGGCGATCCTGCTCCTGGTGGCCCTGCCCGCGGACCCCGACGGGGTCCCCGGCGCCGCGGTGGTGCTCTACCTGGTCTTCCTGGCGCTCGCCGCCGCGCACGGCGCGGCCGTGGGCCTGCGGGCCCGGCCGGCGCTGCTGCCGAGCGCCCTGATCGCGGCCGTGCTCGGCGTCGTCCTGCTGGCCGTGCCCGCCACGGGAGTCGTCCTGTACGACGGAGCGCGTGACGAGGCCACGGAGCGGATGCTCCTCGACCGGCTCGACCGGGCCGACGAACTGGTCGAGCGCTCCGGGAAGCAGGACTTCGCGACGGCCGAGGCCGGCTACCGCCGCGCGCTGGCCTCCTACGCAGCGCTCGGCGAGGACCACCCGGACTCACGCGCGGCCCGGCAGGTGCCCGACCGGCTCGAGACCTACTACGAAACCGTCGGGGCCCCCTACGCGCGCAAGGACTACTGCTCCGCCGTACCGCCCCTGAAGTACCTCCGCACGGTTCCGCGCGCGATGGACGAGAGACAACTGGGAGACCTCGCCGACTGGCCCGACGACCGGCTGGCCACGTCGCTCTACGAGTGCGCGGCGGCGTCGCTGAGCGGTGGGAGCGAGGGCTGGACCACGCAGTTCGACGAGCTCCTGTCGACCTTCCCCAGGTCCGCGCAGGCCGGGAAGGTCGAGCCCGCCGTGCGGAACGCGGTCGACGAGGCGGTCAGGTCCGTGGGCGGCGACGACCCCTGTGCCGCCGTGCAGCGGCTCGACGGCCTCGACACCCAGGTCCGCGGACTGTCCGGGGAGCGGGCCGGAGTGGCCGACGCCCTCGGCAAGGACGCCGACCGGGCCTCGGACAACGCGCGTTCGGGCGCGTACGCCTGCGGTGTCGACCAGTACAAGGACAAGAAGTTCGGTGACGCCGTCACCACCATGAACGACTTCGCCAAGAACAACCCGCACCACAAGAACCGGGCCCGTGCCCGAAAGATCGCCATCGCCGCGGAGGTCGCGCAGACGGTGCCCGCGGCCGGCAAGCGTCTGCCGACCACGGCCTCGGGCGGCGGCATCGCCGTCACGGTCAAGAACGACAGCCCCGACGACATCACGGTCCTCTACACGGGACCGGTGACCGGGAGCTTCGACCTCAAGGCCTGTGGGAGCTGCACCTCGTACTCGCTCGGCAGCACCCTGGGGATCGGCTTCAAGCCGTGCAGCAGCGGCAAGAACTACCCGCAGCGGACCATCCACCTGCCCGTCGGCACCACCTACTTCGTGCACAAGTCCCGGAGCGGCGCCGGGAAGTCCCCCGCCTCGGACACCGCCAAGCTCTCTCCGGGCTACGTCTACACGGAGTGTGCGTACACCACCTCGAGCTTCGGCTACTGAGGCGACGGCGGGCACCCGGCACCGGGCCGGGCGTCCGCCGTCGCCGCAGGCCACGCCTCACGGACCCACCTCACAGGCGCCGTGGCCCCGGTGTGTGGAGCGCGTAACCCCCGGTGATCGAGCGGTGTGACAACCGCGTAATGGGCCCTTCGTAGCGTCGGTGGAGAAGGCACCGATCACACGGAGGACCGCTCGTGACCACGACCACCCAGCAGGTGCGGACGGTCTGCTCGTACTGCGGTGTCGGCTGCGGGATGGTCCTCGACATCGGTACGGGGCCCGACGGACGGCGTACGGTCCTGAAGGCGTCCGGCGACAAGGCGCACCCCGCCAACTTCGGGCGCCTGTGCACCAAGGGCGCGACCACGGCCGACATGCTCGCCGCACCCGGGCGGCTGGCCTCGGCCCTCGTGCGGGCCGAACGCGGCGCGGAGGCCGAGCCCGCCCCGCTGAACACCGCGATCGCCGAGACGGCCCGGCGGCTGCGGGCGGTGATCGACGAGCACGGTCCGGACGCCTTCGCGTTCTACGTGTCCGGGCAGATGAGCCTGGAGGCCCAGTACCTGGCGAACAAGCTGGCCAAGGGGTTCGTCGGCACCAACCAGATCGAGTCGAACTCCCGGCTGTGCATGGCCAGCGCGGGCACCGGATACAAGCTGTCGCTCGGCGCGGACGGCCCGCCCGGCTCGTACCAGGACTTCGAGCACGCCGACGTCTTCCTGGTGATCGGCTCCAACATGGCCGACTGCCACCCCGTCCTGTTCCTGCGGATGATGGACCGGGTCAAGTCGGGCGGCGCCAAGCTGATCGTCGTCGACCCGCGGCGCACCGCGACCGCCGACAAGGCCGACCTGTTCCTGCCGGTCCGGCCGGGAACGGACCTGGCGCTCCTCAACGGGCTGCTGCACCTGCTGCACGAGAACGACCACACCGACCCCGCGTTCATCACCGCGCACACCGAGGGCTGGGAGGCGATGCCGGAGTTCCTGGCCGACTACCCGCCCGCCGCGGTCGCCGCCGTCACGGGCGTCCCGGAGGAGGACCTGCGCGAGGCGGCCCGGCTCATCGGCGAGGCCGGGGAGTGGATGAGCTGCTGGACGATGGGCCTCAACCAGTCCACGCACGGCACCTGGAACACCAACGCGCTCGTCAATCTGCACCTGGCGACCGGGGCGATCTGCCGTACCGGCAGCGGTCCGTTCTCCCTGACCGGCCAGCCGAACGCCATGGGCGGCCGGGAGATGGGGTACATGGGCCCGGGGCTTCCCGGCCAGCGCTCGGTGCTGGCCGCCGAGGACCGCGCCTTCGTCGAGGACCTGTGGGAGCTGTCCCCCGGCACCCTGCGCGAGGACGGATCCGGTCAGGGCACCGTCGAGATGTTCCGGAGGATGGCCGACGGGGAGATCAAGGCCTGCTGGATCATCTGCACCAACCCGGTCGCCTCCGTGGCCAACCGCAGGACGGTGATCGAGGGCCTGGAGCGGGCCGAGTTCGTCGTCGCCCAGGACGTGTTCGCCGAGACGGAGACCAACGCGTACGCGGACGTCGTCCTGCCGGGAGCGCTGTGGACCGAGACCGAGGGCGTCCTCGTCAACAGCGAGCGCAACGTGACCCTCGCCCGGCCCGCCGTGGACCCGCCCGGGGAGGCGACGGCCGACTGGCGGATCATCGCCGCCGTCGCCCGCGCGATGGGCTACGAACGGGGCTTCTCGTACGACAGCGCGGAGGACGTCTTCGAGGAGATCAAGCGCGCCCACAACCCGAGGACCGGCTACGACCTGCGGGGCGTCAGCTACGAGAGGCTGCGCTCGACCCCGGTGCAGTGGCCGTCGGCGCGCGAGGACGGCCCCGACCGCAACCCGATCCGGTACGTGGACGAGAACGGCGCGGGTCCGGTCTTCCCCACGGCGAGCGGCCGCGCGGTGTTCCACGCCCGCCCGCACCTGCCCCCCGCCGAGATGCCGGACGACGACTACCCCTACGTCCTGAACACCGGCCGGGTGCAGCACCAGTGGCACACCCTCACCAAGACGGGCAGGGTCGCCAAGCTCAACAAGCTGAACCCCGGTCCCTTCGTGGAACTGCACCCGGACGACGCCGCCGGGCTCGGTGTCGCCGACGGCGACTCGGTGGAGGTCGCCTCGCGGCGCGGCCGGGCGGTGCTGCCCGCCGTGGTGACCGACCGGGTGCGGCCGGGCTGCTGTTTCGCGCCCTTCCACTGGAACGACCTGTTCGGTGAGTACCTGAGTGTCAACGCCGTCACCAGTGACGCCGTCGACCCGTTGTCCTTCCAGCCGGAGTTCAAGGTCTGCGCGGTGTCCCTGACGAAGGTGGCGACCCCGGTGTCCGTGGCGACACCGGCCACCGCCACCGCCACCGGCACCGGCACCGGCACCGCCGGGGCAGGGGCAGGGGCAGGGTCCGGTGCGGGTGCCGCCCTCGCGGTGGCCGCCGTTCCCTGGGGACCCGCCCCGGCCGCCTCCCCGTCCGCGGGACCCGCGGACGTCTTCGGGCTCCGGCCCGCTCCGCCGCCGGTCCTGGCCGAGCACGAGCGCCGGTACCTGATCGGGTTCCTCGCCGGCATCGAACCGGGCGCTCCGGGCGTGCCGGTGCTGCCGCCGGGCGCCCCGTTCAGCCCCGAGCACGCCCTGTGGGTGAACGGGGTGCTCGCCGGCATGTACTCGCGGGCCACGCCGGGAACACCGTCCCCGGCCCCGGCACCCGCCGGTCCCGTCCGGGAGGTCGTCGTCCTGTGGGCCTCGCAGACCGGCAACGCCGAGGAGTTCGCCACGGCCGCCGCCGACCGGCTCACCACCACGGGGCACAGGGCCACCCTGGTCGGCATGCACGACGCCCACCCGGGGGAACTGCCCGCCGGCGCCGACGTCCTGCTGATCACCAGCACCTTCGGCGACGGCGACGCCCCGGACAACGGCTCCGGGTTCTGGGACGCCCTGGCCGCGCCCGACACCCCCCGGCTGGACGGCCTGCGCTACGCGGTCCTCGCGTTCGGCGACTCCTCCTACGACGACTTCTGCGGGCACGGCCGCCGCCTCGACCAGCGCCTGGACGAACTGGGCGCCGTGCGGCTCGCGCCGCGCACGGACTGCGAACCCGACTACGGGCCCTCGGCCACGGCCTGGCTCGACCAGGTCCTCGCCTCCCTGACCGACGGCACGGAGACGGCCGCGCCACGGACACCCGCTCCCCCGGCGCCCCCGTCCGCCGCCCAGCCGGGGAAGCCGGGCCCCGTCATCGCCCGCCTGGCCGGAAACGAGCTGCTCAGTCTGCCCGGGGCGGGCAAGGAGGTCCGGCGCTTCACCTTCGACACCCGCGACAGCGGGACCCCGCTCGTCTACCGGGCGGGCGACGCCCTCGGCGTACGCCCCGTCAACTCCCCGGAACTCGTCGCGGAGTGGCTGGCCACCACCGGACTCGCGCCGGACGCCACCGTGCGTCTGGAAGGAGGCGGGGAGATCCCGTTCCACGACGCCCTGCACCGGCAGCTGGACATCACCCGGATCACCCCCGGACTGCTGCGCTTCGTCGCCGAACGCACCCACGACCGGGTGCTGAAGAAGCTGCTGCGCCCCGACAACAAGGACGAGCTGGCCCGGTGGTCCTGGGGCCGTCAGGCGGTCGACCTCGTCGCCGAACACCCGGTCCGGGCCGACGCCCAGGAATGGGCCGAGGTCCTGAGGCCGCTCCAGCCCCGGCTGTACTCCATATCGTCCAGCCCGCTGACCGACCCCGGTCTCGTCTCGCTCACGGTCTCCGTCGTCCGCTACGAGAGCCCCGGCGGACGACCGCGCCAGGGCGTCTGCTCGCCCTTCCTCGCCGACGCGCCCCTCGGCACACCGGTACCGGTGTTCGTCCAGCCCTCCCCGAGGTTCAGGCCGCCGGCCGACCCCGCCACCCCCATGGTGATGGTGGGCCCCGGCACAGGGATCGCGCCCTTCATCGGTTTCCTGCACGAACGCCGCGCTCTCGGCCACCGCGCGCCCAACTGGCTGTTCTTCGGGGAGCAGCACCGGGCCACCGACTTCTACTACGAGGAGGAGCTGACCGGTTTCCTCGCCGACGGCACCCTCGACCGCCTCGACACGGCCTTCTCCCGCGACCAGCGGGCCAAGGTCTACGTCCAGGACCGGATGCGCGAGCACGGTCCCCAGCTGTGGTCCTGGCTCCGGGACGGCGCGCACTTCTACGTGTGCGGCGACGCGTCCCGCATGGCCAAGGACGTCGACCAGGCCCTGCGGGACATCGCCGTGACCCACGGCGGTCACAGCGCGGACGGCGCCGCCGCCTACGTCAAGCAGCTCGCGGCCGAGAAGCGGTACGTCCGCGACGTGTACTGACCGGGACGGACCCCGGCCTCGGGAGCCGGGCCCGGGGTGGCGGACGTCCGTCGCCCCGGCCCCGCTCCCGGCTCAGGGCGCGAGGCCGCCGCTCGGCGTGAAGCCGAGGTCGACGGGGGTCGCGGGCGGGCCGTCCCGTCGTACGGCGGCCAGCAGTTCCGGAAGCCGGGGCGGCCACAGCGGCTCCGCCAGGTCCGACAGGTCTTGCGGCGACCACCATCTCCCGCCGAGGATGCCTTCCGCCGCCTGCGACGCGCCCAGTTCGTCCGCCGGCTCCCTGCGCGGCCCGTACGCGAGGAAGATGTGCTCGTACTGCCGCACGGGGACACCCACGCGGGTGAAGTCGTGTTCCCAGAAGCACAACGTCGTACCGTCGGGTTCGATGTCCGTCCAGCCGGTCTCCTCCCGCACCTCGCGCACGGCGGCCTGGAGCGGGGTCTCCCCCGGGTCCAGTCCACCGCCGGGCAGCGCCCAGTGGACGCCGACCTCCTCGTTGTCGTACCGGAACATGAAGACGGCGCCCTCCGGGTCCAGCACCGCGACTCTGGCTGCCTGCCTGGGTATCCGCATCGCCTCACCCTGGCAGAGAGATCTGGATCACCGCTACCGAGAGGCCAAGGTCACAGGCTTGGCCTCTGCTGTCGCTCTAGCACTCTGACCTAGCATCCGAGCATGACAGTCCTGCCCAACGACGGGCTCGCGCTGGCCGCCGAGTTCCCTTCCGCGACCCATGACCAGTGGCAACTCCTGGTAGAAGGCGTGCTGCGCAAATCGGGCAAGGAGGCCTCGGGCGCGGCAGCCGAAGACGCGCTGTCCACCGCGCTCGAGGACGGACTCGCCACCAGGCCCCTCTACACCGCGCGCGACACGGCCGCCGACACCGGTTTCCCCGGCTTCGCCCCCTTCGTCCGGGGCAGCAGGCCCGAGGGCAACACCACGGGCGGCTGGGACGTACGGCAGCGGCACACGGCGGCGGACAACGCCCTGGTCCTCGGTGACCTGGAGAACGGCGTCACGTCGCTGTGGCTCGCGGTCGGCGAGGGCGGCATCCCGCTCTCCTCGCTCGAGGCGGTCCTGGACGGCGTGTACCTCGATCTGGCTCCGGTCGTCCTCGACGCGGGAGGTGACGTCGAGGCGGCGGCCGGGGAGTTGCTGCGGCTGTACGCGGCGCGTGGTGTCGCGGCGGACGCCGTGCGCGGCAACCTCGGCGCGGACCCGCTCGGCCACGAGGCCCGTACGGGGACCGCGACGGACTTCGCGGCGGTCGTCCCGCTCGCGCTGCGGTGCGCCGGCGAGTACCCGGGGCTGCGGGCGCTGACCGTGGACGCGCTCCCGTACCACGAGGCCGGCGGCTCGGCCGCGCAGGAGCTGGGCGCCTCGCTGGCGACCGGTGTCGCCTATCTGCGCGAGCTGACCGAGGCCGGGCTGTCCGTCGAACAGGCCTGCGCGCAGCTGGAGTTCCGCTACGCGGCGACCGCGGACCAGTTCCTGACGATCGCCAAGCTGCGGGCGGCGCGCAGGCTGTGGGCGCGGGTCGCCGAGGTGTGCGGGGCGCCGGGCGCGGGCGGACAGGCACAGCACGCCGTGACCTCGCCGGTGATGATGTCGCGCCGCGACCCGTGGGTGAACATGCTGCGCGCGACGATCGCGACGCTCGCGGCCGGTGTCGGCGGCGCCGACTCCGTCACCGTCCTGCCCTTCGACCACGCGCTCGGTCTGCCGGACGCGTTCGCGCGGCGCATCGCCCGCAACACCTCGACGATCCTCATCGAGGAGTCGCACCTGTCCCGGGTGATCGACCCGGCGGGCGGCTCCTGGTACGTGGAGCAGCTGACCGACGAACTCGCCCACGCGGGCTGGGAGTTCTTCCAGGGCATCGAGCGGGACGGCGGCCAGGCCGCGGTCCTGCGCTCGGGCCGGCTGGCACGCGACCTGGCGGACACCTGGGCCGCCCGTTCGGTGAAGCTCGCCAAGCGGCGCGAACCGATCACCGGCGTCAGCGAGTTCCCGCACCTGGCGGAGCGCCCGGTGGAGCGCGAGCCCGCCCCCGAGGCACCGTCCGGCGGTCTGCCGCGGGTGCGGCGCGACGAGGCGTACGAGGCGCTGCGGGCCCGGTCCGACGCGCATCTCGCCGCCACCGGGGCCCGTCCCCGGATCTATCTGGCCACGATCGGCTCCGCCGCCGCGCACACCGCGCGCAGCACCTTCGTGGCGAACCTGTTCCAGGCCGGTGGCATCGAGCCGGTCACGGAGGGCTCGTTCGAGGACAGCGGCGCCACCGAGGCCGTCCTGTGCTCCAGCGACGCGCTGTACGAGGAGCAGGCCGTGAGCACGGCCGAAGCCCTCGCTGCGGCCGGGGCCCGGCACGTCTTCCTGGCCGGGCGACCCGCGCAGTACGCCGGTGTCGACTCCTACGTCTTCGCGGGCTGCGACGCCGTCGCCGTCCTCTCCTCCACCCTCGACCGCATGGGAGTGTCCTCCTGATGGGAATCCCCGACTTCTCCGGGATCGACCTGGGGACGCCCACCGCCGAAGGCACCGCCGACGAGTGGAAGGCCGCCGCCGGGAAGGCCGCCGGCACCGGCGACGCGTTCTGGGAGACCCCGGAGGGCATCGCGGTCAAGCCGCTGTACACCGGCCGTGACACGGAGGGCCTGGACTTCCTGGAGACGTACCCGGGCGTGGCGCCGTACCTTCGCGGCCCGTACCCGACGATGTACGTCAACCAGCCCTGGACGATCCGCCAGTACGCGGGCTTCTCCACGGCCGAGGAGTCCAACGCCTTCTACCGCCGCAACCTCGCCGCGGGCCAGAAGGGCCTGTCGATCGCCTTCGACCTGCCCACGCACCGCGGTTACGACAGCGACCACCCCCGGGTGACGGGCGACGTCGGCATGGCGGGCGTGGCCATCGACTCCATCTACGACATGCGGCAGCTCTTCGACGGCATCCCGCTGGACAAGATGACCGTGTCGATGACGATGAACGGCGCCGTGCTGCCGGTGCTGGCGCTCTACATCGTGGCGGCGGAGGAACAGGGCGTACCGCCCGAGAAGCTGGCCGGAACCATTCAGAACGACATTCTGAAGGAGTTCATGGTCCGCAACACCTACATCTATCCGCCGAAGCCGTCGATGCGGATCATCTCCGACATCTTCGCGTACACCT
Source organism: Streptomyces populi (assembly GCF_002911015.1). Classification (GTDB taxonomy): domain Bacteria; phylum Actinomycetota; class Actinomycetes; order Streptomycetales; family Streptomycetaceae; genus Streptomyces; species Streptomyces populi. Next base: position 64,230 of record NZ_KZ626855.1, read on the forward strand.
CGCAGCGGATGCCGCGCTACAACTCCATCTCCATCTCCGGGTACCACATCCAGGAGGCGGGCGCGACGGCCGACCTGGAGCTGGCGTACACCCTCGCGGACGGTGTGGAGTACATCCGGGCGGGCCGGGAGGCGGGCCTGGACGTGGACGCGTTCGCGCCCCGGCTCTCGTTCTTCTGGGCGATCGGCATGAACTTCTTCATGGAGATCGCCAAGATGCGGGCGGCGCGCCTGCTGTGGGCGAAGATGGTGAAGCAGTTCGACCCGAAGAACTCCAAGTCTCTCTCCCTGCGCACCCATTCGCAGACGTCCGGCTGGTCGCTGACCGCGCAGGACGTGTTCAACAACGTGACGCGTACGTGTGTGGAGGCCATGGCCGCCACCCAGGGCCACACCCAGTCGCTGCACACCAACGCGCTCGACGAGGCGCTCGCCCTGCCCACCGACTTCTCCGCGCGGATCGCCCGCAACACGCAGCTGCTGATCCAGCAGGAGTCGGGCACGACCCGGGTCATCGACCCGTGGGGCGGCAGCGCGTACCTGGAGAAGCTGACCTACGACCTCGCCCGGCGTGCCTGGCAGCACATCGAGGAGGTCGAGGCGGCGGGCGGCATGGCGCAGGCCATCGACGCCGGCATCCCCAAGCTCCGGATCGAGGAGGCGGCGGCCCGCACCCAGGCTCGCATCGACTCCGGCCGTCAGCCGGTCATCGGCGTCAACAAGTACCGCGTGGAGTCCGACGAGCAGATCGACGTGCTCAAGGTCGACAACTCCTCGGTGCGCGCGCAGCAGATCGAGAAGCTGCGCCGGCTGCGGGCCGAGCGCGACGGCCAGGAGGTCCGGGCCGCGCTGGAGGACCTGACGCGGGCGGCCGCCGGTGAGGGCAACCTGCTGGAACTGGCGGTGCGCGCGGCCCGCGCGAAGGCCACCGTCGGCGAGATCTCCGACGCCCTGGAGAAGGTCTACGGCCGCCACGCCGGCCAGATCCGTACGATCTCCGGGGTGTACCGCAACGAGGCAGGGGAGTCCCCTTCCGTGGACCGCACCCGCGCGCTGGTGGACGCGTTCGAGGAGGCCGAGGGCCGGCGCCCGCGCATCCTGGTCGCCAAGATGGGCCAGGACGGTCACGACCGCGGCCAGAAGGTGATCGCGACCGCCTTCGCCGACCTCGGCTTCGACGTCGACGTGGGCCCGCTGTTCCAGACGCCGGGCGAGGTGGCCCGGCAGGCGGTCGAGGCGGACGTGCACATCGTGGGCGTCTCGTCGCTGGCCGCCGGACACCTCACCCTCGTACCGGCGCTGCGCGAGGAGCTGGCGGCGGAGGGGCGTGAGGACATCATGATCGTGGTCGGCGGGGTCATCCCGCCGCAGGACGTGCCGACGCTGCTGGAGATGGGCGCGGCGGCGGTCTTCCCGCCGGGGACGGTGATCCCGGACGCGGCGTACGACCTCGTCCAGCGGCTCTCTGCCGACCTCGGGCACGACCTGTGATCCCACTCGACACCTATGTCAAGGGTGTGCTCGACGGGAAGCGGGCGCTGGTCGCCCGCGCCATCACGCTCGTCGAGTCCACCCGGCCCCAGCACCGGGCGCTGGCGCAGGAGTTGCTGACCGAGCTGCTGCCGTACAGCGGGAAGGCCCGGCGGATCGGCGTCAGCGGGGTGCCGGGCGTGGGCAAGTCGACCTTCATCGACGCGTTCGGCACGATGCTGACCTCGCTCGGTCACCGGGTCGCGGTGCTCGCCGTCGACCCGTCGTCCAGCCGTACGGGCGGCTCCATCCTGGGTGACAAGACCCGGATGGAGCGGCTCGCGGTGGATCCGGCCGCGTTCATCCGCCCCTCCCCCACCGCCGGCACGCTCGGCGGGGTGGCGAAGGCGACCCGTGAGTCGATCGTGGTGATGGAGGCGGCCGGCTACGACGTGGTGCTGGTGGAGACGGTCGGCGTCGGCCAGTCGGAGACCGCGGTCGCGAACATGGTCGACTCCTTCCTGCTGCTCACGCTGGCGCGTACCGGGGACCAGTTGCAGGGCATCAAGAAGGGCGTCCTGGAGCTCGCGGACGTGATCGCGGTCAACAAGGCGGACGGCCCGCACGAGCGCGACGCGAAGTCGGCGGCGCGTGAACTGGCGGGCGCGCTGCGGCTGATGCACGGCAAGGACGCCGTCTGGACGCCGCCGGTGCTCAGTTGCAGCGCCCGCGAGTCGGCTGGTCTGGACACCCTGTGGGAGCGGCTGGAACAGCACCGGACGCTGCTCGACTCGACCGGCGCTCTCGCCGAGAAGCGCCGTGACCAGCAGGTGGACTGGACCTGGAACATGGTCCGGGACGAGCTGCTCGGCCGGCTGCACTCCGACCGGGCCGTACGGGCTCTCGCCCCCGAGCTCGAACGGCAGGTCCGCGAGGGCGGGTTGACGGCCACCCTCGCGGCGGAGCGCATCCTGAAGGTGTTCGGCGGCGAAGGCCGCTGACTCGGACGGCGGTGGCGGGGCAGGTCGGAGCCCGGCCACCGCTCATACCCCGCGGTGACCCGCGTGAACGCCAGGGGCCCCCGGAGTGATCCGGGGGCCCCTGGCGTCGGTGCCGGAGGGTTCAGTTCGCGGCCGGGACCGACCGGCCCGAAGGTGCCTTCGCGGGCCGGGGGTTGAGCATGCGCTCGGCCAACTCACCGAAGACCAGGCCGAATCCGCCCCACAGGGCGGTCTGGATGGCCAGTGCGGAGAGCCTGAACCGCCACAGCAGGGTGGCCGGGAAGTCCTTCGGGACCTCGTTGACCACGGGCAGGAACTGGTAGGCGAGTCCGATCGCGACGGCGAAGGCGGCCACCGCGGTGACGGTGGCGTACCAGTTGCCGAGGCTCGGTGCGAGGCGCTTGCCGAGGATGACGGCACCCACCGCGAGGAGCACGCTGAGGACCATCATCAGGAAGTACAGGGTGGTCCGCTTGGCGATGGTGTCGCCGTCGCCGACCGACGGCGGGTTGGCCGGGTACTTCAGGAACGGCACGACGTACACGGCCAGCAGCGCGGTCCCGGACAGCAGGAGCGCGGTCGCGCGCGGGCCGAAGCGGCCCACCCGGCCGAGTGCGAAGCAGTAGGCGAGCGCGGCGATGCCGCCGAAGGCGACCCCGTAGACCAGGACACCGGTGGCCAGGCCCGCGGTGGACTGGAGGCTGCGGGAGACGAGTTCGACCTCGTGCCCGTGTTCGTGCGCGTGGGCCTCCTCGAAGCCGATGGCGCTGTCGACGCTCGGTTCGCCGAGGAAGTAGGCGACGACCAGGGCGAGTACACCGGCCGCGAGGCCGGCGAGCATGCCGCGGACGAGGAGGTTTCTTACCGTTGCGGAGTTCATGGGTGTGCGCGGTCCCCTCGGGTCAGTGGCAGGGGAAGCCGAGCAGGTGGCGGGCGTCGTGCACCCACTCGTGGACGTCCTCGCCGGAGACGACGGAGGTGGCGCCCTGTTCGGCGCCGACGAAGTACAGCAGGACCAGCATCAGGACGCCGAAGAAGACGGCCCAGGGGGCGATCGCCTTCAGCGGCAGCGTGGCGGGAACGGCGGGGGTGGTGGCTGTCGGCTGAGCGACGGTCTGCGCCATGGCAGGACCTCCTCGGGAGTTCGCGTCCCATCTCGGTGGTGCACAGGATGACGCCTACGGGTCTGACTCACGGGGCGCCCAGCGTGGCTGGGGCGTCTCGCTCACAGTGGCGCGACCGTGCCGGATTTCCGCCGGCTTCCGTCTTGACGTCATCGATATCGGACCGACCGTACCGCGTGCCGCGTACCTGGCCAAGACCGCGCCGACCGGGGTGATCTTCCTCTCGTCCCAGGTGGCGGGTCCTCACGGTGGTCACAAGGCGCCGTCGGACAGCCCGAGTTCACGCTCGCCGAGCGGGGCGAAGAAGCGTTCGACGTCGGCGTCGGTGACCTCGGCGAGCGTGGCCGGGGACCAGCGCGGCTCGCGGTCCTTGTCGATGATCTGGGCCCGGACGCCCTCCACCAGGTCGGGGGCGGACAGGGCCGCGCAGGACACGCGGTACTCCTGGTCCAGCACCCGCTCCAGCGAGCCGAGCCGCCGGGCTCGGCGCAGGGCGGCCAGCGTGACCTTCAGGGCGGTGGGCGAGTTGCCGAGGAGGATCTCCGCCGTCTCCTTCGCGGCCGGGTCGCCGGCCGCGAGCAGCCGCTGGACGATCTCCTCGACCGTGCCGGCGCCGTAGCAGGCGTCGATCCATTCGCGCCGCTCCGTGAGTTCCGCCGGGGGCGCGGGCCGCTCGTGCGCGGCCAGGGCCTCGGCCACGGGCCGGTCGGCGAGGTCGGACAGCAGCCGCGGGAGCGCGGCGGACGGCACGTAGTGGTCGGCGAGGCCGCACAGCAGCGCGTCCCCGGCGCCGATCGAGGCGCCCGTCAGGGCGAGGTGGGTGCCGAGTTCGCCCGGGGCGAGGCCGAGCAGACGGGTGCCGCCGACGTCGGGGACGAAACCGATGCCGGTCTCGGGCATGGCGACACGCGAGCGTTCGGTGACGATCCGGACGCTGCCGTGCGCAGAGACACCGACGCCGCCGCCCATGACGATGCCGTCCATGACCGCCACGTACGGCTTGGGGTAGCGGGCGATGCGGGCGTTGAGGCGGTACTCGTCCCGCCAGAACGCGGCGGACGCGGTGCCGTCCCCGTCGCGCGCGTCGTCGTGGACGACACGGATGTCGCCGCCCGCGCACAGTCCGCGTTCCCCGGCACCGGTGACGACGACGGTCTCGACGGCCGGGTCGTGTTCCCAGGCGGTGAGCGCCTCGTCGATCCGGCGCACCATCTCGTGGTTCAGGGCGTTCAGCGCCCTGGGCCGGTTGAGGGTGAGGCGGGCGGCCCGCCCCTCGGTGTGCAGCAGGACGGGATCCCCGGCACCGGGTGCCTCGGTGCCGTTCATCCGGACACATCCGTCAGCCGACGGGCCACGACGACGCGCATGATCTCGGTGGTTCCTTCCACGGTCCGGTCGGTTCGCCGGTCACGACGATCTCCTCGCCACCGTACCCACCGGGTGACCCGGCCCCGCGCGTCAGGCCTCCTTCCCCGGCCGCAGCGGGTACAGCCGCGGCAGGTTGACCACGATCGCCTCCTGGGTGCTGCGGGCGATGACGACGACGGCCTCCTCGGTGGGGTCCGGGTTCTCCTCGCGGTGCGGCACGAACGGGGGCACGAAGATGTAGTCGCCGGGTGAGGTGCGCAGACGTACCTCCTCGGGTTCGTCCCCCGAGTCGTCGACGAAGACGAACTCGGGGTGCCCGCTGACCACGTGGATGGCGGTCTCGGACTCTCCGTGGTGGTGGTCCGAGGAGGCGGTGGCGGGGGCGACGTGGGTCTGGCCCATCCACAGCTTCTCGGAGCCGACGGTGGTGCCGCTGACCGCGGCGAATCTGCGCATGCCCCCGGTCTGCGCCGTGTCGCCGTCGAGGGCGTCGGCGCGGACGTGGTGCAGGCGAGTGCGCAGGGGGCGTCCGGACTGTGCTGCGGCGTCCGGGAGACGGGGGTGGAAACCTTCGCCGGGGGTCGTGGTCGGCTCGCTCATGGAGGGGGACGCTAGAGCGGCCCGGAAAAGGATGTCAAGAGGTGTCCATTGCCGTTCACCTGCGGCAATGTTCCCGCAATGTATGCGGGGAAGCGAGAGAAACCCCGTCGGCGGACACCGGGTCGGGCATCATGTGCGCATGCATATCTCCGCGAAGGCGGACTACGCCACGCGGGCCCTGCTGGAGCTCGCCCGCGAACCGGCCCGCCCGCTCACCTGCGAGGCCATGGCCTCCTCACAGCACGTTCCGTTCCGGTTCCTGAAGTCCGTGGTGGGCGAGTTGCGCCGGGCCGGTCTGGTGCGCAGCCAGCGCGGCTGCGAGGGCGGGTACTGGCTCGGCCGGCCCGCCGACGAGATCACCCTGCTGGACGTCGTGCGCGCCGTGGACGGTGAGCTGATCACCTTGCGCGGCGAGCCACTGGCCGGGCTCGACTACCCGGGGGCCGCCGCCGGACTTCCCGGGATCTGGCGCCGTATCGAGGCGGACGCCGCGGCACTCCTGGGCGGGACGACCCTGGCCGCGTTGCTGCCCCCGGGGACGGCCGGGCAGCCGGCCCGCAAGGGCGCCGCGTGACCGCGTCCGGCCGGCCGGCGGGGCGAGCCGTGGAGGCAGAAACGATGGCAGTGGTGGAGGTGGTGGAGTACACCGACCCGCTGTGCCCCTGGGCCTGGGGGTCGGAGCCGGTGTTCCGCAGGCTCCGCGCCGCGCTGGCGGGCCGGGTCCGCTGGCGACGCGCGTACTGCGTCCTGTTCGACCACGACGACGACCCGGCACCCGACCCGGAGGCCGAGACCGCCTGGTACGCGCGCTACGTCGAGGGCATCAGCGCTCACACGGGGGCCCCGCGGGCGCGGCGGCTGAGCCGCGTCGCGGCGAGTTCATGGCCGTCCTCCCTGGTCGCCAAGGCGGCGGAGGGGCAGGGCGAGGAGGTGTCCGAGCGGGTTCTGCGGCGGCTGCGGGAGAGCGTGTTCGTGCTCGGCGAACCGGCGGACACCCCCGCGCTGGCGCTTTCCGCGGTCCGGGGTGTGCCCGGCCTCGATCTCGCGCGGCTGGCCGCCGACGCGGCGTCGGCGGCGCTGTCGGAGGCGGTGCGCGCCGACCGCGCGGAGGCGCGCCGACCGGTCCGCGAGGTGCTGTCCGCGCGCGGTGACTCACCCCATCCCGGCGCCGCCAAGGAGACCGCGGACGGCGGACACCGCTACGCGCTGCCGACCCTGCTGGTCCGCGCTCCCGCGGGGTGTCGCGCCGTACCGGGCTGGCGGCCGTACGAGGAGTACGCGGCGGCCTTCGACGAACTGAGCCCCGGGCTGCTGACGGAGCCCGTGCGGCCGGCTCCCCCTCGGGCGCTCGCGCGGTACCGGAGCCTGACCGGCCCGGAACGCGCGGCGCTGACCGCCGGTCTCTGGCCTCCGGCCGACGCCGTCCGCGTCGAGACCGGCAACGGCCCCCTGTGGCTGCACCCCGAGGAGGCCGCCGTGCATCCGGCCGTCCATGGCGCTCCCACCGTGCCACGCCACATTCCTGAGTGACCGTCAGGACGGCGGGGCGAGCCCCGGGCACGCTTCCCGCCCGCCCCGACCGGCCCTGACCGGCCGTCACTCAGGCACGACGGCCGCCGTGCCACCACTCCCCGCGGCCGTTCCTGATCGGAGGTCAGGGCTCGTCCCGCCCAATGAGACACCAATTGGTGTCCATTGACAGCCGCCGAGAACCGGCCCCAGGATGTGCACCATGCTCACGACGCACCCCGGCGTGGTGTGCCGCTACGTGGACCTGCGGCGCACCTGTAGCGCTCTCTGTCGCTGACCGCCCGCCGCCCACGGCTCCCAGGCGCCTGACTCCACTTCCGCCGGCACCGGCCACGCGCCGCACCACCGCCCGGCCCCCGTCGTCGCGCGCCGCCCTCCTCGTGCCCCGTCGCCTCCGCTCGCCCGGCCTCCCGGCCCTCCCCGCGGTCCGCCGACGCCTCCTGCCCTGAACCCGGCCTGCCCCCGTGCGCACCGAAGCCCACGCCGGCATGTCCGTTTTCGGGCTGCGCGTCACCGGCCGCGAGGACGTGCCGTCCTCCGCTCCCCCGCCCGCCGCCCCGACGCGGGCCGGAGCCCTCGCAGAAAGCAATCCGATGCCCGGACGCCTCACGCCCCGCACCCCCGCAGACACCTTCCGCCCCGCCCGGCGGCCCGGCCGGCTGCGCGCCGCCGCCCTGGGAACCGCCCTCGCCTCGGTGCTCGTCCCCGCGCTCAGCGCCTGCGGCGGCGAGGCAGGTTCGGCCGGCGGTTCCTCCGCCGCCCTGAAATGGACCTCCTCCTACTTTCCCGCCCACTGGGATCCGGTCGTCAGCGGCAGCGGCGCCCAGTTCCGTGAACTGGCCCTGGTCTACGCCTCGTTGACGCGGACGGACGAGGACGGAAAGGCCGTGCCGGACCTGGCCGAGAGCTGGGACTACAACGCCCGGGGCGATGTGATCACCTTCCATCTGCGCCCCCACCTGAAGTTCAGCGACGGCACACCGGTCGACGCCGACGCGGTCAAGGCCGCCATCGAGCGGGCCAAGAAGCAGAAGAACTCCGCCCTGTTCGGGGACCTGACGTCCATAAAGACGGTGGACGCCAAGGGGCTCGACACGGTGATCCACCTGAGCCAGGTCGACTACCAGATCCCCCAGCTGCTGGGCGAGCGCGTCCTCCAGATCGCCAGTCCCAAGGCGGCGGCGTCCCCCGGAAAGCTGGACCAGAACCCGGTCGGCGCCGGACCGTTCATCGTCACCCAGCTCGTCCCGGGCACCAAGGCGGTCCTGGAGAAGAACCCGGACTACTGGGACGCGAAGAACATCCACATCGACCACGTCGAACTGAGCTCCGCCCCCGACGCCTCCACCGTCGTCTCCGGACTCCAGACCGGCGTCTACAACTTCGCCGACATAGCCCCGAGTCAGGCCGAGGCGGCCAAGAAGGCCGGGCTCGACGTCTTCGTGCAGCCCGGCTTCAACGCCTCCAACCTCAGCCTCAACACCAACAAGGCGCCGTTCGACGACGACAAGGTCGTCGACGCGGTCCGTTACGCGATCGACCGTCAGGAGTTCGTCGACAAGCTGACGTTCGGCTACGGCTCGGTGACCGACCAGCCCTTCCCGAAGGGGTACGTCGCCTACGACCCGCGGTCCGAGGACGCGTACGCCCACGATCCCGCGAAGGCGAAGAAGCTGCTGAGCGAGGCCGGTCACAAGCCGGGCTCCCTGAAGCTGGACCTGGTCGTCCCGGCCGAGGACCCCCAGGCCGAGATCGTCCAGGCGCAGCTGGCGAAGGTCGGCATCAAGGTCACCATCAAGATCGACAAGAACTGGGCCACACCGTTCTTCGCCAAGGACCTGACGTTCTCCCTGTACGGCACCACGGGCCGTGACTCCGCGGCGCAGACCCTCACCGCGCACTTCGGCCCGGACGGTCCGCTCAACCTCAGCTCGCCCTACGAGCCGGCCGGCTTCGAGGCGGCCATCGCCAAGGTCCGCCGCACCCCGCTGGACTCGCCGGACTACGCGGAGGTCCTCCAGGCGGCGACCCGGGCCGGTCTCAAGAGCAAGGCGCTGGTGTTCACGTACTCCTCGCCCAACCTCATCGCCAAGAGCAAGTCCGTCTCCGCCCTGCCGAAGAACCCCGCCCACATCGACTGGACCGGCGTGACCATCGCCGGCGGCAGCTGACACCCCGCCCACGACAGAGAGGGGGCAACCCATGACGACGACGGAGGCACCGGCCCCGTACGGCGTCCCACTCCCGGCCGTCGCGGCCCGGACCCGGCACACCCTGGGCCGCGTCCTGGCCGCCCTCGCCCGGTCGGCCGCGATCTTCGTGCCCGTCTTCCTGGTCGCGACGTTCGTGACCTTCGCCCTGCGGTCGCTGAGCGGGCTGAGCCCGGCCCGCATCCAGCTGGGCGAGGAGGCGACGCCCGAGGCGGTCGCCCGCGTCGAGGCGCAGTGGGGTCTCGACCGGCCCTTCCTCGTCCAGTACGGGGACTGGTTCGGCGACGTCCTGCACGGGCGGCTCGGCACGAGCTGGACCAACGGCGCCGACATCTCCACCCTCATCGGCCTGGGCCTCGCCGTGAGCCTGTCGGTGGCGGCCTTCGCGCTGCTCATCGGCGTCGTCGCGGGTTTCGCCCTCGGCACGGTCGCGGCACTGCGCCGCACCACCTGGGTCGACCGCGCGATCACCGGTTTCGTCACGGTGATCTCGGTGATGCCGGCCTTCGTCGTCGGCATCGTGCTCGTCACCGTCTTCTCGGTGGGACTGCACCTGTTCCCCTCCGCCGGGTACGTCCCGGCGGAGCAGGGACTGGGGCCCTGGCTCGCCCACATCACCCTCCCCGCCGTGGCGCTCAGCTTCGACGTCGTCGCCGACGTCGCCCGCCAGCTGCGCGGCAGCCTCGTCGGGGCCTACCGCGAGAACTACGTGACGGGCGCGGTGGTCCGCGGGCTGAGCCCGCGCCGGATCTTCTTCGGCCATGTGCTGCGCAACGGCCTAGGGCCCGCGCTCGCCACCCTCGGACTGAAGTTCCCCGCCCTGGTCGGCGCCTCCGTCGTCACGGAGTGGATCTTCGGGCTCCAGGGATTCGGACGGTTCGCCAACGACTCCGCGCAGGCCGGTGACGTACCGGCAGTGCAGGGCGTCCTCGTGGTGTCGATCGTCCTGGTCGTCGCCTTCAACCTGCTCGTCGACCTGGTGCTGGCGCGCGTCACGCCGGCCTCGCGGCGGGGGGTGTGAGCATGACGCGCCGTGTTCTCGCCCTCGCCTCCGGCCGGATCGCCGCAGCCGTGCTCGCCGCGATCGCCGTGCTCGCCCTGTTCGGGCCCCTGCTCGCCCCGCACGACCCCCTGGCCACCGGCGACCACCCGCTGGCCGGCGCCTCCGGCGCCCACTGGCTGGGCACGGACTACCTCGGCCGTGACGTGCTGAGCCGGCTCCTGGACGGTTCGCGCGTCAGCGTCCTCGGCTCGCTCGAGGTCGCGTTCACGGCCCTGGCCGTCGGCGCGGTCCCCGGCATCCTGTCGGTCCACCTCGGCCGGGTCTTCGAATGGGTCACCCTCCGGCTCGCCGACACCCTCGTCGCCCTGCCGTTCCTGCTGTTCGCCGTCGCCGTGGTGGCGCTGCTCGGCAACGGGCTCACCCAGGCGATGCTGGTCACGGGCGCCCTGGTGTCGCCCCTGTTCTACCGCGTGGCCCGCGCCGCCACCCTGGCCGTCGCCCGTTCGCCGTACGTGGAGGCCGCGATCGTCTCGGGCGCCTCGACCGGCTGGATCGTACGCCGTCACGTGTGGGCCAAGGTGCTCCCGCCGATCGCGGTCGCGCTCGCCCAGACCGTCGGCGTCGGCTTCGTCATCGTGTCGAGCCTGACCTTCCTCGGCATCGGGGTGCAGCCTCCCGCACCCACCTGGGGCGGTCTGCTCGCCTCGGATCTGGGCTACCTCGGCCACCAGCCGTGGGCGCCGCTCGCCCCCGCCCTGCTGATCATGGTCACCGTCTGGGCCTGCAACCTCCTCGCCGACGCCGTCCGTGACGTCTCCGGCGAGGCGGGCCGCGCACTGACCGGCCGCCCCGGGGCACGCCCCGACCAGCGTTCCGAGACCGCCCCCGCTCCCTCCGGAGGTGTGTGATGCCACCCCTGTCCGAGAAGCTCCTCACCGGGACCGCGAAGGCCGAGCGGGCCGAGCGGGCTCAGGAGAAGACCCCGAAGGCCACCGAGGCCGCGCGGACCGCCGGCGCAGGTCCCGCGAGCCCGTCCGGTCCGCCGTCCCCGGTGCTGGCCCTGCGCGACGTGCGCATCGGGGACCGGGCCGGCGGCCGGGAGATCGTCCACGGTGTGAGTCTCACGCTCACACCCGGCAGCGCCGTCGGCATCGTCGGCGAGTCCGGCAGCGGAAAGACCCTCACCTGCCGGGCCGCGCTGGGCATCCTGCCCGCCCCGTTCGAGGTCACCGGCGGCTCGGTGGAGATCGACGGGCACGACATCGCCGGCCTGTTCCCCGCCCGGTGGACGGACCTGCGGGGCGCCACGATCAGCGCCGTCTTCCAGGACCCCGCCTCCTACCTCAACCCCTCGATCCGCGTGGGGGCCCAGATTGCCGAGGTGGTCCGGGTCAAGCAGGGACGGAGCCGGCGCGCGGCACGGCGCCGCGCGGTCGAACTGCTGCGGTCGGTGCAGCTGCGCGATCCGGAACTCGTCTCCTCCCAGTACCCGCACGAGCTGTCCGGCGGCATGCTCCAGCGGGTCCTGATCGCCGTGGCCATCGCCGCGGGACCGCGGATCCTCATCGCCGACGAGGCCACCACCGCGCTCGACGTCACCGTCCAGGCCGAGATCCTCGACCTGCTGGCCGACCTGCGCGAGCGGACCGGACTGGCCCTCGTCGTGGTCTCCCACGACCTGGCCGTCGTCGCCCAGCTGTGCGACGAGGTCCTCGTCATGCGCCACGGCGAGGTGGTCGAACAGGGCTCGGCCGAGGACGTGCTGCACCACCCGCGGCACGAGTACACCCGGCTGCTGATCGCCGAACACGAGCAGTACGGCCTGGAGAAGTTCCGCACGCCCGAGGAGGACGCATGAGCAACGACACCGCCGGGTTCGGTCCGGCCCCGGAGACCACCGGCTCCGAGCCTGCGACCCGGCCCGTCCTGGAGGTCCGCGGCCTCGAGGTGCGCTACGGACCGCGCCGACGCCGCCGGCACGCGCTGCGCGGCGTCTCGCTGAGCGTCGCGCCGGGCGAGACCGTCGGGATCATCGGCGAGACGGGTTCGGGCAAGTCCACCCTGGCCCGGGCCGTGCTCGGTCTGGTGCGCGCCTCGGCGGGGTCCGTGGTCCTCGACGGCGAGGACGTGACCGCCCACGGCGGTCGGCAGTGGCGCGCGCTGCGCCGCCGGGGCGTGGTCCAGTACGTCTTCCAGGACCCCCTGCGCAGCCTGGACCCCGATCTCACCGTCGAGGCCTCGCTGGGCGAACCCCTGCTCGTGCGGGGTGTGTCCCGCGCCGAGACCGCGCGGCGGGTCCGCGCCTTCCTCGCCCGGGTCCACCTCACCGAGGACCTGCTCGGCCGGCTGCCCGGTGAGCTCTCCGGCGGACAGCGCCAACGCGTGGCGGTGGCACGGGCGTTGGTCACCGAACCCCGGCTGGTCATCCTCGACGAACCGGTGAGCGCCCTGGACGCCGCCAACCGCGTCCAGATCCTGAGGATCCTCGAGGAACTGCGCGACGACGGCGTGTCCCTCGTCTTCATCTCCCACGACCTCGGTTCCGTCGCCGGAATCGCCGACCGGATCGCCGTGCTGTACCGGGGTGAACTGGTCGAGACCGGGGCCGCCCGCGAGGTCATCGGCCGGCCCCGGCACCCCTACACGCGGCTGCTCGTCCGCTCCGCCCCGACGCTGCGCTCCGCCCCGGCCGACCGGGCCGAACGCGCGGCCCTGCGCGCCCTGCTGCCCGCCTGAAGCCTCGAAAGACAGGAAGAAGAGCCATGACCCGAACCATCCATCTCGCCCTGCACCCCTACGGCGTCGGCGGGCCCGGCCAGCACGGGCTGTGGAAGGACCCGCGCGTCGCGAAGAACGCCAGCATCGACATCGACTACTACATCCGGCTGGCCAAGGCGGCCGAACACGCCCTGTTCGACGCCCTGTTCATCGTCGACAGCCAGTTCATCAACGCCACCTATCCGGCGCATTACCTCAACCGCCTGGAACCGCTGACCCTGTTGTCCGCGGTCGCCACCCACACCCGGCACATCGGCCTGGTCGGCACGGCGAGTTCGACCTACAACTCGCCCTTCAACCTGGCCCGCCGCTTCGCCTCCCTGGACCACATCAGCGGCGGCCGGGCCGGCTGGAACGTCGTCACCAGCTTCGACACCGGTACGTCCCGGAACTTCGGCCTCGACGAGCACCTCGACTACACGGCCCGGTACGGACGCGCGCTGGAGTTCGTCCGGGTGGCCCGGGGCCTGTGGGACTCCTACGAGGACGACGCCTTCCCCGCGGACGTGGAGCGGGGCGTCTTCCTCGACCCGGCGAAGCTGCACGCGCTCGACCACGAGGGCGAGCACTTCAAGGTGGCGGGACCGCTGAACCTCTCCCGCTCCCCGCAGGGACAGCCGGTGATCTTCCAGGCCGGTGTCTCCGAGGAGGGACGCGACCTCGCGGCGCGGGTGGCCGAGGGCATCTACGCCCCGGGCGGCACGCTCCAGCAGGCCCAGGAGTACTACGCCGACATCAAGAAGCGCACCGCCTCCTACGGCCGCGACCCCGACCACGTCAAGATCTTCATCCACGGGGGCCCGGTCGTCGCCGCCACCGACGAGGCAGCCCGGCGCCGCGAGCGGGAGATCTTCGAGGAGGACAACGACTTCGAACGCAACCTCGCCCTGCTCGGCCGCTCCTTCGGCGCCTACGACTTCGGCGCGCACGACCTGGACGCGCCGTTCCCCGATGTCGCGCACCTCGCCGAGAAGGGGGGCCGCACCGGCGCCGCGGCCCTCATCGAGCGGGCCCGGACGGAGAACCTGACGCTGCGCCAGGTCGCCGAGTCCGTCAATCAGTTCCGTGGCTCGCCGTTCGTGGGTGCGCCCGGGACCGTCGCCGACACGATCGAGAAGTGGTTCGACGCCGGCACCTTCGACGGCATCAACCTCGCCTTCCGCACCGAGGACGAACTGGACCTCTTCGTCGACGGCGTCGTCCCGATCCTCCAGAAGCGCGGGCTGTTCCGCACCGAGTACGCGGCCGACACGCTGCGCGGCAACCTCGGCCTGCCCGTCCCGGCCAACCGGCACACCCGCGAGCCGCGGCTCGCGGACGGCTGAGGCCCCCGGCGACCGGGGCGGGCGCACCCCCGCCCCGGTCCGGTCCTCCGCCCCGCCCGGCACACCCGGACGCCCGCACCCAACGCAACGCAACGCAACGGACGATCCCGCATCCGCAGGAGTATGAGATGACCCAGCACAGCGACCACCACGGCCCCGAGGGCCTGCTGGTCCGCGGCACGATCCTCGTGGTGCCCGGTCGCGGCGAGAGCCGGGCGACCTACGCGCGCCTCGGCGCGAGGCTCGCCGCCGACGCCTACCGCGTCCGGGTGATCGACCCCCCGGACCTCGACGCCGGGGACCCGGCCGCGTCCCTGACCGAACTGGAGGCCCGGCTCGCCGAGGCCGTCGAGGACACCGTCTCGACGGACGGTGTCGTACGGCCGGTCGTCCTCGTCGGGGCCGACTCGGGGGCCGCCGCGCTCGCCGCGCTCCTCGGCGGGGACCGCGCTCCGGCCGCCTGGGCGCCGGACGCCCTGGTCCTCGCCGGCCTTCCCGGCCCGTCCGCGGAGACCGGCACCGCCGTCGGCACGTGGGACGACGAGCTCGACGTCCGCACCTCGTGCCCCACCCATCGGGGCAGTCTCACCCAGGACCCCGAGGTACGGCGCGGGTCGCTCGACGCCCCGGTCCCGCGCCCCGTGCTCGGCGCCGCCTACGACAGCGGGGCATCGCTCCCCACCCTGCTGCTCGTCGGCGATTCCGATCCCCTCGCCGACCACGAAGCGCTCGCCCGCCTGGTCAAGTCCCTGCCCCTGGCCCGTCTCTCGGTCGTGCGCGGCGCCCACCACGACGTCCTCAACGACCTCCAGCACCGCTCGGTGGCGGCCGAGATCGTCACCTTCCTCGAAGCACTGCGGGGCGGTGACCCGCGGCCGCTGATCACCGTGCGGTCGAGCGCCTGGTGACGGTTCCCCTCTCTTCCGCCGCAGTCCTTCTTCCTGCTTCACGTATCCGCGTCCCGACCCGGAAGGTCCCCCATGGCCACGATCGTGTCCGTCTCCGGAAGTCCCTCTCCCACCTCCCGCACCACCAGGCTGCTGCGCCACCTCGACGAGCGGCTGCGCCGCCAGGGGCACGAGGTCACCCCCTTGGAGGTGCGTACGCTGCCCGCCCACGCGCTGCTCGGCGCCGACTTCCGGCATCCGGCGATCGTCGAGACGGCGGCCCTGTTCGAGGGTGCCGACGGTGTCGTGATCGGCACTCCGGTCTACAAGGCGGCCTACTCCGGCCTGCTGAAGTCGCTCCTCGACCTGCTCCCGCAGTACGCACTGGCCGGCAAGACGGTGCTGCCCCTCGCCACCGGCGGCAGCACCGCCCATGTCCTCGCCATCGACTACGCGTTGCGTCCCGTGCTGAGTTCCATGGGCGCGTCCCACATCGTTCCGGGCTGGTTCACGCTCGACAAGGACGTCACGCTCGGCGCCGACGGCACCCCTGTCATCGCGCCCGCCTCCGCCCGGGCCCTGGAACAGGTGACGGACACCTTCTCGGCCGCGCTGGGAGGCCGCACCACCGCGCTCGCGTCGACCGCCTGAACCGGCCCGACGGCACGAAACCTCCACCGCGTTCCAGGGCCCGGGCGGACCGCTAGGGGGCGGCCGCGCCGGGCTCCTCGGAGCGGAACAGTTGCTCCGCGAGGAGTTCGGCGCGGGTCAGTTCGAGCAGCCGCCCCACCCAGTTCCGTCCCCGGCCGTCGGGGACGTCCCTCCAGAAGGGGGCGTCCCACAGGCCGGTGTAGCTGATCCTGGCGTCGCCGGTGGAGAGCAAGACCCGGGCGAGTCCGGGATGCTGGGTGTACTTCGCGCGCAGGAGCCCCGCCATGACCGCGAGGCGAACGTCCGCCCAGTCGCTCCGGTGCCTCACCGCACCGCCCAGGTCCCGTGCCTCGTGTCCGGTGGCCGCCCCGCCGATCCTCTCCCTGTCCGCGTCCTCGGCCGCCGCCAGCGCCCAGTAGGCGTGCACGACGGAGGCGTACGAGGCGCCGGCAAACTCGATCCGCGCCGGGAAGTCGTTGCGGAGCATGAACAGCCCCGGCTCCTCGGGCCGGCCGCGGGGGTGGACGGTCTCGTGGGAGACGACTGCCGGCCGGCCGGGCCCTGACGGGTCGTCGGAATGCTGGACGGCTCGCCGCTCCCGCTCGCTCTCGACTCCCCGGTCTCCTTGGTCGAAGTACTCCAGGACCCCTTGGTGCATCTCCGCCGTCACCACGGGGCCGTCGCCGTCGGCCCGCTCTCCGACGTCCGTGAAAAGGATCCGCAGGGGCCGGTCCTGGCGGTCCATGTCGCCGAGGACATAGATCCGAAGGTGCGGCGGGACCGCCAGATAGGCCGCCCGGAGACGTTCACGGCCGGCCTCGCCCGGCTCTCGCTGGAAACTCCGGATCGCGTCCCGGCAGCGCTGCGCGGCGGTCGGCCGCCCGTTGAGCTCCTCGACGCAGTCGGAGACCTCCTGGAGGAACCCCTCCGGTGTCAGCGGTTCACCGCTCCGGGAAGCCCACTTCGAGGGTTCCCGCGGGAACGGCGGCGCCTCGGGGTCGGTCACCGCCAGCAGGCCCTTCGCCAGCAGCTTCCCGAGGCCGTCCAGGTCCGTGCGCCCTCCGCAGCTGATCGTCCCGTCCGCGTAGACGGTCAAGTCCTCCACGTGGTGACGGCTGTCGAGCCGGTGCCGCCGCCAGACGTGACACCAGGCCCCGTCGATCCTCTCTCCGTCCACCGTCCGATAAGTCGGTCTCTGCCAGAACATGGGCGCACGCTACCGGTTGGGAGACGATCATGGGAGGGCCGACGGGGCCGGCCGCTCAGCGTCGGTGCCACTCCTCGGCCAGCAGCTCGTACGACCGCACCCGGTCCTCGTGTCCATGGGTGATCGTGGTGATGAGCAACTCGTCGGCGCCAGTGGCCTCTTGGAGCTGTGCCAGGTGGTCGGCGACGCGCCGGGGCGAGCCGACGAACCGGGTGTCGAGGCGGTCCTGGACGAGCGCCCGGTCGGCCTCCGACCAGACATGGGCGCGTGCCTCGTCCGGGGTGGGGAACGGGATGGCTCCCTCGGCGGTGCGGATGCTGCGGACCCAGGGGCCGTATCCCGTGGCGAGTTCGCGGGCCTTCTCGTCGTCCTCGGCGACCACGACGTCCGCGGAGACGCTGACGTACGGCTTCTCCAGGACGTCGGAGGGCTGGAAGGCGGCGCGGTAGCCGTCCACCGCCTCCAGTACGGTGCCCGGGCTGACGTGGTAGTTCGCCGCGAACCGGAGCCCGCCCCGGCCCGCCACCTCGGCGCTCCGGCCGCCGCTGCTGCCCAGGATCCACACCTCCAGGTCGGCGCCCTCGCCGGGGACGACGTGCGCCTCGACGCCCTCCGCCGAGCGGTAGGTGCCCGCGAGCAGCGCGAGGATGTCGTCGACCTGCTCGCCGTATTCCTGCGACTCGGCGCCGGGCTGCTGGAGGAGGGTGCGCTGCAGGGCGACCCGCGGTGAGCCGAGAAGGTGCTCGAAGGAGAACCGGGGCGGGATGCGGAGCCCGTTCGGGGCCCGGCCGTCGACCACCGGGGTCACGGTCGCGGGTGAGGCGGCCGGCCTGCCGGACGGCCGGCCGCCGGAGCGCCCGAGGCCGAGGTCGAGGCGCCCGGGGTGCAGCGCGTCGATCAGGCCGAACTCCTCGACGGTGGACAGGGCGGTGCGGTGGCCGAGTTGCACGGCACCGGCACCGAGCCTGATGGTCGAGGTCGCGGCGGCGGTCAGCGCGATGACGACGGCGGGCGAGGTGCCGGCGACGCCGGGGTTGAGATGGTGTTCGGCGAACCAGTAGCGGGCGTACCCGAGGCTCTCGGCCCGCCGGGCCAGGTCGACGGAGTTGCGCAGCGCGTCACCGGCCGTGGAACCCGAGGAGACCGGAACCAGGTCGAGTACGCCGAGTGGGATGTCGGACATGTGCTGGGGCCTCCTCAGCGGTCGGCGGACAGGGGTGCGGTGGTGAGCGGTGGTCCGGGGCTGCCGCGCTGTGGATCCCGGGTGAGGGCGGGGAGCCTCATGAGGCGACCCGGTCGGCCGGGGTCCCGGCGTCGGGGTGGGCGAGGCCGAGGTGGTCGCGCAGGGTGGCGCCCTCGTACTCGGTGCGGTGGACGCCGCGCTCCTGGAGCAGCGGGACGACGGTGTCGGCGAAGGCGTCCAGGCCGCCCGGCGTGATGTGCGGGACGAGGATGAAGCCGTCGGAGGCGTCGGCCTGGACGAAGTGGTCGATGGTCCGGGCGACCGTCTCCGGGCTGCCCACGAAGGCCTGCCGGCTCCCGGTCTCGATGACGAGGTCGCGGATGGACCAGTTGTTGGCGGCCGCCCGCTCCCGCCACTCCCGGGCGGTGGCCAGCGGGTCGCGGTACATGCGGACCTGGGCGCGACCGCGGGAGACGGTGTGTTCGCCGAGGTCGGGATCGATCTCGGGCAGCGGTCCGTCCGGGTCGTACGCGGACAGGTCGCGGTTCCAGACGAACTCCAGGTGCTTGATGGCGGTGGCGCCGCTGACCTGGAGGCGTCGCACCTCGCGGGCGTGTTCCTCGGCCTCGGCGTCGGTGTCCCCGAGCACGAAGGTCGCGGCGGGCAGGATCAGCAGCTGGTCCGGGCGGCGGCCGTGGCGGGCGAGGCGTGCCTTGACGTCGGCGTAGAAGGCCTGGCCCTCCTCGAGGGTGGAGTACCGGCTGAAGATCGCGTCGGCGCTCGACGCCGCGAACTCGCGGCCCTCCTCGGAGTCGCCGGCCTGGAAGATCACCGGGCGGCCCTGCGGGGAGCGCGGAACGTCGAACTGCCCCTCGATGTCGAAGTGCCGGCCCCCGTGGACGAAGGCTCCGGCCTTGGCGTCGCTCAGGAAGGTTCCCGTCCCCTGGTCCGCGACGATCTCGTCGCCGCGCCAGGAGTCGAAGAGTTCGTTCGCCGTGCTCAGGAACTCCTTGGCCCGGGAGTAGCGCTCCTCCTGCGGCAGGAAGCCGCCGCGGCGGAAGTTCTCGCCGGTGAAGGCGTCCCAGGAGGTGACGACGTTCCAGGCGGCGCGTCCGCCGGAGAGGTGGTCGAGGCTGGCGAACTGGCGGGCCACCTCGTAGGGCTCGTTGAAGGTGGAGTTGATGGTGCCGGTCAGACCGAGGTGTTCGGTGACGGCGGCGAGCGCGGCGAGGACGGTGAAGGTGTCGGGCCGGCCCACGACGTCCAAGTCGTAGATCTTTCCGCCCTGTTCGCGCAGCCGCAGTCCTTCGGCGAGGAACAGGAAGTCGAACTTGGCGCGCTCGGCGGTCCGCGCGAAGTGCGCGAACGAGCTGAACTCGATGTGGCTGCCGGCCTCGGGATCGCTCCACACGGTGGTGTTGTTGACGCCGGGGAAGTGCGCCGCGAGGTGGATCTGCTTGAGCGGCTTGCTCATGGGTCGGGGTCCTTCCGGCTCAGGCGGTCGTGGCGTAGCGGTTCGCGGGACGGGGCAGTCCGAGCAGCCCGCGCAGGGTGTCGGCCTCGTAGGCCCGCCGGAACGCGCCCCGGCGCTGGAGTTCGGGCACCAGGGCGCGGGTGACCGCGGGGAGGTCGTGCCCGGCGACAGCAGGGCGCAGCCGGAAGCCGGACAGCCCCGCCTCACTCAACTCCTGGAGCAGATCGGCGAGTTGGACCGGTGTTCCGGTGAAGATCCGGGCGTCGCTCGGGTACGGGCGACCCGCGAGGGCGTCCAGTCGCTCGCGGCGGGCCTCGGCGGCACCGGGAGCGTCGTCCAGGAAGACCACGAGGTCGCCGAAGACGTGCAGGGTCTCGTCCGCCCGGCCTGCCGCGGTCTGCTCGGCACGGATCTCCTCGACGACGGCACGGGCCTGGCCGGCGTCGTGCGGGGTGACGTAGCCGACGTCGGCGGCCCGGGCCACCAGCCGGTACGGGACGGTGGCGTGGGCCAGGGCGCTGACGATCGGCTGTCCCTGCGGGGGCCGGGGCGTGATCGAGGGACCCTTGACGCGGAAGTTCCTGCCCTCGAAGTCGATGTAGTGCAGTTTTTCTCGGTCGATGAAGCGGCCGGTGGCGGCGTCCCGGATCTCGGCGTCGTCCTCCCAGCTGTCCCAGAGCCTGCGCACGACCTCGACGTGGTCGGCGGCCTCGTCGAAGAGCTCGGTCACCAGCTCCTGCGCGGCGGGCGTGTCGTGGTCCTCGAAGCGGAACGGCGGGAAGGTGCGCCGCCCGAAGTGCGCGGCCTCGTTCTGGCGCGCGCTGACCTGCACGCGCAGGCCCGCACGGCCGGAACTCACGTAGTCGAGGGTGGCGATCGCCTTGGATATGTGGAACGGCTCGGTGTGGGTGGCCACGACGGTCGGCACCAGGCCGATGCGGCGTGTCAGCGGCGCAACCCGCGACGCGACGAGGACGGCGTCCAGGCGGCCGCGGACCTGGTCCGTGCGCCCGTCGGGTCCGGTGGGCGAGGAGGACTGGAGGCCGAGCCCGTCCTCGATGGTGACGAAGTCGAGCAGACCGCGCTCGGCCTCGGTGACCAGGTCGGCCCAGTAGCCGGCGGTCAGCAGGTCGTGGGGGCGGGCCACGGGCTCGCGCCAGGCCGCCGGATGCCAGCCGGCGCCGTCCAGCGCGACGGCGAGGTGCAGGGGGGAGGATGACGAGGACACGGGGTGCCTTCCTGATCGACCGTACGGGGAAGCCCGCCCCGGCGAGCGGGGCGCGGCCGCGTGGGAACGGGTCAGGGGCGGCAGAGCGCGCCGGCGACCCGCGGCGGATCGATGTGCGGACGGTGGTTCAGGAGTTGTCGAGCGGCAGGCCGGGCGGGTTGACCTCGGAGGTCTTCACGGCCTCGTTCGAGAGGTTCCAGGCGGCCAGCCACTTGGCGTACTGACCGTTCTCGATGAGGTGGTCGATGGCGTCGGCGACCGGCTCGGCGAGCCCGCTGTCCTTCTTCGCGGTGGCCGCGATCAGTCCCTGGATCGTCGCGCCCGCGCCCGAGAACTGACCCGCGTTGCGGGTCGGGGCGGGGGACTTGGCGTTCTGGGTGACGTGGTAGGCGACGGCGGGGTTGGGGCCGAACGAGGCGTCGATCTTCCCGCTCCTGAGGGCCAGGGCCGTGGCGTTGTTGTCCTGGTAGTACTTGACGGTGAGCTTCTTGCCCTCCTCGGCCAGCTTCGTCTTCCACTCCAGGAGGATCTTCTCCTGGTTGGTGCCGGCGCCCACCGCGATCGTCCTGCCCGCCAGGTTCCGGTAGTCGCCGGCGAAATTCCAGGAGCTCTTCTTCAGCACCTCGAAGGCGAGGTTGTCCTGACGGTAGGAGGCGAACTCGTATTTCCTCTTGCGCTCCTCGGTGTCGGTCACGTTGGAGAAGGCGACGTCGACCTTGCCGCTGTCGATCCCGACGAACAGGTTCTCCCAGGTCGAGTTCTTGACCACCGGCTTCAGCCCGAGGACGGCGGCGACCAGTCTGCCGAGGTCGGGTTCGCTGCCGGTGAGCGTCTTCTGGTCCTCGCCGACGAAGTTCAACGGCGGCGAGCCGGCGGGCAGCGCGCCGATTCCCACCACCAACGTTCCCTTCTCGGCTATGGACCTGGGCAGCTCGGCGCTGATCGACTTCACCTCGGACACCTTCAGCGTGGTCTCCTCCGCGGCCCCGTTGGAGAGCGCGCCCACGGTCACGGTTCCGGCCGCGTCGGTCCGCGTCCGGGTGGCGGCGTCGCTGTCTCCCCCGCAGGCGGCGAGCGAGACGGCGAGGGAGGCGACGGCGACGGCGGCCGTGACGCCGCGGAGGACTCTGCTGTTCGGGCTGATGGCGCGCATGACTGTCCTTCTGGGGTGTGCGGTGGGATGTGGGGGCGCGGTCCCGGCGGGCCGCGGTTCTTCGGGCGGGACGCCTCGTCCCGCGCGGGCTCAGAGCACCTTGCTCAGGAAGTCCCTGGTCCGTTCCTGTCGCGGATGGTCCAACACCTCCGCGGGCGTGCCCTGTTCGACGATCCGGCCGTCGTCCATGAAGACCACCCGGTCGGCGATCTCACGGGCGAAGCCGATCTCGTGGGTGACGATGACGAGAGTGGTGCCGCTGTGGGCCAGGTCCTTGATGACGGCGAGCACTTCGCCGACGAGTTCGGGGTCGAGCGCCGACGTCGGTTCGTCGAAGAGGATGACCCCGGGCCGCAGGGCGAGGGCGCGGGCGATGGCCACACGCTGCTGCTGCCCGCCCGACAACTGCCGTGGATAGGCGAGGACCTTGTCCGCCAGCCCCACCCGGGCGAGCAGATCGCGTGCCAGCTCCCGGGCCCCGGGCCTGGAGAGCCTGCCGACCGCCACCGGAGCCGCGGCCACGTTGTCCAGCACGGTCAGGTGCGGGAAGAGGTTGAAGTTCTGGAACACGAACCCGATGCGGCTGCGCTGGGTCAGGATGGCCCGCTCGCTCAGCTCCCTCAGGTGCTCGCCCTGCCTGCGTACGCCGATGAGCTCGCCGTTCAGACTGACGTGGCCGGCCTCGGGCTTCTCCAGGTGGTTGATCACGCGCAGCAGGGTGGACTTGCCGGATCCTGACGGACCGACGACGACCGTCACCTCCCCGGGCCGCACGGTCAACCGGACACCGCGCAGGACCTGTTGGGCGCCGTACCACTTGTGGACGTCGTGCACCTCGACCGCGGCGGGCCGCGGACCGTTCGTCGCGCCGCTCATGTCGCCGTCTCCCTCCGGACCCGCGCCCGCAGGTCACGCAGACCGCTTCGCGCCTTCTGCAACGGGGTCGGCGGCAGGGTGCGCAGCGCGCCCCGCGAGTAGTACCGCTCGACGTGGAACTGGACGACGGACACGACACTCGTGAGGATCAGGTACCAGGTGGTGGCGACGAGGAGCAGCGGCACGATGTCGCCGGGGTAGGTGCTGCCCATGCTTTGCACGGAGCCGAACAGGTCCAGCAGGGAGACGTAGAAGACCAGCGAGGTGCTCTTGATCAGACCGATCAGCTGGTTCACGTAGTTGGGGACGATGGAGCGCAGCGCCTGCGGGAAGACGATCCTCACGAACCGGTACCGCTTCGGCAGACCCAGGGCGGAGGCCGCTTCGTGCTGCCCCTGGTCCACGGAGAGGAGGCCGCCGCGCACCACTTCGGAGGCGTACGCCGCTTCGTTCAGGCTCAGTCCCACGACGGCGACGGCCATGTCGGTGGCCAGGCGGGACTCGTCGAAGGTGAGGAAGGCGGGCCCGAACGGAACACCCAGGCTCAGCGTCTGGTACAGCGCGCTGAAGTTGTAGAGGAACAGCAGGACCACGATCAGCGGCACCGACCGGAACAGCCAGGTGTAGACCCAGCTCACCGCGCGGAGCACCGGGCTCGGGGAGAGTCTGGCCAGGGCCAGCAGGATCCCGCCCAGCAGGCCCAGAAGGGCGCTGTAGAGGGCGACTTCGAGGGTGATGAGCAGGCCGTCGAGAACGGCCGGCCGGAGGAACCAGTACCGGAAGCGGTCCCACTGGTAGAAGGGGTTGGTCACCAGGCCGTGGGCGATCTGGGCGACCAGCACGAGCACGACGGCCGTGAGGATCCAGCGGCCGGGCCGCCGGAGCGGAAGGACCCGCTGGGCCGCCACGGGTTCGGGCGGGGCGGGGAAGCCGGTGCGGGGGATCGCCTCGGCGGGCGTCGCCGGTCCGAAGGACACGGCGCTGCCGGAAGGTTGACTCATGGAGAGCTCCAGCGGATTCGGACTCCCCGCGTCCGTGCGGCGGACGGCGCCGCGCCGAGCGGGAAACGGCTCGGCACGAGGCGGTGCGCGGTCACACGTACGACGGGGGCTGGACGGCGAAGGACGCACCGCGGCAGCGGTGGTCGTCAAGGACTCGGAGGAACCGTCAGCCTTGGCTGAGGGAGCGGCACGGGCCCGTACACAGCGCGCTGTTGACGCGCAGCAGGTCCACGGAGCGGTCGGCGCACAGCACATCGCGGCCGAGGCGCCGCCATGCGGCCGTCCCCTCAGCAGCGTGCGTCACCGTCACCATCTCTTCTCCGGTCGGAGGGCATCCCCTGGTGGGCCGCACGTTAGGCCCGCCCCGAAAAGAATGTCAATGCGCGTGCCCACCAGGTGAGACCGCTCGTACCGCCTTCTTGACGGCGCAACAGAGCGCCCCGAGACTGACATGGACGGTCACGATTGTCAGCGCCCACGGTGCGGGTAGAACCCCCTCCAGTGGTCATCGGCCCCGGCCCGCTGGCAGGCAACCCTTCCGCTGCGACGGGGTGCCCCGGGTGACGACCAGGTCCCGCCGGTGCGGCGGGGCAAGCGCGGTCTCGCGTCTCGCGAGCCCTGGAGTGGGGACCGGTGGGAATGCCGAGGAACGGCTTGACGAGGCGCCTGCACATCGACCTGTTGCGTGTCTCCAGCGCTTACTGATCCGCGGCCGGTCCGTTCGATCCGGACCGGCGCGACGAGCGCAGTCGTTCCACATCCGGCCGCCGGTGCCCACAACGCGGCGGTGGCTTCCTTCTTCCCCCAGGGAGAGTCATGCCCGAGACAGCTTCGCGCACGTCCAGCACCACCGACTCACGCCCCTGTGAGCCGATTTCGCTCCCCTCGACCCTGCGTCTCCAGCCGTCGGCGACGTCGCCCGGTCTCCCCCACCGTGTCCACAGCCGTATCGGTGTGGGGCTCGCCGGCGGCTTCTACCCGGTTCCGCACCGCTATGAGCTGTACCTGTCGCAGAGCTGTCCCCTCTCGCTGCGCATCGCCATCACCCTCGGGCTGCTGGGCCTGAAGGACTCGGTCGCCACCACGCTCCTCGCGGACCCCGCGCGCACGCCCGACGCCTTCGCCTCGCTGCGCCGTGCCTACGAGGCCACCGAGCACCACTTCGACGGACCGCTGACGGCGCCCGCGCTGTGCGACCGCTGGAGCGGTCGCATCGTCAGCAACCACACGCCCGACATCCTCCGCGATCTCGCCGGACTGCTCTCCGGCCACACCACGGCACGTCCTTCCGTGCTCCGCCCCCCGTCCCTCGGCGCCGACATCGAGGCCCTGCGCGATCTGCTGGACCGCGATGTCACTCCGTCCGCCCGGCCGCAGGAGCTCGCGGCGGCGCTGGAGCTGCTGGACCGTCAACTGGCTTGCAACTCCTACGTGCTGGGCGACAGCCTGACGGCGGCGGACGTGGACGTGTGGGTGGCGCTGACCGGGCCGGTCCGGTCGGGCGCCCTCCGCTCGTATCCCCGACTCCAGGACTACGTACGCCGTCTGGGCGACCACCCCGCCTTCCGGTGGGGGAACGACGTGGTGCCCCTGACGGCGGACGCCTGACGCTCCCGGCAGGACCCGGGGCGCGGCACGCCCGGCGGCGGGGAGCGCCACGCGTCCGGGCGGGGCCACGGGCTGCCGGGGCGGACGGGAGACGCGTCGTCCGCCGGTCCCGGCCCGGCCCACGAACGGACAGGACGGGCGGCGCACCGCCGGGCGCCGTCCCCGTCGGGCCGGGCGGGTGAGCCAGGCTCGCACGGCCGGACCGGTGAGCCGGGCTCGCACGGTCGGCGAGCGCCGGGTCCGCGCACCGGCCCCGGCGCCCGGACGGTTCACTCGCGCGGAACCAGCAGGATGCTCACGCCCTTCAGCGTCGAGGTCCACTGCCGGCCCTGGTCGAGGGCCTCGCGGCCCGATTCCAGGATCTGCTCCTGGATGATCAGCGCCGACTCGCGGAGCTCCTCCCACGGCTCCTGCACCTCGAAGGCACGCCGGGACCGCTCCACCGAGCCGATCAGAGCGCGGCAGGCCGCTTCCACGTCGGCCACGTTCTGGCCGGCCGATCCGACGCCTTCGATCGACCACGTCATCCACAGACGACCCATGGCATCACTCTGTCCCATCCCCGGAACCGACGCACGTCCGATGCCCGGAACACCCCCGCGGGGGTCCGCCGTCGGCCCCGTCCACGTGCGGTCCACCGGCGTCCGGCGCACGCTATGAGCGTAGAAGCCCGACACCCACACCACACGTCCGGCGGCCTGAAGGATGACGATGGCTGGAACCGGCCCCGCGAAACGGCCGTCGGCGGCGCAGCGCCGCGTGCTCGCCCCGCTCGCCCTCGCCCAGTTCATCTGCAGCTTCGCCGGCTCCAACATGAACGTGATGATCAACGACATCAGCGAGGACCTCGACACCACCGTGCAGGGCGTGCAGGTCGCGATCACGGTCTTCCTGCTCGTGATGGCCGCGCTGATGATTCCCGGCGGGAAACTGACGGACCGATACGGCCGCAAGCGCTGCTTCCTCGCCGGTCTGACGGTGTACGGCGTCGGTGCCCTGCTGAGCGCCGTCTCCCCCGGGCTCGGCGTCCTCATCCTCGGCAACTCGATCCTCGAGGGCATCGGAACGGCCCTGCTGATCCCGCCCGTCTACATCCTCACGACGCTGCTCTTCGAGGACATGACCTCCCGCGCGCGGGCCTTCGGGGCCATCATGGCGCTCGGCGGGATCGGCGCCGCGGCCGGTCCGCTGATCGGCGGACTCATCACCTCGTGGATCAGCTGGCGGGCCGCCTTCGTGTTCCAGGCCCTGGTCATCGCCCTCATCATCGTGCTGAGCCGGCATCTCGAGGACCCCCTGCCGGCGGACCCGAGACGGTCCTTCGACACCGTCGGGGCCGTGCTGTCGGCCGCGGGACTGGTCCTCGTCGTCATGGGCATCCTGGCCGCAGACAACGACGTATGGCTGATGGCCGGTCTGCTCGTCCTCGGCGCCCTGGTCCTGCTGTGGTTCTTCCGCCACGTACGCGCCCTCGAGTCGGCGGGAGAGGAACCGCTGCTGTCCGTCAGCCTGTTCCGTGACCGCACCTCCAACCTGGGGCTCATCACCCAGAACATCCAGTGGCTGCTGCTCATGGGCACCTCGTTCACCGTGGCCGCCTACCTCCAGGTGGTACGCGGCTACGACGCCATCGAGACCGGTGTCATCTTCACGGCCGCCACCCTCGGTCTGCTCACGACCTCCCTGGCCGCCCAGCGTCTCGCCGAACGCCGCCCGCAGCGCACCCTGATCATCATGGGCTTCGACGTCACCGTCGCCGGCATCGTCGTCCTCGTCGCGATGGTCGACAGCTTCTCCAGCGCCTGGGCCTTCGCGCCCGGTCTCCTCCTGGTCGGACTGGGGCTCGGGGTGATGCTGACCCCCTCGGTCAACATCGTCCAGTCGAGCTTCACCGAGGACCGGCAGGGCGAGATCTCCGGCCTGTCCCGCAGCGTGTCGAACCTCGGCTCCTCGCTGGGCACCGCCGTCGCCGGCACGATCCTCGTGGCCGGCTTCACCACTCGCTCGTACGCCGCCGCCATGGTCACCCTCGCCGTCCTCGGGCTGCTCGGACTCACCGCGGCGGCGCTCCTTCCCCACCCCGCCAGGAGCGCGCGGGGCGTGGCGGGCACCCGGGCGCCCCACAGCGACTGACCCCGGGGCGGGGCGGCCACCGTCCCCATGGGTACGGCCGGTGCCCGAAGCGGGGCTCGGCATCCCGTGCGGTCCGGCGCCCGCGGAGAGCGGGCGGCAACCTTTTCGCTCCCGGCGGCCACTGACGGGCACACGAACGGCTCGATCTCCCGGACGGATGCGCATGAAGGAAACGAGGCAGGCCGCGCGGCGGCGTGGACACCGGCCGGGGCCGTGGGCCCTCGTCCCGGCCGCACTGGTCACGACAGGCGCCCTGGTCTGCCTGGCCGTGGTGTTCCGGCCCGGCCACCGGGCCGACGCGGAGCACACCACGGCCACGGCGGTCGCGGGTCCGCGGGTGACCGCGGCTCCCGGCCGGGCGTCCTCGGCCTCGGCCGCGTCCGCGTCCCCCGCCGCGACACGGTCGCCGGGCCCGGACGTCTCCCCGGCTCCGACCGCGAAGGCCCGTCCCTCCGCCGCCCCGGCGCGGCCGTCGGCGGCGCGCACCTCCCGGACCACGACCACGACCGCTTCACTGGCGGGACGGATCCGCCCGGGGACCGGCTACCGGGGAGTGGCGACCACCTATGACGCCGGGACCGGCGACGGCGGCTCCTGCTCCTACGGTCCGAGCGACGACCTCATGACCGCGGCGATGAACCACACCGACTACGAGGTGTCCAAGGCGTGCGGGGCGTACGTGCTGGTGCGCGCGGCCGGCGGAGCGACCGTCACCGTCCGGATCACCAACGAATGCCCGGCGGGCTGCGCCCCCGGGCAGCTCGACCTCAGCGCCCAGGCGTTCGCCCGGCTCGCGGACCCGGCGGCCGGGCGGATCCCGGTCACCTGGGAGCTGCTGAGCCCCGGCGACTCCGGCACGCTCGCACTCCGCTACAAGACGGGGTCCAGCCGATACTGGTGCGCGGTCCAGGTGCTCGGCCACCGGAATCCGGTGGCCCGGCTCGAACTGCGCGCCGGGGGCGGATGGCGGCGGTTGCCCCGTACCGACTACAACTACTTCCTCGCCGAGGACGGCGGCGGATGCGGCGGCACGATCAGGGTCACCGACATCTACGGTGAACGCCTGACCGTCGACGGCATCGCGCTGCGCCCCGACGCGGTGCAGCCGACCCGGCTCCAGTTCGCCCGGCACTGAGCCGGCCCGCGGGACCCGCCCGCCGTCGCACGCCGGACTCCGCCCCTCTTTCTCCGAGCGCGACTACCCCGGGCACCTGCCGCAGCTCACACCCGCGGCGGGGGACTGGGGCGGGGAGGGGACGACGACGGATCCGCCACCCGCGACGGCCACGGGTGCCGGATCGGCGGCGGCCGGTTTGCGGAGCAGGAGCAGCGCGGCGTCGTCGTGCAGCCGGCCGCCCACGTGGTCCTGCAGTTCGGCTTCGAGCGCGGCGAGGGTGGACGCCGGCTCGTCGGAGACGTGCCGGGCCAGCCCTTCGGCGAGCGCGTAGAACTCGCGGCCGTGGTCACGGGCCTCGGTGACCCCGTCGGTGTACAGCAGGAGCTGGTCGCCGTCGGCCAGCGGCAGCACCTGTAGGCTCGGGGACTCCCCCGTCAGGGCCCGCAGCCCGAGGGGCGGGGCGGGGTCCACGGGGTCGACCGACACGACGCTCCCGGACGCGCGGACGTGCAGCGGGGGCGCGTGTCCGCAGTTGACGACCTCCAGCCGGCCCGGCTCCGGGTACCCGGCGACCACGGCGGTCACGAAGTCGTCGTGGCCCAGGTTGCGGGCCAGACTCCGCTCGATCCTGGCGACGACGTCGAGGAGGTCGGGCTCGTCGTAGGCGGCCTCGCGGAAGACACCGAGCACGAGCGCGGCCGTACCCACGGCCGGCAGCCCCTTTCCCCGGACGTCTCCGATGATCATCCTGACGCCGTACGGTGTGGGCACCAGCGCGTAGAGGTCCCCGCCGATCCGGGCCTCCGCGGCGGCGGCGCTGTAGCGGACGGCCACCTGGAAGGGTCCGACGTTCGCCGGTATGGGCGCGAGGAGGGCGTGCTGGGCCGCCTCCGCGACCGAACGGACGGCCGCGAGGACCCGCTCGCGGCGCCAGCGCAGCGCGCTGGTCAGGGCGCTCGCCAGGGTGACGGCCCCCAGGGCGGACAGGACGGCCGTGAGTTCGCCGCCCGGAACGCCGTCCCGGATGCCGAGTACCGCGCTCAGCGCCGCGGCGAGGAAGCCGACGCCCAGGACCCCGCACGGCCGGCTGGTGGTGGCCGCCAGCGCGGGTCCGGCGGCCAGCAGCGGCAGCCAGATCATGCCCGCGCCGCCGGCCAGGTCGACGAGCACGACGGCGGCGACGAACAGAAAGGGGAGTATCGACGTGCCGCGGGCGAGACGGGACGCGTGCTTGCGACCCGCAGCCCCGAAACACGCGGCTCGGTTCCTGAACGTCCGTCCGTGCCAGTGCTCGCTACCGTGCTCTCGGGCCCGACTCATGCGCGTGCGTAGTCCTCACCTGGGTTGATCCGCTGAAATGTCCGATTGGTTCAGGAAAGACGTTCGGAGCAAGCTCCACAAGCGCGGGGATTTCAAATAGTGAGCGACAGGCTCCTGGTCACCCGGTTCGCGGTCGGGATCAGCCGGGTCAGGACCTCGTCGAGCCGGGGCAGCCGCTCGGCCGGGAGCGACACGCCGAGCGAGCCCAACGTGTCCCCGCTGTAGACGGGTACGGCGACGCAGACCGTCCCGAGAGAGTACTCCTCCAGGTCCGTGACGGCCGGGGCCATCGGCGACGAGGCCAGGCTCCGCAGCAGCTGCCGCCGGCTCGTGATCGTCCGCGGAGTGAGATCGGCGAGGGCGTGCCGGGCGAGATAGTCGTTGCGGGACTCCTCGTCCAGTTCCCGCAGCACGGACTTGCCCAGCGCGGTGGCGTGTCCGGCGTCCTCGAACCCTACCCACAGGTCGACCCGGGGCGCCCTGGGTCCGTCGACGATCTCGGCGACCCTGATCTCGCCCTCCTCGTAGAAGGTGAGGTAGGCGGCCGAGGCGAGCTCGTCGCGCAGGGCGGCGAGCGTGGGGCGGACGCGGCTGAGCAGCGCCTGTCCGCGGCCCTGGGTCTGCAGCGTCTGCATCTTGTCGCCCAGGATGAACCCGCCGTCGTCGAGCTTGCGTACGTATCCGTCGTGGACGAGGGTCCGCAGCAGGTGGTAGGCGGTGGCCAGCGGCAGCTCGGTCTCGCGTGCCAGCTGTTTGGCGGGCGCGCCGTTCTCGTGCGCGCTCACCGCCTCCAGCAGACGGAAGGCCCGCTGAACGGAGGTGATCAGCGTGGGCCCGTCCCGAGCTCCCATGCCACCAGCGTGCGCCGAGGTCCCCGGACAGGCAAGACGTCACAGGACCTCCGCCCCGTCCCGCGGCGGGCCGGAACACGGTGCTCACCCGCCACCACCGCGCTCACGGGATCGCCGCCTCCGCGGGCCCGGGGTCCGGGGTCCAGGTCCGAACGATCACGGTCGGCCGGCGGGCTTCTCCCAGACCGAGACGTGCCGGGCGCTCTCGCTCGTGAAGGCCTCCCCCGTCCATCCGTCCCACCGCTCGCGCAGCCGCAGTCCGGCGAGCTGGGCCATCAGGTCGAGTTCGGAGGGCCAGACGTACCGGAAGGGAATCGACCTGTACTCGCCGCGGCCGTCGACGACCTCGACGTAGTTCGAGCTGGTCGCCTGGGTGGCGACGTCGTAGGTGTCGAAGGCCCAGCGTGTCGGGCTCACGTGGAAGGGCACGACGTTCTGCCCGGCCGGGAGCTTTCGCAGTTCGGGGATCATGACCTCGATGACGAAGCAGCCCCCGGGTTCCAGATGGGCCGCCGCGTTGCGGAAACAGGCCACCTGCTCCGCCTGCGTCGTCAGATTCATGATCGTGTTGTAGAGCAGGTAGACGACGGAGAACGTCCCGTCCACCCTCGTCGTCGCGAAGTCACCGATCGTGACGCCGATCGCGTCACCGCCGGGCTTGGCGCGCAGCCGGGCGACCATCGCCCGTGACAGGTCGATGCCGTGGACCCGCACCGCGCGTCGCGCCAGGGGCAACGCGACGCGCCCCGTGCCGATGCCCAGTTCGAGCGCCCGGCCGCCTCCGGCCAGGTCCGCGAGGAAGTCGACGGTCGTGCCGATGACGCCCGGCTCGAACATCTCCCCCGACGACTCGTCGTAGCCCGCAGCGACACGCTCGCCGAAGTAGCCGTCCTGATCGTCGATCGCCATTGCCGGACCGTACCGAAGGCGGCCCGCACGGCGCGCGTCGTTTTCGGGGCTCGGGCGCGCCCTCGCGGGCAGGCGGGGCGAGGGAGCGCCGTCCCGGCCCCGGGACATGCGCCTCGCCTTCCCGGCCCCGGGACATGCGTCTCGCCGTCCCCTTCTTCGCACCCCCGGGACGGTTCCGTCGGCCCCGGATCCGCGCCCGGCCCGGTGGCCGTCCCGGCGGCGCCGGTGCCGGACGGGGCGTCCCTCGGGACGCCCCGTCCGGGGCCGGACCGGTCGGCGGGCGGGTGCGGGCTCAGGGGCCGACCGGTCCGCGCCGGGTGAACCCGGTGCCGCCGAGTCGGCCGAGGAGGCCGGCGAGTCGCGTGACCTCCTCCTCCGTCCACGCCGGTTCGGCGAAGACCTCGCCGGCGACGTGCCCGGCGGTGACGAGCATGTCCGCCAGTCGTTCCCGGCCGGTCTCCGTCAGGGCCGCGTAGGCCACCCGCGCGTCACGGGCGTCCGTGTCCCGCCCGACCAGACCGATGCGCTCCAGGGGCACGAGCCCCCGGGTGACACCGGAAGCGGTCAGCCCCAGCGCCTCCGCCAGGTCCACCCGGCGCATGCGGTCGCCCGGGGCCTGGGACAGGCGCAGCAGCACGGTGAAGTCGGCGAGGCTCACTCCGTGCAGTCCGCCGAGGCTCGCGTCGAACCGCTTCACCAGGGCGGCCTGCGCCCTCATCAGACGCAGTACCGCGTCCAGCCCTTCGCTCATTGACATCTCCTTGACTACTCAAGCATATCCGGAGCGCAAGCCCTCCCGGAGCACGGAGGATCAGGGGGTGTTCTGCGCGGCGGCCCGTCGCTGCCGTTTGCCGAGGGGGGCCTGGGAAAGATCCTCGGCCTGCGACTTGAGCCTCTTGAAGCCGTAGCCGCGCTCGGCGAGCCAGGCCGTCGCCGCGGCCTCGGCGCGCTCGACCGCCTCCAGGACGTCCTCCTCCGCCTCCCCCGAGTCCAGGAAGCGGAAGGTGAAGGCCGGGCGGGCGGCCACGTCGTAGCTGAGGTGCCCCTCGGGGGTGAAGGCCGCCCGCAGGACGTCGTGTTCCGGCGCGCGCGCCAGAAGTCCGTCGCGCTGGTCGGCGCTGAGCCCGTCGAAGACACCGCGAACGGTGATGCGGAAAGTGCGTGTGGTCATCGGGCGAGCCTAACGGGCGGGATCGTCCCCGCTCCACCACGTTTCCGGCGCGCTCAGCCGCCGTGGTGGTGCCGACAGTCCCAGTGGCCCTTGACCCAGACGTGGTCCCAGTGGCCGGGGACGTAGACCCACTTCACCACCCAGCCGTGGTGGTGGTGACCGTGACGCCAGGAATCCTGGTGGACCCACTTCTTGACCCAGTGTCCGGGCACCCACCTCTTCTCCCAGTGCCCCTTCACCCACGCGCAGCGGTCGTGGTGACCGTGATGGGCCGGGGCCGTCGCGGAAGGCGTGGGCGAGGGCGTGGAGGTCGCGGCGGCGGCGCCGGACGCCCCCAGGGCGGCCCCCGAGGCCAGCAGGCCCGTCGCGGCCGCACCGGCGAGCAGGCGCCGGGCGCTGAAGCGTGTGGCCATCGGAACTCACCTTCTCCGACAGGCGACAAAAGGTACGGACAAGGATAAGCCTCGGTAAGTTTTCGGCACGAGTTCTCGGGAACCCTTCCACACCTCTCCGTTTCCCGTCTTTGTCCGAGTATGGAGCATTTGAAGAGACTTGTTTATTTTTAATGCACTTCGCCCTTGATCATCCTATTCTGATACGAGGAGGGCGCGGGCGGCGGTCAACGGCCGGTCCTGCACCGGCGGGAAGCGGGCTTCCATGACTGAGCGGTTCAAGAAGTCGGGGCTGATCGGCGAAGTGTCCGCCGAGTTCCTCGGCACGATGATCCTCATCCTCTTCGGTTGCGGCGTGGTGGCCCAGGTGGTCGCCGGCGGCGCACTCACAACACCCCCGGGCGGCCTCGGGAACCACGACAGCATCGCGTGGGCCTGGGGCATCGGCGTCACGATGGGTGTCTACGTCGCGGCACGGCTGAGCGGCGCGCACCTCAACCCGGCGGTCACCCTCGCGCTGGCCACGTTCAAAGGCTTCCCGTGGCGCAAGGTGGCGCCCTACGTGGTGGCCCAGACCATCGGCGCCTTCGTGGCGGCCCTGATCGTGCGGTGGAACTACACGGAGGCCCTGGCGAAGGCCGACCCCGGCCACACCATCAAGACCCAGGGCGTGTTCTCCACGTTGCCCGCCAACGGCAACCCGAACCTGCCGGTCCACGAGTGGGGCGCGTTCCGCGACCAGATCATCGGCACCGCGATCCTGCTGCTGGTGATCCTGGCCGTCACGGACCTGCTCAACACCCCGCCCGGCGCGAACCTGGGCCCGTTCATCATCGGCCTGCTGGTCGTGGGCATCGGCATGGCGTGGGGCACCCTCGCGGGCTACGCGATCAACCCGGCGCGCGACTTCGGACCGCGGCTGGCCAGCTTCCTCACGGGATACGGAGGGGCATGGCGAGATCAGTACGGCAACTTCTACTTCTGGGTGCCGATCATCGGTCCGCTGATCGGCGGTGTGCTCGGCGCAGGCGCGTACAAGCTCTTCGTCGGCCGGTTCCTGCCGACGGCGGAACCCGAGCCCGCGGGACGCATCCCGGTCCCCAAGGACTGACACCCCCGGCAGAGGCGGCAACTCATGGCTGACTTCGTGGGCGCGGTGGACCAGGGAACCACCAGCACCCGATTCATGATCTTCGACCACGCGGGCAACGAGGTGGCGAAGCACCAACTGGAACACGCCCAGATCCTCCCTCGCTCCGGGTGGGTCGAGCACGACCCGGTGGAGATCTGGGAGCGCACCAACTCGGTGATCCAGAACGCCCTGCGGCACAAGAACCTGGCCGCCGAGGACCTGGCGGCGATCGGGATCACCAACCAGCGGGAGACCACCGTCGTGTGGGACCCGCGCAACGGCCGTCCCTACTACAACGCCATCGTCTGGCAGGACACCCGGACCGACTCCATCGCCGCGGCCCTGGAGCGTTCCGGCCAGGGCGACGTCATCCGCCGCAAGGCCGGGCTGCCACCCGCGACCTACTTCTCCGGCGGCAAGATCCAGTGGATCCTGGAGAACGTCGACGGGGTCCGCGAGGCGGCGGAGCAGGGGCACGCCCTGTTCGGCAACACGGACGCCTGGGTCCTGTGGAACCTGACCGGCGGCCCCGACGGCGGCATCCACGCCACCGACGTGACCAACGCCAGCCGCACCATGCTGATGGACCTCGAGACCCTCGACTGGGACGACGAACTGCTGGGCTTCTTCGGTGTGCCGAGGGCCATGCTGCCCAGCATCAACCCCTCGTCCGACCGCGAGGCGTACGGCACGGCGCGCACCTCCAGGCCGCTGCGCGCCCCCATCCCCGTCACCGGGGTGCTCGGCGACCAGCAGGCGGCCACCGTCGGGCAGGTCTGCTACGCGCCCGGCGAGGCCAAGAACACGTACGGCACCGGCAACTTCCTGGTCCTCAACACCGGTACGGAGCTGGTCCGTTCGCAGCACGGGCTGCTGACCACCGTGGCCTACCGGTTCGGCGGCGATCCCGCCGTCTACGCACTGGAGGGCTCCATCGCGGTCACCGGATCCGCGGTGCAGTGGCTGCGCGACCAGATGAAGGTCATCAAGGACGCGGCCGAGAGCGAGACGCTGGCCCGCACCGTGGAGGACAACGGCGGGATGTACTTCGTCCCGGCGTTCTCGGGCCTGTTCGCCCCCTACTGGCGCTCCGACGCCCGCGGCGCGATCGTCGGACTCGCCAGGTACAACAGCAACGCCCACCTGGCCCGGGCGACGCTGGAGGCGATCTGCTACCAGAGCCGCGACGTCGTCGAGGCGATGGAGCAGGACTCCGGAGTCCATCTCGACGTGCTCAAGGTCGACGGCGGCGTGACCGCCAACGACCTGTGCATGCAGATCCAGGCCGACGTCCTCGGCGTACCCGTCAGCCGTCCCGTGGTCGCCGAGACGACCGCGCTCGGCGCCTCGTACGCGGCGGGCCTGGCCACCGGCTTCTGGCAGGACACCGACGAACTGCGCACCCACTGGCAGGAGTCCAGGCGCTGGGAGCCCGAGTGGTCCGAGGACCGGCGTCAGCAGGGGTACGCGGACTGGAAGAAGGCGGTGGAGCGCACGCTCGACTGGGCGAAAGTGGAATAGACCGGCACGTCGGCCACGCCGGTGGCCGACGGCGCGCCCTTCGGCCCCCGACCCGTGTCACGCCGGGGGCCGGGGCCTTCCCGGGTTCGCTCCCGTGTGCGGTCGCGAACTCCGTCGGGCTCACCGGGGGCCGCCGTGTCCCGCGCGGTTTCCGGGACGCGTGCCACCGGCGGCCCGTCGTCCCGCCCGCCCGGACCATGTGCCGAATGATCACCCCCGGTCACGCGCCCACCGCTCCGGCTTCTCTATGCTCGGTGGCGAACCTTCGCATCCATGAGGAGCAGAGCAATGAGCCAGAACGTATTCTTCGAGGTCACCGCCGACGGCAAGCCGCTGGGCCGCATCGAGTTCAAGCTCTACGACGACGTCGTCCCGAAGACCGCGCAGAACTTCCGTGAGCTCGCCACCGGCCAGCACGGTTTCGGTTACGAGGGCTCGCCGTTCCATCGCGTCATCCCGGAGTTCATGCTCCAGGGCGGCGACTTCACGCGCCAGAACGGCACGGGCGGCAAGAGCATCTACGGTGAGAAGTTCGCCGACGAGAACTTCAAGCTCAAGCACACCAAGCCGGGTCTGCTGTCGATGGCCAACGCGGGCCCGAACACCAACGGCTCGCAGTTCTTCATCACCACCGTCGTCACCGGCTGGCTGGACGGCAAGCACGTCGTCTTCGGCGAGGTCGTCGAGGGCATGGACGTCGTGAAGGCGATCGAGGCGCTCGGCAGCGGTTCCGGCGCCACCTCCAAGAAGATCGTCGTCTCCAAGAGCGGCACCGTCTGAGCCGTCCGACGGCCGGTGGCGGGGCCCTCCCGCGGAGACGTGCCGGCGGGGGCGGCGGGTGACGCGCCCACCGCCCCCGCCCGGCGGTCCGCCGCATGGGACCCCGCGGCCACCGAAGCCGATCGGGCCCCGCACGTCGCGGGGCCCCGAAAGAGTTCGGCCGGATTCGTGGCCGGATCCCGTACACCAGGAGACCGGCCCCGCCGCGAGGGGTAGCCCTACCCGAACACGCCGAAGCGTGTGGGGGTTGGGGGGAGCTGGCCCGAGTGAGTTGGCGGGGGCGGACACCGGGAAAACACCTGTCAGGACGCGCGCGGCGGCGGTCGGCCGTCCGCCGGTCACGCGCGGAAGGGGCCTGCGGACCCGCACTCGGTGAAGTGCTGCCCGCCCTCGCGGCGGTCGCCGTCGTCCTCTGCGCGGTCGTCGCCGGCCTCGCCGTCGGTTACCGCGTGGCCGGTATCGGCGTCCCCCTCGGCGCTCTGGCCGCCCTGGCCCTCACCGGCTCCGTCGCGGTGCGGCGGAGCCGTCCGCCGGCCCGCCGGCGCCTCGGCTTCTACACGCCCGAGGAACTCGCGGAGCTGGACACGCAAGGACTGGCCCTGGCCGTCTCCCGGATGCTGCGCCGGGACGGCTGGCGCGTGCTCCCTCCCCGCAGGAGCGAGGCCCGCGTCCGCGTCCGCGCGCGGGACGGTCACGGGCGGCGGCTGGAGGTCGCCTTCCGGCCCGTGGCCGAGCCGCTGCCCGACGAGGACGTCCCCTCGCGTCCGGGACGTCCGGGCGGACCCGGCCCGCCGCTCCGTCTCGTGGTGCACCGCGGGGCCTTCACCCGGCGTGACGTGCAGTGGGCGCGGCGCCAGGGCGGTGTCCGCCTGATCGACGGCTCGTGCCTGCGGCGCTGGGCGCACGGAACACCGCTGAACGAACTGGGCGACTCGCCCTGAGCCCGCACGGGCCCCCGCACCCCGCATCCCGCACCCCGCATCCCGCATCCCGCATCCCGCATCCCGCGGGTCCCGTACCGGACACCCCCGCCGGACCTCCTCCCGGACCTCCTTCCCGGACCGCCTCGTCGACCGACGCGCACGCCCCGGGCGCCCCGCCCCACGGTGGGACCGCCATGGATCCGCGCGCACCGCACGCCCGCCCCACCCACACCTCAGTCCTCACTCCGAGCCCGGGCGCAACAGCGGTTTCTCCGACAACAGACGAGGTCAGGGGCGTGGACACGTTCCGACCAGGTAGTTGAAGGAAAGCCCTTCGCACGGACCGACGAGCCGAATAGCGTGCGAGGACCCGAGCCGTTCCCCCACCGTCCCGCGGTCCGTGCACGCCGGGCCCGCACCCATCAGGAGACCGGCATGTCGTACGACAGCTCCGACCCACGGCCCGCGCGACCGCCGCGGGGACACCACAACTCCTTCGCCGACCACGTCCCGGACCCCGCCGCGGCGGAACCCTTACGCGGCGGGGCATCGCCCCGCGCCCGGACCGGGCACCACCGTGATCTGCGCATCCTGCGCCGCGCCTACCGCCGTCAGCGGCGCGTGACCACCTTCGCGGTGCTCGGCTGCTTCACCCTCTTCCTCGGCCTGTGCGCCGGCCGTCCCGACCTGATGGACCGTCCCGTCACCGGAGGCCTCTCGGCGGGCCTGGTGATCGCCCTCTCCCAGATCCCCGCCACCTGGCTCGCCGTACTCGTCTACGAGCGCACCGCCCGCCGCTATGTCGACCCCCTCGCCCGCCGCGTGAACCGCAGTGTCCCCTGGGCCGGCGGCGAGCAGGAGCGTGAGCGGTGAACGGCTTCGCCGGCTCCACCGAGTCCTGGTCCCTCGTCGCCTTCTCCATCGCCGTCACGGTCACCCTGCTGCTGTGCGTGCTGACCGGCCCCGACAGTGACGATCTCGCCGAGTTCTACACCGGCTACCGCTCGCTCTCCCCGCTGCGCAACGGACTCGCCATCGCCGGCGACTACATCTCCGCCGCGACCGTGCTGACCATCGGCGGCGTGATCGCCCTGTGCGGTTTCGACGGTGTCGTCCTGGCTCTCAGCACCCTGCTGTCCCTGCTGGTGCTGATGTTCCTGCTGGCCGAACCCCTGCGGAACACGGGCGAGTTCACCATGGGCGACGTACTGGCCCGCAGGATGCCCGGACGTGCCGTACGGATCACCGGGTGCGCCGTCACGATCACCGCTCTCGTACCGATGATGCTCGTCCAACTCGCCAGTACGGGGCAGCTGCTGGCGTTCATCCTCGGCTTCACGGACGGCTCCATGAAGACGGGCTGCATCGTGGGGGTCGGCGCCCTGATGATCACGTACGCGGCCATCGGCGGCATGCGGGGCACCGCGTTGATCCAGCTCCTGAAGATGGTCGTGCTCCTCGGTTCCGGGATCGCCGTCTCGGTGCTGATCCTCAGCCGGTTCCACTGGAACCCCGGTGAGCTGTTCACCACGGCCGCGCGGCGCAGTGGCGCGCCGGACGCGTTCCTGCACGGCGGGCTCCAGTTCGCCGGTGGCCCGCATCCCCGGCTCGACATGATCAGTACACAGTTCGCCATCGTGTTCGGCGGTGCCTGTCTGCCGCATGTGACGATGCGGATGTTCACCGCGAACAGCGCGCGCCAGGTGCGGCGTTCGATGTCCTGGGCGGTGTCCTCGGTGGCGTTGTTCATGCTCGTGGCGGGCGTCGTCGCCGTCGGCGCCACGGCGATGCTCGGCCGGGCGGGCGTCACCGCCGCCGATCCGCGCGGGCACACCGCCTACCTCCTGGGCTCACGGGCCGCGTTCGGTCCGGTGGTGTCCCGGGCGGAGACCCTCGTGTTCACCACGGTCACCACGGCGATCTTCCTCACCCTGCTCGCCTCGGTCGCCGGGATGACCCTCGCCTGCGCCAACTCGCTGGCCCACGACGTCTTCGCGGACCGCGGCACCGCCATGTCGTCCCAGCGCGAGACGGCCTTCGCCCGCGGCTCGGCCCTGGTCGTCGGCGCGCCCGTGATCGCCCTCGCGGTCCTCGTCCAGGACCGGAGCCTCCAGCCGCTGGCCACCCTGTCCTTCTGCGTGGGCGCCTCGGCGATCGCCCCGGCCCTGGTCTACAGCCTCTTCTGGCGCCGCTACACCCGGGCCGGTCTGCTGAGCACGCTCATCGGCGGCACCCTCGCCGTCCTGGTCCTGATGCCCGGCACCCGACTGGTGTCCGGCTCCCCGACGTCCGCCTTCCCCGCCGCCGACTTCAACTGGTTCCCGTTCACCACCACGGGACTGGTGTCCATCCCGCTGGGCTTCGTCCTCGGCTGGCTCGGCAGCATGCTGTCCGGCCGCCGCGCGGCGGAACGGGAGCGCGGGGCGTACGAGAGCGTCGAGAGCCTGATCCTCGCGGGGCCGCGGCAGAGGGGGCGGGGCGGCGGGGAGCGGTGACGGCGGCGGGGTCGCCGCCGCCGTCCCGGAGGCCCGCCCCCTCAGCGGTTCACGCGCCGTCGACCACGATCTCGCGCTTGAGGATCTTGCCCGTGGGTCCCTTGGGCAGCTCGGCCGCGATCTCGACGACACGGGGGTACTTGTACGCCGCGACCCGCTCCTTGGCGTGGGCGCGGATCTCCTCGGCCGTGGCCTCGGCGCCGGGCCTGAGCGTGACCACGGCCGCGACCTCCTCACCGTGCAGGGGGTGCGGCACCCCCACGACGGCGGCCTCGGCCACGGCGGGGTGCTCGTACAGCACCTCCTCGATCTCGCGCGGGTAGACGTTGTAGCCGCCGCGGATGATCATGTCCTTCTTGCGGTCGACGATGAAGTAGAAACCGTCCTCGTCGACGCGGGCCAGGTCTCCGCTGTGGAACCATCCGTCGCGGATCGCCTCCGCGGTGGCGTCGGGGCGGTTCCAGTACCCGGTCATGATGTTCTCGCCGCGGATGGCGATCTCGCCGACCTCTCCGGGCGCGACCGCGCCGCCGTCCTCGGCGACGAGCCGCATCTCGACCCCGCGGATGGGCACGCCGATCGAGCCGGCCTTGCGCGGACGGTCCGGGTGGTTGAACGCGGCGACCGGTGACGTCTCGGACAGCCCGTAACCCTCCAGCACGGCGGCGCCGAAGCGCCGCTCGAACCCGTGCAGGACCTCGACCGGGAGCGCGGCCCCGCCCGAGACGGCCAGGCGCAGCCGGCCGGCGTCGAAGCCCTCGGGAAGGTCGGCGTGCAGCAGCGCCGCGTACATGGTCGGGACGC
Source organism: Streptomyces populi (assembly GCF_002911015.1). GTDB lineage: Bacteria > Actinomycetota > Actinomycetes > Streptomycetales > Streptomycetaceae > Streptomyces > Streptomyces populi. Next base: position 105,454 of record NZ_KZ626855.1, read on the forward strand.
CGAGGAAGACGGTGACCTCGTCCCGGGCGACGACCTCCAGGGCGGCGCGCGGGTCGAACCGGGGCAGCAGGGTCAGCGTGGCGCCGGCGGCGACGGCCACGTTGAGCGCGCAGGTCTGGCCGAAGGCGTGGAAGAGGGGCAGGCCGCCGAAGAGGACGTCCTCCGGCCCGACCTGGAGGAGGGTCTCGGCCGTGGTGAGGGTGTTGAGGGCCAGGTTCCGGTGGGACAGTTCGGCGCCCTTGGGCGTTCCGGTGGTGCCGGAGGTGTAGAGGATCAGGGCGGCGTCGTCCTCGGCCCGGTCCGGGGTGTCGCGCAGGGGTTCGTGGCCGCGCAGCAGGGCGTCGAAGGTCTCGGGGTCGGTCACCAGGCAGTCGGTGCCCGTCTCGGCGGCGGCCTTCGTCACCTCGTCGGCGAACAGCGGGAAGACCAGTGCGGCGCGCGCTCCGCAGTCGCGCAGGGTGAAGGCGACCTCACGGGCCTTGAGCAGCGGGTTCATCGGGACGACGACACCGCCGGCCCGCAGGATGCCGTAGTAGAGGACCGGGAACAGCGGGACGTTGGGCATGGTCAGCGCGACGCGGTCGCCCGGCGCGACGCCGCGGTCCCGCAGCAGCGCGGCCACCCGTGCGCTGGCGTCGTCGAGTTCGGCGTAGGTGAGCGTGCTGTCGTCGTGGCGGACGGCGACGCGCTCGCCGTGGGCCGAGGCGGTGGCGGCCAGAAGGGTGACGAGGTCGGTCATGCCGGGTATCTCCTTGAGTTCGTCGCGCGGGGCGCGGCGGTGGCGCGCGGTCGGATCACATCGCGAAGCGTGACCCAGGGGGGTGCGTCCTGGCTACCGGTCCCCCGGGGTGAGGCCAGCCACAGACGCAGCAGGTGGCGCCCGGGTTCCGGCGGACGGTGGTCCTCGAACGCCGAGCGGGCGTGCATCACCCGGTGGGTGTTGATCAGCAGCAGGTCCCCGATCCGGAGGTCGAGGTCGAGCCGGTACTCCGGGGAGGCGGCCACGGAGTCGATGAGGTCGAAGAGTTCCCGGTCCGCCGCTTCGAGGCGGGGCACCTCGGGGAAGCGCTGGGCGGATTCGAGATAGCACCGGTTGTACCGCATGCTCGGCGCGCCGGCGAGACCGTCGGGGCGGGAGACCAGCGGGGCGCTCGTGCAGGGCGGCTCGCCGGGGGCGTGTTCGCCGCGGCGGTCGAAGTGGTACGTGCGGTACAGGCGCCCCGCGAGATCGGGGCGCAGGTCGAGGACCGCGTTGTGGACCGCGGCCGAGCTGACCAGGGAGAGGTGTCCGCCGGTGCGGGGCTCGCGCAGCGGCAGCACGGCGAGGAGATCGGTGGGGTCGGTGTGGAAGGGCAGCGCGTCCCGGGTCTGGTAGCCGCGCGCGGCGGGGTCGTCCAGGCCCCGGCCGGTGTCCCGGACATGGCCGAGGACGAGTCCGTCGGCGTTCTGCGGCACCGGGTGCCCCAGGTGCCGGCCGATCCCCCAGAAGACGGTGCTCGCGGCCGTCTCGCCGAGCCGCTCGACCGGGATGCCCCGGACGATCGCGAACCCCCGTCCGTGCTCGAGGACACCGGAGAGGCGCGCCAGGTCGGCGGCGAGACCGGGGAGCGGGAAGTCGGCGGCTGCCAGCCTCAGCAGGGTGAGGTCGCGCCTGCGTGCCTCGCGCAGGGCGGAGTCGATCTCGGCGAGCCGGTCCTCCGACAGGCGCAGCAGCCACTCCTCCGGGCGCGTGAGCTCGCGCCCCTTCCACACCGAGGGGCCCGAGCAGGGCGTGGGCGGGGACGATGTCCGGTCCGTGTCCGAGCGGGGCGCGGGCGTCCGCGGCGCCCGGTCCGCGTCCGTCGTTCCTGTCATGTTCGCCTCCAATCCGTCGCGCGTTCACCTGCCGGGGAGCGGTCACCCCGATCGGGCCCGGCCGGTGAACGGCGTCATGCTAGGTTCCTCGACCACCGCCGCGCTTGTCATGGCGGGACAGGAGACTTGGCTTTTCGGGACATCCCTGGAGCGTGCCCATGAGACCTCTGGTCCGCACCGCCGCCCTGAGCGGCTACGTCGAGCTGTGCCGCTCCCTCGGGGTCGACCCTCAGGAACTGCTGAAGCGGGTGGGCCTCGACACCGCCGCCCTCACCGTCCAGGACCGGTGGATCTCGGGCACGGCGGCCGTGCAGGTGCTGGAACTGTCGGCGGCCGAGTCCGGTCACGAGGACTTCGGGGTGCTGCTGGCGGAGTTCCGCCGCTTCTCCACGCTCGGCCCCATCAGCCTGGTCGTCCGCGAGGAACCGGACGTGCGCAGCGCGCTGGAGATGCTGATCCGTCATCAGTACATGTACAACGAGGTACTGCACACCCGGCTGTCCGAGGGGGACGGCCTGGCGACGCTGAAGGTGGACCTGCGGCTCGGCGAGGCGATGGAGTCCCGGCAGGCCACGGAACTGGCCGTCGCCGCGTACCACCGCATCCTGAGCGATTTCCTGCACGCCCGCTGGCAGCCGCTGTCCGTCTGGTTCCGGCACTCCGCGCCGGCGGACACCTCGGCGCACCAGGACGCGTTCGGGCCGATCGTGGAGTTCGACCGCGAGATCGACGGGATCGTCTTCTACGCCGACGACCTCGACGCGCCCAACGCCATGGCGGACCCGCTGATGCGCGAGTACGCCCGCCAGTACTTCGACGCGATCGCCGTCCCGAAGGACACCACCGCCGCGGACCGGGTGCGCGAACTGATCGAGGTCCTGCTGCCGACGGGGCGCTGTTCGATCGAGCAGGTCGCGCGCAGCCTGGGCGTCGACCGGCGTACCGTCCACCGCCATCTGGCCGCGTCGGGCGAGACGTTCTCCTCGCTCCTCAACGTCACCCGCCGCCACCTCGCGGAGCAGTTCGTCGCGAATCCCCGGCGTCCGCTGACGGAGATCTCCGACCTCCTGGGGTTCTCGTCGCTGAGCGGGTTCTCGCGGTGGTTCCGCGAGCAGTTCGGATGCAGCCCGCGAGCGTGGCGCGGAAGCAGGGCTTCCTAGCAACTCCCCTTGTGCGACTGGAGGGACGGGCGGGGTCCGTTCCCCTGCCCCCCGGCGCCCCCGTCGGCGTCCCGCAGCGCCGATGTCCCCAAATGACAAATCATCTGTCCCCTGACGACAAACACGTCCCTGGACTCGGCCCTACCTTTGCACCACCGCACAGAAGACGCGGTCGGCCGTCGGAGGGAGCCGAACCACTCCCCCCTGGCTCCCTCCGGACCGGCCGATCGCAGCGGGCCGGCCCGCGCCCGCTGTCACCGGTGCCCCGCATCGATCCCGCCGGACCTCCGAGGCCCGCGCCGCACGCGACGACGCCCCCGGCAAGTGATCAAAGATCCGACGAAGGAGACGGACCGTGCACTTCCACGACGACTCGCTCTTCCCCGAGAACCAGGAAAAACTCGTCATCCAGGCCGCCCCCTACGGCCCCGAATGGCTTCCCGGCGACGCCGACGACCTTCCCCTGACGATGGACGAGCACGTGCAGGCGGCCGTCGACTGCTACAACGCCGGTGCCACCGTTCTCCACATCCACGTGCGTGAGCTCGACGGCAAGGGCTCCAAGCGCCTTTCCATGTTCAACGAATTGATAGGCCGACTGCGCGAGGCCGTGCCGGACATGGTCCTGCAGATCGGCGGATCGATCTCCTTCGCCCCGGAGGGCGAGGGCTCCGAGGCCAAGTGGCTCGACTTCGACAGCCGTCACATGCTCGCCGACCTGGACCCGAAGCCGGACCAGGTCACCATCGCGATCAACACCAGCCAGATGAACATCGTCGAGATCATGACCGACGACGATCTGGAGGGCACCTCGATCGCCAAGCCCGACTACTACAAGGCGTACCGGGACATGTACCTGGAGGCCGGTCCCGACTTCTACCTGGAGCACCTCAAGCGCCTCGGCGAGAGCGGTATCCAGCCGCACTTCCAGCTCGCCACCCTGGCCCAGCTCGAGACCGTGGAGCGGCTCATCCGGTCCGGCGTCTACACCGGCCCGCTGGTCCTCAACTACGTGGCGATCGGCGGCGGTTTCGCGGGCCGCCACCCCGCCGACCTGATCGAGTTCGTCCGTCGCGTGCCCGACGGCGCCGTCCTCACCATCGAGAGCTCCATGCGCGCCGTGGCGCCCATGAACGCGATCGGCATCGCGCTCGGTGTGCACGTCCGGGTGGGCAACGAGGACAACCTGTGGCGGCGCAAGGGCGAGCGCATGTCCAGCGTCGAGCAGGTCGAGCAGATGGTGCAGATCTCCCAGGCGCTCGGCCGCGACATCGCCACCGGCGCGGAGGCCCGGAAGATCTACAAGATCGGCGAGACCTACTCGAGCACCGACGAGACGCTGGCCCAGCTCGGCATGGTGCCCAACCGCCGTCCCGGACAGCGCGGTTTCATGCTCCGCGACGCCTGATCCCGCGGTCCACCGGTCCACCACCGCGCCGGGCCGCCCGGCACGGCACGGACCCGCGGCAGGACCGCGCGGCAGGCCGCCGGCCCGCGGTCCGGGCCGCCCGGCCGCCGCGCGGCCTGCCGCGCGGATCACCGGCTCGGC
>NZ_KZ626856.1 GCF_002911015.1 Streptomyces populi
CTCCCGCGCGCGAGGGCCGGGCGCCGGGCGGCCCCGCGGTTCCGGCCCCCAGGGACCGCGGGGCATCGCACGGCCGTCACGGGAGCGGTGGTGCCGGGTGCGGTCGGCGCGGTGCCGGCACCGCTCACGGCGTCCCCGTCGGCCGGACGACGGGAGCCGCCGTCCCCGTGGGTGCCGTCCGGCCGGTCCGGTGTCAGCCGGTGACGAGGACCTTCAGCGCGGTGCGCTCGTCCATCGCCTTGTAGCCCTCGGGCACGCCGTCCAGGCCGACGGTCATGTCGAAGACCGGGGACGGGTCGATGGTGCCGTCCAGGACGTCGGGCAGCAGCTCGGGGATGTACGCGCGCACCGGGGCGACCCCGCCGCGCAGGGCGATGTTCCGGTCGAACATGACGCCCAGGTCGAGGCCCGTACCGCTGCCGTGGGGCACTCCGACGAAGCCGATGGCGCCGCCGTCGCGGGTGATGTTGACCGCCGTGCTCATGGACTGCTCGGTGCCGACCGCCTCAACGACGCAGTGGGCGCCCTGACCGCCGGTGAGCTCGCGGACGGCCTCGACGGCCGCCTCGCCGCGCTCGGCGACGACGTCCGTGGCGCCGAAGCGGCGCGCGATGTCGGTGCGGACCTGGTGGCGGCCGAGCGCGATGATCCGCTCCGCGCCGAGCCGCTTGGCCGCGAGGACGGCGCACAGCCCGACGGCCCCGTCGCCCACGACGGCCACGGTCGAGCCCTTGCGGACACCGGCGCCGAGGGCCGCGTGGTGGCCGGTGCCGAGGACGTCGGAGAGCGTCAGCAGGGCGGACAGCAGGTGGTCGTCGGAGGCCGCCTCCTTGGGCAGCCGCACGAGGGTGCCGTCGGCGAAGGGGACGCGCACGGCCTCGCCCTGGCCGCCGTCGTAGCCGACGGAGCCCCAGAAGCCGCCGTGCACGCACGACGTGGTGAGCCCGTCCCGGCAGTACTCGCAGACGCCGTCGGACCACATGAAGGGCGCCACGACCAGGTCGCCGCGCCGGACGCCGGTCACCGCGGCGCCCGTCTCCTCGACGACGCCGAGGAACTCGTGCCCGATCCGCTGGCCCGGCTGCCGGGCCGCCTCGCCGCGGTACGCCCACAGGTCGCTGCCGCAGATGCAGGACCGCAGCACCCGCACGATCGCGTCGGTGGGCAACTGCACCATGGGCTCCGGCACCTCCTCCACACGCATGTCGTACGGGGCGTGGATGGTGGTGGCGCGCATGGCGAGGATCCTTCTCGTGCGGAGCGTGGGTGAGGTGCGCTCAGGGGGTGGTCGAGCGCACCTCACCGTACGCCGTCACGGTCGCGCGTCGCGCGGCGAGGGGGCCGAGCACGCCTCGGACCAGCAGGAACTGGGCCGCGATGTACGTGAGCATGATCCAGAAGGCCGCCTTCGGAAGCTGCGGCCAGTCGGCGACGCCGGTGGCGATCAGTGTGTCCGAGAGCATGAAGAGAATGCCGCCGAGCGCCGCGACGGGCCCGAGGCGCGTGGCCCCGTACGCCATCGCGGTCAGCAGCAGGCTGTAACCGGCGACGGGGACGCGCAGGCCGGCCGGCAGGCCGGGCCACAGCAGGACGACGAGGACGGCGAGGGCCGTGGCGTACGCGAGGACGAGCCGTGCGTCCCGCGCGCGTGCCGTCCGGCGGAAGAGGACGAGGTAGCACACGTGCCCCGCGGCGAAGGAGGCCATGCCGGCGAGGAAGGCGGGGTCGGCGTCGGAGAGCAGCGCCAGGTCGCCGCACCAGCCGAGGAGCAGGGCCGCCAGGAGCAGCCGGGGCGCTCCGCGCACACCGGCGTGGGCCGCCAGGAGCGGCATCAGGAGCGCCTTGGCGATCCGGTGCGCGGAATCGGCTCCGGCGAGCAGCGAGAGGAGGTCGACGGCCGCCGTCAGGGCGAAACAGACGAGCAGGACGCGCGCGGCACGCGGGTTCACGCGGCGGTCTCCGTGGCCGGGACCGCGACCGGCGGCGCGGGCTGCCAGCCGGGCCCGCCGAGGAGCCGTCCGGCGCGCTCGCGCCAGTTCGCCGCCGCCCGCAGGTCCCTGGCGATGGAGGTGTACTCGTGGGTGGCCACGCGCAGCGGGTTGTACGTGGAGATGTTCTTGGTGAGCCCGTAGACGGGCCGTTCGGTCTCCGCGACGAACGATCCGAAGAGCCGGTCCCAGACGATGAGGATGCCGCCGAAGTTGCGGTCCAGGTAGCCGCCCTGGGAGGCGTGGTGGACGCGGTGGTGGGAGGGGGTGTTGAGGGCGAACTCGAACCAGCGGGGCATCTTGTCGATGCGCTCGGTGTGGATCCAGAACTGGTAGACGAGGCTCACCGACGAGCAGAACGCGAGCGCGGCCGGGTGCACCCCGACGGCGATCATCGGGAGGTAGAAGGGCCACGACGTCAGGCCCGTCCAGGGCTGGCGCAGCGCGGTGGTGAGGTTGAACTTCCTGCTGGAGTGGTGCACGACGTGACAGGCCCACAGGAGGCGGATCACGTGGTGGCCGCGGTGGGACCAGTAGTAGAAGAAGTCCTGGGCGAGCAGCATCGCCGGGATCGTCCACCACAGGACCGGCACCCGCAGCGGGGTCAGTTCGTAGACCGCCGAGTAGACCGCGACGATCGGGACCTTCCACAGGGCGTCGAAGAACAGGCTGCCGAGCCCCATGCCGAGGCTCGTCGCGGCGTCCTTCGTCTCGTACCCGGCGGCGTCGTCGTCCGGATGGACGCGGACGCTCACCATCTCGATCACGGCGAGGAGGACGAAGGCGGGTATCGACCAGAGCACGACGTCGGGCAGGTTCGGCATGGGTGAACCGTAGATGCGCTGGTCGGCCGCGTACAGAGGCTGTCACCCATGAGTATTACCGGGGGTACGCACCTGCTTCCCGCCGTCCTCCGCCGAGAAGCGCCGCGCGTCCGGCCGCAGGAGCGCCCGCCGTCCGTACCGTCACCCGCCCCGCCGTACGCTCACCCGCCCACCGCCCCGGGGCAGGGCCCCGGCGCCGAGTTCCACGGAGGCGCCGGCCGCGCCGACGACGAGGCCCCGGTGGGGACGATGGCGTCGTCGGCGCCCAGGACGGCGGCCCGCGGCCGGTTCAGCCGCGAGCCGAGGGTGTCGCCGCGGGCCTCGCCGTGCGTCGGTCCCGTCGCCCGGGGAGGATCGCGCCCGGGGTGCCGCCGCGGGCGCACCGGCCCGGGGGCCGCCGCTCCCGCGGGGACCCCGGGTTCACCACACGCGCACCGAGCCTCCTCTCGCGAACACCGGGCTCGTCGCGTCGGCGGGCGGGGTGTCCAGCGGTTCGGCGATCTCGGCCACCGTGGGACCGGTCTTGGCGGCGATCTCGTCGAGGTACGCGAGGTCGAAGCCGTAGACACGGGCCGCGTTGCCGCCGGTCATGGCGGCGACCTCCTCGCGCGGCAGGCCCGCGTAGGCGAAGCGCAGCCCCTCGCGGGTGTAGGGGTGGGTGCCTTCGTCGTGCGGGTAGTCGCTGCCCCACATGATCTTGTCGAGGCCGATGCGGTCGCGCAGCGGCACCTCGTGGGGGCGCATGAAACTGGCCCCGACGAAGCAGTTCTCGCGCCAGACCTCGGAGGGGCGGTCGCCCATCGCCGCGGCCAGCCCGGCGCCGAACTTCGACTCGGCCGTCGACGCCCTGCCCGCCGCCGCGACCAGCCGACCGTGGTAGTAGTCCAGCATGTCGAGCACCCCGGGGATCCAGCCCGAGCCCTGCTCGGTGAGCACCAGCCTCAGACCGGGGTGCCGGCGGAACGCGCCGCCGAACACGAGGTGCCACAGCGCCCGGTGCGAGAACCAGGTCGTCTCCACCATGAAGACCGCGCGGGCCGCCGGTTCGTCCCCGAGCGGCGGCGAGGCGGAGCCCGCGTGGTGGTTCACCGGGACGCCCAGTTCGGCGCAGGCCGCCCAGATCGGGTCGTACGCCCGTGAGTACAGCTCGGGCAGGCCCGAACCGGGGGGTGTGCCGGGCAGCAGCAGCCCGCCCTTGAGTCCGGCGTCCGTCGACCGGTGGATCTCCTCGACCGCCGCGTCGACGTCGTTCAGGAGGATCTGGAAGACACCCGCGCGCCGGCCGGGCGCCGCCGCGCAGAAGTCGGCGAGCCAGCGGTTGTGGGCCCGCAGCCCCGCCCAGCGGCGCTCGAACTCCGCCGCCGTCGGGGCCGGTGCCATGAGGGAGGCCGACGGGAAGAACGGCGGGATGGTGTTCGGGAAGAGCACCTCCGCGACGATGCCGTCCGCCTCCAGCTCCGCGAGACGCCGCGCGGAGTTCCAGTTCCGGTCGGCGGTGTCGGCGAGCAGGTCCTCGTACGGGTTGACGTAGCCGGCCGCCCAGGCGTCGAAGTCGTCGTGGTACCGGCGCTCCAGGTAGGGCTTGTAGTCGAGGAGGTCGGCGCCCGCGTGGCAGTCGGCGGAGATGACGGTGTAGCGCTCCTCGGCACCCGTGCCGTCCTCGGCACCCACGCGGTGCCCGGCGGTCACGGGCTCACCCCCAGCACGGGGAAGTCGTGGTCCGTCAGCCAGTGGCGGCCCACCTCGCGCGAGCGCGCCCAGGACGCCTCGACCGCCGACTGGTCCTCGTCCTGGCCCAGTTCGGCCGGGGTGGGTCCGATCCTCCGAGCGACCGGGGCGAGCGCGCCGACGTCGAAGCCGAACACCTCGGCCGCCGCGAGACCGAGCATGCGGCGGGTCTCGGCGACCGGGATGTCGTGGAAGGTCCTCGCCAGCCACGTCCGGGTGTCGGGCCAGGTGCCCTCGGGGTGCGGGAAGTCGCTGCCCCAGAGGATGTTGTCGACGCCGATCTCATAACGCTGGGCGAGTTCACGGCGCTTGGTGTTGGTGGCGCAGACGAACACCTGCCGGTCCAGGTACTCGTGCGGGGGCCGCTTCAGCTCCGCGAAGGGCGACAGCTTCTTACCGCCGTGCGCGCCGAGGTAGAGCCGGTCCATGAACCACAGCAGGTTGGGCAGCCACCAGCAGCCCGACTCCGCGACGCCGAACCGGAGTCCGGGGTGCCGCTCGAAGACCCCCGACCAGAGCAGGAACCACAGCGGCCGCGCGGGCCACCAGGTCACCTCGGAGACGTAGATGCCCAGGTGGTCGCCGTATTCCTGGCGCGGGGCCGCGCCGGAGTGGGTGAGGACGGGCATCGCGCACTCGGCGGCCGCCGCCCACACGGGGTCGTAGCGACGGTCGTGGTAGGGCTCCTTGTCGACCCACATGGAGGGGATCATCAGCGCGCCGAGGCCCGACTCCTTGGCGCGGTGGACCTCGGCGACGACCTCGCCGGTCTCCCCGGTGACGGGCAGCAGGGCGACCCCGCAGTGCCGTTCGGGGTGCTCGGAGACGAAGTCGGCGAGCCAGCGGTTGTGGGCCCGCGCGCCCGCCATGCCGAGCTGCGGGTCCTGGTCGCCGGAGAGGCCGAGGCCCACGCCGAACGGGGCCGCGGTGCGGCTGTCCACGGCGTCCGCGTCGGGGAAGACGACCTCGGCCGCCACCCCGTCGCCGTCCAGTTCCTTGAGGCGCTGCGCGGTGTCCCAGCCGCCGCGCAGGCCCTCCTCGTTGTCCTGGAACCACTTGTCCGCGAACGCCTCGTTGCGGATGCCGAGGCGGTTCATCTCCTCGCGGCGCCGGCCCTGGCCCGCGAGGAACTCGTCGAACTCCCGGTGGAACCGGGCGTCCAGATAGGGCCGGTACTCCTCGGTGGGAAGCCCGGCGTGGCAGTCGGAGGAGATGATCAGATACGGGTCCTGTTCGGTCACCGCGCCCCCTCAGTCGAGGATGAAACTTTCCAGGTACGACGGATCGGCCCGCTCGAGCATCGACCGCGACCGGGCCCGGATCTGCCGGTCGCTGTGCTCGCTCTCGGGCAGCAGCCAGAAGCGGCCCGCGCGGATCCCCTCGGCGACGAGGTCGGCGACCTCCTCGACGGGGGTGAACCGCACCTCGTGGCCCGCCTCGTTCATCGCGGCCTCCCACTGGGCGAGGCTGCGGTACGGGGTCCTGCGGGGCCGCTCCTTCGCGTACCGCTCGGGCCGGTTGCGGTGCGACTCCCACAGGCCCGTGCGGAGCATGTGCGGCCCGGGGAACAGCACGGAGGCGCCCACGCGCGCGTGCTCCGCCTTCAGGTGCGCGTACAGCGACTCGGTCAGCGTCACCACGGCCGCCTTGGTGACGGCGTACACGGAGGCGGTGGGCAGCGGGGCGATCCCGCCGTCGCCGGACGAGGTGTTGACGACGTGGCCCGGCTCACCGCCGGCGAGCATCCGGGGCACGAACGCCTGGACTCCGTGGAAGACGCCCCACACGTTGACGGCGAAGGCCCACTTCCAGTCGTTCGGGTCGTGCTCCCACATCCGGCCCTCGGCGCCGGAGCCGACACCGGCGTTGTTGCACAGGACGTGCACCGCGCCGCAGGTGGCGTACACGTCCTCGGCCAGCGCGAGGACCTCGGAGCGCTCCGAGACGTCCACCACGCGCGCGTGGACGTCGGCACCGTCCTCGCGCAGCTCCCCGGCCGCCTTCTCCAGCGCGGCCTCCTCCACGTCGGCGAGGACCACCGTCAGGCCGTCCGCCGCGAACCGGCGGGCCATCGCGAGCCCGATGCCGCTCGCCGCGCCGGTGACGACGGCGACCTGCCCCGCGCGCAGTTCCATCAGACGCTCCCCTCGGGCGGACCGTCGAGGATCTGCAGCGGATCGTCGTAGCGCTGGTGGATGTACGGCAGCAGTGCCTGCGCGCTGACGCGTTCGGCGACCCTGCCCCGCTGGGCGGAGGTCTTCTCGCCGAAGGTGATCCCCACCAGTCTGCGTACGGGCAGATCGGCGACCGGGTCGTACATCGACTCGCGCAGGACGACGTCCCCGGTGACCCGCTCCAGCCTGCGGACCTTCTCCTCGCGCAGGCAGTGCACGAGGACCGGATCGGCGTCGAACCCCGAACCGTCCACCGCGGGGAGGAACTTGAAGTAGAAGTCGGTCCTCTGTCCGGGTTCCGGCAGCGGCAGCGGCCCGCTCACCGCGCCGCGCACCTCGACGAAGGCGATGCCGTGCCGGGCGAGCACGCCGCGCACGACGAGCCCGTCGCGTTCGACGGTCACCTCGCCGAGCTTCTTGGGCTCCCCGAAGACCTCGCGGCCGCCGACGAGGGCCCGCTCATGGGTCATCGGCATGACCAGCGGGTACCAGCCCTCGACGTCCCCGTGCGCGGCGGCGACGGCGAACGAGCCCGCGCCCAGCGGGTATCCGGGAAGATCCACCTTGCTGACGGTGACCCGCACCAGGGGCCGGGCGACGGGTTTCAGCGGGGGCGGCAGGACCGCCGCGACCGCGTCCGGGTCGCTCTCCCAGACGGCCACCACACCGGTGGACCAGATGTCGGGGAGCTTGGAGCTCGCGGTGCGCGCGGCGGCGGTCTCCGCCTCGGTCCGCGCGCCGTACCTCACTCGTGCCATGTCCGTACCGCCCTTCGTAGGCGCTACCTGCTGGGGCGCGCAGCACGCTTGCACCGCACGGGTGAAAGGTCCATAGCCGTGCGCGCCCCGGACCGCCCCGGACCGCCCCGGACCGGCGCCGGAGGGGACCGTCCGCCGCCCGGTCCGGACGGCGGACGCGGTCCGGACGGCTGACGCGGTCCGGACGGTGAGGGACCCGGCGGCGGGCCGGACGCGTCGGCGGCGGGCTCGCGGGATCCGGACGCGGAGCCCGTGCGGGCGGGATCCGGGAGGGCCCCGGACGGCGAAGGCGGGGACCGGAATGTCGGTCGGGGCCCGTATCCTCATTGACCATGCTCGAAGACCTCACGACCGCAGCGCCCCCTGCCTCCTGGCCGGCCGCGTATCCGCAGGGATACGCGGTCGTCGACGTGGAGACCACAGGACTGGCCCGCGACGACCGGATAATCTCCGCCGCCGTCTACCGGCTGGACGCGCGCGGCGAGGTCGAGGACCACTGGTACACGATGGTCAATCCGGAGCGGGACCCGGGCCCGGTGTGGATCCACGGTCTGACCAGCGAGGTGCTCGAGGGGGCGCCGCTCTTCGGGGAGGTCGCCGAGGAGTTCGCCGCCCGGCTCGACGGCCGGGTGCTGGTCGCGCACAACGCGGTCTTCGACTGGTCGATGATCGCGCGGGAGTACGCGCGCGCCGGGCGCGAGGCGCCGGTGCGCCGGCGCCTGTGCACCATCGCGCTCTCCAAGGAGCTGGGCCTGCCGCTGCCCAACCACAAGCTGGAGTCGCTCGCCGCGCACTTCGGTGTCGTGCAGCAGCGGGCGCACCACGCGCTGGACGACGCGCGCGTGCTGGCCGAGGCGTTCCGGCCGAGCCTGTGGGCCGCCGCGCGGGGCGGGGTGCGGCTGCCGCTCCTCGAATGCCTGCCGCTCAAGGAGTGGTCCGACAGCGCCGCGGCTCCGCGGGGCGGACGGCAGTCCGGCGGCCCCGCGTCCGGTGGCTACCCGTCGGGGAGCTGGCGCCCCTCCCGCAAGCGCCCCGCGTGCCCCTATCCGAACCCCGGACGGTACACGGCGGACAAACCGCTCAAGCAGGGCATGCGGGTCGCGTTCTCCGGCGACACGTCGGTCGATCGCGAACTGCTGGAGGACCGGGCCGTCGAGGCCGGTCTGCACGTCGCGACGAGCCTGTCCCGGCTCACCAGCCTGCTGGTGACCAACGACCCGGACTCCAGCACGTCGAAGGTGGTCAAGGCCAGGCAGTTCGGGACACCGGTGATCGACGAGGCCGCGTTCGGCCAGTTGCTGCGGGACGTCGAACCCGCATCGGAAGGGTGACGGACGTACGGGTGATTGACGGGCGACTCGCCCCGCGCCCGCTCGCCCGCACCGCCCCGGCACCCCACCCTGTGGCGCATGGCGAGATGCGAAGTATGCGGCAATGACTACGGAATGACCTTCGAGGTGCACGCGCAGGGCGCCGTGCACGTCTTCGACTGCTTCTCCTGCGCGATCCACCGGATGGCCCCGATCTGCGAGCACTGTCGTGTCCAGGTCATCGGCCAGGGTGTCGAGGTCGAGGGCCACTGGTACTGCGGCGCGCACTGCGCCCGCGCGGAGGGGAGGGCGGGGATCGTCGACAGGGTCTGAGTCCCGGCCTCCGGGCAGGACACCGCACGGCCCTCGGCGGGACCCTCCCGTCGGGGGCCGAATCGTGCCGAGTACCGTCAATGGGGTGTACCGCTTCCTGTTGTCCCGGCAGTGGGTGATCCTCACCCTCGTGGCCCTCGCGCTCATCCCGACGATGATCGAGCTGGGCTTCTGGCAGCTCCACCGGCACGAGCACAAGGTCGCCCTGAACAAGGTGATCTCCGACTCGCTCGCCGCGAAGCCGGTGCCCGTGGAGACGGTCACCGCGCCGGGGCGGCAGGTCCGGGACGACGACCTGTTCCGCCGGGTGAGCGCGAAGGGGCACTTCGACACCGCGCGCGAGGAGGTCGTCCGCCGCCGCACCAACGCCGACGGCGCGATCGGCTACCACGTCCTGACCCCGTTCGTCCTGGACGACGGCCGGGTCCTCATGGTCAACCGGGGCTGGGTCCCGGCGGACGGGGCGCAGACCGCCTTCCCGAAGATCCCGGCCCCCGCCCGGGGCGAGATCACCGTCACCGGCCGGCTGATGGCCGACCAGACCACCGCCGACAGCGGCATCAAGAACGTCCGGGGCCTGCCCGACCGCCAGGTCATGCTGATCAGCAGCGGGCAGGAGGCACGGCGGCTCGGCGAGGAGGTCCTCGGCGGCTACGTCGAGCAGACCGCCCCGGCGCCCCGGGGCGACTCCCCCGAGCTGATCCCGGACCCCGAGCACAGCGACATCGGCCCGCACATGGCGTACGCGATCCAGTGGTGGCTCTTCTCCGCGGGCGTCCCCGTCGGCTGGGTGGTCCTGGCCCGGCGCGAGCGCCGCGACCGGGCGGAGGCCGCCGCCACGGAGACCTCCCCGGAGGCGGAGCCGGCGGGGGTGTAGCGAAGGGGCGAAGCCGCGCTCTGTCCTTCCTCCCCCGCCCCTGCCTCTGCCTTTCCCCGCGCCCGTACCGCCACGTCATGGGCGTCCGCGCCACTCCGGCGGCTCGATTGACGTCCGCCCCGGTCGGGGACCCGTCCACCTTGTTTTCGGGCAGGGTGCCCGGTCCTTCGGGGCCGGGGTGAATGCCCGCCTCCTGCGGAGCGGGTCGGGGGAAGTGGAATCGCCACCAGGGAGGTGCGGCTTCTCGGGCGAGACGGCGGTGAGGCGGACCTCGAGCAGGTGTGGCAGCTCGGAGTCGACGGTGATCGCTTGACGGTGGCCGACTGGCTGGTGGCCGGGAGTGGTCACTCGCACGAGTGGTGTCGGTCGATGATGTGGGCGGTCAGGGAACGTGCGGGCTAGGTTCATGGTCATGGCACGGTTTCGGATGTACCCGACGGGCGAGCAGGCGGGCGTCATGCTCGAACACTGTGCGCACGCCCGGTACGTCTGGAATCTGGCCGTCGAGCAGCACGCGCACTGGTACCGGGGCCGTAGGGCGGCGCCCGGTTTTGCCGAGCAGTGCCGTCAGCTCACCGAGGCCCGGCGCGACAACGCATGGCTGGGCGCCGGAAACGCGGATGTGCAGCAGCAGGCGCTGAAGGACTTTGCCACGGCGAAGAACGCCCGCTTCACCTCCGGGTTCGGTGAGCCGACCTGGCGCAGGAAGCACGTGCACGAGGGCTTCCGGGTCATCGGCACCGACCGCGTCCCGGAGTTCGAGGCGGACGGCTCACCGAGGCTCAACGCGAAGACCGGAAAGCAGGTCATGGGCCGGTCCGTGGTGGTGCAGAGGCTCAACCGGCGGTGGGCGCGGGTGAAGGTGCCCGGCTGTGGCTGGGTCCGGTTCCGGCTCAGCCGCAGCGGCAAGGGCTCCCGGCTGCCGCAGGCGAAGACGTTCCGTGTCACCTTGCGCAACGGCCGGTGGCACATCGCGTTCGCCGTCGTCCCCGCCCCGGTCGAGGGGCCCGGCACGGGTGAGGTCATCGGCATCGACCGGGGCGTGGCCGTCACTGCCGCCCTCTCCGACGGCCGGAAACTGAACTGTCCCCGGCTCACCGTCAGGGAACGCACGCAGGTCCGCAAGCACCAGCGCCGCGCCGCCCGCGCCCCCAAAGGCAGTGAGCGCAAGGCCGCCGAGTACGCCAAGGCCGCCCGTATCAAGGCCCGTGAGGCGGACCGGCGCAAGGACTGGTGCGAGAAGACCAGCACCATGCTCGCCCGCAACTACGACGTGGCGCGATTCGAGAAGCTGAACATCAAGACCATGACCGCCTCCGCGAAGGGAACGGCCGAACAGCCCGGCAGGAATGTCAGGCAGAAGGCCGGGCTGAACCGGGCGATCCTCGCCCAGGGCTGGGGCCTGCTCCGGCAACGCACCGGGCACAAAGCCCCGGGTCGGGTCGAGGACGTCCCCGCTCCCTATACCAGTCTGCGCTGCAGCGCCTGCGGTTGGATCGACAAGAACTCGCGCAAGAGCCAAGCCGAGTTCTGCTGCTCCTCCTGCGGCTTCACCTGCAACGCCGACACCAACGCAGCAGTCAATGTCGCGGCAGGACAGGGCGGGATCCCCCGCCCCCGGCGAACAGCCGGTGCCGGAGGGGTGACAACGGCCACCAGCCGCTCGAACACCCGTGAACCCCAACCCGTAAGGGCTGGAATCCCCCTCTTTTAAGAGCAGGGAGGATGTCAACGTGCACCGACGCATCGAGGACTACGCGCTCATCGGGGACGAGCAGACCGCCGCTCTGGTGGGCCGCGACGGCTCCGTCGACTGGCTGTGCCTGCCCCGCTTCGACTCCGCGGCCTGCTTCGCGGCCCTGCTGGGCGACGAGGACAACGGTCACTGGCGGATCGCGCCCGAGGGGGCGGAGCTGTGCACCCGGCGCGCCTACCGCCCGGACACCCTGGTGCTCGACACCGAGTGGGACACCGCCGAGGGCTCGGTCCGGGTGACCGACCTGATGCCGCAGCGCGAGCACGCCCCCGACGTCGTACGCATCGTCGAAGGTCTCGGCGGCCGGGTCCGGATGCGCGGCCTGCTGCGGCTGCGGTTCGACTACGGCTCGGTCGTGCCGTGGATGCGCCGCTCGGACGGCCACCGGGTCGCCGTCGCCGGTCCCGACTCGGTGTGGCTGCGCAGCGAGCCGCCGGTGCGCACCTGGGGCGAGGACTTCCGCACCCACTCCGAGTTCACCGTGGAAGCGGGCGAGAAGGTCGCCTTCGTCCTGACCTGGCACCCCTCGCACCGGCCCCGGCCGCCCCTGAGCGATCCCTTCGAGGCGCTGGAGACCAGCGTCCAGGACTGGAGGGCGTGGGCGGCGCGCTGCCGTTACGACGGGCCGCACCGGGACGCCGTCGTCCGCTCCCTGATCACCCTCAAGGCCCTCACCTACGCGCCGACCGGCGGCATCGTGGCCGCCCCCACCACCTCGCTGCCCGAGGAGCTCGGCGGCGTCCGCAACTGGGACTACCGCTACTGCTGGCTGCGCGACTCCACCCTCACCCTCGGCGCGCTCCTGTCGGCCGGCTACCACGAGGAGGCCGAGGCCTGGCGCGACTGGCTGCTGCGCGCGGTCGCGGGCGACCCGGCGGCCCTGCAGATCATGTACGGCCTCTCGGGGGAACGCCGGCTGTCGGAGTACGAGATCCCCTGGCTGTCCGGCTACGCCGGCTCCGCGCCCGTCCGGGTCGGCAACAGCGCGGTCGAGCAGTTGCAGCTCGACGTGTACGGCGAGGTCATCGACTCGCTGTCGCTCGCCCGGCGCTCGGGCCTGCCGTCCCGGCCCCACATGTGGCGGGTGGAGTGCGCCATGATGGAGTTCCTCCGGGTGGCCTGGAGGCAGCCGGACGAGGGGATCTGGGAGGTGCGCGGCCCGCGCCGGCACTTCGTGTACTCCAAGGTGATGGCCTGGGTGGCCGCCGACCGCGCCGTACGCACGCTGGAGGACGACCCGACGCTCGACGGCGACATCGAGGGCTGGCGGGCGATGCGCGACGAGGTGCACCGGGAGGTGTGCGAGCGCGGCTTCGACCCCGTCCGGAACACCTTCACGCAGTCCTACGGCTCGACCGAGCTGGACGCCTCCCTGCTGCTCATCCCGCGCGTGGGTTTCCTGCCCCCCGACGATCCGCGGGTGGTCGGGACGGTCGACGCGGTCCGCGCCGAACTCGCCCCCGACGGTTTCCTGGTGCGCCGCTACAACACCACGACGACGACCGACGTCGACGGGCTCCCGGGCGACGAGGGCGTCTTCGTCGTCTGCTCGTTCTGGCTCGCGGACGCACTGCATCTGACGGGCCGTACGCAGGAGGCGCGCACGCTGTTCGAGCGGCTGGTCGGCCTCACCAACGACCTGGGACTGCTGTCCGAGGAGTACGACCCGGTCGCGGGCCGCCAGCTCGGCAACTTCCCGCAGGCCTTCAGCCACATCGGCCTGGTGGTGTCCGCGCTCAGCCTGTTCGGCGTCGACGAGGCGGAGGAAGCGGACGGGGCCGTGCCCCCGGGATAGGGGAGGATGGGGCCATGGATCTTGGACTGAAGGATCGTGTGTACGTCGTCACGGGGGCCACCCGGGGCCTGGGCAACGCCGCCGCGCGCGAACTCGTCGCCGACGGCGCGAAGGTGGTCGTCACCGGACGCGACGAGGAGACCGCGTCCGGCGCCGCCTCCGCGCTCGGCCCGAACGCCGTGGGGGTCGCGGCCGACAACGGCGCCGCCGAGACCCCGGCCCGGCTGATCGCCGGCGCCCGGAAGCACTTCGGCGGCTTCGACGGCATCCTGATCAGCGTCGGCGGGCCGCCGCCCGGGTTCGCCGCGGACAACACCGACGAACAGTGGATGGTGGCGTTCGAGTCGGTCTTCCTCGGTGCGGTGCGGCTGGCCCGCGCGGCCGCCGAGGAGCTCGGCGAGGGCGGGGTCATCGGCTTCGTGCTCTCCGGCTCGGTGCACGAGCCGATCCCCGGACTCACCATCTCCAACGGTCTGCGTCCGGGCCTCGCGGGTTTCGCCAAGTCCCTCGCGAACGAGCTGGGCCCGCGCGGCATCCGTGTCGTCGGGCTGCTGCCGTCCCGCATCGACACGGACCGCGTCCGCCAGCTGGACGGTCTGTCCGCCGACCCCGAGGCCACCCGCGCGGCCAACGAGGCCCGCATCCCGCTGCGCCGCTACGGCACCCCGGAGGAGTTCGGCCGCACGGCCGCGTTCCTGCTCTCCCCCGCCGCGTCGTACCTGACGGGCATCATGCTCCCGGTGGACGGCGGGATGCGGGGCGGGTTCTAGGACCACGCGGCCGCCGGACGCCGCGGAGCCCGGCATCGAGACGGCCCGGCCCGCTCGTCACGTGGCGGCCTGTTCGCCCGTCCGTGTGCCGGAGGCCCCGCTCAGGTCACGCGTTCCGCGCGGTGCTTGACCCCGCGCAGCCGTACCTCCGCCGGGAGCGCGGCGAGGCCGGCCGAGTCCCGTGCGTGCGCCAGCGCCTCCACGGTCAGCAGACGCAGCGCGTGCCCGGGGTCCACGTGCGGTTCCAGCAGGAGCCGTACCCGCGCCTCGGGCAGGCCGCGCCGACCGGTCAGCCGGACGGTCGCGCGGTCGACGCCGCCGAGGCGGGACGACTCGGCGGCCAGCACGCCCTCCAGGGCCCGTCCGCGCAGCAGCGCACCCGCCCCGTCGCCGGTGTCGACGAACACCTCGGCCAGCCGTCGGCGCCGCACGACGGCGACCAGCCACCACAGGGCGAGCAGCAGGAGCACCGCGAGCCCGGCGATGACGACGGGCCACCACCAGCCCTGGTCCCGCCACCTGGTCCGTTCGGCGGTGCTGAGCAGCACGTCGTGCCGCCCGTCGTGGATCCACCACGACGGCGGCCGGACACCGAGTCCGACGGCGAGCACGGAGCCGCCGAGGACGAGCAGCACGAGCCCGATGAAGCCGATCAGTACGCGGTTGACGATCCGCGGCACGGACCTCACCCCTTTCGTCCGGGGCGCGCGACACGCACCGACAGGGCGGGCGAGCGGACCAGTCCCAGCCCCTTGATGCCGTCGGCGAGCGTGGTGTCGAGGTCGGCGCGCACGTCGTCGAGTTCCCGGAAGTGCGCCACCGCGCGGACGTCGACCTTGCGGCGCTTCACGCGTACGCGGACCGACCGCACACCGGCGACCTCCATGGCCCGGTCGCGGAGCGCCAGCGCGGCGGCGTCCCGGTGCAGTCCGGCCCGGACGTCGGCGTGGGTGCGCCGCATCGGCAGCACGTCCCGCAGTCCCGGTGTGGCCGCGAGGACGATCAGCCAGAGCCCCACCACGGCGGCGGCCGCGGCACCGGCGAGGACCGCCGTGTCGTCGAGCGGCCGTTCGGCGAGCTGCTCGGCCAGCCAGGTCCGCCAGCGCAGCGCGGACCGTCCGGCGCGCACGGCCACGACGTCGTACAGGAAGGCGCCCGCCGCGACGACGAGCAGGAACGCGAGGATGCCCGCCGGGACGCGGCGCGCCGACCAGAACCGGCCCTGCCGGCCGTACTCGTCGTCGGCGGCGGTGTCCAGCGGTTCGTAGGCGGCGGCGGAGGCGGACTGCCCGAGGGCGCCCGCGTCGCCCCCGCCGCCCCGCTTCTCCAGCAGGGGCGTCTTCCGGGTGTCCTCGGAGCCCTGGGACTCGCTCATCGCGTCCTCCCCCGTGCCACGCCGGGCCCGTGCGTCAGGTGCAGCCGCTCCACCTGGACGGCCACCTCGGGCACTTCCATCCCCGCCAACGCCTCTACCCGCTCGGCGACATGACGACGCACCTCGCCGCACCGGGCACCGATGTCGGTGGGGTAGCCGAGTTCGAGACTGACCCGGACCCGGGCGCTGTGCGTCGGGGTGCCGCCCGTCCCCCCGGAGCCCGAGGCCTGCCGCCGCACGACCACCGTCGCGTGCGGGGGCACGGCGTCGGCGGGCGGCGGGGGCAGTGCCTCGCGCGCCGCGCGCGAGGCGATCTTCGCGACGACGCGGTCGGCGATCCGGGTGGCTCCCCGCTCGGGGGGCGGGACCCTCGCGAGCTCCGGTCCGGTCTCACCGAGCCGGTCGACATGGCCTGGCACGCGTCACCGCCGCCGTTCGTTTCGGGCGCGGAAGAAGTCGCCGACGTCCAGGTCCCCCTCCAGGAGCCGTCCGACGACGAACCCGACGGCCCCCAGGGCGGCCACCAGGAGGAAGGCGCCGAAGCCGCCGAAATACCCGGCGAAGGCCAGCGCCATTCCGGCGATCATGCCGATCACGGCCAAACTCATGGTGCGCTCCTCAGCGGTCGGGGGCCGTGTGATCACTCATGGTGCGGTGGCCGGTGCGTCCCGGGGCGTCCCGACGGTCAGGGGGTCACTGGAGCCGCGACTCCGGCTCCTCTTCCTCTTCCTCGGGAAGCTTCACGTCACTCACCGCGATGTTGACTTCCACCACTTCGAGCCCCGTCATGCGCTCGACGGCGGTGATGACGTTCTCGCGCACGGCATGCGCCACGTCGGAGATCGACACGCCGTAGTTGACGACGATCTCCAGGTCGAGCGCCGTCTGGAGCTCTCCGACCTCGGCCTTCACACCCCGCGTCACGGACTTGTCGGAACCGCCCGGCACCCGGTCGCGCACCGCTCCGAAGGTGCGGCTCAGTCCACTGCCCATCGTGTGGACACCGAACACGTCGCGGGCGGCGAGCCCGGCGATCTTCTCCACGACTCCGTCGGCGATCGTGGTCCGGCCCCGGGTGGCGGGATCTCCGCCGCCGCGTCTGACGGGCTTACGGGTCTGCTGGGACTCCTTCTCGGTGTCGGGGCTGTCCGTCCGGTCCCGCTCGCTCATGTCGGTCATCGCCGTACATCCCTTTCGGTCGTCCTCCTCTGCTCACAGTAGGTCGGGTCGCGCGGTCTCGCGCCGCGGATGGGGCACGCTGGAGCAATGACGGCGGACCGGTGGACGCAAGGGGTACGGCATCAGCTCGGGCTCGGCAGGCTCCTGCCGCTGGGGCTCGCGCTCGACGGCGCGTGGATCACGGAGGAGGCGGCCGGGGCGGTGCTGCGGCGGGAGACGGCGGCCGTGGAGGGGGTGCGGCTCGGCACCTTGCGGATCGCGCTCGCCGACCCGGACCGGGCCGGTACTCCGGCCGTGCCGCCCCCGCCCGGTGCGGTGCCGCCCGGTCCGCTGCGTGTCAGCGCGGAGTTCCGGGTCTCGGTGGACCCCACGTCCCCGGGCGCCGAGCCGCTCCCGTCCGTCGCGGCCCGGCTGCGCCTGGCCGTGGTGTCCGCCGCGACACGGCTCCTGGGCCTCGACGTCGTGGAGGTGGACCTGCGGGTGACGGACCTGCTGGAGGAGGACGGGGCACCCGCGGCGCACCCGGCGGGCGTGGAACGAGGGGCGCCCGCCGCGGTCCCTGCCGCCGGCGTACGCGAGGCGCGGGCCGTCCCGCCGGCCGACGGCGTACGGGGGACGCGGACCGCGGTACCGGCCGACGGTGCGCGGGAGGGCCGGGCAGACGCACGGGCCACCGGCGCCCGGGGGACACCGGCCCCCGCCCCGGCCGACGGCGCGGGGACGGAGCCCGCGGCGGTCCCGGCCGCCGACGGGCCGGACGACGGCGTGCCGACGGCGCCCGTGCCGAGGGATCCCGAGGGGACCCGGATCGCGGCGGCGGCCCTGGCCGTCCCGGGCGTCACCCGTCTCACGGACATCCTGGGCAGACCGGTCCGCGTCGAGAGCACGCCCGCCACGGACCCGGCCCTGCCGCGCCGCCACATCCGCGTCGAGCTGGAGGTCTCCGGGGACGAGCGGACGGTGGACGTGGCGCGGGCGGTCAGGAGCGCGATCACCGAGACCGCGCGGGACACCCCGTCGGTGGCGGTCCTGGTGACCTCCGTGACCCCGGGCACCCCGTCCCGGCGACCGTGACCACCGCGGGCCGGGAGCGGCCACCCTCCGGGGACGCGACCACCCCGAGCCGGGGCGACCGCCCCCGGAAGGCGTGACCCGCGCGCACGACGGAACACCCGCCGCCGGAGGCACGACCCCGCGAGCCGGGGCACCCGGTTCCTGGGAGCCCCGGCCTCCGCGTGGCGGGGGCGCCCGGCGTCACCGGGCGTTCCGCCTCGCGGAGGACAGGGCGGAGAGGCCGGTGCGCGCCCGGAGGGCTACTCGCCCACGCCCGCGAGGTCGCGGAGCCTGCGCGCCTGGGACGCCCGCTCGGCGGAACGCTGCTCCTCGTACGACCGCTCCTGGGCCCCGCGCAGCAGGGCCTTCGTCTCGATCACGGCGTCCCGCGGAGCGGCCAGCAGCGCCGCGGCCAGGTCGCCGACCGCCGCGTCGAGCTGCTCACCGGGCACGGCGAGGTTGGCGAGCCCGGTGCGCTCGGCCTCCTCGGCCAGGACGAAGCGGCCCGTGGCGCAGATCTCGAGCGCACGGGCGTACCCCACGAGGCCGACCAGCGGGTGCGTCCCCGTGAGGTCGGGCACCAGGCCGAGGCTGGTCTCGCGCATGGCGAACTGCACGTCGTCGGCGACGACGCGAAGGTCACAGGCGAGCGCGAGCTGGAACCCCGCACCGATGGCATGCCCCTGGACGGCGGCGATGGACACGATGTCGCTGCGCCGCCACCAGGTGAACGCCTCCTGGTACTCGGCGATGGTCGCGTCGAGGTCGGCGTCGGAGCCGCGCGCGAGGTCGATGAACGACGGTTCCCCGTCGAAGCCCTCGGGCGTGAACGCCTGCCGGTCGAGCCCCGCGGAGAAGGACTGGCCCTCGGCGCGCAGGACGACCACCCGGACGGAGCCCGGCAGTGACCTCCCGGCCTGCGTCAAGGCCCGCCAGAGAGCAGGACTCTGGGCATTGCGCTTGGCCGGATTGGTCAGCGTCACCGTGGCGGTCGCGCCGTCGACGGTGAGCCGTACGCCGTCCTTGTCGAGTACCGGGTCGAGCGAAGCCATGGGGTGCCTCCGATGGGTGCGGTCGGATCAGACGCGCGCCCCGCGAGGACACGGGGAACGCACCTAAGTGACTGCACAGTAACCACCCGGCCGGTCACCCGACCGACCGGGTGGTCACCACCGAAGCCGATGGGGACGCCCGGCCTCAGGCCGAGGCGGCCTTCTTGCCCCGCGTCGCACCGCCACGCCCTCGGAGCGTGACGCCCGACTCGCTGAGCATCCGGTGCACGAAGCCATACGAGCGGCCGGTCTCTTCGGCCAGCGCTCGGATACTCGCACCGGAGTCGTACTTCTTCTTCAGGTCTGCCGCGAGCTTGTCGCGCGCGGCGCCGGTAACCCGGCTGCCCTTCTTCAGAGTCTCGGCCACCCGGTCCTCCTCATGGGAAGTGCGCTCTGGACTCTCATGATCACCCCTTTCGGGCGCCATGGCCACCCATTCGGCAAGGTCCGTAAGACAAGGTTTTGACGACAGGAGCCCGTCCCCACGAACGGAATCAACAATTCCGGGTAGTGCGGCTCGTACAGCCGAACGGGTTTCTCCGCGAAGTACCTGGTCAGCGACGCAGAACGGCCGAGCCCTTGCGAACAAAGGACTCGGCCGTGAAATCGATGTACGACACACCCCGGTACGAGGAGATCTCACACAGATGATGGATCACGGATCGGCCGAATGATCCATACGCGGTGGATCAGCCAGTCGATCAAGCGGCGCGGGCCCCTCCCGGAGGCCGCGCGGGCTCAGGCGAGGGCCACCAGGTCGGCGTAGTCGGCGCCCCACAGGTCCTCGACGCCGTCCGGCAGCAGGATGATCCGCTCCGGCTGGAGCGCCTCGACGGCACCCTCGTCGTGGGTGACGAGGACGACGGCGCCCTTGTAGGTGCGCAGCGCGCCGAGGATCTCCTCGCGGCTGGCCGGGTCGAGGTTGTTCGTCGGCTCGTCGAGCAGCAGGACGTTCGCGGACGAGACGACGAGGGTCGCGAGCGCGAGCCGGGTCTTCTCGCCGCCGGAGAGGACACCGGCCGGCTTGTCGACGTCGTCGCCGGAGAACAGGAACGAACCGAGCGTCTTGCGGACCTCGACCAGGTCGAGGTCGGGGGCGGCGGAGCGCATGTTCTCCAGGACCGTGCGCTCGGGGTCGAGGGTCTCGTGCTCCTGCGCGTAGTAGCCGAGCTTCAGGCCGTGGCCCTCGACGACCTCTCCGGTGTCGGGCTGCTCGGCACCGCCGAGCAGGCGCAGGAGGGTCGTCTTGCCGGCGCCGTTCAGGCCGAGGATGACGACGCGGGAGCCCTTGTCGATGGCCAGGTCGACGTCGGTGAAGATCTCCAGCGAGCCGTACGACTTCGACAGGCCCTCGGCCATGAGCGGGGTCTTGCCGCAGGGCGCGGGCTCCGGGAAGCGCAGCTTGGCGACCTTGTCGGAGACGCGGACGGACTCCAGGCCGGAGAGCAGCCGGTCGGCGCGCTTGGCCATGTTCTGCGCGGCGACCGTCTTGGTGGCCTTGGCGCGCATCTTGTCGGCCTGGGCGTTGAGGGCGGCGGCCTTCTTCTCGGCGTTCTGGCGCTCGCGCTTGCGGCGCTTCTCGTCGGCCTCGCGCTGCTGCTGGTAGAGCTTCCAGCCCATGTTGTAGACGTCGATCGTGGCGCGGTTGGCGTCCAGGTAGAACACCTTGTTGACGACCGTCTCGACGAGGTCGACGTCGTGGGAGATCACGATGAAGCCGCCGCGGTACGTCTTCAGGTACTCGCGCAGCCAGACGATGGAGTCGGCGTCGAGGTGGTTCGTCGGCTCGTCGAGCAGCAGGGTGTCGGCGTCCGAGAAGAGGATGCGGGCCAGCTCGATACGGCGGCGCTGACCGCCCGAGAGCGTGTGCAGGGGCTGGCCGAGCACGCGGTCGGGCAGGTTGAGCGCGGCGGCGATGGTCGCGGCCTCGGCCTCGGCGGAGTACCCGCCCTTGGTCAGGAACTCCGTCTCCTGGCGCTCGTACTGCCGCAGGGCCTTCTCGCGGGTGGCGCCGGAGCCGTTCGCGATGCGCTGTTCGTTCTCGCGCATCTTGCGGATCAGGACGTCGAGGCCGCGGGCCGACAGGATGCGGTCGCGCGCGAGGACGTCGAGGTCTCCGGTGCGCGGGTCCTGTGGGAGGTAGCCGACCTCGCCGGAGCGGGCGACGGTTCCACCGGCGGGCTGGCCCTCGCCCGCGAGGACCTTGGTGAGGGTCGTCTTGCCCGCGCCGTTGCGGCCGACCAGGCCGATGCGGTCGCCCTTCGTGATGCGGAAGGTGGCGGACTCGATGAGGATGCGGGCACCGGCGCGCAGCTCGATACCGGAGGCGGAGATCACGGTCAGACTCCAGAGCGGGATTGATGGCGGGGTGGACGGCCGAGGACGTTCACGCCGTCTAATGCGCGAGGAGAATGGCCATGGGCCAAGTCTAACGGGGCGGTGCAACCAGTTTTCCGGTGTGTGGTGCGCGGCACCTGTGACGCTCGCCCCCTCCCGGGGAGCCGAGACCCGCGTCGCCCGTTCGGACCGCGGGCCGGGGCCGGGTGCCGAAGAGCGTACGAGGATGGCGCCACGGAGCGACGAAAGCGGTGGCCCATGCGGTTCGACGACGACGGCCCGGACACCTCCGGGGTGCGGTACGTGCGCGGCGGTCGCGTCCCCGGCGGCTGGGCGGCCGTCGGCGGCGGCCTCGCCTGTCTGGTCGCCCTGGCCCTCGGACCGGTCTTCGGGGTGGGTCCCGATCTGCCCGGGCTCTCCCCGGACGGCGGCCGGTCCGGGGAGAAGGTCTCCTCCCTCGCGCAGGTGCGGCGGAGCTGTCCGGAGGGACGGGAGGCCGACGCCCGGGAGGACTGCCGGACCGTGGCGGTGGTCGACAGCGTCCAGTCCTACTGGACCCGGGAGTTCGCACGCCGGGGAAGCGCCTACACCCGCGCCCCGGCGGTGTTCTTCAGCGGCCGGGTGAACACCGCGTGCGGCACCGCCTCGTCCTCCGCCGGGCCCTTCTACTGCCCCCGGGACCGCGAGGTCCGTCTGGACCTCGGCTTCTTCGACGACCTCCGCACGAAGTTCGGCTCCGGCGGGCCGTTCGCGCAGGCCTACGTGGTGGCGCACGAGTACGGGCATCACGTGCAGAACCTCACGAACACGCTCGCCCGCTCACGGGACGGCGCGGGCGGCGACCCCGTGAAGGTGGAGCTCCAGGCCGACTGCTACGCGGGGGTCTGGGCGCGGCACGCGACCACCACACCGTCCTCGTCGACGGGCAAGCCGTTGCTGACCACGCTGACGGACGCCGACATCCGCGACGGCCTGGACGCGGCGGCCGCCGTCGGCGACGACCGGATCCGGGCCGGGCAGCAGGGCCGGGTGACCCCGGAGACCTGGGCGCACGGATCGGCCCAGCAGCGGCGGCAGTGGTTCTACCAGGGCTTCACCGGCGGCGACATGGCGCAGTGCGACACGTTCCGGTGAGCCGGGCGGACGGACCCGGACCGCGGGCCCGTGCGTGGCGCACGTCGTCGGCGCACACCACCGGCGGGCCGTGGACCGCGGCGCGGGGATCCTGACGCCCCGGCCGGCTCCGGTCAGCTCCCTCCGGTGTGCACCTGGAAGGCGGCCCTGCGCACGGCCTTGGCGAGGGCGGGGTCCGGGTGGGCCGCGGCGAGCGCGACCAGCACCTGCACCGTGCGCGGGTGCCCGACCGTGCGCACCTCGTCCAGGAGCGCGGGCACGGTGGGCTGCACCGCCGACTCCAGATGACGGACGAGGAGCGGGGCCTCGCCGTGGTCGGCGACGGCGGCCGCGGTGTCGACCCACAGCCAGGTGGACTCGGCCCGGGTGAGGACCTCGTGGGCCTCCTCGGGGTCGTAGCCGTCGTGCTCGGCGAGCCACAGCAGGGCGTAGGGGCGCAGCGGGGTCTCCTCGACCACGGCGCGCACGTCCGGCTCCGCGGGGGCGCCGACCACGCGCAGCGCCTCGAAGGCGAGGCCGCGGGTGAGGGCGTCCTCGCCGCGGGCCGCGTCGATGAGTTCCGTGACGGCGCCGCCGACCGGGCGGGCGGCGAGCCAGGCGCGGTACTCGGCGCGGGCGGCGTTGGGGCGCAGTTGGGCACAGCCGCGGAGCATGTCCTCGGCCGACTGCTCGATGTTCCCGGCCGGGCTCTGCGCGGCGACGCAGATCTGCTCCAGCTTGACCCAGACCGCCCAGCTGCCGAGCGCGGTGAGGGTGGCCTGTCCTTCGCCGCAGGTCAGCGCGCCGACGGAGGCGAGGGCCTGCAACGCCCATTCGAGGAGCGGGGCGAGGGGGGCGTCCGGGACCTCGGCGGGCTCCGGGGCGGGCTCGGCCGCGGGTTCGGGGCCGTAGGAGACCTCGCAGCGCTCGGTGCGCAGCTCCGTGACGCGCTGCCCGAGGAGGTCGAGGAGCTGCTCCACCGGGACGGGCCCGGCGGAGAGCTGGAGGAAGGAGAGCACCTGGGGCATCGCGGAGACGACCTCGGCGACGGCCGCGGGCTCGCGGTCCACCGGCTCGGGGTACGCGAGGGACCAGGCGTCGAAGAGGGCGACCCAGCCGCGCAGGACGGCGCTGTCGTCGCGGCTCCAGGCGCGCAGCCGCCATCCCGGGCGGGCGTCGCCGCCGTGCACCTCGATGAGACCGGCCAGACGGGCGGTGTCCCAGTCGGCGCGGACCTGGACCGGGGTCAGTCCGAGGTCCGCGGCGGCCCGCTGCGCGGTGGCGTCGGAGAGGGTGCCCTTGCCGTCGGGGTTCGCGCCGTCGCGCCCCGGGCGCAGGGCGGCGTCGGCCCAGCGCGCCACGCGGGCCGCGTCGGACAGGCCGGTGCGCGCCATGCGGGCGAGTTCCGCGGGCGGCGGTGTGCCTTCCGGCGGCCTGGGGGCGGGGCGGCGGGTGCGGCGCTGGGTCACCGCTCGGGGAGCGGTCGCGAGGGACCGCGGGCTGACGAGTCGGAGCCTGGAGTCGCGCGGGTTACGGGACGTCACGGGTGCAGTCTTGCGGTTGACAGTCCGAAAACCCAAACGGAATGCCGTCGCAGGCCACGGGGGCGCCGGGAGCGGGGCCCTCCCGAGGTGCCCGGCGCGCGGGAAGGAGTGCCGCGCGGAGTTGTCCGGGACCGAACCGGAAGTACGCCTTCGCGTCGGCCGGAACGGCCCGGGCGGGCCCGGTCCCGAGCCCGCCCGGCGGGCCGTCCCGCCGGGGCGCGCGGGGGTTCACCGCCGGTGCGCGCGGGGCTCGGTCGCACCGGTGCGCGCCGGGAGCGACGACCGGGGCCCCGGGAGTCCGTGCCCGTCCCTGCCGGCGGTGCGCCGGCTCACATCAAGGGGGTGAGGAAGCGGCGCAGGGCCTCTTCGTAGCTCGCCGGGTCGGCGTTCCACATGGCGCCGTGCGGGGCGTTCGGGACGGTGTGCAGGGTGACCAGGTCGGGACGGCTCGCGGCGAGGCGGCGGGAGGGGCCCCAGGGGGCGATGCCGTCCTCCGGGCCGTGCACCAGCAGGGTCGGCACCTTGACCTGGTCGGGGTGCGCGGCGTGCGCGATGCGGTCCCCGCGTACGCCGGTGCGGCCCTGCGCGGCGCGCACCGCGAGCGGCAACAGGAAGCCCGGGGTGTGGCGGGCGCCGGCCAGGGCGCGCAGCGTGGTCTCCCAGTCGAGGACCGGTGAGTCCAGGACGAGCCCGCAGATCCGCTCGCGCAGCGCGGAGTGGGCGGCGGCGCGCAGGGCCATGGTGGCGCCGGTGGACCAGCCGTACAGGACGACCCGCTCGGCGCCGAACCGCACGGCGTAGCGGATGGCCGCGTCGAGGTCGCGCCACTCGGTCTCGCCGAGGTGGTTCAGGCCGTCCGGCGGGCGGGGCGCCCCGAGGTCGCCCCGGTAGGCGAGGTCGAGGACGGGGAAGTGCCGGCCGTTGAGGAACTCCATCATGTTCATGGGGTGTTCCCGGGTGGTGCCCAGGCCGTGCACGGTGATGATCCAGGTGTCGCGGACGGCCGGCACGAACCAGGCGGGCAGGGCGCCGAGTTCGCCGGGTACGTCGACGTCGGCGTGTTCGAGTCCGAGGGCGGCCCCGGGGTCGCCGACGTACAGGTTCGGGGTGAGCCACACCTTGTCGCCGGGCTCCAGGGATCCGTGCGTGACGCGCTCCAGGGTGCGCACGACGGTGTCGGCGGTGTGGGGCACGGAGTTCTGGAGGGGGCCGACGACCGCGTGGGAGCCGTCGCCCGCGAGGCCGTAGGTTCCCGGGCGCCGGGAGGCGAGGGTCCTGGTGAGGGTGATGCCGCCCGCCGTCGTGGCGTGCACGGTGAGCCGGGGCTCGGTGGGCAGGGGCTTGCCGGGCCTCGTCTTCAGCGCGGCGTCGCTGGCGAACCGGCCCGCCGCCACGGAGGCCGCGCCCGCGGCTATGGCTACGGTGGCGGCCGCTGCCGTGGCTCTTAGGGTGCGCACCCGACCAGTCTCCCGGGGGACCTCGTCATCGGCCAGCGGGAGGGAATCCGGGAGTGACGGCGGGCGCTCGCCGGGCCTTCGCGCGGGGACGGTCCGAGGAGGCGTCACCGTCCGCGGGGACGGTCCGGCGTGGCCTCACGGCCGTTGGCCGTACCCCCGCAGCCGCTCCCCCGCCTCCTCGAGCTGGTCCGGTGAGAGCAGGGCGGGCGCGAGGCCCGGGACCGAGGCGGACAGGAGCCAGACGCGGCACATCCACTCCAGCTGGGCCGTACGGTCGTACGCCTGGTCCAGCGAGGCCCCGTGGGCGATGGTGCCGTGGTTCCGGAGGAGGCAGGCGGTGCGGCCGGCCAGCGCCCGGAGCGTGTTCTCGGCCAGCTCCGGCGTGCCGTAGGCCGCGTAGGGGGCGACGCGGACCGGGCCTCCCATGGCCGCCGCCATGTAATGGACGAGCGGGAGTTCGGGGACGAGGAGCGAGACGGCCGTCGCGTGCGGTGCGTGGGTGTGGACGACCGCCCGCGCCTCGGTGGCGCGGTACACCGCGAGGTGCATCGGCAGTTCGCTGGTCGGGCGCAGCGAACCGAGCACCTGTCGGCCGTCGAGACCGACGCCGGTGACGTCGTCGGGTGTCAGCCGGTCGTAGGGGACGCCCGTGGGCGTGACCAGGACGGTGTCGCCCACGCGGACCGAGACGTTGCCCGACGTGCCGACGACCAGCCCGTCGGCGACCGTGCGGCGGGCCGTCGCGACGAGTTCGTCCCAGGCCCGCCGGAGGGCGTCCCGTGTGTCCCGCCCGTCGGGTCCGTCCGTCGTCCGTGGGTGCTCGTGCCCGTCCTGTACGTCCCCGTGCCGCTCATTCATGACGCGATCCTGTCAGGCACTGCCGTCCACGGGCTCCGGGCAGGTGTGTTCCAGAGCGGATACGGTCCCTCAAAAGCCCATGGTTGTATGTGATTTACATCACATCATACCGATGAAACGTCGCTGTGACCTCGTTCGGACATTTGCCGCGGATCACACCCCGTGGTCGGCCCGCTACGACCCGGATTGCACCCGGACCCCGCCCCCGGAGCACCCCTTCGGGCCCCCCGGACGGTGTGACGGGGGCTACAGCCTGGGCGTGACGGGGATCTCGCCGTTCAAACCCGCTCCGACCCGAGCGGTCCACCGGGGTTCGAGAGCCCAATCGGAGTACGGAATTCCGTATCCGTTCGAACCCTCCGAGCCCTCCTTCGACACAAGCGGAATGCGGGTCCACTGTTCGGGACACCATCAGGTCCGACCCAGTTCACCTTCCGTTCACCCAGGTTGCCTACGGTCCACCTGCCACTGACGTCCAACAGAAGCCTGGGTAAATGGAACACATCACGCTCCTCCTCGGAATCGTGATCGTCACCGCTCTCGTGTTCGATTTCACGAACGGTTTCCACGACACCGCCAACGCGATGGCCACCACCATCTCGACCGGCGCACTCAAGCCCAAGGTCGCGGTGGCCATGTCCGCCGCCCTCAACCTTGTCGGCGCCTTCCTCTCCGTCGAGGTCGCCAACACGATCTCCAAAGGCCTCGTCGACGAGACGGGCATCCGGCCGGAGGTGATCTTCGCCGCCCTCGTGGGCGCGATCCTCTGGAACCTGGTGACGTGGCTCGTCGGACTCCCGTCCAGCTCCTCGCACGCCCTCATGGGCGGCCTGGTCGGCGCCACCATCGCCTCCGCCGGCACCGGCGCCGTGCACGGTGACGTCCTGGTCGGCAAGGTGCTTCTGCCCGCCGTCGCCGCCCCGGTCGTCGCGGGTCTGGCGGCGATGGTCGCGACCCGTCTGTCGTACAAGCTCAGCGGTGGCGCCGACACCAAGGCCACCAAGAAGGGCTACCGCGCCGGCCAGATAGCCTCCGCGGGCCTGGTCTCGCTGGCCCACGGCACCAACGACGCGCAGAAGACGATGGGCATCATCACCCTGGCCCTGGTCGCCGGTGGCGCCATCGCCCCCGACTCGAACCCGCCGGTCTGGGTCATCCTCTCGGCCGGTGTCGCGATCGCTCTCGGCACCTTCCTGGGCGGCTGGCGCATCATCCGCACGATGGGCAGGGGCCTGACCGACCTCCAGCCGCAGCAGGGCTTCGCCGCCCAGACCAGCGCGGCCACGGTCATCCTGGCCTCCTCGCACATCGGCTTCTCCCTCTCCACCACGCACTCGGTCTCCGGTTCCGTGATGGGCGCGGGCCTCGGCCGCAAGGGCGGTGTGGTCCGCTGGTCCACCGCCACCCGCATGGCCGTCGCCTGGGTCCTCACGCTGCCCGCCGCCGCCCTGGTCGGCGCGCTCGCCGAATGGGTGACCGGTTTCGGCACCTGGGGCACCGCGCTCGTCGCCGTCTTCCTGGTCGCGTCCAGCTTCGCGATCTGGCGCCGCTCGCGTCACGAGGTCGTCGACCACAACAACGTGAACGACACCGAGGAGCCCCCCGGTGTGGTGACGCAGGCCATCGCCGCCGTCACCCCGCCCCCGGCCGGCACCCTGACCGACGGCCTCACGGCCACCATCCCCGCTCCGGCCGAGCCCACGGTGAACCCGTCGGCGCAGTCCCGCGTGGCCTGAGAACCGAAGGAAGAAACAGCATGCACATCGACTGGTCAGCCCTCGGGTCGGTCTTCGGGGTCAGCCTCGGAATAAGCGTGGCCCTCGTCGCCCTCTTCACCCTCGGCGTCGCCGGCCTCTCCAAGAAGGAGACGGCCCAGGGCGGTTCCGCGGTCGCGGCGGCCACCGGCGCGTACGTCTGCTTCGCGGCCTGCGCCGCGGCGGTGGCGTACGGCATCTCCCTGATCATCACCAAGTAACGGCACGGGCGGCCCGCACCCGGGCCGCTCCGAGCGGTACCGCGCGTGGGGCGCGGGACGGATCACCGTCCCGCGCCCCACGCGCATGTGGGCCTGCGCACACTGTCCCTCCGCAGGTCAAGAGCCAGTTGACGGCCGTTCACACCCCGTGGTGGACTGCCGGAGCCAAGTACGGCGGCATGAGAGGAAGCCGGTGCGAATCCGGCGCGGTCCCGCCACTGTCATCGGGGAAGAAACTCCCCGGGAGCCAGGAACTCTCACCGCCGGTCTCGTCGAACCAGGGCGTGGACACCCTGAGTGAGGACATATCGCCATGCGCGGCTGCCCGTTGCCCGTTCCGCTGAGTACGAGGGTTCCGCTCCACCCCACGGCCGGCTGACCCCGTGCGTGCCGATCGCGTCTTCGCGTACGGCGCCGCCGCCGGCCTCCTCGGCGACCTGCTGCTCGGCGATCCCCGCCGGGGGCACCCGGTCGCCGCGTTCGGGCGGGCCGCCGCGGCCGTGGAGCGGACCCTGTGGCGCGACCACCGCGGGTGGGGCGCCCTGCACACCGCCGTCTGCGTGGGCGGCGCCACCGGACTCGCCGTGCTCGCGAGCCGTCGCGTCCGCTCCTCTCCCACCGCCTCGATCGCCCTGACCGCCGCCGCCACCTGGTCCGTCGTCGGGGGAACCTCCCTCGGCCGCGAGGCGCGGGCGATCGGCGGCGCGCTCGCCGCCGGTGACCTCGCCGTGGCCCGGGAGCGGCTGCCGCACCTGTGCGGACGCGACCCGCAGGCGCTGGACGCCGACGGCGTCGCGCGCGCCGTCGTCGAGTCCGTCGCCGAGAACACCTCCGACGCCGTCGTGGGCGCCCTGGTCTGGGGCGCCGTCGCCGGCGTGCCCGGACTCGTCGCCTTCCGCGCGGTCAACACCCTCGACGCCATGGTCGGACACAAGTCCCCCCGGTACCGGCGCTACGGCTGGGCCTCCGCCCGGCTCGACGACCTGGCCGGCTGGCCGGGAGCGCGGCTGACCGCCGTCCTCGCGGCCGTGGCCGGGCCCGACCCGCGCGGCGCCCTGCGTGCCTGGCGCGCCGACGCCCGCCGGCATCCGAGCCCCAACGCCGGTCCCGTGGAGGCCTCGTTCGCGGGCACCCTCGGCGTCCGGCTCGGCGGCACCCTCGCGTACGGCGGACGGGTCGAGCACCGGCCCGTGCTCAACGGCACGGGGCGCGCCGTCGACGTGCACGACATCGAACGGGCCGTACGGCTCTCCCGGCGCGTCGGCTGGCTCGCGCTCGGGGCGAGCGCCACCGCCCGGATCCTGCTCGGCCGGACCGGACGGGCTTCGTCCACCAGGAAGGGACGCACCGCATGAGCGGCGGGCTGCTGATCGCCGGGACCACCTCCGACGCGGGCAAGAGCGTCGTGACCGCCGGGATCTGCCGGTGGCTGGCGCGCCAGGGCGTCAAGGTCGCGCCGTTCAAGGCGCAGAACATGTCCCTGAACTCGTTCGTGACCCGCGAGGGCGCCGAGATCGGGCGGGCGCAGGCCATGCAGGCGCAGGCCGCCCGGGTCGAGCCGACCGCGCTGATGAACCCCGTGCTGCTCAAGCCGGGCGGCGACCGCACCAGCCAGGTCGTCCTGATGGGCAGGCCGGTGGGCGAGATGAGCGCGCGCGGGTTCTTCGGGACGGCCGGGTCCGGGACCGGCGCCCCGGGGGGCGCGTCCCCCGGGGACCGGTTGCGCGGGGGGCGCCAGGAAGCACTCCTCGCGACCGTCCTCGACTGTCTGGCGACGTTGCGGGGCACGTATGACGCGGTGATCTGTGAGGGCGCCGGGAGTCCGGCCGAGATCAATCTGCGGCGCACCGACATCGTGAACATGGGGGTGGCGCGCAACGCCGGGCTTCCCGTGCTCGTCGTCGGCGACATCGACCGGGGCGGGGTGTTCGCCTCGTTCTTCGGGACGGTCGCGCTGCTGTCCCCCGAGGACCAGGCGCTCGTCGCCGGGTTCCTCGTCAACAAGTTCCGCGGTGACGTCAGCCTGCTGGAACCCGGGCTCGACATGCTGCACGGCCTCACCGGGCGGCGCACGTACGGCGTGCTGCCGTTCCGGCACGGTCTGGGCATCGACGAGGAGGACGGACTGCGCGTCTCGCTGCGCGGGGCGGTCCGGGAGTCGGCGGTCTCCGCCCCCGTCGGCGCGGACGTCCTGCGGGTCGCCGTGTGCGCGATCCCGCTGATGTCCAACTTCACCGACGTGGACGCGCTGGCCGCCGAACCGGGTGTCGTCGTGCGGTTCGTGGACCGGGCCGAGGAACTGGCCGACGCGGACCTGGTCGTCGTGCCCGGGACCCGCGGCACGGTCGAGGCGCTCCGGTGGCTGCGCGAGCGCGGCCTCGCGGACGCGATCGCCCGCCGGGCCGCCGAGGGGCGGCCCGTCCTCGGCGTCTGCGGCGGCTACCAGCTCCTCGGCGACCACATCGAGGACGAGGTCGAGTCCCGCGCCGGCCACGTCGACGGTCTCGGACTGCTGCCCGTACGCGTGCGGTTCGCGCGGGAGAAGACCCTGGCGCGGCCGGTGGGCACGGCCCTCGGCGAGCACGTCGAGGGGTACGAGATCCATCACGGCGTCGCCGAGGTGACCGGCGGCGAGACGTTCATGTCCGACGCCGCCGGAGCGGGCCTGGACGGCTGCCGGGTCGGCGCCGTGTGGGGCACGCACTGGCACGGATCACTGGAGTCGGACGGTTTCCGGCGGGCCTTCCTGCGCGAGGTGGCCGCCGCCGCGGGCCGCCGCTTCGTGCCGGCCCCCGACACGTCGTTCGCGGCGCTGCGCGAGGAGCAGCTGGACCGGCTCGGCGACCTGATCGAGGAACACGCGGACACGGACGCGCTGTGGCGGCTCATCGAGTCCGGCGCGCCGCAAGGACTGCCCTTCATTCCACCGGGAGCACCCGCATGAGCACTGTGTTGTTGTTGTCGACCGCCGACACGGACCTGCTGGCGGCCCGCGCCAGCGGCGCCGCCTACCGGATCGGCAACCCGACCCGGGTGGACGTCACCGGCGAACTCCCCGCGCTCGTCGAGGGCGCTGACCTGGCCGTCGTGCGGCTGCTGGGCGGCAAGCGGGCCTGGGAGGAGGGGCTGGCCTTCCTGAAGGCGTCCGGGATCCCGACCGTGCTGCTGGGCGGCGAGTCCGTCCCGGACGCCGAGCTGATGGCCGAGTCGTCGGTGCCCGCCGGTGTGGTCGCCGAGGCGCTGCGCTATCTCGTCGAGGGCGGTCCGGCCAACCTCGGGGAGCTGGCCCGGTTCCTCTCCGACACCGTGCTGCTGACGGGTGAGGGTTTCGAGGAGCCGCACCGGACGGCGGAGTTCGGCGTGCACGGCGAGCGTGCCCTCACCGAGGGCCGGCCGACGGTCGGCGTCCTGTTCTACCGGGCCCACGAACTGTCCGGGAACACCGCGTTCGTGGACACCCTGTGCGACGCGATCGAGGCCCGCGGCGCCAACGCCCTTCCCGTGTACTGCGGTTCGCTGCGCGGAGCCGACCCTGGCCTGTACGAGATCCTCGGCCGGGCCGACGCGCTCGTGGCCACGGTCCTCGCCGCGGGCGGCACCCACGCCTCCGAGGCGTCCGCGGGCGGCGACGAGGAGGCCTGGGACATCGGGGCGCTCGCCGACCTCGACGTCCCGGTGCTCCAGGGGCTGTGCCTGACCTCGTCGAGGGCCGCCTGGGAGGCCTCGGACGCCGCCCTGTCCCCGATGGACGCGGCGATGCAGGTGGCCATCCCGGAGTTCGACGGCCGGCTGATCACCGTGCCGTTCTCGTTCAAGGAACAGGGCCCGGACGACGTCCCGGTGTACGTCGCCGACCCCGAGCGGGCCGCCCGGGTCGCCGGGATCGCCCTGCGGCACGCCCGGCTGAAGCACAAGCCGAACGCGGAGAAAAAGCTCGGGATCGTCTTCACCGCCTACCCGACCAAGCACTCGCGGGTCGGCAACGCCGTCGGTCTCGACACCCCCGCCTCCGCCGTGCGGGTCCTCGACGCGCTCCGCGACGCGGGCTACGCCCTCACCGACTACCCGGACAACGGCGACGAGCTGATCCACCGGCTGATCGCCGCCGGCGGCCACGACGTGGAGTGGCTGACCGAGGAGCAGCTCGCCGCCGCCCCGGCGCGCGTGCCGCTCGCCGACTACCGGGCCTGGTTCGACACCCTCGACCCCGCGCTGCGCGAGGCCATGCTGGAGGCGTGGGGCGAGCCGCCGGGCTCCCTCTACGTCGACGGCGACGACATCGTCCTGGCCTGCCTGGAGTTCGGGAACGTCGTCGTGATGATCCAGCCGCCGCGCGGCTTCGGCGAGAACCCGATCGCGATCTACCACGACCCCGACATGCCGCCGTCGCACCACTACATGGCCGCCTACCGCTGGCTCGAGAACAGTTTCGGCGCGGACGCCGTCGTGCACATGGGCAAGCACGGCACGATGGAATGGCTGCCGGGCAAGGGGCTCGGGCTCAGCGGTGGCTGCGCGCCCGACGCCGTCCTCGGCGAACTCCCCCTGGTCTACCCGTTCATCGTCAACGACCCCGGCGAGGGCACGCAGGCCAAGCGGCGCGGGCACGCCACCGTCGTCGACCACCTCGTCCCGCCGATGGCCCGCGCCGACACCTACGGCGACCTCGCCAAGCTGGAGCAGCTCCTCGACGAGTACGCCCTGGTCTCCGACCTGGACCCGGCCAAGGCCCCGGCCGTGCGCGCGCAGATCTGGACGCTGGTCAAGGCGGCCGAACTCCACCACGACCTGCACGTCGACGAGCAGCCCGACGACGGCGACTTCGACGAGTTCGTGATGCACATCGACGGCTACCTCTGCGAGATCAAGGACGTGCAGATCCGCGACGGGCTGCACATCCTCGGCGGCGGCCCGGAGGCCGAACCGCGGGTGAACCTCGTGCTCGCCGTGCTGCGCGCCTCGCAGGTGTGGGGCGGCACGGCGAACGCGCTGCCCGGTCTGCGCGCCGCGCTCGCCGAGCACTTCGGCCTGGTGGAGAAGGAGTTGCTGGCCGAGCCGGGCGCTCCGGTGAAGGCGCCCGTCGAGCTGACCGACCTCGTGGAGGGTCCGGCCCGTACGGCGGCCGACGCGATCGACCTGCTGGAGCAGCTGTGCCGGCGGGCGGCCCTCGGCATGGAGGAGCGGGGCTGGGACGCGGCAGCCGTGCCGGGGCTCGTGCGGGACCTCCTCGGCACCGAACTCCCCGACGCCGTCGCGGTGCTGGAGTTCGCCTGCCGCGAGGTGGTCCCGCGGCTGGCGCGGACGACGGACGAGATCGGGCACATCCTCAAGGCCCTGGACGGCGGTTACGTCCCGGCGGGCCCGTCGGGCTCGCCGACCCGCGGTCTCGTCAACGTCCTGCCGACCGGCCGCAACTTCTACTCCGTCGACCCCAAGGCCATTCCCTCCCGGCTCAGTTGGGAGGTCGGCCAGTCCCTCGCCGACTCGCTCGTGCAGCGCTACCTCCAGGACACCGGCGCCTACCCGACGTCCGTCGGACTGAC
The DNA here is from genome assembly GCF_002911015.1 of Streptomyces populi. Classification (GTDB taxonomy): domain Bacteria; phylum Actinomycetota; class Actinomycetes; order Streptomycetales; family Streptomycetaceae; genus Streptomyces; species Streptomyces populi. Next base: position 33,800 of record NZ_KZ626856.1, read on the forward strand.
GGTGTGGGGCACGTCCGCCATGCGCACCCAGGGCGACGACATCGCGGAGATCCTCGCGCTGCTCGGCTGCCGTCCGGTGTGGGACGACGCCTCGCGCCGGGTCACCGGCTTCGAGATCGTGCCCCTGGAGGAACTGGGCCGCCCGCGCATCGACGTCACGGTCCGCATCTCGGGCTTCTTCCGGGACGCGTTCCCGCACGTGGTCGGGCTGATCGACGACGCCGTACGGGCGGTCGCCGAGCTGGACGAGCCGGCGGACCGCAACTTCGTCCGCGCGCACGCCGACGAGGACACCGCCGAGCACGGCGACCGGCGGCGCGCCACCTCGCGCATCTTCGGCTCCAAGCCGGGCGCGTACGGCGCCGGTCTGCTGCCGCTGATCGACGCCCGGAACTGGAGGAGCGACGCGGACCTCGCCGAGGTGTACGCCGTCTGGGGCGGCTACGCCTACGGGCGCGGGCTCGACGGGCGGGCGGCTCGCGGGGACATGGAGACGGCGTTCAAGCGGATCGCGGTGGCGGCGAAGAACGTCGACACCCGCGAGCACGACCTCGTCGACGCCGACGACTACTTCCAGTACCACGGCGGCATGGTCGCGATGGTGCGGCACCTGACCGGGGCCTCCCCGGAGGCGTACGTCGGCGACTCCGCCGTGCCGGACCAGGTGAAGACCCGCACGCTGGGCGAGGAGACCCACCGGGTCTTCCGGGCCCGGGTGGTCAACCCGCGCTGGATGGCGGCGATGCGCCGGCACGGCTACAAGGGCGCCTTCGAGATGGCGGCGACCGTGGACTACCTGTTCGGCTACGACGCCACGGCCGGGGTCGTGGACGACTGGATGTACGAGAAGCTCAGCGCGGAGTACGTCTTCGACGCGGAGAACCGGGACTTCATGAAGAAGTCCAACCCGTGGGCGCTGCGCGGGATCACCGAACGGCTCCTGGAGGCCGCCGACCGGGGCCTGTGGGCCGAGCCGGACGCGGACACCCTGGAGCGGCTGCGCGCCACCTATCTGGAGCTCGAAGGCGACTTGGAGGGCGACGACCAGTGAGCACCCCGTTCCCGTTCACGGCCGTCGTCGGCCAGGACGACCTGCGGCTCGCGCTGCTGCTGAACGCCGTCAGTCCGGCGGTCGGCGGAGTTCTCGTGCGCGGCGAGAAGGGCACCGCCAAGAGCACCGCCGTGCGCGCCCTCTCGGCGCTGCTTCCCGAGGTCGACGTCGTCTCCGGGTGCCGTTTCTCCTGCGACCCCGGTTCCCCCGACCCCGCCTGCCCGGACGGGCCGCATGAGGCGGACACCGGTGCACGACGCCCGGCCCGCATGGTCGAGCTGCCCGTCGGCGCCTCCGAGGACCGGCTGGTGGGCGCCCTGGACATCGAGCGGGCACTCGCGGAGGGCGTGAAGGCCTTCGAGCCCGGCCTGCTGGCCGACGCGCACCGCGGGATCCTGTACGTCGACGAGGTCAACCTCCTCCACGACCACCTGGTCGACCTGCTGCTGGACGCGGCCGCGATGGGTGCCTCGTACGTCGAGCGCGAGGGCGTCTCCGTACGGCACGCGGCGCGGTTCCTGCTCGTCGGGACCATGAACCCGGAGGAGGGTGAACTCAGGCCCCAGCTGCTCGACCGGTTCGGGCTGACCGTCGAGGTCGCCGCCTCGCGCGAGCCCGACCAGCGGGTGGAGGTCGTACGCCGACGGCTCGCCTACGACGACGACCCGGCCGGCTTCGCCGCGCGCTGGGCCGACGAGGAGGCCGCCGTACGGGCGCGGATCGTGGCGGCCCGCGCGCTGCTGCCCTCCGTGCGGCTCGGCGACGGGGCGCTGCGGCAGATCGCGGCGACCTGTGCCGCCTTCGAGGTCGACGGCATGCGCGCCGACATCGTGATGGCGCGGACCGCGACCGCGCTCGCCGCGTGGGCGGGACGCACCGACGTGCTCGCCGAGGACGTACGGCAGGCGGCGCTGCTGGCGCTGCCGCACCGGCGCCGCCGGAATCCGTTCGACGCGCCGGGTCTCGACGAGGACAAGCTCGACGAGACGCTGGAGGAGTTCGGGGGCACCGACGGTGGGACGGACGACGACCCGGACCCCGACCCCGGTCCGGACGGACCCGGCGGTGGCGGCCGGCCGCCGCAGGACGGTCCGGACGAGGGTTCCCCGACCGGTGACGTGCCCGCGCAGGGCGAACCCTCGGAGAGCGGGAAGGCGCCGGCCGGACAGGGTGGCGAGCAGTCGCCCGCACGGGCGGCCGAGCCCTTCCGTACGAAGGTGCTGAGCGTGCCCGGGATCGGCCAGGGTGCCGCCGGGCGGCGTTCGCGGGCGCGGACCGAGCACGGGCGGACGACGGGGGCCCGGCGGCCGCAGGGGAAGCTGTCCAAGCTGCACCTGGCGGCCACCGTCCACGCGGCGGCACCTCATCAGCGGGCGCGGGGCCGCTCCGGGCCGGGGCTGGTGGTGCGCCGGGACGATCTGCGGCAGGCGACGCGGGAGGGCCGTGAGGGCAACCTCGTGCTGTTCGTGGTCGACGCCTCCGGGTCCATGGCGGCCAGGCAGCGCATGAGTGCCGTGAAGGGCGCCGTGCTGTCGCTGCTGCTCGACGCCTACCAGCGCCGGGACAAGGTGGGTCTGGTGACCTTCCGGGGCTCGGCGGCCGAGGTCGCCCTGCCGCCGACCTCGTCCGTGGACGCGGCCGCCGCCCGGCTGGAGTCGCTGCCGACGGGTGGCCGTACGCCGTTGGCGGCCGGGCTGCTCAAGGCTCACGACGTACTGCGGGTGGAGCGGCTGCGGGATCCCTCGCGGCGGGCGCTGGTCGTGGTGGTGACCGACGGGCGGGCCACCGGTGGTCCGGAACCGGTGGCGCTCGCCGGGCGTGCGGCGCGGCTGTTCGCGGCCGAGGGCGTGGCCTCGGTGGTCGTGGACTGCGAGTCGGGGCCGGTGCGGCTGGGGCTCGCGGGACAGCTCGCGGGTGAGCTGGGGGGTACGGCGGTGACGCTCGACGAGCTGCGGGCGGACTCGATCGCCGGTCTCGTCCGGGACGTGCAGGGTGTGCAGGGGACTTCGAGGAGGGCCGCGTAGTGCCGCAGGGACAGCCGAGTGTCGTACCGGACGACGGTCTGACGACCCGCCAGCGCCGTAACCGGCCGCTGGTCGTCGTGCACACGGGGATCGGCAAGGGCAAGTCCACCGCCGCGTTCGGGCTCGCGCTGCGCGCCTGGAACCAGGGGTGGCCCATCGGGGTGTTCCAGTTCGTCAAGTCGGCGAAGTGGAAGGTCGGCGAGGAGAACGCGCTGCGGGTGCTCGGCGCCTCCGGCGAGGGCGGGTCCGTCGACTGGCACAAGATGGGCGAGGGCTGGTCCTGGGTCCAGCGCGACGCGCAGATGGACAACGAGGAGAAGGCCCGCGAGGGCTGGGAGCAGGTCAAGCGCGACCTCGCCGCCGAGACGTACCGGCTGTACGTGCTCGACGAGTTCGCGTACCCGATGCACTGGGGCTGGATCGACACCGACGAGGTCGTCGCGGTGCTGCGGGACCGGCCGGGCACCCAGCACGTCGTGATCACCGGGCGCAACGCCCCGGAGAAACTGGTGGACCTCGCCGACCTGGTGACCGACATGTCCAAGGTCAAGCATCCGATGGACGCCGGCCAGAAGGGCCAGAGGGGCATCGAGTGGTGACGTCCTCGTCCGTGCCCCGGCTGGTCGTCGCCGCGCCCTCCTCGGGCAGCGGCAAGACCACCGTCGCCACGGGGCTGATGGCGGCCTTCGCCGGGCGGGGGCTCGCCGTGTCCCCGCACAAGGTGGGGCCCGACTACATCGACCCCGGGTACCACGCGCTCGCCACCGGGCGCACGGGACGCAACCTCGACGCGTACCTGTGCGGGCCGGAGCTGATCGGTCCGCTGTTCGCGCACGGGGCGCGCGGCTGCGACCTCGCGGTCGTCGAGGGCGTGATGGGGCTGTACGACGGGGCCGCGGGCGAGGGGGAGCTCGCGTCCACGGCGCAGGTGGCGAAGCTGCTGCGGGCGCCGGTGGTGCTGGTCGTCGACGCGTCCTCGCAGTCGCGGTCCGTGGCCGCGCTGGTGCACGGGTTCGCCTCCTGGGACCCCGAGGTGCGGATCGGGGGCGTGATCCTGAACAAGGTCGCCTCGGACCGGCACGAGGCGCTGCTGCGCGACGCGCTGGACTCCTCGGGGGTGCCGGTGCTCGGTGTGCTGCGGCGGGCGCCGCAGGTGGACACGCCGTCGCGGCACCTCGGTCTGGTACCGGTCGCCGAGCGGCGGACGGAGGCGGTGGCCGCGGTCGCCGCCATGGCCGCGCAGGTCTCCGCCGGATGCGACCTGGACGCGCTGACCGCGCTGGCGCGCGGTGCCGGTGCCTTGTCGGGCGCGGCCTGGGACGCGGCCGAGGCCGTCGAGTCGGCCACCCGCGACCACCCGGCTCGCCCGGCCGAAAGGCAGGGGCCACGGGTGGCTGTCGCGGGCGGAGAGGCGATCACCGGCCCCTCGACCCGCCCGCCCGGCCGGCCGGCGCCCGTGGTGGCCGTCGCCGGCGGGGAGGCGTTCACCTTCTCCTACGCCGAGCACGCCGAGCTGCTCACCGCCGCGGGGGCCGAGGTCGTCACCTTCGATCCGCTCCGTGACGAGCGACTGCCGGACGGGACCCGGGGCCTGGTCGTGGGCGGCGGCTTCCCCGAGGTGTACGCGGCCGAGCTGTCCGCGAACGAACCGCTGCGCAAGGCGGTCGCGGCCCTCGCGGAGTCGGGCGCCCCCGTGGCCGCCGAGTGCGCCGGGCTGCTCTACCTGTGCCGGGAGCTGGACGGGCGGCCGATGTGCGGGGTGCTCGACGCGAGGGCCCGGATGGACGAGCGGCTGACCCTCGGCTACCGGGACGCCGTGGCCCTCGGCGACAGCGTGCTCGCCGCGGCCGGCACCCGGATGCGCGGGCACGAGTTCCACCGGACGGTCGTGGAGCCGGGCGCCGGGCCGTCCCCGGCCTGGGGGATGCGCGCCCCCGAACGGCGCGTCGAAGGTTTCGTGCAGCAGGGCGTGCACGCGAGTTATCTGCACACGCACTGGGCGTCCGAGCCCGGTGCGGTCCGTCGGTTCGTCGAGAGGTGCCTGACGTCATGAGCAGCAAGCTGATCGGGGTCGGGGTCGGCCCCGGCGACCCGGAGCTGGTGACCGTCAAGGGCGTCAACGCCCTGCGCGCCGCGGACGTCGTCGTCGTCCCCGTGATGGACACCGGCGAACGCGGGCGGGCCGAGGCGACCGTGCTGCACTACGTGCCCGAGCAGAAGGTCGTCCGGGTGGTGTTCGCGCTCAACGAGCGCAGCGACCGGGGGCGGCGCGAGGCCGCCTGGGACGCCGCCGGGGAGCGGGTCGCGGGTCTGCTCGGCCGGCACGGCACGGTCGCCTTCGCCACGATCGGCGACCCCAACGTGTACTCGACGTTCACGTATCTCGCCCACACGATCGGGGAGCTGGTTCCCGGCACGGTCGTGGAGACCGTACCGGGCATCACCGCCATGCAGGACCTCGCGGCGCGGTCGGGTGCCGTCCTCACCGAGGGGACCGAGCCGCTCACGCTCGTCCCGGTGACCGCGGGGGCGGCCGTGCTCAAGGACGCGCTGAACGGGCCCGGCACGGTGGTCGCGTACAAGTTCGGACGGCAGGCCGCCGAGGTGGCCGAGGCGCTGCGGGACAGCGGGCGGCTCGACGACGCGGTCTGGGGGTCGGCGCTCGGCCTGGAGGACGAGTCGATCCGCCCGGCGGCCGAGCTCGGCGGGGAGCCGCTCCCGTACCTCTCGACGCTCATCGCGCCCGCGCGCCGCGACGGGACCCGCGGCGGAAAGCTGTGACCCCCACCCGTCCGGCACGCCCGGCGGGCCGCACGGGCTCAGCCCGCGAGGCCCACCACCAGCCAGATGAAGGCCACCCCCGCGACCGTGAAGAGCAGGGTCGAGCGGGCCGGGTGGTCGTGGTGCGCCTCCGGGAGGATCTCGGCGGCGGCGAGGTAGAGCAGCACGCCGCCGAAGAGACCGAGGTACCCGCCGAGCAGGCGCTCGGGGATGGTGAAGAAGAGCGTCGAGGCGGCGCCGATCATGGGGGCCGCCGCGTCCGCGTACAGCATGAGCAGGGCCTTGCGGCGGGCGTTCCCGTACAGGCTCGTGATCGTGTACGTGTTGAAGCCGTCCGCGAAGTCGTGGGCGATGACCGCGAGGGCGACGGCCAGCGCCATGCCCCCGCCGACCTGGAAGGCGGCGCCGATCGCGACGCCGTCCATCGCGCTGTGGCCGACCATCGCGGCGGCCGCCGTCAGGCCCACCTCGGGCGCCCGTCCGTCGTTCTCCCCGCCCCCGTGCGCGGCCTGGCGGTGGGCGAGGAGCCGTTCGACCAGATGGGCCAGCAGGAAGCCGCCCACGAACAGCAGCAGCGCGGCCGGGACCCCGAACACCTCGGTGCCCGCCGCGTCCAGCGCCTCCGGCAGCAGGTCCAGGCCGACCACGCCCAGCATCAGGCCGCCGGCCAGGCCGAGCACCAGATGGCGGCGGTCGGTCACCCGCTGCGCCGTCCAGCCGCCGGCCAGCGTCATCAGGAACGCGCCGAGCGCGACGAGGACCGCCATGGACCCTTGCTATCCGATCAACCCCCGTGTCCGCACCTCAGGCGACGGCCCCGGACCCACTGACCCCCTCGCAGCACCCCGATCTTCCGTAGGAGAGGACCCATTCCCATGGCCGAAGCCCCCACCGGCAAGGTGACCTTCGTCGGTGCCGGCCCCGGCGCCGCCGACCTGCTGACGTTCCGCGCCGCGCGCGCCATCGCCGAGGCCGATGTCGTGATCTGGGCGGCGAGCCTGGTGCAGGCCGAGGTCCTCGATCACGCGCGCGAGGGCGCCGAGATCCTCGACTCGGCGACGATGTCGCTGGAGGACGTCGTCGCCGTCTACGAGCGGGCCCGCGCCGAGGGCCTGCGGGTGGCGCGGATCCACTCCGGCGACCCGGCCCTGTGGGGCGGGACGCAGGAGCAGGTCGACCGGTGCGCCGGGATCGGCATCGAGACCGAGATCGTGCCGGGCGTCTCGTCCTTCTCCGCGGTGGCCGCGATCGCGCAGCGCGAGCTGACGATCCCCGAGGTCGCCCAGTCCGTGATCCTGACCCGGCTCGGCGGCGGCAAGACGCCGATGCCGCCCGGGGAGGACGTCCGCGAGTTCGCGAAGCACGGCACGACGATGGCGCTGTTCCTGTCGGCGGCGCGCAGCGGGCAGCTGGTGCGGGAGCTGCTGGAGGGCGGCTATCCGACGACCACGCCGGTCGTCGTGGCCTACCAGGCGACCTGGCCGGAGGAGCTGATCGTGAAGTGCACGGTGGGCACGCTGGAGGAGACCGTCAAGGAGCACAAGCTCTGGAAGCACACGCTCTTCCTGGTCGGCCCCGCCCTCGACGCGAGCGGCACCCGCTCGCACCTCTACCACCCGGGTCATTTCCACGGCTTCCGCAAGGCCGACCCGCAGGCGCGCGCCGAGCTGCGGGCCGCGCGCCGGGCCGGTGCGGGCGGTACCCAGGACCCGGCGTCGTGAGCGTGGACGTCACCGGAGCGGAGGTCCGGCCGGCCGGCGGGCGGGACGCGTCCGCCCCTCCGGCGGGCCGGCGCGGTGTGATCACCGTCGTCGGTACGGGCACGGGGGCGCCGCTCTCCCCGGAGGCCGGGGCGGTGCTCGCCGGGGCCGGGCTGGTCGTGGGGGCCCGGCGGCATCTGGCGGCCGCCCGGACGCCGGAGCGGGCGGAGCGGGTGGAGCTCGGGCCGCTGGCACCGGCCCTTGACCGGATCGCGCGGTACACGGACGACGGAGCCCCCGGGGGCCCGGTCGTGGTGCTCGCCTCGGGCGACCCCGGGTTCTTCGGGATCGTGCGGGCGCTCGCGGAGCGGTTCGGGTCCGGGCGGCTGGACGTGCGCCCCGGTGTCTCGTCGGTGGCGGCCGCCTTCTCCCGGCTCGGGCTGCCCTGGGACGACGCGGTGGTGGTCAGCGCGCACGGACGCGAGCTGCGCACGGCCGTCCTGGTCTGCCGGTCGCGGCCCAAGGTGGCGGTGCTGACCGCCCCCGGGTCCGGGCCCGCCGAGCTGGGCGCGGCCCTCGCCGACGCGGGCGCGGAGCGCGTCCTGGTGGTGGCGAGCGCCCTCGGCGATCCGGAGCGGGAGCGCGTCGAGCGGGTCACGCCCGCCGAGGCCGCCGCCCGCGACTGGGGTCCGGCGGTCAGTGTCGTGCTCTGTCTGGACGAGGCGCGGGCCCTGGCGCCCGTGCGGACGGTCGCCGGGCCGGTGGCGGGCCCGGACCGCTGGGCCCTGGAGGAGGGCGAGTTCGCCCACCGCGACTCGATGATCAGCAAGTTCGAGGTGCGGGCGCTGGCGCTGGCCCGGATCGGGCCTCGGCTCGGCGACCTGGTGTGGGACATCGGCGCGGGCTCCGGTTCCGTCGCCGTGGAGTGCGCGCGGTTCGGCGCCGCGGTGACCGCGGTCGAGAAGACCGTGGACGGCTGCGACCGCGTCCGTGCCAACGCGGCGGCGCACGGCGTGGACGTGCGGGTCGTGCACGGGGCCGCGCCCGCCGTGCTGTCCGGCCTGGACGCCCCCCACGACCCGGACGCGGTGTTCGTCGGCGGCGGCGGACGGGAGCTGCCGGAGATCGTCTCGGTGTGCGCACGGCGGGCCCGGCGGGCCGTCGTGATCGCGATGGCCGCGCTCGACCGGGTGCCGGCCGCCCGTGACGCGCTCACCGCCGCCGGATTCGCTTGTGACGGCGTCCTGTTGCAGTCCTCGCGGCTCGCCCCGCTGCCGGGTGAGGTCTCCCGGCTCGCGGCGGCCAATCCCGTCTTCGTGCTGTGGGGCGTCCGGCCTCCGGCCACTACCGAAGGAGTCCCCCAGTGATCGGCCTGATTTCCGCCACGGCGGCGGGCGCGGCGGCCCGTGACCGGCTCGCCGCGGCCTGGCCCACGCGTGCCCGGGTGTACGACGGGCCCGTGGCGGACGCCGTGCGGCGGGCCTTCGCGGAGTGCGACCGGGTGGTGTGCTTCCTCGCCACGGGCGCGGTCGTACGGCTCGTCGCGCCGCTGCTCTCGGACAAGGGGACGGACCCCGGCGTGGTGTGCGTCGACGAGGCGGGGCGGTTCGCTGTGTCGCTGGTCGGCGGCCACGCGGGCGGGGCGAACGAACTCGCCCGTGAGGTGGGCGAGTTGCTCGGTGCCGAGCCGGTGGTGACGACGGCGACCGACGCGGTCGGGGTACCCGGTCTCGACACCCTCGGCCTCCCGGTGGAGGGGGATCTCGCCGGGGTCTCGCGGGCGATGCTGGACGGCGAACCGGTGGTGCTGGAGCGGGAGTCGCCCTGGCCGCTGCCCGCGCTGCCGCCGAACGTGGGGAGCCCCGCGGCGCCGGGAGCCGCCGTCGTCCGGGTGAGCGACCGTGAGCGGGAGCCCGTCGCGCGCGAGGTCGTGCTGCGTCCGCCGACCCTGGTCGTCGGTGTCGGCGCCTCCCGGGGCGCGCCCGTTGAGGAGGTCCTCGCACTCGTCCGGGACACCCTGCGCGAGGCCGGGCTCTCGGTGTCGTCGGTGGCCGAACTGGCCACCGTGGACGCCAAGTCGGAGGAGCCCGGTATCACCGGGGCCGCCGCCCGGCTCGGGGTCCCGGTCGTCACGTACACCGCCGAGGAGCTGGCTGCCGTCAGTGTCCCGAACCCCTCCGGCGCGCCGCTCGCCGCCGTGGGGACCCCGTCCGTGGCGGAGGCCGCCGCGCTGATCGGCGGGGGCGAACTCCTCGTGCCCAAGCGGAAGTCGGTGCGGGACGACGGGCTGCCCGCGATGGCGACCTGTGCGGTCGTGCGCCGCCCGGCGCGCGGACGGCTCGCGGTCGTCGGCCTCGGTCCCGGGGCCCGCGATCTGCTCACCCCGCGGGCGACCGCGGAGCTGCGGCGGGCCGCGGTGCTCGTCGGGCTCGACCAGTACGTCGACCAGATCCGCGACCTGCTGCGGCCCGGCACGCTGATCCTGGAGTCGGGGCTCGGCGCCGAGGAGGAGCGGGCGCGCACGGCGGTGGCCGAGGCGCGACGCGGACAGGCCGTCGCGCTGATCGGCAGCGGCGACGCGGGCGTCTACGCGATGGCCTCGCCCGCACTGGCCGAGGCGTCCGACGACATCGACGTCGTCGGGGTGCCCGGTGTGACCGCGGCGCTCGCGGCGGGGGCGATCCTCGGCGCGCCGCTCGGCCACGACCACGTGTCGATCAGCCTGTCCGACCTGCACACGCCCTGGGAGGTCATCGAGCGCCGGGTGCGCGCGGCGGCCGAGGCCGACATCGTCGTGACCTTCTACAACCCGCGCAGCCGGGGCCGTGACTGGCAGCTCCCCAAGGCGCTCGCGATCCTCGCGGAGCACCGGGAGGCGTCGACGCCGGTGGGGGTCGTGCGCAACGCCTCCCGCCCGGACGAGTCGAGCCGGGTCACGACGCTGGGGTCCCTGGATCCGGGAATCGTCGACATGATGACCGTGGTGACCGTGGGCAACACGGCGACCCGCGAGATCGCCGGGCGCATGGTGACCCCGCGCGGCTACCGCTGGCAGAAGGAGACCGAGTGAGACCGGTGAGCGAGGCGCCGCCCGGGTCCCGGGCCGAGCACCCCGGCCGGCGGGGTTCCGCCGGCACCCACCCCCCGATCCCGCGGGCCGACCGGGCCCCGGAGACGACCGTGCGGGCCGACCTGGCCCCGAAGACCGCCGGGGCCCACCAGGCCCCGAAGACCGCCGCGGCCGAGGCCGCCGAGGAGACATCGTGACCACCCCGCCCCCCGCCCTGCTCGTCGCCGGACACGGCACCCGGGACGAGGCCGGAGCCGAGGCCTTCCGTTCCTTCGTACGGGAACTGGGCCGCCGCCATCCCGAACTGCCCGTCGCCGGCGGGTTCATCGAGCTGTCGCCGCCCCCGCTGGGCGAAGCCGTCGCCGAACTCGTCGGACAGGGCGTACGGCGTTTCGCCGCCGTGCCGCTGATGCTGGTGTCGGCCGGGCACGCCAAGGGCGACATCCCGGCGGCGCTGGCCCGCGAGAAGGAACGGCACCCCGGGATCTCGTACACGTACGGGCGTCCGCTGGGCCCGCATCCGTCGCTGCTCTCCGTGCTGGAGCGGCGGCTGGACGAGGCCCTGGGCGACAGCGTCACGACCCCGGAGGAGCGGGCCGGGGTGACCGTGCTGCTCGTGGGCCGCGGGTCCACCGACCCGGACGCCAACGCCGAGGTGCACAAGGCGGCGCGGCTGCTGTGGGAGGGCCGTGGGTACGCGGGCGTCGAGACCGCGTTCGTGTCGCTGGCGGCACCGGACGTGCCCGCCGGCCTCGACCGCTGCGCGAAGCTGGGCGCGCGCAGGATCGTGGTCCTGCCCTACTTCCTGTTCACCGGCATCCTCCCGGACCGGGTGCGGCGGCAGACGGAGGACTGGGCCGCCGCGCACCCGGAGACCGAGGTGCGCTCCGCCGACGTCATCGGTCCCGAGCCCGAACTGCTCGACCTGGTCATGGAGCGCTACCGGGAGGCCGTCGCGGGCGACCTGCGGATGAACTGCGACTCCTGCGTCTACCGGATCGCGCTGCCCGGCTTCGAGGACAAGGTGGGGCTCCCCCAGCAGCCGCACTTCCACCCGGACGACGACGGCGGCCACGACGGGCACGGTCACCACCATCACGGGGGACACACGCATTCCCATGCCCACTGACGAGGCCGCCGAGGGCGGGCACGATCTGCGGCACCACGGCGACGCCGAGGTGCGCGACGACGGTTCCAAGCTGACCGATCTGGCCGTGAACGTCCGGGCGGACACCCCTCCCGCGTGGCTGCTGGAACGGATCTCCGCGTCGCTGCCGTCGCTGGCGGCCTACCCGGACGGGCGGGCCGCGCGGGCGGCGGTGGCGGCGCGGCACGGGCTGCCGGTGGAGCGGGTGCTGCTCACGGCGGGCGCGGCGGAGGCGTTCGTGCTGCTCGCGCGCGCCCTGGAGGTGCGCCGGCCGGTCGTCGTGCACCCGCAGTTCACGGAGCCGGAGGCGGCACTGCGGGACGCCGGGCACACGGTGGGCCGCGTCCTGCTGCGCGAGGAGGACGGCTTCCGGCTCGATCCGGCCGCCGTCCCCGAGGACGCCGATCTCGTCGTGATCGGCAATCCGACCAATCCGACCTCGGTGCTGCATCCGGCCGGGGCACTCGCCGAACTGGCCCGTCCGGGGCGGGTGCTGGTGGTCGACGAGGCGTTCATGGACGCGGTGCCGGGCGAACGCGAGAGCCTGGCCGGGCGGACCGACGTCCCCGGTCTCGTCGTGCTGCGCAGCCTCACCAAGACGTGGGGCCTCGCGGGGCTGCGGATCGGCTACGTGCTCGCCGAGCCCGGGACGATCGCCCGGCTGGAGCGCGCCCAGCCGTTGTGGCCGGTCTCCACGCCCGCGCTCGTGGCGGCACAGGTGTGCGTGTCCGCGCAGGCGCTCGCGGAGGCGGGGCACGCGGCACGGCGGATCGCCAAGGACCGGGACCATCTCGTCGCGGGGCTGAGGGAGTTCGCCTGCACCGACGGACTGCGGGTGGTGGAGCCCGCGGAGGGCTCCTTCGTCCTGGTCCGGCTGCCCCGGGCCGCCGGGGTGCGCCACGCCCTGCGCGATCTCGGGTTCGCGGTACGGCGCGGGGACACGTTTCCCGGGCTCGGGGACGCGTGGCTGCGCATCGCGGTACGGGACCGGGCGACGGTCAACCGCTTCCTCCAGGCCCTGGACCGGGCCATGACCATCGCGGGGGACGGCGCGGGCCCCACTCCGGGGCGGGACGGAGGCCCGGCCCCCGCCGACGACGGAGGCGGCGGCCCCATTGCGGGACGGGACGAGGGCCCAGCCCTCGGGAACGACGGAACCGGCATGCCCGGCGGCGCAGGGGGCGGCCGGGACCACATCTCCGGGAACGGCGAGGCCGGAGACGGGCAGGGTCATAGCGCTGGGCAGAGCGAGGACGGAGACGGGCGCGGCGGGGACGGGCGCGGTACGGGGATCATTGCGCCCCGGCAGCCGCCGACACCCTCGCCCTGCCCCCGCCCGAAGCCGCCCCGGAACTCCCCCTCGCCCTGACCGGCCCGACGCGGACGTCCGGTCCCGGAACCACGGCCACCCGCGTCGCGCCGGGGTCGACATGGACCTCCACCCCGGCTCGCCCCGTCAGGTGGCCCCGGCCTCCGCCGACCGGCGCGGCGGGCCGGAGTCGGGCTCCCGCCGTCGACCGGCCCGTCGGACACGCCCCCGTCGTGGCCTCGGCCTCCCGGCGCCGGCCTGACCAGCCCCGCACGGAACCCGTCGCCCCCGTCAGGGCACAGCCCCGGCTCCCCCTCCGGTCAGGCCGCCCCGGGACCCTCCCCGCCCCTCGGGCCGGACCGTCCGGTGCCGGGTTCAGCTCCTGCGGCGGCGGGAGAGGGTGACCGCTCCGGCGCCCGCGGCGAGCAGGACCGCCGCGCCGCCGGCCAGGTACGGCGTCAGGGAGCTGCCCCCGGTCTCGGCGAGGCCCCCGGCCTCCTCCTCCTGCCCGCCCTGCGGGGACGCCTCGGCCACCGGGGCGGCGGCCTCCTTCGAGGGGGCGGGGGACGCGGGCTCCTCGGCGGCGGGCGCGGCCGGGGACTCGCAGGTGGACCTGGCCAGGGTCACCGTGCCCTCGACGGCGGCCACGCCCAGCTTCAACGGGTCGACGGACACGTTGAGTTCGAGCGCGGAGGCGGCCGCGGTCCGGGAGGTCGTCCCGGTCTTGGAGAGGTCGAGCCGCACCTCCCCGACCCCGGGAACCTTCACGTGCGTCGGACCGCCCGTCGTCAGCGTGACCTTCTTGCCGAGGACGGTGACGGAGCCCAGCAGGTTCGCGGTGGCGACCGGCTGCTTCCCCGCCTCGCAGGTCGCCTTCGAGGTCACCTGCTCGACCTCGATGAGCGACAGCAGCGGCAGCCCGGGGACGTGGACCACGGCGTGCGCGAGGTGGGTCGAGCCCTCGGCCTTGGCGGCCGAGACCGTGGCCTCGGCGTGGGCGACGTCCGCGCGCAGCACGCTGAAGGGACGTCCGCCGTCGACGCCGTCCAGTTGGGCGGTGAGGGAGGTCTTGTTCGCGCTCCGCGGTGCCCGCACCTCGTTCAGGGAGACCGCGAGCGGGACGTCCACGGTCTTCTTGAGGAGGGACACGTCGAGCCCGGTGCGGAGCACGACGGCGCTCGCGCGGCCGTGGCCGTCGCTCGCGTGGGCGGAGCCCGCGCCGGCCAGCGCGGTGGGACCCGCGGCGAGGACGGTGGCCGCCGCGGTGACGGCGAGACGGCGTACGGGCATGCGGTGGTCGATGCTGTTCAAGGGTGGGACCCCCCTAGGAGAAAGCCTGGGACCCGGAAAGAATTACGCACCGAGAGTGAACAGTCAGGCACCTGACGTGAGTTCACTCCTTCGTGGGTTTACCGCGCACGCCTTCGAATCCCGGGGCACGGCTGTTCCCCCTCGTCACTCGCTCAACGCACCCGGCCGAACGCGCCCGTTGACGCGCCCGCCCGCGGACCGCTCGCGCGCGGGACGAGCCCGGTGGTGCACAACGAGCGTTCCACCGGACCCGTCACGCTCCGTCAACCGACGACCCTCCCGTTCAGGACCACCCGGCGCGGATCCGCCAGGACCCGTACGTCCTGGCGCGGGTCCCCTTCGTAGACCACGAGGTCCGCCGGCGCCCCCTCGTCGAGGCCGGGCCGCCCGAGCCAGCGCCGGGCGCCCCAGGCGGTGGCGGAGAGTGCCTCGACGGGCGGGATGCCGGCGGTGACGAGCTCGGCGACCTCGGCCGCGACGAGGCCGTGTGCGAGGGAGCCGCCCGCGTCGGTGCCGACGTAGACGGGGATCCCGGCGTCGTACGCGGCCCGCACGGTGTCGTAGCGGCGCTCGTGCAGCCGTCGCATGTGCGCCGACCACCGGGGGAACCTGGCCTCGCCGCCGTCCGCGAGCCGCGGGAAGGTGGCGATGTTCACCAGGGTCGGGACGATGGCGACCCCGCGCTCGGCGAAGAGCGGGACGGTGTCCTCGGTGAGCCCGGTGGCGTGCTCGACGCAGTCGATGCCCGCCTCGACCAGGTCCCGCAGCGAGTCCTCGGCGAAGCAGTGCGCGGTGACCCGGGCGCCGAGCCGGTGCGCCTCGGCGATCGCCGCCTCGACCGCCTCGCGGGGCCAGCAGGCGCTCAGGTCGCCGGTGCCGCGGTCGATCCAGTCCCCGACGAGCTTGACCCAGCCGTCGCCGCGCCGGGCCTCCCGGGCGACGTACGCGACGAGGTCCTCGGGCTCGATCTCGTGGGCGTAGTTGCGGATGTAGCGGCGGGTGCGGGCGATGTGCCGGCCGGCCCGGACGATCTTCGGGAGGTCCTCGCGGTCGTCGATCCAGCGGGTGTCGGAGGGCGAGCCGGCGTCCCGGATGAGCAGGGTGCCGGCGTCGCGGTCGGTCAGCGCCTGCTTCTCGGAGACGTCGGCCGGGACCGGGCCGTGGGCGTCGAGCCCCACGTGGCAGTGCGCGTCGACCAGGCCGGGCAGCGCCCAGCCCTCGACGGTGCGGACGTCACGGGCGCCGCCGGGGCGCTCGTAGGAGATCCGGCCGCCGACGACCCACAGCTCGTCGCGGACGTCGTCGGGTCCGACGAGGACCCGTCCCTTCACGTGCAGTACCGGGTGATCGCTCATGTACCGCACCTTAGTGAGGCGGCCCCTCCGTCACCGCTCCGCGCCCCCCGGTTCCGCGGCCGGTGCGGTCCCGGCCGCGCGCGGCGGCCCTACTCCCGCGCGTCCTCCGCGCCCGGCGTCTCCTCCTCGACGTCCGCCATCGCCGGGTCGAGCAGCCGGGACAGGAAGTGCCGGGTCCGCTCGTGGGACGGGTTGCCGATGACCTGCGCCGGGGTGCCGTCCTCGACGATCACGCCGCCGTCCATGAAGACGACCCGGTCGGCGACCTCGCGCGCGAAGGTCATCTCGTGGGTGACGACCATCATCGTCATGCCCTCGTCGGCGAGCATGCGCATGACGGCGAGGACGTCGCCGACGAGTTCGGGGTCGAGCGCCGAGGTCGGCTCGTCGAAGAGCATCACGTCGGGCCCCATGGCGAGCGCGCGGGCGATCGCGACGCGCTGCTGCTGGCCGCCGGACAGGGAGGCCGGAAAGGCGTCGGCCTTGTCCGCGAGCCCCACCCGGGCGAGGTTCTCGGCGGCGACGCGGGCCGCCTCCGCCTTGTCCCGGCGGAGCACCCGGCGCTGCGGCAGCGTGAGGTTGCCGGTCACCGACAGGTGGGGGAAGAGGTTGAACTGCTGGAAGACCATGCCGATACGACGGCGTACGGCGTCGATGTCGACGTCCGGGTCCGTGACCTCCGTACCGCCGACGAACACCTGTCCCCCGGTGGGCTCCTCCAGGAGGTTCACACAGCGGAGCAGGGTCGACTTGCCGGAGCCGGACGGGCCGATCACGCAGACGACCTCGCCCTGGCCGATCTCCAGGTCGATGCCCTTCAGCACCTGGTTGTCGCCGAAGGACTTGTGGAGGTCCCGCACCCGGATCTCGGGTGTGCTCACTTGTCGGCCCCCTTCCTCTTGTCCTCGAGACGCCGCGCGAGGAAGCCGAGCGGGATCGTGACGAGCAGGTAGCACAGGCCCGCGACGAGGATCGGCGTGGAGTTCGCGGTCTCGCTCGCCAGGTCCCGGCCGTACTTGGACAGTTCGCGCTCCTCCAGGGTGACACCGAGGAACAGCACCAGCGAGGAGTCCTTGAAGAGGGTCACGAGTTCGTTGGTGAGCGGTGGGACGATGATCCGGAACGCCTGCGGGACGACGATCGAGACCATGGCCCGCGCGTGCGAGAAGCCCAGCGAACGGGCCGCCTCCATCTGCCCCTTGGGCACGGCCTGGATACCGGCGCGGAACGTCTCGGCCATGTACGCGGCCCCCACCGTGCCGAGCGCGATGGCGACCTTGCCGTACGTCCCTCCGGGGATCTCCGTGCCGGGGAAGGCGAGCGGCACCGCGACGCCCACGAAGATGAAGATCAGCAGGGCGGGCAGACCGCGGAAGATCTCGATGTAGACGCCGGCGACCCACCGGTAGGGACCCACCGAGGACAGCCGCATCAGGGCGAGGACGATGCCGAGCACGAGACCGACGACGAAGCCGAACGTCGTGTAGAGGACGGTGTTCTTCAACGCCAGCGTGATGACGTCCGGGAACATCTGCTTGACCAGGTCCCACTGGAAGAACTGGTTCTTCAGACGGCCCCAGTCCGCCGTGACCGCGAGGGCGATCACGACGGCCGCGAAGACGGCGTACTGCACACCGCGCGAGATCTGGCGCTTGCGGCTCCGGCTCAGGCCGGTCCTTCGGGGCTGGAGGGGCGTGCCGGGTTCACTCATGAGGCGGACGGGGAGGCGACGGCCGCGTCGTACGGGCCGATCCACTTCTCGTAGAGCTTCTTGTACGTGCCGTCGGCCTTGGCGTCCGCGATGGCCTTGTTGATGGCGGCGAGCAGCTTGGTGTTGCCCTTCTTCACCGTGAAGCCGTACTGCTCACCGGTGTTGATGTTGTCGGCCACCTCGAAGGCGTCGGCGTTGGCCTTGTCCTTCAGCCAGCCCTGGACGACCGGGTAGTCGATGACGACGGCCTTGACCTGGCCGGTGCGCAGGCCGTTCAGCACCGCGTCGGAGGACTCGAAGGAGATGGGGTCGAAGCCCTGCTTCTTCGCGTAGTCCTCACCGGTGGTCTGCGCCTGGGCGCCGAGCTTGACGCCCTTCGCCTTGACGTCGGCGAGCGAGGTGACGCCGCTCTTCTTGTCGACCAGGACCGCCTGGGTGGCGTCGAAGTACGGGTCGGAGAAGTCGACGTTCTTCTTGCGCTCCTCGGTGATCGTCATACCGGCGGCGGCGAGGTCGCACTGCTCGGAGTTGAGGAACGCGCCCGTCTTGAAGTTCTCGAAGGGCGTGTCGACGATGGCCTGCTTCACCCCGAGGTCCTGGGCGACGAGGTCGATCAGCGACACGTCGAAGCCCTGCACCTTGCCGTCGATCTCCGACTGGAAGGGCGGGTAGGGCAGGTGGGTGCAGGTCGTGAGCTGACCGCTCTTGACCAGCGGGACCCCGCTCGCGGTGGTGGTCTTGCCGCCTCCGCTGTCCGAGGAGCAGCCGGCCACGAGCAGCAGCCCGGCCGTGGCGGTGGTGGCGGCCAGGATGCGGGTCCGACGTCCGGGGACCGAGTACACGGGGACCTCCAGTGGGGGAGCAGAGGGTCGTCTGCGGGGAACACAGGGTTCCGATTATAAGGAAAGGTTTGGGTTGCTCAAATCATTCCGATGGCCACTGGGCCGTCTGGCCTCAGAATTCGCCGGTCCGGGTATCCCAGGGGCGGCGGTTACGCTCTGATCGTCGACCCCACCGTGAGTGAAGAGAGCACCGTCGTGACCCATCCCTTTCTTGACCTGGCGCCGCTGAGCGCCGCCCGCTTCGCGTCGATCGAGGACCGTGTCGCCCGGCTGCTCGGCACCGCGCAGGACGTCGTGATCATGCAGGGCGAGGCGCTGCTCCCCCTGGAAGGAGCCATCCGGGGGACGGCCGGTCCCGGCACCACCGCCCTGAACGTCATCACCGGCCCCTACGGCCAGACGTTCGGGAACTGGCTGCGGGACTGCGGTGCGACCGTGATCGACCTGGCGGTGCCGTTCCACACCGCGGTCACCGCCGCGCAGATCCGCGAGGCCTTCGCCGAGCACCCGTCGATCGACTTCGTGTCGCTCGTGCACGCCGAGGCCGCCACCGGGAACACCAACCCGGTGGCGGAGATCGGCGAGGTCGTGCGCGAGCACGGCGCGCTCTTCTACCTGGACGCCGTCGCGTCGATCGGCGCCGAGCCGGTGCTGCCGGACGCCTGGGGCGTCGACCTGTGCGTGATCGGGGCGCAGAAGGCGATGGGCGGCCCCGCCGGGGTGTCGGCCGTGTCGGTGAGCGAGCGGGCCTGGGCACGGATGGCCGCGAACCCCGGCGCGCCGCGCCGCTCCTACCTCTCCCTGCTGGACTGGAAGGAGCGCTGGGTCGACGGGGGCCGCACGGCGCTGCTGCACGCGCCGGCCCAGTTGGAGATGCTGGCGCTGGAGGCGTGTGCCGAACGGATCGAGGGCGAGGGCCTCGCCGCGGTGATGGCCCGTCACGCCTCGGCCGCCGCGGCCACCCGGGCCGGAGCCGTGGCCCTCGGCGGGGGTCTCGCGCCGTACGTGGAGGCCGCCTCCGACGCGGCGCCCGTCGCCACCACGCTGCGGGTGCCCGAGGACGTGGACGCGTCCGCGGTGGTCGCGAAGGCGCTGGCCGCGGATCCCACGCTGCCGCTCGCCGCGGGCGGCGGCGCCCTCGCGCGGTCGATGGTCCGCGTGAACCACTACGGCCCCGACGCCACCCTCGACGCCGTCCGCGCCTGCCTCGCGGGGCTCGGCGCGGCCCTGGCCGAGTCCGGCCTCCCGGTGGACCCGGAGGGAGCGCGCCGGGCCGCGGAACTGGCCTGGGGCTGACCCGCGGACGTCCGGCGGAGGCGTCCTCGCCTCCGCCGGGGCACCGGGCCGGGGCCGGGGTCGGAGGGCCGCCCCCGGGCCGTCGGACCGGGGGCGGAGGGTCCGCGCGGCGCGCCCGCGACGGCACGGGAATCGCAAATCCACTCCCCACCGTTATCCTGCCGACAATTCGGAACGGAATTTCCCGGCATTCTCCCGGAAAAGCTTCCCGCGTTCTTCTGCCCGCTCCTCCGGTGGCTAAACGCAAAGATCCTGCGAACACCGAATGGCGCGTTCCGGCAGATCCCCCACACATTTCGTCGCTGTGACGCACTCCACAGCGCACCCCTTTTCTGGGGTATTTTCCGGGCGGAAGCAACCATATACCCACGGTCGCCGCCACTCCCTCACGGGCGCGTGATAACACATCACCGATGCATCCGTAACCCGGTCCGACGATGCAATCCAAGCTTTCCGTCGGTAAATTCAATCCGCATGACCGTCGCCCAAGCAGACCTGTCAGCGAAATTCCTGGAAATGCCCGAGGGCCTTCGGATCGACCGTCCGGAGGTGGCCGACGGGGCCGCCCTCTGGCGTATCGCCAAGGACTCCCGGACCCTCGATCTGAACTCCTCGTACAGCTATCTGCTGTGGTGCCGTGACTTCGCCGGCACCACTGCGGTGGCCCGTGACGCCGACGGACGGCCCGTCGGTTTCGTCACCGGGTACGTGCGCCCCGAGCGTCCCCGGACGCTCCTCGTGTGGCAGGTGGCCGTCGACGCGGCGCACCGCGGCAAAGGACTGGCCGCGCGCCTGCTCGACGGGCTGACCGCGCGGGTGGCGGCCGAGCGCGGGCTGTCCGCCGTCGAGACCACCATCACTCCGGGCAACACCGCCTCCGAGCGCCTGTTCACGTCGTACGCGCGGCGTCACGGCGCGGCCGTGGAGCGCGAGGTGCTGTTCGGGACGGCGCAGTTCCCCGACGGGCCGCACGACCCCGAAGTGCTGTACCGCATCGGCCCGTTCTCCGCCTGACCCCTCCTTCCTCCCCTCCCCCCCCACGCTTCGAGGAGCGAATCGCCTTGACCATCACCCAGCCCGACCTCAGCGTCTTCGAGACCCTGGAGTCGGAGGTGCGCAGCTACTGCCGCAACTGGCCCGTCGTCTTCGACCGGGCCCGGGGCAGCCGCATGTACGACGAGGACGGACACGAGTTCCTCGACTTCTTCGCCGGTGCCGGGTCGCTGAACTACGGCCACAACAACCCCGTGCTCAAACGGGCCCTGATCGACTACCTGGAGCGCGACGGCGTCACCCATGGGCTCGACATGTCGACGACCGCCAAACGCGGCTTCCTCGAGGCCTTCCAGAACCTGGTGCTGCGGCCGCGCGACCTGCCGTACAAGGTGATGTTCCCCGGCCCGACCGGCACCAACGCCGTCGAGTCGGCGCTGAAGCTCGCGCGGAAGGTGAAGGGGCGCGAGGCGATCGTGTCGTTCACCAACGCCTTCCACGGAATGTCGCTCGGTTCGCTCGCCGTGACCGGCAACGCCTTCAAGCGGGCGGGCGCGGGCATCCCGCTGGTGCACGGCACCCCGATGCCGTTCGACAACTACTTCGACGGGCAGGTGCCGGACTTCCTGTGGTTCGAACGGCTCCTGGAGGACCAGGGCTCGGGGCTGAACCAGCCCGCCGCGGTGATCGTCGAGACCGTGCAGGGCGAGGGCGGGATCAACGTCGCGCGGCCCGAGTGGCTGCGCGCGCTCGCCGCCCTGTGCGAGCGCCGCGACATGCTGCTCATCGTCGACGACATCCAGATGGGCTGCGGGCGGACCGGGGCGTTCTTCTCCTTCGAGGAGGCGGGGATCGTGCCCGACATCGTGACGGTGTCCAAGTCCATCAGCGGGTACGGGCTGCCGATGTCGCTGTGCCTGTTCAGGCCCGAGCTGGACATCTGGGAGCCGGGCGAGCACAACGGCACCTTCCGCGGCAACAACCCGGCGTTCGTGACGGCCGCCGCCGCCCTGGAGGCCTACTGGACCGACGGGTCCGCGATGGAGAAGCAGACCCGGGCCCGTGGCGAGCAGATCGAGCAGGCGCTGATCTCCGTCACCGAGGAGAACCTCGCCGACGTCAAGGAGTACCGGGGCCGGGGACTCGTCTGGGGGCTCGAGTTCAAGGACAAGGCGCGCGCCGGCCGGGTCGCCCGGCGCGCCTTCGAACTCGGGCTGCTCGTCGAGACGTCCGGCCCGGAGAGCGAGGTCGTGAAACTGCTGCCCGCCCTCACCGTCACCCCCGACGAACTCGACGAGGGCCTGCGCACGTTGACCCGCGCGGTCGCCGAGACCGCCTGACCGGCGCCCGCGCGCCACGGGACGCGCGGGCCGGGCACGAACACGGGAAACCCGGGCACGAGAGACGCGGGCACGAGAGACGCGGGCACGAGAAGCCCGAGCACGAGAAGCCCCGCGAGAGGCACGAGAGAGAGGCATCGCACCACCGTGATAGTCCGTTCGCTCAAGGAACTCGAAGGAACCGACCGGCACGTGAAGGCGGCGACCGGTACGTGGGAGAGCAAGCGCATCGTCCTCGCCAGGGAGAAGGTCGGCTTCTCCCTGCACGAGACGGTCCTGTACGCGGGTACGGAGACCTCGATGTGGTACGCGAACCACATCGAGGCCGTGCTCTGCGTGGAGGGCGAGGCCGAACTCACCGACGAGGAGACCGGCGAGAAGCACTGGATCGCCCCCGGGACGATGTACCTGCTGAACGGCCACGAGCGCCACACCCTGCGCCCGAAGACCGACTTCCGGTGCGTCTGCGTCTTCAACCCGCCCGTCACCGGACGGGAGGACCACGACGAGAACGGCGTCTACCCCCTGCTCACCGAACCCGAGGAGGTGTGACACACCGATGACCACACTCACCGATCCGTACCCCAGCCGCGCCGCCACCGAAGTGGCCGTGCCCCGCCAGGACCCGGTCGTCTGGGGCGCTCCGGACGAACCCGGCCCGATCTCGGTCCCCGATCTGCACTCCTACGAGCGCGACGGCTTCCTCTCCGTCGAGCAGCTCCTCTCCGAGGACGAGGTCGCCGTCTACCGGCGGGAGCTGGAGCGGCTCGTCACCGATCCGGCGGTCCGCGCGGACGAGCGCTCGGTCGTCGAACCGAGGACGCAGGAGATCCGGTCCGTCTTCGAGGTGCACCGGATCAGCGAGGTCTTCGCCGGTCTCGTGCGCGACGAGCGCGTCGTCGGCCGGGCCCGGCAGATCCTCGGCTCGGACGTGTACGTCCACCAGTCGCGGATCAACGTCAAGCCGGGCTTCGGGGCGAGCGGCTTCTACTGGCACTCGGACTTCGAGACCTGGCACGCGGAGGACGGTCTGCCGAACATGCGGACCGTGTCCGTCTCGATCGCGCTGACCGAGAACCTCGACACCAACGGCGGCCTCATGATCATGCCGGGGTCGCACCGGACGTTCCTCGGGTGCGCGGGGGCCACGCCGAAGGACAACTACAAGAAGTCGCTCCAGATGCAGGACGCCGGCACTCCCTCCGACGAGGCGCTCACCGAACTCGCGAGCCGGCACGGCATCAGGCTCTTCACGGGCAGGGCCGGTTCGGCGACCTGGTTCGACTGCAACTGCATGCACGGCTCGGGGGACAACATCACCCCGTTCCCGCGCAGCAACGTCTTCATCGTGTTCAACAGCGTGGAGAACACGGCCGTCGAACCGTTCGCGGCGCCCGTGCGCAGGCCGGAGTTCATCGGGGCGCGGGACTTCACTCCGGTGCGGTGACGCCTCCGGCGGAACGGGCGGGAGACCGGCGGTCCCGGGGAGCGCGTGCTCCCCGGGACCGTCCGGCGTGTCAGCCGGCCAGCACGTCCAGGAGGCGGTCGACGTCGGCGGGCGTGTTGTAGAGGTGGAACGACGCTCGCAGGTTGCCCGCCCGGTTCGACACCTCGATCCCGGCCCGGCTCAACTCGCCCTGCCGGTGGCCGAGTCCGGGCACGGAGACGATGGCGGAGCCGGGCGCGGGCAGCGCCTCGTGCTCCAGCGCGGCCAGCCCCGCGCGGAACCGTCCGGCGAGGGCCAGGTCGTGCTCGTGCACGGCGTCCACGCCGAGTTCCTCGATCAGGGCGAGGGAGTGGCGCACCCCGGCGAAGGTGAACAGGGCGGGACTGACGTCGAACCGGCGGGCGGAGTGGGCTAGTTCCTGCACCGGGCCGTAGCAGGAGTCCCAGGGCCGCTCCGCGGCGACCCAGCCCGCGTAGAGCGGGGTGAGTCCGCCGAAGTCCTCGGGCACCACGAGGAAGGCCGCGCCGTGCGGGCCCAGCAGCCACTTGAAGGTGGTGCACACGGTGAAGTCGTAGCCGTCGGCGTCGACCGGCAGCCAGCCCGCGGCCTGCGAGAAGTCGACGTAGGTGCGCGCCCCGTGGGCGCGGGCCGCCTCGCGCAGCGCGGGCAGGTCGGCGATCCGCCCGTCGGCGGACTGGGCGGCGCTGACCGCGACGAGCGCCGTGCCGGGCCGCACGGACTCGGCGAGCCGCTCCAGCGGCACGGCGCGCACCTTCAGGTCGCCGCGGACGTGGAACGGGTTCAGCACGGAGGTGAAGTCGTCCTCGGCGGTGAGCACTTCGGATCCCGGGGCCAGCGCGGTCGCGACCAGCGCGGTCTGGGCCGCGACGGACGGACCTGCGGCGACCCGGGCGGCCGGGACACCGGCCAGCCGGGCGAAGGAGGCGCGGGCCAGCTCGACGTCCTCGAAGAGGGGGTCGAGCGGCCTGCCCTCGGACCGCAGGGCCACCGCCCCGTGCAGGGCGGCGACGGTGCGGGCGGGGAGCAGGCCGGTGCTCGCGGTGTTCAGAAAGGTGTTCTTCGGGGCGAACTCGGCACGGACGAGGGTCTCGAAGGTCTCCATGGGACCACTGTGGGCCCGGACCGTGCCCAAGTCCATTGCGGACTTCTACGTGGTTCCCCCAAGCGGTGCTTATGAATGGGCTCCGACCTGCGGCGCCGGAGCCCCTGCCCGCCCTTACCGGTCCTGCGGAACGGCACAGCCGTCCGGGCCGCAGGCCTCGGCGTCCTCCCCCTGTACGAGGGTGAGCTGCGGACGCTCGCCCCAGGCCTGGGCCAGCGCCTGGGCGAAGACCTCGGCGGGCTGCGCGCCGGAGACACCGTACGTGCGGTCCAGGACGAAGAAGGGGACGCCGTTCGCGCCCAGCTCGGCGGCCTCGCGCTCGTCGGCGCGGACGTCGTCGGCGTAGGCGGCCGGGTCGGCGAGCACCGCGCGGGCCTCGTCGGCGTCGAGCCCGGCGGCGACGGCCAGCTCCACGAGCCGCTCGTCGTCGCCGAAGACGGTCGCCTCCTCGGCGAAGTTCGCCCGGTAGAAGATGCCTATCAGCTCGTCCTGGCGGCCGCGCGCCTTGGCCAGGTGCAGCAGGCGGTGCATGTCGAAGGTGTTGCCGTGGTCGCGGTCCCGGGTGCGGTACGCGAGTCCCTCGGCGGCGGCCTGGGTGCCGAGGTTGTCCTCGCCCGCCTGCGCCTGTGCCGCGCTCATCCCGTACTTCTTGGTGAGCATCGTGATCACGGGCTGGACGTCGCCCTTGGCGCGGCCGGGGTCCAGCTCGAAGGAGCGGTGCACGACCTCGACCTCGTCACGGTGCGGGAAGGCGTCGAGCGCCTTCTCGAAACGGGCCTTCCCGACGTAGCACCAGGGGCAGGCTATGTCGGACCAGATCTCGACGCGCATTCTTCGGCTCTCTCCAGGTCGTGCGGATACGGGACACCCTCCGGGGACGTCATTTAGGTGAACGTTCAAGCGGCTCGGGTCATTCCCCGGCCGTCCGCGCGCTCCCGGCCCCCTCCGCGCGCCCGGCCACGGCGTACCGCAGATACAGGTGGTGATCGCCCTCCTCGGGCGGGTTGTCCGGGTCGGGGACCCAGCCCTGGCGGGCGTAGAAGGCCTGCGCGCGCAGATTGTCGGTGTGCACGTCGAGCGTCGCCGTGCGCTTCCCGTCGGCCTGCCACTGCTCCACGCAGGCCGCGTGCAGCGCCCTGCCGATCCCGGCCCGCCAGCGGTCGGGGTCGACGTGGAACTGGAAGAGCTTGACCGTGTCCGCGGGCGCGCCCTCGTCGGTACGGAAGGAGGCGATGCCGACGATCCGGCCCTGTGCGACGGCGCACAGCACATGCGCGTCGGGGCGGGCGATGGAGCCGCGCCACGCCTCGGTCCAGTCGACGTCGCCCTGCGGGACACCGTCCGGGTAGTACGTCGAACGGGCCCGGACGTGCAGATCGGCGATGGTCTCGGCCTCGGCGGGCAGGGCGGTGCGGATCACCAGCGCGCCGGTCACACGTTCACTGATCATGCAACGGAGGACGTCACCGTTCCGGTCGCGGTTCCGTGCCGGCTGAACTGGGCCCGGTAGGCGCTCGGGGTGAGCCCGGTCCTGCGCACCACGTGGACGCGCAGCGAGTCGGCGGTGCCGAGTCCGCAGGCCGCGGCCACCCGGTCCATCGGCAGGGTCGTGGTCTCCAGGAGTTCCCTGGCCCGTTCCACGCGCTGGTGGAGCAGCCATTGCAGGGGGCTGACCCCGCTCTCGGCGTGGAACCGGCGGGTGAGGGTGCGCACGCTGACGCCCGCGTGCCGGGCCAGGTCGGCGAGGGTGAGCGGCCTGTCGAGGTGGCGCATGGCCCAGCCCCGGGTGTCGGCGCAGGCGTCGCCGCGCTCGGGGGGCAGCGGGGTGTGGGTGAACTGGGTCTGGCCGCCGGGCCGTACGGGGGCGACCAGGGCGCCGCGGGCGACCTCGTTGGCGACGGCGGCGCCGTAGTCGGTGCGGATGACGTGCAGGCACAGGTCGATGCCGGCGGCGTAGCCGGAGGAGGTGAGGAACGGCCCGTCCTGGACGTAGAGCACGTCTCCGCGCAGGTCGACCTGCGGGTAGCGCCTGCGCATCTCGTCGGCGTGGGCCCAGTACGTGGTGGCCCGGCGGCCCTGGAGCAGACCGGCCTCGGCGAGCTGGAAGGCGCCGGTGCAGATGGACGCGACGCGCTTGCCGGCGGCGGCCGCCTCGCGGACGGCCGCCACGATCCGCGGGTCCGGCTCGAACGGTGCCCCGGTGCCGGCGACGACCACCGTGTCCGCCTCCCGCACGGCCTCCAGACCGTGCGGGACGTACAGGTCCAGTCCGCCGGTCGTGGGCAGGGGTCCCGGCTCGGCCGTGCAGACGACCACCTCGTAACCGGGCCGGCCGTCCACCTCGACCTTGCCGAACAGCATCTCCGGCATCGCGAGGTTGAACAGCGCGACCGGGGACGGGGCGATGACGGCGACGCGGTGCGGGGCGGGACGGTCGGGCATGGCCAGAACCTCCGGACGCATGGCATTCAGGCCACTACTGTACGGCGCCGGGTGTCACCAGCATGGGGACATGCCGACGAACCAGATCTCCAGAGCCCACGAACCCGGCCTCGAACAGCGGGACTTGGGTCCCGGGAAGCCCGCGCTCACCCTCACCGCCGCGCTGCTCGGCTTCGCGCTGACCTGTCTCGACGCGTCGGTGGTGAACGTGGCCCTGCCCGCGATCGGCTCCTCGTTCGACGCCGGGATGTCCGGTCTGCAATGGGTGGTGGACGCCTACACCCTGGCCTTCGCCGCGCTGATGCTGTCCACCGGCGCCTTCTCGGACCGGGCCGGGGCGAGCCGGGCGTACGCGCTGGGCACCGCGGTGTTCACGTTCGCCTCGGCGGCCTGCGGACTGGCCCCGGACCTGTCGGCGCTGATCGGCGCCCGGGTGGCGCAGGGCGCGGCGGCGGCGGCGGTCGTGCTCCCGGCCTCGCTGGCGCTGGTGCGCCAGGCGTACCCGGAGCCGGCCCGGCGGGCCCGCGCCGTGGCGGCCTGGGCGGCGGGCGGTTCGCTGGCGGTGGCGCTCGGCCCGGTGGCGGGCGGCGCGCTGACCACGGCCTGGGGCTGGCGCGGCGTCTTCTTCGTCAATCTGCCGGTGGGCGCGGCGATCCTCGTGCTGCTCGTGCGGGCCCCGCGCTCCCGGCCCCGGCCGGCCCCGCTGGACCTGCCCGGCCAGCTGACGGCGGTGGTGGCCCTCGCCGCGCTGACGTTCGCGGTGATCGAGGGCGGGACGGCGGGCGGCGTCGCGGCCGCGGTGGCCGTCGTCGCGGGGGCCGCGTTCCTGTGGATCGAGAAGCGGCAGCCGCACCCGGTGGTGCCGCTCGGCCTGTTCCGCGACCGGACCGTGGCCACGGCGGTCGCCGTCGGCTCGGCCGTCAGCGTGGCCTTCTACAGCGTGGTGTTCGTCTTCTCGCTCTTCTTCCAGCAGGTCCAGCACCGCTCCGCGCTGGGCGCCGGGCTGCTGTTCCTGCCGATGACGGGCCTGATCGCGGTGACGAACGTGGTGGCCGGCAAGCTCACGGAACGCCACGGGCCGCGGCTGCCGATGCTGGTGGGACAGCCGGTGGCCGTCGCCGGGCTGCTCGGGCTCCTCTGCGTCGACGCCCGTACTCCCCCGGCGCTGGTGGCGCTGCTGCTGGTCCCGCTGGCGCTGGGGTGCGCGCTGACGGTGCCGCCGCTCACCGCCGCGATGATGGACGCCGTGCCCGCCGAACGGGCGGGGCTGGCGGCCGGGGTGCTCAATTCCGCCCGGCAGGTGTCCGGGGGCCTGGGGATCGCGGTGTTCGGGGCGCTGGTCGCGAGCGGGTTCGAGGCCGGGATGCGGCTGAGCCTGGCCGCCGCCGCGGCCCTGCTCACGGTGACGTCAGCCCTCAGTGTCCGTCTCTCAGGTCGCTCGGCCAGGCGGGCCTGAACTCGATGTGGTCGTAGGTGACCACACAGCCCTCACCCATCGGCGACTGGGTCATGAAACCGACCAGCGCCGCGCCCGTCTCCTTCTCCCCGCCCAGGGTGAAGAGGCGCACGAAGGTCCACCGCTCGCCGTCGCGGGAGGCGTGGAAGGCGAAGGCGCGGCCCGTGCGGCTCACCCTCAGCCAGACGGAACTGCCGTCCACCGTGAAGGAGTTGGCGTCGTCGGAGTGTTCCCGGGTGACCACCGTGCAGACGGTGGGCACGTCCGGGGAGTACTCCAGACAGAGTTTCGCCCAGGCCCGCTCCCCCACGTGGACGTAGAGCACGCCCGCGTCGAAGGCCGCCCCGAAGCCGACGGTCACGCGGGCGATCAGCTGGAAGTCGCCCTCCGGCGAGCCCAGCAGCCGCGGTGCGTCGGAGGCCGGGTCGAGGCCTTCGCCGGTGGGCGGCACGAAGCGGTCCTGCCGGGGCCCGGCCCAGCCGGTGAGCACGCCGTCCTCGTACGACCAGTTCCCGTCGGGGCCGTACGTACGGAAGGAGAAGGGGAGTTCGGGGAGCGTGACGTCCATGCCCCCGAGTCTCTCAGGTCCGCGCCCGCCCCACGGGGGCACTGGTCCGACCCGTCAGCCGCCGGTGCCGTCCCGTCCCGTACGAAGCCCGAGCAGCCCACGACCGGACCGACCGGAACGAAACCGGAGCGAACCCGCAGCCGAACCGACCCGCACGGAAACCGGAGCGGGCCCGCGACCGGACCGACCGGCACGGAAAGGGATCGGACCCGCAGCCGAACGGACCGGCACGGAAACCGGAGCAGGTCCACGGCCGGGCGGACCGATGCGGAACCGCAGCGGGCCCGCCGCCGGGCGGACCGGCACGGAACGGGACGTGGCCCGCCTCCGCACGGTCCGCCCGCCGCGAGGCGCAACGCACCGGTCCGCCCGCCGCGAGGCGTCAGCGCTCCAGTCGGCCGTCGTACCGGCGCGGGAGCCCCAGCGGGTTGTCGTCGCGCAGCTCGGGCGGCAGCAGTGCCTCGGGCACGCCCTGGTAGGCCACCGGCCGCATCCAGCGCTCGATGGCGGTGCCGCCGACCGAGGTGGACGTCGAGGTCGTCGCGGGGTACGGCCCTCCGTGGTGCTGGGCCGGGGCGACGGCGACGCCGGTCGGCCAGCCGTTCACCAGGACCCGGCCCGCGAGGGAGGTGAGTTCGGCGAGGATCTCCGCGCCGCGCCCCTCGCCCGCGGCCTCCTCCGCGGAGAGCTGCACGGTGGCCGTGAGGTTGCCGGGGAGCCGGGAGAGCACCGCGCCCGCCTCGGACTCGTCCTCGTAGCGCGCCACGACCGTGAGCGGCCCGAAGCACTCCTCGAGGAGCAGGTCGTGCTCGCCCTCGGCCGCGAGCCTGCTCGCGGGCACGGTCAGGAAGCCGGGGCTCACGGTGTGCTCGCCGCCCGCGCCCGGTGTCACCGGGGTCTGGACGTCCGGGAGCCCGGCGCGCTCGGCGACCCCGGCGATGAAGTTGTCGCGCATGCGGTGGTCGAGCAGGACCCCGGCGGCGGTGCCGCTCACCGCGTCGGTCAGGGACTTCAGCAGCCGGTCGCCCGCCTCACCGGCCGGGGCGAGCACCAGGCCCGGCTTCACGCAGAACTGGCCGACGCCCAGGGTCATCGAGCCGGCGAGTCCCGTGCCGATCTCCTCGGCGCGTTCGACGGCCGCGGCCTCGGTGACGACGACGGGGTTGAGGGAGCCGAGCTCGCCGTGGAACGGGATCGGCACCGGGCGCGCGGCGGCCGCGTCGAACAGCGCGCGCCCGCCGCGGACGGACCCGGTGAACCCGGCCGCCGTGACCAGCGGGTGCCGGACCAGCTCGACACCGGCCTCGAAGCCGTGCACGAGGCCGACGACGCCCTCGGGGATCCCGTGCCGGGCCGCCGCGCGGCGCAGGACGGCCGCGACCAGCTCGGAGAGCGCCGGGTGGTCGGGGTGGGCCTTGACGACGACCGGGCAGCCCGCGGCCAGCGCGCTCGCCGTGTCGCCGCCGGCCACCGAGAAGGCGAAGGGGAAGTTCGATGCCGAGTACACGGCGACGACGCCCAGCGGCACCTTGTAGCGGCGCAGGTCCGGGATCGGAGGGGTCGCGGTGGCGTCGGGGTGGTTGATCACGACGTCGAGGAAGGCGCCCTCGTCCACGATCCCGGCGAACGCGCGCAACTGGTAGCAGGTGCGGGCGAGCTCTCCGGTGAGCCGGACCGGGCCGAGCGCGGTCTCCGCGTCGGCGGCCTCGACGAGCAGGTCCGCGGAGCCTTCGAGCAGGTCGGCGGCGGTGCGCAGGAACGCGGCGCGTACGGTGCGGTCGGTGAGGGCGGGACGCGCGGCGTGCGCGGCGCGGACGGCCTCGTCCACCTCCTGGCCGGTGGCCTCCACCGCGACCTGTTCCCGCTGCTTCCCGGTACGGGGGTCGACACTCCAGACTGGTGCTGCTGCCACCGCGGGTCCCTTCACATGTGATGCCACGTTCGTGTGTCACTCACCAGGTGTGTTCGATATGCTGAACGCTGTCTCTGATGGTGAATTTCCTGCTCGGAGACTATTTCCCGTCCAACGAAGGGGTCAAGGGCGATGTCGGCAGGCGAGACAGGCGGCGGGGCGCAGGTCAAGTCCGCGGTGCGGACCGTTGAATTGCTGGAGTACTTCGCCGACCGGCCCGGAATGCACTCCCTCGCCGCGGTCCAGGAGGCCGTCGGATATCCCAAGTCCAGCCTGTACATGCTGCTGCGCACGCTCGTGGAGCTCGGCTGGGTCGAGACGGACGCGACGGGCACGCGGTACGGCATCGGCGTACGGGCCCTGCTGGTCGGCACCTCCTACATCGACGGCGACGAGGTGGTCGCCGCGGCCCGCCCCACCCTCGACCGCCTCTCCGACGACACCACCGAGACGATCCACCTCGCGCGCCTGGACGGCACGAACGTCGTCTATCTGGCCACCCGGCAGTCGCAGCACTATCTGCGCCCCTTCACCCGGGTCGGCCGCAGGCTCCCCGCCCACTCCACCTCGCTCGGCAAGGCGCTGCTGGCCACGTACGGCGACGAGCAGGTCCGCAAGATGCTGCCGGAGACGCTCCCCGCGCTGACCGAGCACACGATCACCGACCGGGAGAAGCTCATCGAGGAGCTGCACCAGGTGCGGGAGCAGGGCTTCGCGGTGGACCGCGAGGAGAACACGCTGGGGCTGCGCTGCTTCGGCGTGGCGATCCCGTACCGCACGCCCGCCCGTGACGCGATCAGTTGCTCCGTCCCCGTGGCCCGGCTCACCCCCGCGCACGAGCAGATGGTCAAGGACGCCCTGTTCGACGCCCGCGACCGGCTCACCCTGGCCACCCGCAGGCTCTGACGGAAGGGGCCCGGCACCCCTCGTGAGGCATCGGCCTCATGAGGGAACGATGAGAAAAACGGGCGGACGGGAACGATTCACCCCTGACCGCTCGTCCTTCAGTGCGGGATGAACAAGACGATCAGGCGTACCGCCGTCTTCACTCTGCTGCTCGTGCTCTCCCTGCTGGTCAGGGCGACCTGGGTGCAGTTCTACGACGGCCGGGCGCTCGCGGACGACAAGGAAAACCGGCGGAACGCGATCGCGCTGTACGCGAACCCGCTCGGGAACATCATCGTGGCCGGGGAGGCGATCACCGGCTCCGCGCGGACGACAGGGAGCGATCTCAAGTACAAGAGGACGTACAAGGACGGCAGCCTGTACGCGGCCGTCACCGGTTACAGCTCCCAGGTCTACGGGGCGACCCAGCTGGAGGGCATCTACCGGAAGCTGCTGGACGGCTCGGACATCTCCCTGAAGAACCCGCTGGACACGCTCACCGACAAGCACGCCGACCCCGGTGACGTGGTCACGACGATCGACCCGGCCGTGCAGAAGGCCGCTTACAACGCGCTCGGGAGCAACAAGGGCGCCGCCGTCGCGATCGACCCGAAGACCGGCAAGATCCTCGCGGTCGCCTCGACGCCGTCGTACGACCCGACGTCGATCAGCGCGGGCAACGACAGCGTCTGGAAGAAGCTGACCAAGGATCCCGACAAGCCACTGGTCAACCGCGCGCTGCGGCAGCCGCTGCCGCCGGGCTCGACGTTCAAGCTGGTCGTGGCCGCCGCCGCGCTGGAGGACGGGCTCTACGCGGACGTGGACGCGAAGACGGACAGCCCGGACCCGTACCTCCTGCCGGGCACGACGACGAAACTGAGGAACGAGAACGCGTCCGCGCCCTGCGAGAACGCCTCGATCCGGGTCGCGCTCCAGTACTCCTGCAACAACGTCTTCGGGAAGATGGCGGTCGACCTGGGCCAGGACAAGGTCAGGGCGATGGCGGAGAAGTTCGGCTTCAACGACACGGAGCAGGACGTGCCGGTGCGGGCGTACGCCAGCGTGTACCCCAAGGACATGGACAAGTCGTCCACGGCGCTGACCGGCATCGGGCAGTACGACGTCACCGCGACCCCGCTCCAGATGGCCATGGTGTCCGCCGCTATTGCCAACGATGGCAAGCTGGTCTCGCCGCACATGGTGTCGCAGACCAGCGATGCCGACGGCGACGTGCTGAGGGACTACGACGACAGCGCCGGGACCGAGCGGATCGTCAGCTCGGAGACGGCGCAGCAGCTCCGGTCCGCGATGCAGACGGTCGTCGAGGACGGCACGGGCACCAACGCCCTGATCCCCGGCGCGACCGTGGGCGGCAAGACCGGCACGGCCCAGCACGGCGAGAAGAACAGCAAGACGCCGTACGCCTGGTTCACCTCGTTCGCGAAGTCCGACACGAACGGCAAGGAGGTGGCCGTCGCGGTGATGGTCGAGCAGTCGGACGCGGCGCGCTCGGAGGTCAGCGGCAACGGACTGGCGGCGCCGGTCGCCAAGGCGATGATGCGCGCGGCGCTGAAGGGCTGAGGCTCGCCCGGCCCGTACGCGAGGCGGCCCCGCGCCCGATCGGGCGCGGGGCCGCCTCGTCACGTGCGGGACCCGCCGCGCGGTCCGGCCGCCTCACGTCACTTCACGCCGAGCAACTGCTCCACCGGGTCGATCGCGAAGTAGACCAGGAACAGCGCCGAGACCGCCCACAGCAGCCAGTTGACCTCCTTGGCCTTGCCCAGCACCGTCTTGATGACGACGTAGGCGAGGAAACCGGCGCCGATGCCGTCGGTGATGGAGTACGTGAACGGCATCGCGACGATGGTCAGGAACGCCGGGATCGCGATCTCGTACTCGTCCCAGTCGATGTGCTTGACGTGGGTCATCATCAGGAACCCGACCGCGATCAGCGCGGGCGCCGCGGCCTGGAGCGGCACGATGGTCAGCAGCGGGGTGAGGAAGAGCGCGAGGCCGAAGAGGCCGCCGGTGACCAGGTTGGCCAAGCCGGTACGGGCGCCCTCGCCGACGCCGGCCGCGGACTCGATGTAGGCGGTGTTGGAGGAGGCGGAGCCCAGGCCGCCCGCGACGGCGGCGGCGCCGTCGATGAACAGGACCCGCCCGATGCCCGGGACCTGCCCCCGCTCGTCGAGCAGCCCGGCCTCGGCGCTGATGCCGACGATGGTGCCCATGGCGTCGAAGAAGTCCGACAGCACCAGGGTGAAGACCAGCAGGACCGCGGTGAGCACACCGGCCTCGGCGAAGCCGCCGAACAGGCTGAAGTGACCGACGAGCCCGAAGTCCGGGCTCGCGACGATCTTGTCCGGGACCTCGGGGGTGGTCAGGCCCCAGCTCTTGATGCCGGCGACGGCGTCGATGACGATCGCGACGACGGTCATCGTCACGATGCTGATGAGGATCGCGCCCTTCACCTTGCGGGCGAGCAGGGCGATGGTCAGCAGGACACCGAGACAGAAGACGAGGACGGGCCAGCCGGTGAGCCGGCCCACGGCACCGAGCTGCACGGGCACGGTGGTGTGCGCGGCGTCCGGGATGCGGCTGACGAACCCGGCGTCCACGAAGCCGATGAAGGCGATGAACAGACCGATGCCGACGCCGATGGCCTGCTTGAGCTGCTGCGGGATCGCGTTCATGATCGCTTCCCGGAGGCCGGTGAGCACCAGGACGCAGATCAGGACGCCTTCGATGACGACCAGGCCCATCGCGTCGTCCCAGCTCATCAGCGGGGCCAACTGGAAGGCGACGACGGCGTTGAGGCCGAGGCCCGCGGCGATGGCGAGCGGGAGGTTGCCGCCGATCCCCATGACGACGGTCATCACGCACGCCACCAGCGCGGTGGCGGTGACCAGTTGGCCGGTGTCGAGCGTGTGCCCGAACTTGTCCTTGGCGCTGCCGAGGATGATGGGGTTCAGGACGAGGATGTACGCCATGGTGAAGAAGGTGGCGAATCCGCCGCGTATCTCCCGGCCGACGGTGGAACCTCTGGCGGATATCTTGAAGAACCCGTCGACCCCGCCTGCCGCCGGTGGTGCGGCACTTGGCCGGTTGTCGACCTTTTGCGCTTCGGACATGGCGATTCTCCTCGTTGCCTGTGTGCTCGGTGCGCGGATGCTGGCTGGATTGTTCCCCTCTTCAAGCACTTTCAGGTTTTCCTCGTGTTACGGAATCAGGTTCGGTCTGCCATACGCTGTTCGAAGGCCCGTACGACCGGCTGGTACGCTCACGCACCTCGCCCCGCCACAACTCCCGTGCCGCCCACCGGAATCACGGGGCCGTACCCGCCGCACCCGCACCGGTGCACCGGCCGACGCGAGGGGAGGTACCCCGTGGGCACCGTCGTCGACGACGCCGCCTCCGTGGAGTTCCGCGCCTTCTTCGAGCGGCACTACGCCGAACTGGCCCGGCTGGCGCACCTGCTGACGGGTGAGCCGGACGCCGCCGACGATCTGGCCGCCGACGCGCTGCTCGCGCTGTGGCACCGCTGGGACCGGGTACGGGCGGCGGACCGTCCGGCGGCGTACGCGCGCGGGGTGGTCGCCAACCTCGCCCGCACCCGGATCCGCGCCGCGGTGCGCGAGCGCCGGCGGATCACCCTCTTCTGGTCGCAGCGCGAGGACAGGACCGAGAACCCCGACGTGGCGGGCACGGTCGACGTCCAGGAGGCGCTGCGCCGGCTGCCGTTCCGCAAACGCGCCTGTGTCGTGCTGCGCCACGCCTTCGACCTGTCGGAGAAGGACACCGCGCTCGCCCTCGGGGTCTCCGTCGGTACGGTGAAGAGCCAGACCTCCAAGGGCATGGCGGAACTGAAGCGGCTGCTCGGCACCGACGAGACGTCGGTACGGGTGCACGCGGGTGCGCTGCCCGCGGGCGGGGCCGGAGGACGAGACCGATGAGGGAGTCACGGGAGGTGCACGACGAGCTGCGCGCCCGGCTGCGCGATGCGGCCGGGGCGCACGAGCCGGACCGCGCGCGCATCCTGGCCCGGGTGGAACGCGGCATGGCGGGCCCCGGTGAGCGGCGGCCCGCGCGGCGCGCGGTACGCCCGCCGCTGCTCGACTGGTTCCGCGTCCTGGGCGCCACGGCCGCGGTCGCCGGCATCCTGGCGGCGGGCGGTTACGCGGTCGCCTCGGCGGTGAAGGACGAGGGCCCGGCCCGGCGGACCGTGGCCGTCCCGCCGACGCCCGCCCCGTCGCCGGACCCGTCCGGCCGGGCGCCGGCCACTCCCGGTCCCAGCCCTCGTACCGGGACGCCGAAGGAGCCGGACCGACCGCGGCCGTCCCCCTCGGACACCCCCGTGGCGACCGCGACCACCCCCACCCCCGCGACCCGGGCGCCCGCCGGGGACACCGGGGACGGCCCGCTGTGGTCGGACGGCTCGGTCGACCCGCACAGCAACGACTTCTGGGCGCAGAGCGACGTCACCCTGAGGACCACGGAGCGGCTCACCTCGCTCACGGTCACGTTGAAGGTGCGGCAGACCGGCGGGGTGAGCGGCACGGGTGCCTGGCGCTCGCTGCCGGAGGGCGACTTCACGACGACGGTCGCCGAGCGGGACGGCTTCCTCGTCTACACCTGGACGCTCAGGCCCGGTCGCACGGTCTGGCCGGGCGAGTGGGTCTTCGCCGGCCAGTACGACCACGCCCGCGGCGGCCGGGACGCGAAGGACGACGGCTACACGGTGACGGCGGCCACGGAGGACGGCGAACGGTCCTCCGTGGCCGGGGACTTCGCGGCCCGCGCCGCATGACGCGCGGCCGTCGCGAGCCGTCGGCCGCGCGGCGGACGGCTGCCCCGGGCAGCGGGCCACGTCCGGCGGACGCGGGCCGGGAAAGATCCGCGGACGCGGCAACCTTCCTCCCCGGCCGCGGCGACCAGGAGACGCACGATCTCCTCACCACGCAAGGAACCCGCTTCATGACTGCACGAGTTGAACAGCGCGTCCGCCATCGCCGTCGTCTCTCCGCACGGCGTGCCGTGATCGGCGGCCTGTCCGCCCTCGCCCTCACCGGCACGGCGATCGCCACGACCGCGACACTGGGCTCGGCCGGCGCGGCGACGACCTGGCCGGAGGCCAGGGGCAGCAAGGCCGTGACGTCGACGGTCTCGGTGTCGGGCACCTTCGACGGCAGGATGGCCGAGTTCTTCGGCAGCGGGGCGCTCGGGACCGGCGGCCAGGAGGAGGACCAGGGGCCGATCTTCGAACTCGCCGACGGCGCGGTCCTCAAGAACGTCGTCATCGGCACGCCCGCCGCCGACGGTGTCCACTGCCTGGGCAGCTGCACCCTGCAGAACGTGTGGTGGCTGGACGTCGGCGAGGACGCGGCGACCTTCAAGGGCACGTCGTCCTCGGCGGTCTACAAGGTCTACGGCGGCGGCGCCAAGGGCGCGGACGACAAGGTCCTACAGTTCAACGGCGCGGGCAAACTGGTGGTCAGCAAGTTCCGGGTGGAGAACTTCGGCAAGCTGGTGCGCAGTTGCGGCAACTGCAAGAAGCAGTTCAAGCGCACCGTGGTCATCGACGACGTGGACGTGACGGCTCCGGGCAAGGCGATCGTCGGGGTCAACTCCAACCTCGGCGACACCGCCTCGCTGCGCCGCGTCCGCGTCCACGGCGACACCAAGAAGAAGATCAAGACGTGCGTCCGCTTCCGGGGCAACAGCACGGGCAAGGAACCGACGGAGCTGGGCAACGGCCCGGACGGCACCACGTGCAGGTTCACGGCGTCGGACGTCACGTACGACTGAGTCCGGGATCCGTCGGCCGACGGCAGACGAACGCCCCCGCCGGTGACGACCGGCGGGGGCGTTCGACCATGGGGGCGTGTCAGCTCACGAAGTACGTGGGGTTCGGGAGCTTGTAGGTCTTGTCGGCGTAACCGCCCTCGAGGTCCGAGTACTGGTCGCCGAAGTTGGCGACGATGTCGTACCCGAGGGACTCGATGTGCTTGCGGGTGCCGGCCTTGTACTGCACGGTCGTGCAGTTCCAGGCCGCGGCGGTGGCGCAGTCGCTCAGGTAGGCGGGCGGGTTGGCCGCGTCCTTGAGGAACATGTGCGCGGAGTCGAGGTTGACGTCGACGCCGACCTTCTTCAGGTTCTCGACCGCGGAGGCGCGCTGCGACTCCTTCAGGCCCGAGTTGTAGAACACCTCGACGCCCTTGGCGGCGGCGTACTTGACGAGGTCGGGGCTGCCGAAGACGGCCGGACGGTCCGCCTGGGCGACATAGGCGGCCCAGGAGGCCGAGTTGTAGGTGTAGTTGGTCTTCTTCTCGTAGTCGAGGGAGAGCAGCAGCGTGTCGTCGATGTCGAAGACGACCGCGGCCTTCTCGTGCCGGTGGTGGGCCTTGCGGGCCGCCTGGTCGATGTGCCGCTTGGCGGCGGCGTCGAGGCGCGCGAGGTCCTTGGCGTAGGGGCTGTCGGGGGACGCCTGGTAGACACCGTTGCTGTCGGCGGTGGTGCCGTAGTAGGTGTCGATGTCCTTGACGAGGACGCCGATGTTGTAAGGCTCGTGCGTCGAGTTCGCCGTCGACTGGCCGGCGGTGGCGACGCCGGTGCCGTACAGGGCGGCACCGGCGACGGCACAGGTCGCGGCGACGGCCGCGATGCGGAGTGGCTTATGCATGACAGGTTTCTACGCGCGTAACGTCGTCGGGCGCGAGGTCTTTTGCCTGATCGATACATACTTTTCGGCCGACTTGGGCCCACTCCTGTCCGGCGGGTGTCAGTTCATGGTCGCGCCGATGGTCGTGCTGCCCGTCGTGAGGAAGGTGGTCGCGGGCAATGTCCCGCCGGTGGAACGGGAGTTGTAGGTGGTGGTCGCGTCCGTGGAGACGAACGACGGGGTGGAGACGCCCGAGTCCCAGTTGTTGCCGGCCGACGTCACCGAGGAGCCCTTGGACACCGCGGCGGTGCCGTTGCCCACGGCGAGGTTCTTGCCGAGCCGGGCGGCACTGGTGGCGAAGTAGTAGCCGTACTTCCCGTTGGCGTAGGCGGTGGTGCGGTTGATGACGATGGCGCCGGTGTTGGAGTTCTCGGTGAACCCGCTGCCCGCGTCGTCCCAGGCCGCCGAGTTGTTGACGACGTGGGCGACGACCTCGCCGTCGCCGCCCAGTTTGTAGCCGTTGCCGTCGCCCGCGAAGGCCGAGTCGCCCCAGCGGTTCTTGCCGTTGCCGAAGGACCAGGTGTGTTCGACGGTGACCGGCGAGGAGAAGGACCAGAAGTCGATTCCGTCGTCCGCGTTGTTGTAGAGGCGGGCTCCGGTGATCAGGTTGCCGGTGCCGGAGCCGAACTTCACGGCGACGCCGTCGGCGTTCTCGCCGTGGGTGGCGGCGTCGTAGTTGCCGTACGAGTCGAGGTTCCTGACCGTGTTGTTGACCGTGCCGTCGCCGGTCAGCGTGAAGCCGGAGTCGCCGCCGTCGATGGTCTTGACGTTGCTCCAGACGGTGCCGGTGCAGGACTGGCAGACGACCGCGCTGTCCGGGGAGTTCTGGAACGTGATGTTGGAGACGTTCCAGTAGTCGGCGGTCAGCTTGAAGATCCAGTCGCCCGACGGGAGCGAGGAGCCGTCGATCTTCACGGTCTCCGAGCCGTACGCGGTGAGGGTGACCGGTGAGGAGGAGGTGCCGTTGGTGGTCGACTGGAGGGTGGCCGTCGGGTAGTAGGTACCGCCGCGCACCTGGATCACGGTTCCGGCGGCGGCGCCGGAGATCGCGCTGGTCAGCTCGGCGGTGGTGTCGACGACGACGGTGGCGGCCTGCGCCTGTCCGGGGAGGACGGCCAGGCCCGCGCCCAGCGCCAGGGCGGCGCCGAGACAGAGAGCGGTACGACGAGACATGGAGTGGAGTCCTTTCGTCGTGCGGTCGGACGGAACGGTGGGAATCACGGGCACCAGTCGCCGAGATAGGCGGCACGGGTGTGCCGCTCGGCCTCCGTGTCCGTGAGCTGGGGACGGTTCTCCGGGACGGTGATCACCGCGCCGGGGCCCGTGTTGCGGTACTCGGCGAAGCGCTGGTCCTGCCACGGATGGGCGGCGGACATGTCCGTGTAGGGCGCGACCGCGTCGATGCCGGCGCCCAGACGGGTGTCGCGGACGGTCAGCATCGGCCGGGCGGTGGGGTCCGAGCCGGGCACCCAGGGGCGCGCCAGCTTGTAGTACGCGTCCGGCGCGGCGCTGCCGATCGCACAGCGGGTGACCAGATATCCGCGCGGGTCGGCGGCGGCCGTGGACGGCGCGAAGACGAAGCCGTACGGGGCACCGGCCAGGTCGGTGCGGTCCAGGGTGCGGAAGCGGCAGTGCTCGAAGACCGCCGTCGCCCGCCCGAAGACGAAGTCCACGTCCCCCTCGACGTAGCAGTCCCGGTAGTACTGCCGGGCGAGGACGGCGAGCGCGGTCGTGTCGGCGTACAGGGTGTCCTGGTGGCCGAGGAAACGGCACCGGTGGAACGCGGAGCGGTCGCCCTGCACCTTGATCGCCACGGCCTGGGTGCCGGTGATGTCGGGGTGGTCGGCGCGCAGCCAGTCGTTGGCGAAGGTGACCGAGCGGGCGGTGAAGCCGTCGGTGCGCACGCTGGTCGTCGCCGACCCGGTGGTGCCGTAGGTGCCCGAACCGTCGGGCCTGGGCGTGCCGTTGGCGTTGTCGTACACCACGACGACATCGCGCGGGTCGCCGGTGGCGCCGATCCAGGTCATCTCGGACCCGGCGGCGCCGGGCAGGCCGGTCGCCGGGTCGACCGCTCCGACCGAGACCGTCTCGCGGTACACGCCCGGCGCGATGACCAGGGTGAATCCGGCGCCGGTCGCGGCGGTCACGGCGGCCTGCACGGTGGTGTGGTCGCCGAGGCCGCCGGGGTGGACGTACAGCGTCCTCGCGTCGAGCCGCGCGGACGGGGAGCCGTGGCGCCCGAACGGGGAACGTCCGGTGGCTCGGGCCGGGGCCGCGAGCACGGGAGCCAACGCGGCTCCGGTGCCCGCGGCGATGAACGCCCTTCTGCCGACGGGGTGTCCGGCCATGGTCAGCAGATCCTTCCGGCGCCGGCCCCGTGGTCGACGATCCGGGCGACGGCCCGCGCGGGATCGACCTTCGTCCGCAGGACCGGGGTCCAGCCGGCGCCGGACTGGAGGGTCTCGGCGGGGATCTCCGCGTTGTGCACGGCGATCAGATCGGTGAGGACTCCGTTGACGTAGTTGTCGGCCGCCGTCAGCGGGGCCTCCTTCCACTTCTTGAGGATCTTCCCGGCGCCGACCGAGGCGGGCAGGGTGAACGCGTTGTGCTCGGCAACGAGTTGGGACTCCATGCCGATGCCGTAGCTGTAGCCGTATCCGGCGTCGGCCACGAAGTGGTTGTTGTAGGAGTCCACTTGTCCGAAGCGCACCCGCGGGGCCCGCTCGACGAGGCCGGTGAACAGGTTGTGGTGGAGGGTGACCTTCAGATGGCCCCGGTCCACCGCGGCGGTCGAGGCGCTGTCGCTGTTGCCGATCAGGATGGTCTTGTCGTGGTCGGCGAAGACGTTCCAGGAGACGGTCACGTGGTCGGCGCCCTTGACGATGTCCAGTTCGCCGTCGTGCTGTTGGTAGATCCGGCCGTAGTAGGCGGGCAGCGAACTGTCCGGGTGGTCGCCGTCGGTGAACGTGTCGTGGTCGAGCCAGACGTGCGTGGCGCCGTACACGACCGCGCTGTCGTACTCGGAGTTCCAGTTGCCGGTGTCGCCGTCGGTGGGGTCCCACTGCGGGAAGCAGTCGAGGGGGCTCTCGAAGGTGAGGTTGCGGACGATGACGTTGTCGACGTCCTTGATCTGGAGGCTCGCGCCCTTGAAGCCCGCGTTCCGTCCGAGGCCGACGATGGTCGTGTTGGCGGGGACGTACGCCTTGATCGCGGTGTCCTGGTTGACGGCGGAGGCGGCGCGCAGGTCCTCCTGCTCACCGCTGACCACCTGGTCGTATCCCCACACCGCGGGGTCGTAGTCGGCGAGGTACCGGTCGAAGTCGTAGCCGGGGGCGGCGAAGGAGTCGCAGCCGGAGGCGTTGGCGTCGATGGTCCCCCTGACCTTGATGATCTTCGGGGCGCCGCCCCCGGCGGCGAGCGCAGCCTTGAACTCCGCCCAGGTCGCGACCGTGCTGACCTGCGCGGCGGCCGCGGCCGAGCCGCCGGTGGTGCCGGTCCCGTCGGAGGCCCAGCCGTCGCCCGCGGCGAGCGTCTGCCGGCCGAGCTCACGGGGGCGGGCCTCGGCGGTGGCGCCGGTGGCGGCGAGCACGAGGGCGGTGCAGCCGATCAGCGCGGCGGCTCTCCGCACGGTGACCGCGCGCCAAGTTGCGGCATGCCCATGCCATATCTGTGTGTTCATGATGCGGTTCTCTCTCCTTCGGCTCGGGGACTCGGGAACTCGGGCTTTCAGGCGGTGGGCCAGGTGATCCAGGACTCGGGGATCTCCACGCCGAGACGGCGCACGTCCTGGGGCGTGAGCACCCGGCGGTGCAGCAGCGCGCCCGCGACCAGGCGGGCCACGGCGATGGCGCCCGGCGGGTTGAAGTGCGTGTTGTCCTGTTCGGTCGCGGTCCAGTTGAAGTACTTCTTCGTCTCCTCGACGCCGAGCCGCTGCCACAGCGCGATGGACAGCGCCCGGATGTCGAGGAGCGGCACGTGCTCGTCCGCGGCGAGCGCGCG
This sequence comes from Streptomyces populi, assembly GCF_002911015.1. GTDB lineage: Bacteria > Actinomycetota > Actinomycetes > Streptomycetales > Streptomycetaceae > Streptomyces > Streptomyces populi. The sequence goes on from NZ_KZ626856.1 coordinate 76,280, forward strand.
CATCGACGCCGGGTAGTCGCCGTGCGTCGGCACCGCGTTGCCGTCCGCGTCGAACTTCCTGCGCTCCACCGGGGTGGCGAGCACCGGCCGGGCACCCCGGGCCCGCGCGCCGTCGAGGTACTGCCGCAGACAGTCCTGGTACGTCGTCCACGGCTCGGTTTGACATGCTCCTCGCCTGAAGGGCGAGGATTCCGGCCTTCGCGACTGGTTGCCGTGCCGCTACGCGGCGCGGTTTCCGGTCGGGAGTCCGTGGCTTCCTGTTTCTTCGCGCTGTGCCGGGATTGCTCCTGGTCTTACCGGCGCTCCGCAGGCCGATGCCGCCAGTCCGGCGGCCTGTCTGATGTTGAGTGCGGCGTTGTGGTCCCGGTCGTGACGGGTGCCGCAGGCGGTGCAGGTCCACTCCCGCACAGTGAGGGGTTTGGGTCCGTCCTTGACGCCACAGACGGAACAGACCTGGCTCGTCGGCTCGAACCGGCCGACCTTCACCAGGGTGCGGCCGTACCGGGCGGCCTTGTACGCCAGCATGTTCACGAACTGTGCCCAGCCCGCGTCGTGCACGGACTTGGCCAGCCGGGTGCGCGCCAGTTCCTTCACCGACAGGTCCTCCACGGCGATTCCTTGGTTCTCGGAGATCAGCCGGGTGGAGAGCTGGTGGTGGAACTCACGGCGCGCGTCGGCGACCTTGGCGTGGACGCGGGCGACCTTCCCCCGGGCCTTGGCCCGGTTCTTCGATCCCTTCTGTTTGCGGGACAGCTCCCGCTGGGCCTTCTTCAGCTTCTTCTCCGCCCGGCGCAGGAACCGCGGCGAGTCGATCTTCGTGCCGTCGGACAGGACCGCGAAGGAGGTCAGTCCTAGGTCGATGCCGACCGTCTGATCGGTGTCGGGCATCCGGGCGGCGTCGGCTGCGGGGTCGGTGTCGACGACGAAGGAGGCGAAGTACCGTCCCGCGCTGTCCTTGATCACGGTGACGGAGGTGGGGGTGGTGGGCAGGGTGCGGGACCACTTCACCTTCACCGCGCCGATCTTCGGCAGATTCAGACGGCCGGCGCCGGTGATGCTCCAGCGGGCGTTGGCGGTGAACCGGACGGACTGCCGGGCGTCCTTGCGGGACTTGAAGCGGGGCGCACCCAGCCTGGGGCCCTTGCGGGTGCCCTTGAGGGAGGCGAAGAAGTTGCGGTAGGCGGCCTCGGCGTCGCGCAGGGACTGCTGGAGCACCACGGAGGAGACCTCGCCCAGCCAGGACCGCTCAACTGTCCGCTTGGCCTCGGCGATCAGGCGCGTGGACAGCTCTCCGGCCTTCGGGAACGGCTGCCCGGCCCTGCGCGCGTCCTCGCGGGCGCGGACCGCGTCGTTGAACACGACACGCGCGCACCCGAACGCTTTGGCCAGCGCGTGGCGCTGACCGGTGTCCGGGTACAGCCTGAAGGCGTACCGGAGCTGCATGGCGATCACACTAGGCATATCGAAACCGCGACGTCACCGGGAACACACAAGCGATCCGTCACCGGCAGAGTCCGGCTCCGCCGGAACATCATCGCGACGCTCCGCGTCGACACCACAAGATTCGCTTCACCGCCGGTTTGAAGGCCGGAGCACTGAAAATGCATCCCGTAGCGCGTCGGGGCGACGGTCTTCTCGTCGATGAAACTCTTCGAACTCCGGCCGTTCACAGCGTGGTCGGCGACCACGACATCCTCGCGGAGGAAGAACGGGAGGGCCATGCCCCACCCGGTCTCGGGCGCGGCGTCGGCGTACTTCTGGGCGGCGGTGGAGTCACCGGCGATGTAGAGGGTGCGTGACCGTCGGCGCGGACCCGCGGACGCGGGGCCGGAGGCAGCGACGGCGAGGGGCAGGGCGGCGACCGCCGCCGAGGTGACCTGTCTGCGCGTGAGGGACACGGGCGTGTTCCTTTCGACAGAGGTTCGGGAGGGATTCTGGGAGGAGTTCCGGGGAGAGGCCGCCCGGCCCGGCCGCGGCGGGCGCCGCGGCCGGGCCCGGCGGGCGGGCCGGGCTAGTGGTGGGCCTTCCAGTCGGCTTGCGCCTTGTCGAGCTGGTCGGCCAGCGTGTCCAGGAAGTCCTTCACGCTCATCTTGCCGAGCAGCACCTTCTGGAAGTTCGGCTCGTTGTCGGCCTTGGAGATGGTGTTCCAGTCGGGCAGGTAGTACGGCAGCTGAACGATCTTGGTGCTGGAGCCGTTCAGCGCCTCGGCGGCCAGCCTGGTCGGCTCGGCCTGCTGGATCCAGGCCTCCCCGGCCGCGTCGGTGTTCGCCGGCACCTGGCCCGCCGACTCGTTGAACTTGGAGTTCTCCGCCGCAGAGACGGCGAACTCGATGAACTTCCAGGCGGCCGCCTTGTTCTTGCCGGACTTGAACAGGCTCAGCCCGTCGACCGGGTTGGAGATCTGCACCCGCGTGCCGTCGTCCAGCGTGGGGTTCGGGATGCCGCGGAACGTGCCGGCGCCCAGCGCCTTCAGGTGGTCCTGGTAGGAGCCGAGGTTGTGGCTCAGCATGCCGATGGTGCCGCTGTCCCACTGCGCGACCATCTTGGTGAAGTCGTTGTTGACGTCGGCGGACGGGGTGGCCTTCTTGTAGAGGGCGACGTACTTCTCCAGGGCCGCCACGTTCTTCGGGTCGTTGACGGTGGTCCTGTCGCCGTCCCAGAACGAGGTGATGCCGGTCTGGCCGTACGCCGCGTCCAGCGCCGGGGCGATGGAGCCCTCGCCGCCACGGATGGTGAAGCCGAACTTGTTCTTCCCCTTGTCCGTGAGCTTCGCCGCGGCCTCGTAGAACTTCGACCAGGACGTCGGCGCGTCCAGGCCCGCCGCCTTGAACAGGTCGGTGCGGTACCAGAGCGTGCCGTTGTTGGCGGAGGTCGGCACCTGGTACAGCGTGTCCCCGCCGCCCGCCGCCCGGCTGACGTCGAGCAGGTTCCGGCTCAGCTTCCCGTTCAGCGAGCTCTTCTCGATCCGGCTGTCCAGCGGCTCCAGAGCCCCCTGGGCGGCGACCTCGGCGAGCATCGCGGTGCCCACGCCTCCGACGTCGGGCAGCCCGCCGCCCTGGATGGCGGTGTCGTACTTGGACTGGGCACTGGCCGCCGGGACGCCGACGTACTTGACCTTGATGTCCGGGTACTTCTTCTCGAAGTCGGCGATGATCTGCTTCCAGATGTCGGTGCGGACACCGCCGTTGTTGTCCCAGAAGGTGATCTCGCCCTTGCCGGACCCCTCGGTCCCCTTGTCCCCCGCGCTGCCGCCGCCGTCGTCGCCGCAGGCGGTGGCGGTCAGCGCGAGCACGGAACCGAGGGCGACGGCCACGGCGGCACGCCGGGCTCCGCGAACGCCGGGCCTCGCCGGGCCGGCTCCCGGCGGGATGTTCAGCGGGCTGTTCTCGAAGGGGCTGTTCTCGCGTCTGCTGATCTTCATCGATCGGCTCTCTTCTTCGGGATCCAACGGGGCGACGGGGTCGGTGAGGTGCTCTCGGAGATCGGTGTCCGGCTGCTTCCGGAAGGGACGTGCCCTTCCCTCCACATCCGGCAAGCGCTTGCTACGGAGGTGCGGCATTGCGGCTCCCAACGGGCGGACGAACGGCGGACGGTGACCCTCAGGGGATCGCGGTGACACGAAAACGCGTGAAGGCGGCGGCCCCCGCGTGCCCCGCGCCCGTCGGCGCGAGCGCGAACAGGCCCAGCAGCGCACCGACCCAGCCCCGGCCGGTCGCGGCGAAGACCTGCCCCGAGGGCTGCCGGCCGCCGCCGGTGTCGTAGGAGAAGCGGCAGCGGGCCCCCGCGCCGATCTCGATCCACAGCCGGGCCCTGCCCCGGGGCGCCGGGCGCGCGGGAGCGGCGTCGCGCTCGCGCCCGCTCCCGCACCGCCCGGAGCGCGTGACGGGTGCCGCCGGGGCGGCCGGCTCGGCGAACCGGTGCACGAGCCGTACCGATCCCCCCGGCTCGCGCTCCAGACCGATCCAGCCGAACGCGTCCCCGAGCACGACGAGCCCGGCCCGCGCGCCCGGCTCCTCGCTGTCGAGGCACAGGTCGACCTGGACGGTGGCGGCCGTGCCCGGCATCCGCTGGGTCAGGACGTGGGGCACCGCGCGCAGGTCGTGCGCGTACGCCGTACGGACACAGCTCAGCCGGAGCCCGTCGCCGGAGTGCTGGGTGGCCCAGCCGTCCTGGGGATCGGCGGTCCACTGCCACTGGCGCCCGAAGCGGCCGCCGGGGAAGTCGTCGTCGGTGGCGGGCGCGGACGGCGGCTGGGCCGGCAGGTCCGGCTTGCGGTGCACGGCCACGGGGGCGCCCCTGTCGCCGATCACGGGCCAGCTGTCCTCGCCCCAGCGCATCGGCTGGAGGTGGACGACCCGCCCGTAGGGCCCGCGCTGCTGGAAGTGGACGAACCAGTCCTCGCCCGCCGCCGTGCGCACCCAGCCGCCCTGGTGGGGGCCGTTGACGGGGGTGTTCCCCTGTTCCAGCACCACCCGCTCCTCGTAGGGTCCGAAGAAACCGCGCGAGCGGAAGGCGCCCTGCCAGCCGGTCCCGACTCCTCCGGCGGGCGCGAGGATCCAGAACCAGCCGTCGTGCCGGTAGGCCTTGGGCCCTTCGAGGGTGAACCAGCCGGGGATCAGATCGGCGTCGACGATCACCTTCCCCTCGTCGAGCAGCCCGGTGCCGTCGGGGCGCATCCGGTGTCCGGTGAGCCGGTTCTTCACTCCCGAACGGGACCTGGCCCAGGCGTGCACGAGGTACGCCTCACCGGTCCCCTCGTCCCACAGCGGGCAGGGGTCGATGAGCCCCTTGCCCTCCTTCACCAGGTGCGGCCGGGTCCAGGGGCCCCTGATCTCAGGCGCGTTGACCTGGAAGATGCCGTGGTCGGGGTCGCCCCAGAAGATCCAGAAACGGTCGTCGTGGTGGCGCAGCGCGGGCGCCCACACACCCCCGTCGGGCCGGGGGGTCCTGAACGCGCGGGCCGGTTCCAGGCGTTGGAGCGCGTGTCCGACGAGTGTCCAGTTCACCAGGTCCCGGGAGTGCAGCAGCGGCAGGCCGGGGACGCGGCCGAAGCTGGAGGCGGTGAGGTAGAAGTCGTCGCCCACGCGGAGCACATCGGGGTCGGACCAGTCGGCGTCCAGGACGGGATTGCGGTAGGTGCCGTCACCCAGGTCCGCGGAGGGCAGGGCCATCAGGGACTCACCGCCTTGCGGACCAGCGCGGCGGCCCCGCTCCGGTCGAGGGTGCCGTCGGCGACGACGGTGACGACCCTGCGGACGAGCGTGCCGCCCGCCTCGACGGTGAGGCGCTCGTCGTGGGCGAGGGAGGAACCGACGCCCGGGTACTCGGCGGCGCGCACGAACCACGGGTCGCGGCGGGTCGCTCCGGTCGCCCCGGCGAGGACCAGCGTCCAGCCGGCGCCCGTGAGGGCGAGCCAGTCGGCGGGGCGCCCGTGGACCGCCTCCTCGCCCTCGGCGTCGGCGGTGAACACGCCCGGGGCGTCCTGTTCCTTGCGGGCCCGCCAGAAGAAGCCGCCGTAGGCCGCGCCCGGCCGTCCGTTGGTGGCCGGGCTGCCGATCGACAGGCCGCGCGCGGTGACGTTCGTGAGGGAGAAGGTGAGGTCCAGCGCCCAGGCGGTGTCGGTGAGCGGTACGGCGGCGACCGTACGGCGTTCCCGCAGCAGTTCGGTGCCCGCGGCCGTCCAGCGCAGTTCCTCCACGAAGCCGTCGGGGTCACGCAGCTGGAAGCCGACGTGCCGCTGGGCCCCGTGGTCGTCGAGCTCGGTCGGCCCCTGGCCGCGGACGTAGGTGCGCCCGCCCCAGAAGTTGTGCCCCTCGACGTCGGGTACGGCCACACCGACGCCGAGGTGGTGCGGGTGATCGGCCGGGCCCGTCTCGGTGACGGCCGTGCCGCCCAGGGTGGTGACGGGGTGCAGGTACGGGCGCGGCGAGAGCCGGTCGGGCAGTGCGGGCCGCGTGACGTAGCGGGCGACGGGACGGCCACCGATCCGCAGGACCAGCGAGTCGTCGTTCATCGGGTGCTCACCTCTTTCGGGAGCGCCCAGGAGGCGCCCAGCTCGGAGTAGAGGGCGAGGGTGTCGGCGGCCGCCGCGACGAATCCGTCGACGCCGGGCACGACACGGCGCCGTTCCCCGGGGAGCGTCCTCCAGGCGTCCGGGGGCAGCGCGACCGGGTCGGGTGCCCGCCGGACGGCCTCGACGACCTCCATGAAGGCGCCCGTCGCCGCGGGCGGGACCAGCAGTCCGGCGCCGCCGCTCAGGTGCTCGGCCAGGTTCTCCAGCAGATCGGTGCGGCCGTACCGGATCTCCTCGGGGCCGTGTCCGGACCGTTGCAGGAGCACCCGGTCCTCCTTGTACCAGAAGGTGATCCGGCCGCCCGTGCCGTGCACCAGGACGTACGGTTCGCCGGGGTGTTCGGCGCAGAGCGTCGCGGCGACCGTGATCCGGCCCCCGGTGGTCGTCACCCGGACGCACGAGGTGTCGTCGGACTCGATGGCGTTGGCGCGCAGCAGCTCGGTCTCGACGCCGGTGACGTCCTCGGCTCGGGTCGAACCGTCCAGCGCGAGCGCGGTGGCGACGGCGTGGGCCAGCGGGTTGGTCAGGACCCCGTCGACCACGTCCACGCCGTCGAGCCGCCGCCTGCCCGCCCAGGGCGCGCGCCGGAAGTACGCCTCGTCGCGTGCCCAGGCACCCGCCCCGCCGATGCCGGTCACCCGGCCGAGCGCGCCCTCGGCGATCAGTTCCCTGATGGCGGGCACGGCGTGCGAGCCGAGCGACTGGAAGCCGATCTGGCAGACGGCTCCCGCCGCCGCGACCCCGTCGGCCATGCGCCGGAACTCGGCGCGGGAGGGAGCGGGCGGCTTCTCCAGGAGCAGGTGGACGCCCCTGCGCGCGGCGGTCAGCGCGAGGTCGGTGTGGGTGGGGATGGGGGTGCAGATCACCGCGACGGCGGCGCCGGTGGCATCGAGGAGGGCCCCGAGATCGGCGGACTGCTCGACGCTCCGCCCGCCCAGTTCCTCCTCGGTGAGCGGGGTCAGCTCGCAGACCCCGGCGAGGCGCACCACGCCCTTGTCCTGGAGGCGGCGGATGTTGTCCAGGTGCCAGCGTCCGTGGCCGCGGGCACCGGCGAGGACGACGGGCAGCGGAAGGCGGAGCGTGCCGGCGGGCATGGGGCGGGGGTCGTCCGGGTGCCGGTCACGGTCCTGGCGCGAGGCGGTCGTCATCCCTTCACCGCCCCGGCGCTGAATCCGGTGATCAGCCACTTCTGGATGAAGGCGAAGACGACGACCACGGGGACGGCGGCGACGATGCCGCCCGCGGCGAGCGCGCCCAGGTCGACGCTGTCGGAGCTCATCAGGGTGTTGAGGCCGACCGGAACGGTCTGCTTGCTCTGGTCGCTGAGGAACATCAGGGCGAACAGGAAGTGGTTCCAGGCGTGCACGAAGGCGAAGGAGCCGACGGCGATCAGCCCGGGCCGCAGCAGCGGCAGGACGACGATCCGGAAGGCGTCGAAGCGGTTGCAGCCGTCCACCCAGGCGGCCTCCTCCAGGGAGTACGGCACGTTCCTGATGAACCCGCTGATGAGGATCATCGACAGCGGCAGCTGGAAGACGGTCTCGGCGATGACGACGCTGACCAGCGAGTTGATCATCCGGAGTTCGGCGAAGATCTGGAAGAGCGGGACGAGGAGCAGCGCGCCCGGCACGAACTGCGAGCAGAGCAGCGCGAGCAGGAAGCCGCGCTTGATCCTGAAGTCGAAGCGGGCGAGCGCGTAGCCGCCGGCGAGGGCGACGAGCGTGGTCATCACCAGGGTGGCGACGGCGATGATCACGCTGTTCTGGAAGTAGGTCCCGAAGCTGCGCTCGGTCCACACCTTGTCGAAGTGGTCGAGCGTCATGGGCCAGGGCACGAGCGAGGTGGACCCGGCGGGGCGCAGCGCGAACAGGAGGATCCAGTAGAAGGGGACCAGGGTGAAAAGGAGGTAGCCGCCCAGGGGGACGTAGATCTGCCAGCGCGGGACCTCGTCCCAGGCCCGCCGCTTCCTCGTCGCGCGCGGGCGGGGCTCCTCGACCGGCGGGGCGGGTGTGACCGGGGCGACCGCCTCGGCGTCCTTGGTGATCATTTGTCCCCGCCTCCGAACTTGCTCAGCCGCAGATAGACGATCGAGCAGAACAGCAGGATCACGAACGCGACGGTGGTGAGGGCCGAGGCGTAGCCGAAGTTGTGGGCGTCGACGCTGGTGTTGGCGATGTAGAGCGGGAGGGTCGTCGTCTCGCCCGCGGGTCCGCCGCCGGTGAGGGTGTAGAGCAGGTCGACGTTGTTGAACTCCCACACGGCGCGCAGCAGCGTGGAGAGGACGATCGCGTCCTTGAGGTGCGGCAGCGTGATGTGCAGGAACTGGCGGACGCGGCTCGCCCCGTCGACCTCGGCCGCCTCGTACAGGTCCTTGGAGACGGACTGGAGGTCGGCGAGGATCAGGATCGCGAAGAAGGGGACGCCGCGCCACAGGTCGGCGACCACCGCCGCCGGGAAGACGGTGGAGGTGTCCGAGAGCCAGCTGGTGCCGTACGAGCCGATGCCGGCGTCGGCGAGGTAACGGGTGACGCCCGTCTGGGAGTTGTAGAGCAGCACCCAGATCGCCGAGGTCAGCACTCCGGAGACGGCCCAGGGCGAGAAGACCAGCGCGCGCCCCACCGCCCGGCCGACGAAGGTCTGGTTGACGATCAGCGCGAGCGCCAGACCGAACAGCAGTTGGAGGCCCACCTCCACGACGACCCACTTCGCGCTGAAGGTCAGGGTGTCCCAGAACTGCGGGTCGTCGGTGAAGGCGTGCGCGAAGTTGTCGAGGCCCGCGTAGCCGTTGCGCCACGGTTTGGTCGGGTTGTAGTTCTGCAGGCTGTAGTAGAAGACGCTGATGACGGGGTAGGCGATGAACCCCAGCATCAGCAGCGCCGCCGGGGCGATCAGCAGATACGGAAGCCCCCGCGGGGTCGCGGTGGCTCGCCGCCGGGGTGGCGCGGGCGGTTTCGCCACGGCTGCGGCTTGGGCCATGACTGTTCTCCGTTCGCAGTGGGGCAGGTACAGCGGGTGCAGGAAGCGCTTGCTACGACCGCATGGGTCGAGCCCTTCCTCGTGCGGATGCCGGGGGGTCTCAGCCCGCGTACGGGTCCGGCACCTTGCCCGGACGGGCCAGGAACGCGAAGTCGCAGCCGGTGTCGGCCTGGGTGATCTGGTCGTTGTAGAGCGCGCCGTAGCCGCGTTCGTACCGGACGGGCGGCGGGGTCCACGCGGCCCGCCTGCGCTCCAGCTCCGCGTCGTCCACGTGGAGGTGGAGCGACCGCGCCCCGACGTCGAGGGTGATCCGGTCCCCGCCGCGCACGAGGGCGAGCGGGCCGCCGACGTGCGACTCGGGCGCCACGTGCAGCACGCACGCGCCGTAACTCGTGCCGCTCATCCGGGCGTCGGAGATCCGCACCATGTCCCGTACGCCCTGCTTCAGCAGATGGCCGGGGATGGGCAGCATCCCGTACTCGGGCATGCCCGGTCCGCCCTTGGGACCGGAGCCCCGCAGCACGAGGACGCTGTCCGCGGTGATGCCGAGCGACGGGTCGTCGATGGTGCGCTGCATCGTGCGGTAGTCGTCGAAGACGACCGCGGGACCGGTGTGTTTCAGCAGGTGCGGCTCGGCGGCGATGTGCTTGATGACGGCGCCGTCGGGGCAGAGGTTGCCGCGCAGGACGGCGACCCCGCCCTCGGCCGCGACCGGGTTCTCCCGGGTGCGGATGACGTCGTCGTCGTGCACCCGGGCGCCCGCGAGCTGCTCGCGCAGGCTGTCGTGGGACACCGTGGGCCGGTCCAGGTGCAGCAGGTCGGTGATCCGCGACAGGAACCCGGGCAGGCCGCCGGCGAAGTGGAAGTCCTCCATGAGGTGCTTCCGTCCGCCGGGCCTGACGTTCGCGAGCACCGGGACGGTCCTCGCGATCCGGTCGAAGTCGTCCAGGGTGAGGGTGACACCGGCCCGTCCGGCCATGGCGATCAGATGGATCACGGCGTTCGTCGAACCGCCGATGCCGAGCACCGTCGTGACCGCGTCCGTGAAGGCGTCGGCGGTGAGGATGTCGGACAGCTTCCGGTCCCTGCGGACGAGTTCGACGATCCTGATCCCGGCCGCGGCCGCCATCCGGTCGTGTCCGGAGTCGACGGCGGGGATGCTGGAGGCACCGGGGACGGTGACGCCGAGCGCCTCCGCGGCGGCGGTCAGCGTGGACGCGGTGCCCATCGTCATGCAGTGCCCCGGCGACCGGGCGAGCCCGCTCTCCAGCTCGGTCATCTCGCAGTCCCCGATGAGACCCGCGCGCCGGTCGTCCCAGTACTTCCACATGTCGGTGCCGGAACCGAGGACCTCGTCGCGCCAGTGCCCCGGGAGCATCGGCCCGGCGGGCACGAAGACGGTGGGCAGGTCGACCGAGGCGGCCCCCATGAGCAGCGCGGGCGTGGTCTTGTCGCAGCCGCCCATCAGCACGGCCCCGTCCACCGGGTACGACCGCAGCAGTTCCTCGGTCTCCATCGCGAGGAGGTTGCGGTAGAGCATCGGGGTCGGCTTCTGGAAGGTCTCGCTCAGCGTGGACACCGGGAACTCGAGCGGGAATCCGCCGGCCTGCCACACGCCCCGCTTGACGGCCTGGGCGCGGTCGCGCAGGTGCACGTGGCACGGGTTGATGTCGGACCAGGTGTTGAGGATCGCGACGACCGGCTTGCCCAGGTGCTCCTCGGGGAGGTAGCCGAGCTGCCGGGTCCTGGCCCGGTGGCTGAACGAACGCAGCCCCTCGGTCCCGTACCACTGGTGGCTCCTGAGGTCCTCGGGCCGCTTCACAGGGACCATCCGGCGGCTATGGCGGCGACCTCGGACCGCTCGTTCGCGGTCAGCGGCCGGCTCGGCGGGCGCACGTCACGGCGGCACAGGCCGAGCGAGGACAGGGCTTCCTTGACGACGGTGACGTTGTTGGCGGAGGCGTCGGCGGCGCGCAGTTCCTCGAAGCGGCGGATCCGCTCCCAGACCTTCATCGCGGCCGGGTAGTCGCCGCAGCGGAGCGCCTCGATCATGTCCAGCGAGACGGCCGGGGCGACGTTCACCAGGCCCGAGGTGAATCCGGTGGCGCCCGCCGAGAAGTACGAGGGGGCGTACGGCTCGGCGAGTCCGGCCACCCACACGAACCGCTCGAGGCCGGCGTCCCGCGCGAAGGACGCGAAGCGCGCCGCGTCGGGCACGGCGTACTTCACCCCGATGACGTTCGGGCAGGCGTCCGCGAGTTCGGCGAGCCGAGAACCCGCGAGCAGCGGATTGCGGATGTACGGGACGACGCCCAGCTCCGGCACGGCCTCGGCGATCGCCCGGTGGTAGTCGACCCAGCCGCCCTCCGAGACGTACGGGTGCACGGGCTGATGGACCATCACCATCGGTGCGCCGAGGGCACGGGCGTGCCGCGCGGAGGCGACGGCGGTGGGCAGGTCGTGCCCGACGCCGACGAGGACGGCCGCGCGGCCGTCGGCCTCCTCGACGGTCAACTCGGTGATGGTCCGGCGCTCTTCGGGGGTGAGGGCGTAGAACTCGCCGGTGTTGCCGTTGGGGGTGAGGGTGCGGACGCCGCCGTCGATCAGCCGGCGCAGCAGGGTCCGGTGGGCGTCCCGGTCGATCGTGCCGTCCTCGGCGAACGGGGTCACCGGGATCGCCACGACCTCGGCGAGTGCCGCCCGCTGGGTCTCGAACGTCGCTGTCATTCCTGTCCGCCCTCCTCCTGGCCCTGCGGGAAGGCCCGTCGCACGAACGAGGCGATGTGCGCGTGCAGCGCTCCGGCCGCGCCCTCGGCGTCACCGTCGAGGGCGAGACGCAGGATCTCCCGGTGCTCGCCGGCCTCCCGCTCCCAGGAGGGCTCGGAGGCCCAGGCGACCGCCGAGACGAGGGCGGCCTGGTCGCGCACCTCGTCGAGCATCCGGCCGAGCAGCGGATTTCCGCAGGGCGCGTACAGGGCGCGGTGGAACTCCCGGTTGGCCAGCGACCGTTCGGCGGTGTCGGCGGCGGCGTCGGCGCGGGTGAGCGCGTCCCGGGCGGCGTCGAGGGAGGCCCCCCGGCGCACCACCCGGCGCAGTGCCTCGGGTTCGAGGAGCAGCCGTACGTCGTACACCTCGCGCGCCATGTCCGCGTCCACCATGCGCACCGTGACGCCCTTGTACTGGTTCATCACGACGAGCCCGGTGCCGGCCAGGGTCTTGAGCGCCTCGCGCACCGGGGTCTTCGACACCCCGAACTGCGCGGCGAGGTCGGTCTCGACCAGGGCCTGTCCTGGGGTCAACTGCCCGGTGAGGATGCGGTGTTTGATCCCCTCCAGCACGAACTGCGTGCGGGACGGGATCGGGGTGGGCACAGAGGTCATGCGCGCCTCTCTGGTCTCACGTCTCGGATCACGGGAGCCGGGCACCGGTCACGGACACCGGTCCCCGGTCTCGCACATCGCGTCTCATATATGACGTACGAAGTACGACGCGTCGAAGGTAGGAGCGTGACCGTGTTTCGTCAACGCTTCCGACAGAGGGAATTCCAGAGGGAATCGAGGAGCCGCGGGCGCCCGCGGGCCCGGGTCCCACCACCGGGGCGGGGCGCGCCGGCCGTTCGCTCCCGCGACGCCGTACCGGGAACGCGTACGGGCCGCCCGCTCGGCGGGCGGCCCGCGACTCCCCCTCACCGCGGCGGCGGTTCAGCAGGTGGACCGGCACGGCGGCCCGGCGGGGCGCCCGGGCGTCCCCGCCGCCCCGGGCACCGTGCGACGCGTGTGCTTCGGTGACGCGGCGGTGCCGGACCACGGCCCACGGACCGCTCCCCGCTACGGCTTCCAGCCGGGGTCGCGGCCACTGAGGCCGATCACGCGGTCGAGGAGCGGCGCGTCCTCGGGCACCGGGACGAGGGGGCCGAAGATGCCCCCGAGGCGGGTCGGGTCGTCGGCCACACCGGCGAGGAACCCGTGCGTCACCTCCAGGAGGACGGCGTCGGGGGTGTACTCCTGACCGGTGGCCCGCGCGAGGTCCCAGCCGTGCACCACCAGTTCGTCGGCGGCGACGGCCGCGGCGGCCCCGGCGGGCAGCGTCACCCCGCCCGCCCTGGTCGTCCCGGTCCAGGCGGCCGGGTCCCGCCAGGCGTCGGCGAGTTCGTCGAGCGCCTTCGGCAGGGCCTCGCGCCAGTCCGGCCCGACGTCGGGCAGGGAAGCGGTCGGGCTGGTGTCGGTCGTGGGGCCCAGGTCCTTGCGCCCGGCGTCGCGGAAGGCGACGGCCAGTCCGGTCAGATGCCCGAGCAGGTTGCGTACCGCGTACTCGGGGCAGGGTATGACCCCGTCGAGCTGCGCGTCCGTGACACCCTCCGCGAGGCGCGCCACGACGAGGGCCTGCGGCCCGAAGTCGAAGGTCTGGCCGGTCATCCGATTCTCCTCAGAACGCGTGTCCATGTCGTATCCACTTCGGCGGGAGACCCGCGCGGCACTCCCATGGATCAGACCCCACCCGCACCGGAAATTCATCGATCCCTGGAGCGGTCCGGGCGCCCGCATAGCGTTCACCCTCACTTCATTGCAACAAATTCAATGAAGTGCGTTGCATTAGAGCCAGAACCATTGCAACAAATTCCCGCCATTCACCTGCAATAACAACACAGTTGAGCGAGAAGTATGTTGCCCGATCCATGAATGCAACGTAGCGTTTCCACTATCAGAAACCAGCAGGGACCCCACATGACGCAGCCGAAGGAGAGCACCATGCAGAAGTTCGACACCCCCGCCCCCGTCTCCGCGATCATCGACATCCCCGCGGGACGCATCCGGTTCATCGCCGCCGACCGGACCGACACCACGGTCGAGGTCCTGCCCGCGGACGCCTCGAAGAGCCGCGACGTGAAAACGGCGGAGCGGACCGGGGTCACCCACGCCGACGGCGTCCTGCGGATCGAGACTCCGGCCGCAGACAACCGGATACTCGGCAACTCCGGGTCCGTCGAGGTCACCGTTCATGTGCCGTCCGGCTCCCGCGTCGAGGCGAAGGCGGCCGCCGCCGAGCTGCGGGGCGTGGGACGGCTCGGTGACGTCACCGTCGAAGGCGGCCACCGTTCGGTGGAGCTCGACGAGGCCGACAGCGTCCGCGTGACCGGCCTCGACGCCGACGTCACCGTCGGCCGCCTGAACGGCTCCGCCGAGATCAGCACGCAGAAGGGTGACCTGGACATCACCCAGGCCGGGCCCGGGACCCTCACCCTGAGCACCCAGGCGGGCGACATCACCGTCGGCCGGGCCGCACCCGGAACCCTCACCCTCAGCACTCAGAAGGGCGACATCACCGTCGACGCGGCCCCCGGCGTCTCCGCGACGCTGGACGCCGGCACCACCCTGGGCCGGATCAGCAACACGCTCAAGAACGCCGGTGACGCCCCCGCCCTGACCATCCGCGCCACCACCGCCCACGGCGACATCATCGCGGGCAGCCTGTGACGGGCTGACGCCGCGACCCGCGCCCGCCCCCTTCGCCCCCGTCCCGGGCGGAGGGGGGCGAGGGCGGTCGAACGGCTCCTAGTCCAGCCCCGCCAGCACCCCCCGCACGGCCTCCAGATCGGTGTCCGAAGCCAGCCCCGCGTGGTACAGCCGCAGTTCCGTCGCGCCGAGCGAGGCGGCACGGGCCGCGTCGGCCGCCAGGCCGTCCGGCCGGCCCCCCATCCCGGACACCACGGTGAAGTTGGCGGCCAGGACCTTCCCCCGCGCGCCCGCGCGCACCGCCTCCGCGAACGGCGTCAGCGGACCCGCGCCCCCGGTGCACGGCACGACCACTCCGTCGGCCACGGACAGGACGTGCCCGGGATCCACCCCGGCGTTGGCGCCGCAGTGGAAGGAGACGGGGTCGGCGTGCAGCAGCACCTGGAACCCGGCCGGCGCCGCGGAACGGACCGCCGAGACCGTCTCCTCCTGGAGCGAGCGGGCCACCTGGTCGCGCCAGAGGCGGGTGGCCGCCGCGGCCCCCGCCCCGAGCAGCTTCTCCACCCCGGCCCAGCCCCCGCCGGACGGCTCCCCCCGCCACACCGGCTCCAGCGCACCGCGCACGGAGGACGCCAGTTCCTCGGCGTCGAGACCCGCCCGGCCGTATCCGTCCGCGCACGCGGCACAGAAGCAGAGGGACATCAGGTACTGCCCGGCATCGCCGAGCGGCACCCCGCCGGCCTTGTCGTGGGCGTGCAGATGGGCCAGCCCGTACCAGCCGAGCGACTCCAGCTCCGTACCCGCAGCACCGGGCCGGACCGCGGCCTCCGCGGCGAGGCCGGCCAGATAGGCGCGGGTGGCGGGCTGGGCGACACAGGGGGCCCAGGGATAGCGGTCCCCGTAGGCGTTGACGACCGAGGTGGCCGGATGCTCCTCCCCCATACGGGAGTTGTGCGCGAGCACGACCCAGGTGTGGACGTCGAGCCCCACCCCGGCGAGCGCGGCCGCGGCCTCGCCGTACGCGTCACCGGGCGCCCAGTCCCCGGCCGGGTACGGGCGAAGGGCACGGCCCCGCCACCGCGCCTCGTCCACCGGGTACAGCACGGCGGCGTGCGAGGCCGTGACGATCCGGTGCCGGGGATGGCGGGGCGTCAGCGCGCGCGTGGAGTGGTAGGCGGACGCGAGCGTCACCTGGCGGACGCCGAGACCGGCGGTCCTGGCGGGGGCCTCCGGGTCCCCGTTGACGTCCCAGGGGTAGAGGAACGCGGACGCCCTCACAGCTCCTCCCCGATGAGCGCGTACCCGCGGTCGATCAACTGCGCGAGCTGCTTGACGTGGTCCTCGGCCGGTTCGTGCAGCGGTGGCCGGACCTCGCCGACGTCCAGTCCGCGCAGCCGGACACCGGCCTTGACGAGGGCGACCGCGTAGCCGCGCCCCCGCGCCCGCAGGTCGGCGAAGGGCCGGTAGAAGCCGTCCAGCAGCCGGTTCACCGTCGTGTCGTCCCCGGTGTTCAGGGCGCGGTGGAAGGCCAGCGCGACCTCGGGGGCGAAGCAGAAGACCGCCGAGGAGTACAGCGTGATCCCCAGCCCCCGGTAGGCGAGCCCGGTCAGTTCGGCCGTCGGCAGACCGTTGAAGTAGAGGAATTCGCCTGGCACTTCACTCCGTACGGCGCTGACGATCCGCTGCATCAGGTCCAGGTCGCCGATCCCGTCCTTGAAGCCGACGACCCCCTCGGTGCGGGCGAGTTCGACCACGCTCGCGGGGGTGAAGACGGCGTTGTCGCGCTGATAGACGATGACGTCAAGGGCGGTGGCCGCAGCCAGCTCCCGGTAGTGCCGCAGCAGCCCCTCCTGCCCGGCCTTCACCAGATACGGCGGCATGGCGAGCAGCCCGTCGGCCCCGGCGGTCTCCGCTAGGCGCGCGTAGCGCACGGCGAGGGCGGTCCCGTACCCGGCGCCCGCGACCACCGGGACGCGCCCCCCGGCCGCCTCCACCGCCGCTCGCACCAGCACCTCGAACTCCTCGGGCACGAGCGCGTGGAACTCGCCGGTGCCGCAGCACGCGAAGACCGCCGCCGCCCCGGCCTCGACGCCGCGCCGCACGTGTTCCCGGTAGACACCGGGATCGACGGTGCCGTCGGGGCCGTACGCGGTGACGGGGAAGAAGAGCGGCCCGCTGGGGATGCTCAGCCGAGCGGCGAGAGGGGCTGACGTCACGGACTCTCCCTGTAAAAGATGCCCATCGAGTGCACGTTTCTGATCCACGTCCATATCCCTGAACGCGCCCACGCTAAGCCGCCGCCTCGGGGCCGGTCAAGCACGCAAACCCGCAACACGAAGGCGAATTCCCCCCCCTTCGCGCGACACTTGACGCGACACGTCACCGATCCTTAGCGTGTCCACGGATGTGAATCGAATACACGAATACGATCGCTCGGGGACTCACCGCCGCCCACCCCGGCACACCGACCCGCACGAAGGAGATCCCGCATGCCGGCTCCCCGCACCGTCCTGCTCACCGGCGCCGCCGGCGGACTCGGCACCCTGATGCGGGGGCTGCTGCCGGAGTACGGCTACGAACTGCGCCTGCTCGACATGCTCCCGGTCGAGGGCGAACCGGAGGCGGTCACCGCGGACCTCGCCGACCGGGCGGCACTGCGCGAGGCGGTGCGGGGTGTCGACGCGATCGTCCACCTCGCGGGCATCTCCCTGGAAGCCTCCTTCGACAAGATCCTCAGGGCGAACATCGAGGGGACGTACAACCTGTACGAGGCGGCGCGCGAGGAGGGCGTACGGCGCCTCGTCTTCGCCTCCTCCAACCACGCGGTGGGCTTCACCCCGCGCCCGCAGGGGGACGACCCCCTGATCCCCGTCGACACCCCGCGCCGCCCCGACACCTTCTACGGCCTCTCCAAGTCGTTCGGCGAGGACCTGGCGCAGTTCTACTGGGACAAGCACGGCCTGGAGACCGTCTCGGTGCGCATCGGGTCCTGCTTCGCGGAACCCACCAGCGTGCGCATGCTCTCCGTGTGGATGAGCCCCGAGGACGGCGCCCGCCTCTTCCACGCGGCCCTGACCGCGAAGGACGTGGGGCACTCGGTCGTCTACGGCTCGTCCGCCAACACCCGCCTGTGGTGGGACCTTTCGTCGGCACGGGCCCTCGGCTACGAACCGCGCGACGACTCCGAGCCGTACGCCGAGAAGCTCATCGCCGAACAGGGGGAACTCGACCCCGGCAACCCGGACCACGCCCACCTGGGCGGACACTTCACGACCCACCCGCCGCTCTGGCCGCACTGACACAGCGGAGGGAGACGGACCATCGTTCCCCGGAGCCACATCTCACCCTTGGGTAAGGGAACGGTAAAGCGCCCCCGCTCGTTACCCCAGTCATGACAGCTATGACCCCCGGCTCGAACATCCCCCTCCCCGTCTCCCGCGTGACGGTGGACGTCACCGCCCCGGTGCGGCTCGACGTGTCGAGCCTGCTGCTCACCGCCGACGGCAAGGTGCGCTCCGACGCCGATTTCGTCTTCTACAACCAGCCCACCGGACCCGGTGTGACCTACCGTTCGGGCGGCGGCACGGCCCCCGACGCGATCACGGTGGACACGGCCGCGGTGCCCCCGGACATCGAGAAGATCGTCGTCACGGCGAGCCCCGACGCGGCCGGCCAGTCGTTCCAGGGCATCGAACCCACGGCCACGATCCGCAACGCGGACGACAACACGGTCCTGGCCACCTTCACCCCGCCCCGGCTGGGCCCGGAGACGGCCCTGGTGGTCATCGAGGTCTACCTCCGCAACGGCGCCTGGAAGGCCCGCGCCGTCGGCCAGGGCTACGCGAACGGCCTGGCGGGCATCGCCACCGACTTCGGCGTGAGCGTGGAGGAACCCGCCCAGCCCGCCCCCGTGGCACAGCCCCCGGCCGCGGACCCCCGCCTCGCCGCCCCGCAGCCCCCGGCCGCTCCCCCGATGCCGCCCATGCCCCCCGCGCCCCCCGCCGCCACCGGCAAGATCAACCTGGACAAGGGCCGGGTCAGCCTCCAGAAGAACCAGACGGTGTCCCTGGTCAAGGGCGGCGCCCCGCTCCTGTCCAAGGTCCAGATGGGTCTCGGCTGGGAGCCCGCCTTCCGCGGCAAGGACATCGACCTGGACGCCTCGGTCATCGCGTACGGTCCGCAGCGCAACCACATCGACAGTTGCTACTTCGGCAAGCTCTCCATCGTGAACGGCGCGATCAAGCACTCCGGCGACAACCTCACGGGCGAGGGCGGCGGGGACGACGAGGTGATCACCGTCGACCTCGGCCGCCTCCCCCAGGAGGTCACCGGCCTCGTCTTCACGGTCAACTCCTTCTCCGGCCAGAAGTTCACCGAGGTGGCCAAGGCCTACTGCCGCCTCGTCGACGCCGCCAGCGGCGAGGAACTCGTCCGCTTCGACCTCACCGGCGCCGAGGCCCAGACGGGCGTCATGATGGCCAAGCTGATCAAGCAGTTCTCCGGCGAGTGGGAGATGACGGCCATGGGCACCTTCATCAAGTCCCGCACGGTCCGAGGCATGGTGAAACCGGCAGCGGAAGCCCTCTGAGCCACCAGGAGTCCCCCCAGCCGGGGGCGAGAACCCGACCCCCAACCGTTTCTTCGCCCCCGCCGCCCCTACCCTCCCCCAAGGTCTCGGCTTCTCCCCCAGCCTTCGGCCGGGAGGGACCCCCAGACCAGGGGGACCCCCATCGTCCCCAGGGGCGCTGCCCCCGGACCCCCGCCCCTCGAACGCCGGAGGGGCCGAAAATCACGCCGGTGAGGACCTGCACCCAAGCCACCGCTCACCCGCAGCCGGGTACGCACGGAAGGGGCCGTGCCGGTACATCGATGCCCGTCGCCACCGACGCCCACCCCTCACCCGACGGCGACGGGCCGATGCACCGGCACGGCCCCGACCCCCCACCGAACCGCACCCGAGCCCGGCGACACCCCGGAGGGCTACGCCCGCAACCCCTCCGTCATCAACGACAGATACCGCCGGATGTGCGCCCCGTCCCCACCGCCCAGCTCCGACGCCGAAGCCACCCCGTGCGCCAGCCGCAGCACCTCGATCGGCTCCAGATCCCCCCGCAGGGTCCCCTCCCGCTGAGCCGCCCCGACCAGCCGCCCCGCCGCCGCCTTCACGGAGGAACCGCACCGGGCCAGCACCTCGGAGCTCCCGTCCGCCACGGCCGACCCGAGCAGCGCCTTCAGCCCACGGACCTGGATCATCCCCGCGGCGAGCTCGTTCAGCCACTCCACGAGGGCCTCCCCCGGCGGCAGCTCCGCCGCGAGTTCGTCCGCGCGCACGGCGATCGCCTCGATGGCGTCCACGTAGACGGCCTCCAGCAGCGCCTGCCGGGTGGGGAAGTGCCGGTACAGCGTCCCGGACCCCACACCGGCCCGCTTGGCGATGTCGTCCAGGGACGCGCCCTCCCCGTGTTCGGCGAACGCGACCGCCGCCTCCTCCAGGAGCCGCTCGTAGTTCCGCCGCGCGTCCGCCCGCATCGGCTTGACCTGGGCCATTCAGCTACTCCTTGCGAACCGGGGACCCTCTCCGTATCTTGGCGAGAGCCAAACGGAGACAGTCCCCGCTTATCTCGGCGGGCAGTCCGCGCTGCCCACCCGCACCGTACCGGGGACGCCAGACCAGGAGTACTCCATGCCCACGCCGCCCACCGGCACACCGTCAACCACCTTACGTCCGGCCCGACTTGACGCAGCCGACCCGACCACGGCCGCCACCCTGCTCGTCATCGTGACCGCCTACCTGATGGTGGGAGTCGACTCCACCGTCGTCAACGTCGCACTGCCGGACATCCAGCGGGACCTCGGCTTCACCCCCACCGGCCTGTCCTGGGTCCTCAACACGTACACGCTCGCGTTCGGCGGCCTGCTCCTGCTCGGCGGCCGGATCGGCGACATCGCGGGCCGCCGTCGCACCCTGACCGCGGGCTCCCTCCTCTTCGCCGCCGCCTCCCTGCTCGGCGGCCTCGCCGCCGAGGGCTCCTGGCTGCTCGCGGCCCGCGCGCTCCAGGGCGTGGGTGCCGCGCTCATCGCCCCCAGCACCCTCGCCCTCATCACCACCGGTTTCCCCGAGGGCCCCCGCCGCCACCACGCTCTCGGCGTCTACTCCTCGATGGCCGGGATCGGTGCGTCGGTCGGCCTGGTCCTCGGCGGCATGCTCACCTCGTGGGCGTCCTGGCGCTGGTCCCTGCTGATCAACGTGCCGATCGGCATCGCGGTCGCCGCCGCCCTCCCCCGCTTCGTCACCGAGACCCCGCGCCACACGGGCCGTTTCGACGCGACCGGCGCCCTCACCGGCACAGCGGGCACGGCCTCACTGGTCTACGCGTTCATCCGGGTCTCGGAGGAGGGCTGGAGCGACACCCGGGCGATGACGGCTTTCGGCGCGGCCGCCGCCCTGCTCACCGGCTTCGTCCTGGTGGAGGCGCGCGCGGAGCAGCCCGTCATGCCGCTGCGCCTCTTCGCGAGCCGCAACCGCGCGGGGGGCTACGCCGGTGTCCTGCTGCTGCCCGCGGGCATGTTCGGCGTGTTCTACTTCCTCACCCTCGTAGGCCAGCAGGCCCTGGGATACAGCCCGTTGCGCGCCGGTTTCGCCTTCCTCCCGATGACCTTGCTGATGTTCACGACCGTGCGCCTCGTGCCACGGCTGCTCCAGCGATTCGGCACCAGGCCCGTGCTGCTCACCGGAATGTCCCTGATCACCCTCGCGGGCGGCTGGCTGTGGCGGCTGGAGCCCGGCGACGGCTACCTCACCGGCCTGCTCGGCCCGCTGCTGGTGATGGGACTGGGCGTGGGCCTGAGCTTCATGCCGCTGAACGCCACCATTCTCGCGGGCGTCGCACCGCGTGAGGCGGG
Organism: Streptomyces populi; assembly: GCF_002911015.1. GTDB lineage: Bacteria > Actinomycetota > Actinomycetes > Streptomycetales > Streptomycetaceae > Streptomyces > Streptomyces populi. The sequence continues at coordinate 97,685 of NZ_KZ626856.1, forward strand.
ATCCGCCTCCGGACTGCTCCAGACCCTCCAGTGGCTCGGCGGCACCCTCGGGCTCTCCGTCCTGGTCACCGTCTTCGGCACGGCGACCCAGCACGCCCACGGCTCACCCGCGGAGATCCTCACCGAGGGCTCGGCCCGCGCGTTCGGCGCCGGCTCCCTGATCGCCCTGGCCGCACTGGTGCTGTCGGCGTTCGTGATCACGGGCACCGCACGCGAACGCGACGCCTGAGAAGACCTCTCGCCACCCCGGTGCACAAAGCGGCGCGGCCCGTACCGAAGTACGGACCGCGCCCAGGACCTCAACCCTCAACCCTCAACACCCAGCACCCAGCACCCAGCACCCAGCACTGGGCACTCAGCATCGGACATTGGGCACTCGGCACTCGGCCCTCAGTCGGCCTGCACCCACGGCCAGTCCGCGTCCCGCGCCTTCTCCAGGAGCGGCACCATCCGGAAAGCCGCGTCCGAGAGCCCGCCGAACGTGTGCCGGTTGCCCTTCCCCGAGGGACCGTGGCCCGCGCGGTAGCCGGCGAGGTTCCACGTGTAGACCGGAACGTGCGCCGGCACCTGCTCGGTCGGGTCGCCGTGCCGGCTGTACGCGGCCTGCTCGTCGGTGACGATGAGGACCCGGTCGTGCTTCCTGTAGTGCTTGCGGACCGCCTCGGTCGTGTTGGTGCCGCCCAGGTCGCCGAACCGTCCGATGACCTTGAGCACGGACTCGCCCGCACTGAACTTCACCTGCCTGCTGGTGGTGCCGAACTCGACGAGATCCGCGTCGGCCGCCCGCAGCGCGAGCGCCGTACCGAAGATCGCCGCCGCGTCGGCCCGGTTGAGCTCGGAACGCTCCGACATCTGCGAGCAGAACATCGAGCCCGAACGGTCCACGAGCACCAGGGTCCGGCCCGGCAGCGCGGGCACGTTGGCCAGCGAGTGGCCGAGCGCCTGCTCCAGCGGGTACGACCAGCGCAGCGACGGCGCGTGCTGGTAGGCCGCGAGGTAGCGGAACGGGAACTGCCGCGAGCGCGCGACCTCCGCCGGGTCGCTGATCTTCGCGGCGACCCGGGCCGCCACCTCGTCGCCGACTCCGGCCTTGTCGAAGTTGCGCAGGTTGCGGACGAGCGCCATGGCGCCCATCGACGGGATGACCGCCTCCCAGGCCGCCTTGTCCAGCGGGCCCTGTAGCCAGCCGGCCAGCGCCTCCCAGGTCATTCCGGCGTCCGCCAGGCGCTGCGCCCCCTGCGCTCCGGTCACGGCCTCGCGCCGCTCGTCCGGCCGCAGCGCCATCAGGTCGCGGTGGGCGGCGAGCACGGGCAGCGACTCGGGGACGACGGCCGTGTCCGGGTTGTGGCGCCGGTCCAGCGCGTACTGGAACAGGTCGCCCTGCCAGGGCTTGTCCGGGTCCGGCGCCGCGTGCACGAGGTTGAGGATGTCGCCGAAGCGGTACCCCTTGGACGCGGTGTCGTACTTCAGCAGCGACTTGCCGTTGTAGAGGCGCCGTACGGCGTCGGCGACGCCCCGCTTGACGGGCTTGGGCACGTTGCGGCCGTACCGGGAGGTCCAGTAGGCGAGCAGCTCGCCCGGCTCGTCCGGACGGCGCAGCACGGAGGCGATGACCTGCCGGTTGGCCGGGCCGTCGGTGACGCCCGCGTCCAGGCGCGCCTTCACGTACTCGGCGGCGCCCACGAGCGAGGCCGTGCGCAGGTTTCCCTCTCCGCGCAGCCAGCCCAGCAGGCCGGCGGTCCAGGACGGGTCGGTGACGGCGAGCTCGCGCACGAGCGCGGCGAACCGGTCGTCGCGGGCCTCGCCGGTCTCGTAGAAGGTCTGCTGCGAGACGAAATTGGCGACCGCGAGCAGGAAGAGCTCGGAGCGCGCGTCGCGCTCGCGGCCCAGGCCGCCCTGGTGGGTGCGCAGCACCCGGCCGGTGGACGTCACGCGGGAGGTGGGCTGTGCCTTCGCCGTCTTGTTGTTGAAGCGTGCCATGCTGAATTCCCCCGAATTCGGATGAGTTTCGGAGGGAGGCACAGCAAATGGAGGGCGTCCGAGATCCGAATTCGGCAACGGGCTTACGCAGGCGCTCAACCGGATTGAGCTACACCGACCCGAAGTCGGTGACGGGATTTGAACCCGCATCCTCCTGATCCCATATGAAGTAACCGTCGCCTGCGCACCGGGCACCCACCATGAGCTGCGCCTCCCGAGATCAATTCGGCTGCGGCGTGGATTCTTTGGAAGAGAAGTAGCCGCAGCCCGCGCACCGGGAGGTGCATGAAGTTGTGGTGTCCAGAGATCGAGATCGGCGGAACCGACGTAGGTGCTCTACCTTCTGAGCTACACCGGCGCATAGTACCGGTGGCGGGACTCGAACCCGCGACCGCCCCATTAACAGTGGAAGTAGGTCCTGCCTTCGCACCTGGACGTGCATCACTTTAGGAGGCGTGCCGCGGGCCGGGCGAGCGAATTAATTCCCGCCGGATCCGGGACAGCCGGACCGGTTCCGTCGCTCCGGTCCTGCTGCCCCGGGCCGGGGATTCAGCCGCGCTTCTGCCGCTTCCAGGGACCGGTGATGGCGAGCATGATGCCCGGGTCCTGGATGTTGGCGAAGAGGGTCCGGCCGTCGGGCGAGAAGGTGACACCGGTGAACTCGCTGTACTCCGGCGCCTCGGCGGTGCCGATGTTGAGCTCGTTGCGGGCGATCGGGTACGTGCGGCCGCTCTCGGTGGCACCGAACAGGTGCTGGACACCCTCGCCGTCCTCGGCGATGACGAGGCCGCCGTACGGGGAGACGGTGATGTTGTCCGGTCCGTCGAAGGCACCGTCGACGGACGGGGCGGGGTTCACGCCGATGAGGACCTTCAGCGTCAGGGTGCGGCGCTTGGGGTCGTAGAACCAGACCGCTCCGTCGTGGGCCTGGCCGGGGCTCTCGGCGCGGGCGTAGGAGGAGACGATGTAGACACCGCCGTCGCCCCACCACATGCCCTCGAGCTTGCGGGCACGGGTGACCTGGCCGTCGGTGAACTGCTTGCGGACGGAGACGCTCTTGGCGTCACGGTCGGGGACGTCGACCCAGTCCACGCCGTAGACCGTGCCGGTCCTCGTGGCCCGGGAGAGGTCGTCGACGAACTTGCCGCCGGAGTCGAAGCACCTGAAGGCCTGGAGCGCTCCGGCGTCGTCGGCCAGGGTGGCGAGCCGCCCGTGGCCGTGCTCGAAGCCCTGCGGAGGCGTCCAGCGGTACAGCAGGCCGTTGGGGCCCGAGGCGTCCTCGGTGAGGTAGAGCCGGCCGCGCTTGGGGTCGACGACGACGGCCTCGTGGGCGTAACGGCCCAGCGCCTTGACGGGCTTGGGGTTCTTGTTGCGGCGGCGGTCCTGGGGGTCGACCTCGAAGACGTAGCCGTGGTCCTTGGTCATGCCGTTCTGGCCGGCCTTGTCCTCGGTCTCCTCACAGGTGAGCCAGGTGCCCCAAGGGGTGTTGCCGCCGGCACAGTTGGTGGAGGTGCCGGCGATGCCGACCCACTCGGCGACCTTGTCCCGGCGCACTTCGACGACCGTGCAGCCGCCGGACGCGGCCGGGTCGTAGACGAGCCCCTCGGTGAGCGGCACGGGGTGCGACCAGTCGGAGCGGGGGCCCTTGAGCTCGTGGTTGTTGACCAGGAGGGTGGCGCCGCGCGGGCCCTCGAACGTGGAGGTGCCGTCGTGGTTGGACGGTGTGAACTCGCCCGAGTCCAGCTTGGTGCGGCCGCTGTAGGTGATGACGCGGTAGGAGAACCCGGCGGGCAGCGAGAGGAGGCCCTTCGGGTCGGTGACGAGCGGGCCGTAGCCGACGCCACCGTGGCGGGCCTCGGCCGATTCCCCTCCCGCGCCTTCGACCTCCGTCTCCGTGGCGGCGAGCGCGTTGGGCGCGGTGGCGAGGGCACCCACGCTGCCGACGAGGACCACGCCTGCGCCGGTGATCGCGGACTGCCTGGCGAAGTCCCTGCGAGAGAGCGACATGTGATGTCTCCTGTGACGGTGGACTCGGACTGCCGTACGGGGCGGGGGGCGGCCTCGGTTTGCGGCCACACCGTCCCGCCCTCTCTTGAACACCAGTTGAACGCGCGCCGTCTTCCGGGGTCCAGCTTGCGTGAATCCACCCGCCCGGCCCAGGGGAACGCCCCGTTCCGCAAAACAGCCCACCAGCGACCGCGACCGGCACCCCGGCAGGGCACCGGACCACGGCACCTCCGCCACGGATCCCTGCCGTCACGGAACCCGGCACCGGCACCGGCACCCGGCACCCGGCACCCGGCACCCGGCACCCGGCACCCGGCCATGACACCGGACATCCGGTACGGGTGTCACGGCACCACACCCCGCGCAGGCCCACGGCATCCGGTCCCGGGCGGGACGCCGGATGCCCGGCGCGCGGCACCCGGACCACACAGGGCACGGGCGTCACGAAGACGGAGTCACGACATCCGAGTCACGACATCCGAGTCACGGCATCCAAGTCATGACACCCGCGCCGCGGGCCCCGGGCGTCACGGCACCCGGGTCACGGAGGTCCCGGAACCCGGCACGCCGGGGCAGGGACAGAGGCAGAGGCAGGGACGCAGCGCCCTGGCACCCCGCGCCCCGGGACAGGAACACCGTCCCCGGCATCCCGCCCGGGAACCGCACCGGGCGCGTCACCCGGCGCCCGGGAACCGCACCGGCCCGGCGCCTTCACACCCCCTGCTGCGACCGGGCCTTGAACGCCGCCTTGCGGGCCTCCTTGGCGACCTTCTTGTCGGGGTGCAGGCGCCCCATGGCCTCCAGGACGTCCGGGGCGGCGGGGTGCTCGACCCGCCAGGCGGTGTCGAAGAAGCCGCTGTGCTGCCGGGCCAGGCCCTCGACCAGGGCCTGGAGCTCCGCGGAGTTCCCCTCGGCGGCGAGCTGTGCCGCCACCGTGTCGATGGTCAGCCAGAAGACCATCGCCTCGGACGGCGGGGGCACGTCGGGCACGTCGTGCTCGGAGAGCCAGACCCGGGCGAGACCGCCCAGCTCGGCGTCGTCGAGCACCTCGCGCAGCGCGGGCTCGGCCTCCGTGCCGACCAGCGCGAGGGCCTGCTGGCAGTGCAGGCGGCGCAGCGGGGCACCCGTGTCCGCGCCGCGCGCCGCCGAGAGCAACTCCCGTGCCGCGGGAAGCGGTTCACGCCGGGCGAGCCACTGCTCGATCTCGGCCTGCGCGGCGGTCGGGGGAAAGCCGGCCGTGCCGTCCAGCAGCGTGTCCGCGCCCTTGTCGGCCAGTTCGCCCACCGCGGGGGCGGAGAAGCCCGCCTCCATCAGCCGGGCGCGCAGTCCGTACAGGCCGAGGGGCGTCAGGCGCACCACGCCGTACCGCGACACGTCCATGTCGTCGGCGGGGGCCGGCTCCTCCGCGGCGTCCGCCATCAGGGCCTCGTCGACCGGCTGGAAGGCGACGAGCCCGATGGGTTCCAGCAGCCGGAACTGGTCGTCGAGCCGCATCATGGCGTCCGAGACCTGCTCCAGGACGTCGTCGGTGGGCTCTCCCATGTCGTCGGGCAGGATCATCGAGGCGGCCAGCGCGGGAAGCGGCACCGACACCTCCCCGAGCGCGTCCTCACCGACGGTCAGCAGGTACAGGTTGCCGAGCACCCCGTCGAGGAACTCGGATTCCGCGTCCGGGTCCCAGTCCAGCGAGGAGAGGTCGGTCTCGCCCTCTTCCTCCATGGCGTCGACGAGCTCGCCGAGGTCGGGCGCGCTCGCGTCGGCGAGCACGACGTCGAGGGCGCCGAGCCAGAAGCCGAGGACGTCCCGCGGGGCGCCGGAGGTGAGCCGGGCGAGCCCATCGCCCGGGGCGACGGTGCCCTCCGCCTCGTCCACGATCTCGACGAGCCCGGTGTCGACGGCCACCCGCCAGGCCTCGTGGGCGAGGGCGGCCGCGTCGTCGCCGGACAGACCGAGGACGCCGGCCGCCTCGGGGAGCTGTTCCTCGACGAGCTCGCCCCCGGCTCCGACCCGGGTGGCGGGGCCTGCCCAGCGGGCCAGCCGTGCGGCGCGGGAGAGCAGCGGCGCGGCGAGCGCGTCCCTCGCCAGCCGCGCCTCGGAGTGCAGCCGCACGGGCGGCAGGGAAGAGCTGTCTGACATCGGCTGAGTTCTCCTCCGGACGACCACGACGAGCAGGGCGGACAGGCAAGCGGTTCAAACGGTCCGAGCGGTCCGTACGACCCGAGTGATCCGTACGGTCCGAACGGTCCGAACGTCTCAAGCGGTTCGAGCGGGGCTTCCGCCCGGAGTCGCGCCGGACGGTGACACGCACCGCCGGTCGCGGCGGGCACCGGAGCCCGCCGGACGCCGACGGGCGCGCGAACCCGGAGGCGGCCCGGGAGAGCCGTGCCAACTGCTCAGCCTAGACGGATTTCCACCCATGCCGCCCGGTTCATGTATCCGACAGGTCTCGTACATCGCCGAAACCTTGACAACTCCCCTCGTCACACACGAGATTGACGCGCGTAGAAGTTCAACGGCCGTGCGGCCCCACCCCTTCTACGCGCGTCACCGGCTCGTACGCATGTCGCGCTCCCCCCACCAGTCCACCCTCGTCCCGACGCTCATGAACGTCCCCGGAGGGATTCCCTTGCCGAGCAAGAGAACCGCGCGCATCGGCGCGCTGACCGTCGCCGCGGTCTGTTCCACCGTCTCCGCCGTCGTCCTCACCACACCGGCCCAGGCGGACACCGTCCACATCCACGACGTCCAGGGCACCACCCGGACCTCCCCCCTCGCGGGCACGAAGGTCACCGACGTGCCCGGCATCGTCACCGGCGTGCGGACGTACGGTTCGTCCAAGGGCTTCTGGTACCAGGACCCCACCCCGGACGCCGACCCCGCCACCAGCGAGGGCGTCTTCGTCTTCACCAGCTCCGCCCCCAAGGTCGCCGTCGGCGACTCGGTCACGGTGACGGGCACGGTCTCGGAGTACGTACCGGGCGGCGTCTCCACCGGCAACCAGTCGGTCACCGAGGTCACCAAGCCGACGGTCACCGTCGTCTCCAGCGGCAACCCCGTCCCGGCCGCGACGGTCGTCGACGCCAAGTCCGTGCCGGGCACCTACGCCCCCGCCGGCGACACCGCCGCGGGCGGTTCGGTCAACGCCCTTCCCCTGGAGCCGGCGAAGTACGCCCTGGACCACTACGAGTCCCTGGAGGGCATGAACGTCCAGGTCGCCGACACCCGCGTGGTCACGGCCACCGACCCCTACACCGAGCTGTGGGTCACGGTGAAGCCGCACGAGAACGCGACCCGCCGCGGCGGCACGGTGTACGGCTCGTACACCTCGCAGAACACGGGACGCATACAGATACAGTCCCTCGGCGCGACCGCCGACTTCCCGACCGCGAACGTCGGTGACAAGCTCACCGGTGTCACGGCGGGCCCGCTCGACTACAACCAGTTCGGCGGCTACACCCTCGTCGCCAACCAGCTCGGCACCCTTCAGAAGGGCGGCCTGGAGCGCGAGACCACGCGCAAGCAGGCGCGCGGCGAGCTGGCCGTGGCGACGTACAACGTCGAGAACCTGGACCCGGGCGACGCCACGTTCGCCGCGCACGCGTCCGCGATCGTGAACAACCTGAACGCGCCCGACATCGTGTCCCTGGAGGAGATCCAGGACAACAACGGCGCGACGGACGACGGCACGGTCGCCGCCGACCAGACGGTGAACAAGCTGATCGACGCGATCGTCGCGGCGGGCGGCCCGAAGTACGACTGGCGCTCCATCGACCCGGTCAACGACCAGGACGGCGGCGAGCCCGGCGGCAACATCCGCCAGGTCTTCCTCTTCAACCCCGCGCGGGTCTCG
>NZ_KZ626857.1 GCF_002911015.1 Streptomyces populi
CACGTGCCGGCGCCGGGCTTACTTGCCCTTGGCGGCTTCCTTGAGCTTGCTGCCCGCGGAGACCTTGACGCTGAAGCCGGCCGGGATCTGGATCGGGTCGCCGGTCTGCGGGTTGCGCGCGGTGCGAGCGGCACGGTGGGTGCGCTCGAAGGTCAGGAAGCCGGGGATGGTCACCTTCTCGTCGCCCTTGGCGACGATCTCGCCGACGGTCTCGGCGAAAGCGGCCAGAACGGCGTCGGCGTCCTTGCGGGTCACCTCGGCGCGGTCGGCCAGCGCGGCCACCAGCTCACTGCGGTTCATGTTGTTACTCCCGTGTTCTTCTTGCTGTTGAGGCGTGCCACGCGGCGGAGCCGCATATCGGGCACAGTGAAGCCGATGCTGCCAGGGTCCTCGGTCGGCTCCCGGACCCGGGTCCGTGGCCGGACCGTGGGCGCCCAAAGACGCATCCTGCCCCCACCTGCGGCGGGAAAGCCAATCCGGCACCCTTGGGAGTCACACGAACACCCTTGGGGGTCACACGAAGAGGCCCCTGCGAGGCCTGAGCCTGGCCGCCACCCTAGAGGCGGCCACTGGCCCCGCGTTCCGCGACGCGCCGGGTTCCGGGCGGTCGTGGCGCCCGTCACAGGCGGGCCGACGGCCGGTGCGGCACGGGCGCGCGGCCGGCCCGGCCCCCGCTACGCGGTCGCGCCGGCCGCGTCCGCCGCCCCCGCCGCCTTCGCCGCGTCGCGCACCGCTCCGGCGACCGCGCCCGCGACCTTGTCGTTGAAGACGCTGGGGATGATGTAGTTCGGGTTGAGCTCGTCCTCGGTCACCACGTTCGCGAGCGCGGTCGCGGCGGCCAGCATCATGTCCGTGTTGACGGTACGCGACTGGGCGTCCAGGAGGCCGCGGAAGACGCCCGGGAACACCAGGACGTTGTTGATCTGGTTGGGGAAGTCGGAGCGGCCGGTGGCCACAACTGCCGCGGTCTGGCGGGCGATTGCCGGGTCGACCTCGGGGTCGGGATTCGCGAGCGCGAACACGATGGCGTTCTCCGCCATCGAGGCCACGTCGTCGCCGTCGATCACGTTCGGGGCCGAGACGCCGATGAACACGTCGGCGTCGCGCACGGCCTCCTTCAACGTGCCCGTGAGGCCTTCGAGGTTGGTGTTGTCGGCGATCCAGCACAGCGGCGAGTCCGGGTCGGCGTCGACGAGGTCGGCGCGGCCCGCGTGCACGACACCGTGGATGTCGGCGACGACGGCGTTCTTCACGCCCGCCGCGATCAGCAGTTTGAGGATGGCCGTACCGGCCGCTCCGGCGCCGGACATGACGACCCTGATGTCGCCGATCGCCTTGCCCGCGACGCGAAGTGCGTTGGTCAGGGCGGCGAGGACGACGATCGCGGTGCCGTGCTGGTCGTCGTGGAAGACGGGGATGTCGAGGGCCTCGCGCAGCCGGGCCTCGATCTCGAAGCAGCGCGGCGCGGAGATGTCCTCCAGGTTGATGCCCGCGAAGCCGGGGGCGATCGCCTTGACGATCTCGACGATCGCGTCGGTGTCCTGGGTGTCCAGGCACAGCGGCCAGGCGTCGATGCCGGCGAAGCGCTTGAAGAGGGCCGCCTTGCCCTCCATGACGGGCAGCGCGGCCTTCGGGCCGATGTTGCCGAGGCCCAGCACCGCGGAGCCGTCCGTCACGACCGCAACGGAATTGCGCTTGATGGTGAGGCGGCGGGCGTCCTCGGGGTTCTCGGCGATCGCCATGCACACCCGGGCCACGCCCGGGGTGTAGATCATGGAGAGGTCGTCACGGTTGCGGATCGGGTGCTTGGACTGCATCTCGATCTTGCCGCCGAGGTGCATGAGGAACGTACGGTCGGAGACCTTGCCGAGGGTCACGCCCTCGATGCGCCGCAGCTGCTCGACGATCTCGTCCGCGTGCGAGGTGGAGGACGCGGCGATGGTGACGTCGATCCGGAGCTTCTCGTGGCCGGACGCGGTCACGTCGAGGCCGGTCACCGAGCCTCCGCTGGACTCCACGGCCGTGGTGAGCTGGGAGACCGCGGTTCCGCTCGCGGGCACCTCCAGCCGGACCGTCATCGAGTAGGAGACGCTGGGCGCCGTTGCCATGGCCGACTTCCTCTGCTTTCACCGAGACACTGCTTTGTGCCGTCCGATCGTCGCACCTACCCCTGAGTACGCGGTAGTCGCCCCGGATTGCGAACGTTTTGTTCGCCGGGGGCGTGCGGTTCCGGAAAGCGGATTCCACCATACGAGAGGGTGGTCCGCGTGCCGAAGGGCGCCCCGACACGACGGAAGAGGCCCACGTCATGGTGACGTGGGCCTCTTCCTGTCCTTCGGTGAAGGACGACGTTAATGACACCGACCCGCCATGCTCGCCTCGCGGCAAGTGGTCGCTCGTAGCGACGAAGGTTGGGCCCGGGGGCTTGGATCGGGCCGGTGCCACGTCAAAGGTAACAAAGGATTCCCGTGGAGCAATTCCCGTCCCGGGAGATCTTTTCGGCCGGGACGGGACGCGGGGCGGGCAGGAGGCGGGCGGTGGACGGACGGCGGTCCGGACGAGGGGACGCCCACCCGCGGGCCGGGCGGGCGGGGGCCTTGCGGGACGCCGGTCCCGCGGGACGTCAGTCCCGCAGGAGGTCGGGCACGCCGTCCGCGTCGGGTTCGTCACGGCCGCTGGAGACCACGGTCAGCTGCTGCGTGGCCCGGGTCAGCGCCACGTACAGCACCCGCAGCCCGGCGGGCGACTCGTCGGCGATCTCCGCGGGCGAGACGACCACCGTCGCGTCGTACTCCAGGCCCTTGGCCTCCAGGCTCCCCAGGGCCACCACGCGGTCCCCGAGCCCGGCGAGCCAGCGGGCGGCCTCCTCGCGCCGGTTCATGGCGACGACGACGCCCACGGTGCCGTCGACCCGGTCGAGGAGGTGGGCGGCCTCGGCGCGCACGGTCCGCGCGAGGGAGTCCCCCGCGACCGCGAACCGGGGTTCGATGCCCGTGGACCGCACGGCGGACGGCGACGGCGAGCCCGGCATGGCCAGGGCAAGGACCTTGGCGGCCAGCTCGGCGATCTCCGCCGGGTTGCGGTAGTTGACGGTGAGGGTGAAGCGGCGCCGGGGACGGGTGCCGAGCGCCTCGTCCCGGGCCTCCGCCGCCTCGTCGGGGTCGGACCAGGAGGACTGGGCCGGGTCGCCCACGACCGTCCAGGTGGCGTGCCGGCCGCGCCGGCCGACCATCCGCCACTGCATGGGCGTGAGGTCCTGCGCCTCGTCGACGATGACGTGCGCGTACTCGGTCCGCTCCTGGGCCAGCCGCTCGGCGCGCTCGCGCTGCGTCTCCTCGCGCACCGGCATGAGTTCCTCGAGGCCGGTGAGCTGGTCCAGCGGGTCCAGGTCGCGGCGCTTCTTCGGCCGGGCGGGCGCCCCGACGATCGCCTCCAGCTCGTCCAGCATCGCCACGTCGTGCACGGAGAACCCGTCCCGCTTGAGCGAGCGGGCCACCCGGCGGACCTCTCCGGGGTTGAGGATCCGGCGCGCCCAGCGCCCCAGGCGCCGTTCGTCGGCCATGGCGGCCAGCACCCCGCGCGGGGTCAGCTCCGGCCACCAGGCGTCCAGGAACGCGATGAAGCTGTCCTCGGAGGTGACGTCCTCGTCGAAGGAGGACCGCAGCTCGGCGGCCAGTTCCGGGTCCGAATGGCGGCTCCCGGCACCCGACTTCGCCCACAGCGCGTCCAGCAGCAGCCTGCGGGCGCGCGGGCGCAGCAGGTTGACCGGCGCGGTCCCGCCGAGCGCGTTGTGCTTGATGCGGTCCAGCTCGGCGGACTCCAGCTCCAGCCGGCGCCCGAAGGCGACGACCCTCAGCCGGGCGGGAGCACCCGCGGGGGCCGGGTCCGGCTCACCGAGGGCGAGCTGGCCGTTGCCGCCGCCCGCCGTGCCGGCCGGGGCCTCCAGCGCTCCGCGCGCCGCCTTCCGCAGCACCTTCAGCATCCGGTACGAGCCCTTGGCGCGGGCGACGGCCGGGGAGTCGTACAGCGTGGCGGCCACGCCGTCGACGAGCGAGCCGATGGCGCGGATCGCGACCTGCCCCTCCTCGCCGAGCGAGGGCAGCACGCCCTCGGTGTAGGCGACGAGCAGCGGGGTCGGGGAGACGATCAGGATGCCGCCCGCGTACCGGCGGCGGTCCTGGTAGAGGAGATAGGCGGCCCGGTGCAGGGCGACGGCCGTCTTGCCGGTGCCGGGGCCGCCCTCGACGTAGGTCACGGACGCGGCGGGCGCGCGGATCACCAGGTCCTGCTCGGCCTGGATGGATGCCACGATGTCCCGCATGGTGTGGCTGCGGGCCTGCCCGAGCGCGGCCATGAGCGCGCCGTCGCCGATGACGGGCAGCTCTCGGCCACCGAGGGATGCCTTCACCTGCGGGCGCATCAGGTCGTCCTCGACACCGAGGACCCTGCGGCCCTTGGAGCGGATGACCCGGCGGCGCACGACCCGGCCGGGGTCGACCGGGGTGGAGCGGTAGAACGGGGCCGCGGCCGGTGCCCGCCAGTCGATCACCAGCGGCGCGTACTCGGCGTCCAGGACACCGATACGGCCGATGTGGAGCGTCTCGGCGATGTCGGCGGTGTTGTCCTCGCGGACCGCGCCCTCGGCGGGTTCCACCGCCGTGTAGGCGCCGTCGGGCCCCTTCACGCCGTCCTTGCCGCGGAGCAGGTCGATCCGGCCGAAGAGGAAGTCCTCGAACTCGTTGTTGAGACGGTTGAGGTGGATTCCCGCGCGGAACACCTGGGCGTCCCGCTCCGCGAGCGCCCCCGGTGTGCCGACGTGACCGCGCTGGGCGGCGTCGTGCATGAGGAACTCGGCCTCGTGGATCTTCTCCTCGAGGCGCCGGTAGACCCGGTCCAGATGTTCCTGTTCGACAGCGATCTCACGGTCCCGTACGGAGTCGTCCTTGACGGATTCCTCCGGTGCGGATGTGCGGACCGAGCCGAGCGCGGTTTCCTGCTGAGCCTGAGCGGCCACCGGGCGCCCCCTTCTGACGTGCTGGGCAGCCGTCAACCGTACGCGAAGGGAGGCCTGCCGGGCTACGTCCGCGCCCGGAGGACGCTCAGGCCTTCACCTCGACAAGACGCTTGCCCGAGAAGGTCATGACCTCGAAGTGATCGATCTGGTTCGGCGTGAAGGCCGCGCCGCCGTGGACGTAGAGGGGCTCCTTGGCCTGCTCGGTCTTCGCGTTGGGGGTGCCGTAACCCCACTCCGGGACCGACCAGGACGTGACCGTCTCGCGCTCGCCGTTCTTGCCGACGGCGATCAGGGAGCACCTCTCCGGGCCCGTGACGTTCTTGAGCTGGAGGACCGCGTGGGTGCCCCAGTCCTTCGGCTCGATCGCGACGACGGCGTTGACCTTGGTCTTCGGGTCCGTGGCCGACGCCTTGTCGGTCATGTCCTGGAAGGCGGCCTTGGCCGGGCTGGTCGCGTGCGCCTGCGGCGTGCCCGTCCCGGTGTCGCTGCCGCCGTTGACCGCCATGACGGTCAGCGGGCCGCCGATGATCAGCGCGGCCGCGGCCGCCACCAGGTACATGCCGCGCCGGCGCTTCTGGGCGCGGCGCGCCGAGACCTCGTCCACCAGCCGCTCCGCGAGCCGCGGGCTCGGGCGGGCCGAGAGGGACTCGGCGATGGCCGGGCTGCCCTGCGAGGCGGGCAGGTCGGCGAGGGCCGCGAGCATCGGCTCCATCCCGGCGAGCTCGTCGAGCTGCTGGGCGCACCACTCGCAGGAGGCGAGGTGCTCCTCGAAGGCCGTGGCCTCGATGTCGTCGAGAATGCCGAGCGCGTAGGCGCCGACAGTCTCATGAATGTTGTCCCCGGATCCTTGCTGTCCTCGTGGACCTTGCATGGCTCCCGGACCACCTGTTCCGTAACCCCCGTACGTGTTCATGCCGTCACCCCCCGCTCCTCAAGCGCCAGCTTCATCGACCGCAGGGCGTAGAAAACCCGTGAGCGCACGGTTCCGCTGGGAATGCCGAGCGTTTCGGCCGCCTCATTGACGGTACGCCCTTTGAAGTAAGTTTCGACCAGTACTTCCCTGTGAGCAGGGGTCAGGTCGTCCAGCGCGTCCGACAGTGTCATCAGCCACAACGCCTTGTCGATCTCGTCCTCCGCGGGGATGACCTCCAGCGGCGACGGGTCGACCTCCTGCGGCCGGGCCTGCCGGCTGCGGTGGCCGTCGATGACGATGCGCCGGGCGACCGTCACCAGCCAGGGGCGTACCGAACCGGTCGCTCGATTGAGCTGGCCGGCGTTCTTCCAGGCACGGATGAGTGTTTCCTGCACCACGTCCTCGGCGCGCTGCCGGTCTCCGGCCACCAGGCGCAGCACGTAGGCCAGCAACGGCCCCGCGTGTTCCCGGTACAGCGCACGCATCAGCTCCTCGTCGGGTTCGGTCGACGAGGACTGCTGAGACATGCGATGTCGGGCTCTTGGCCTGTGTTCATCAGCCACGGCTGAATCCTTGCGCACGCCTACCTCCGGTGTCCGGGGGTTCCCCCAGTCGGTCGCTCATCACCGGGTACGTGTGCTGGTACTCGGGTGTTCAAAGTGTTCAGGATTTTTTCTGGTGAAGATGTGTAGACAGCGAAAAGAATGGTTCCGATCACCGCACGTCACTGGAAGATCACGCACGGATGTGATCAGGCACGCGCCAGAGCCGCCCGCCGCCGGTGCCGGGCCACTCGCTCCCGATTGCCGCACACCTCGCTGGAGCACCAACGGCGGCGCCTGCCGCGCGAGGTGTCCAGATAGACGATCGGGCAGTTGTCGCCCTCGCACTGCCGCAGACTCGCGCGCGCACGCGGGTCGGTGAGCAGATCGAGGGCGTCCCTGGCCACCACAGACAGTAGTTCACCGCAGTGCGGCGGGACGCGCAGCCCCCGGTTCAGCGAACCGTCGTCGCCGCGGACGGCGCAGGGGGCCGGCGGCGGAGCGAGGGCGACGGCGTTGACACGGGCGAGCGCGCCGTCCGCGGGCCGCCCGTCCAGTTCACCTCGTACCAACTGGGCGATATGTCCGCGCAGTTCCCGGAAGCCGAGCAGCCAGGAGGAGTCCACGGCGGTCAGCGCGGTTCCCTCGGGCACCAGCCCGGACGCGACGACCCAGACGCCCAACCGGGCGGCCGAGTCGAGGCGTTCCTCGGGATGCGTGGTCGCCGTCAGGTCCAGGCAGATCCGCCCGGAGTCGAACCGCAGCTCGTACGAGGCTGTGGCCGTGCCCGATGCCATGCGCCTGTCACCGCCTTGGGGTCACCCGCCGTCGTACCCCTACAGTGCATCCCCCGGCGCCCCGCCGGAAGAGCCGGTACCGGTCCCGTACCGGATGCCCACCGGATACCTACCGTGCCCGGGGCGCGGCGGACCGTGGACGCCCGCTTATGCCCCCGCGCCTCTCGGCCATGTCCCCCGCTCCCGGGCGCCGGTTGACTGGACGGCATGACGGACGAGAGCACACGACGGCATGACACGGCGGCGGGAGTACTGGGGGCGGCCACGGTCGCGACGGGCCTGGTCGCCGGGGTTTTCTACATCTTCGCCTGCGCGGTGATGCCGGCGCTCGCGCGCAGCGGCGACCGCGTCTTCATCGAGGTCATGCAGAACATCAACGAGGTGATCCAGAACCCGGTCTTCTTCCTGGGCTTCTTCGGGGCGCTCGCGCTGACGGCGCTCGCCGCGTGGCAGTCGCGCGGGACGCCGGGGAGCAGGTGGGTGCTGGCCGCGTTCGCCGCGTACGCGCTCGTGTTCCTGATCACCGTGACCATGAGCGTCCCGCTCAACGACGGCCTCGCGAACGCGGGCGCCCCCGCGCGGATCGCCGATCCGGCCGCGGTGCGCGACCGGTTCGAGGACCCGTGGGTGGCGTGGAACGTCGTCCGGGCGGTGCTGTCGACGCTCGCGACGGCCCTTCTCACCCGTGCCCTGTTGCGGCACCGGCGGCCGCCTCAGCCGTCGGCGTACTTGGCGTCCGTGGCCGGGTCGAGCGAGAGGCGGTAGCCCCGCTTGACGACCGTCTGGATCAGCTTGGGCGCGCCGAGCGCCGTGCGCAGCCGGGCCATCGCGGTCTCCACGGCGTGCTCGTCGCGCCCGGATCCCGGCAGCGCGCGCAGCAGTTCGGACCGCGCCACCACCCAGCCGGGCCGCCGCGCGAGGGCCCGCAGCAGCGACATCCCGGCGGGCGGCACGGGCCGCAGCAGCCCGTCCACCAGCACCGCGTGCCCCCGGATCTCCACCTGGTGCCCGGCGATGGGCAACGCCCTCGCCCGGCCGGGCAGTTCCTGGCAGAGCAGCTGTACGAGGGGACCGAGCCGGAAGCGTTCGGGCTGGACGGTGTCGATGCCGTGGGCCTGCAACGGCAGCGCGGTGACCGGGCCGACGCAGGCGGGCAGGACGTCGTGGTGCAGGGCCGCGAGGAACTCCGCGTGCACGCCCCGTTCCTCGGCCCTGGACAGCAGGGAGGCCGCGGCGGGGGCGCTGGTGAAGGTGAGCGCGTCCAGGCCGCGGGTGAGGGCGGCGTCGAGCAGCCGGTCGACCGGGGCGATGTCCTCCGGCGGCATCCACCGGTACACGGGCACGAGGACGACCTCGGCACCGGCGGCCCGCAGCGACTCGACGAACCCGGGCAGCGGTTCCCCGTGCAGCTGTACGGCGATGCGACGGCCGTCCACGCCCTCTTCGAGCAGCCGGTCGAGCACCTCGGCCATCGACTCGGAGGACGGCGACCACTCCTCGGTCAGCCCCTGGGCCCGGACCGCGCCCTTGACCTTGGGCCCGCGGGCGAGCAGTTCGACGCCCCGCAGCCGGGCGAGCAGTTCCTCGCCCAGGCCCCAGCCGTCGGCCGCCTCGACCCAGCCGCGGAATCCGATGGCGGTGGTGGCCACCACCACGTCCGGCGGGTTCTCTACCAACTCCTTCGTCGCGGTGAGCAGTTCGCCGTCGTCGGCGAGGGGCACGATCCGCAGGGCCGGCGCGTGCACGACGGTGGCCCCGCGCCGCTGGAGCAGCGCGCCCAACTCGTCGGCCCGTCGTGCGGCGGTCACCCCCACGGTGAACCCGGAGAGTGGCCCGTGCTCGGGTCGCTGCTGTTCGTCGTACATGGGGTTCTCGTCTCGCGCTCGTCGAGTCGTCGTACGGGTCTGTGCTGTCGTACGTCGTGGCTGATCCGAGCCTGTCAACGGACCATGACAGGCTCGGATCAAGGTGATGTCAGGCGTGTTACGTCATACCTCGGCGTAGCTGAGCTGGGGCTTCGACTCGGCGGTGGCACTTGCCGGGGTCGCGGCGGCCGGGCGGCGAAGGTATACGGCCCAGGTGACCGCGAAGGCGACCGCGTAGAAGCCGAGGAAGGTGACGAAGGCGCCGGTGCCGGAGCCGGATTCGAGGAACGACTGGCGGAAGGCGAGGTTGATGCCGACGCCGCCGAGCGCGCCCACCGCGCCGATGAGCCCCATGGCGGCACCGGAGAGCCGCCGTCCGTGACGGGCGGCCTCCTCCCCCTCGAGCCCCGCTTCCAGCGCCTTGTTCTGGAAGATGCCGGGGATCATCTTGTACGTCGACCCGTTGCCGAGGCCGCTGAGCACGAAGAGGACCACGAAGACCGAGACGAACAGCGGCAGCGACTTCTCACTGCTGGCGAACACCAGGACCCCGGTCGCCGCGGCCATGGCGACGAAGTTCCACAGGGTGATCCTGGCGCCGCCGTAGAGGTCGGCGAGCCGGCCGCCGACGGGCCGGATCAGGGATCCGAGCAGCGGGCCGATGAAGGTGAGGTAGGCGGCCTGGAGCGGGGTGCGCCCGAACTCGACCTGGAGCACCTGCCCGAAGGCGAAGGCGTAGCCGATGAACGAGCCGAACGTCCCGATGTACAGGAACGCCATGATCCAGGTGTGCGCGTCCTTCGCGGCGTCCAGGGCGGCGCCGGTGTCGTTCTTCACGGTGGCGAGGTTGTCCATGAAGAGGGCGGCGAGCACGGCGGCCACGACGACCAGCGGGATGTAGATCCCGAGGAGCACCCGGGGACCGCCGCTCGCGCCGATGATCGCGAGCGCCACGAGCTGGATGACGGGGACGCCGATGTTGCCGCCGCCCGCGTTGAGGCCGAGCGCCCAGCCCTTCTTCCGCAGCGGGAAGAAGGCGTTGATGTTGGTCATGCTGGAGGCGAAGTTGCCGCCGCCGACGCCGGCCAGCAGCCCGACCACGAGGAACGTGGTGAACGAGGTGCCGGGCTTCATCACCACGAACGCGGCGACGGTCGGCACGAGCAGCAGGCTCGCGGACACGATGGTCCAGTTCCGGCCGCCGAAGAGCGCGACGGCGAAGGTGTAGGGGACCCGCACGACCGCGCCGACCAGCGTCACCATCGAGGTGAGCAGGAACTTGTCGGCCGGGGTGAGCCCGTACTCCGGTCCCATGAACAGGACCAGCACCGACCACATCGTCCAGACGGAGAAGCCGATGTGCTCGGACAGGACGGAGAAGAGCAGGTTGCGCCGGGCGACCTTCTCCCCCTTCTCCGCCCAGAAGACCTCGTCCTCCGGATCCCACTCCGCGATCCAGCGACCGCCCCGCGCGGGGGCCGTACTCGTGGCTGGGGCAGTCATCACACGCCTCCATATGGTTCTCCGGGCCTGCCGGCCTCCTGATCCCGAAGGTAGGGAGGGCGCGTTTCCGCCCTGTGGCTGTGAGTGACCTGAAGGGAACGTTGCTCTCACCCGGTCCCGGGCCCGGCGGTGAGGACGGGACCGGGAGCGGGCGGGGGCGGGGGGTACGGAGGTCTCCTCCGGACCCGTCAGACGGCCGCGTTGTGGTACGAGGTGATGGCCCAGGCCCCGTCGGCGGGATCGCGGACGAGCACCCAGGTCGCCCGGCGCCGCCGGTCGGCGGGGACCTCGCTCTCCCCGGCCTGGAGGATCCCGGCCTCGCTGACGACGACGGCGGTGCCGGGCCGCGGGAACCGGATCCGCCGGGGCTCGTCGAGGGGCCGGGACCCCTTCAACGGTCCCTCGAACCCGGCCTTGATGTAGGCGCGGATCTCCTCCCGCCCGTCGTTGAAGACGCCCGGCATCACGACGGTCGCGTCCTCGGTGTAGAGCGCGGCGAAGGCGTCGGCGTCGTGGTCGGCCCAGGCGGCGTAGAGACGGTCGAGGACGCCACGGACGTCCTGGCCGGCGTCGGTGCTGGTCATGATGGTTCCTCCTGCTCGATCGGATCGGGTCGCCGGTATGTACCTCGGGGCCGCGGTGAACTCATCGGTGCCGGGACGATGAGTTCGGGCGGGCCCGGAGGTAGGTACCGGTGAGCGACGGGACACGGCCGAGGGGCAGAGGGGCAGGGGCAGACCATGGGGACACGGGACGACGACGGCCACGACGACTTCGAGGGTCACGGCGATCGCGAGGACCGCGAGGACTTCGAGAGGCGGACGGCGCCCCACCGCCGGGAGCTGCTGGCCCACTGCTACCGGATGCTCGGTTCGGTGCACGAGGCCGAGGACCTGGTGCAGGAGACGATGCTCCGGGCCTGGCTCGCGTACGGCCGTTACGACGCCGACCGCGCCTCCCTGCGCACCTGGCTGTACCGCATCGCGACCAACCGGTGTCTGACCGCGCTGCGCGGCCGCACCCGCAGACCCCTGCCGTCGGGCCTGGTCGGCGCGCTGGAGGATCCGGGGGCGCCGATGACACCGGGGGCGGAGGTGCCGTGGCTCGAACCGTTCCCGGACCGGGGCGCGGCCGGGGATCCCGCGGGCGTGGTCGCCGCCCGGGGCAGTCTGCGCCTCGCGCTGATCGCCGCGATGCAGCTGCTGCCCCCGCGGCAGCGGGCGGTCCTCATCCTGCGCGACGTACTGGCCTGGCCGGCGGCCGAGGTGGCCGAGGCGCTCGACACGTCGACCGCCTCGGTGAACAGCGCGCTCCAACGGGCCCGCGCACGGATCGGCGAGGCCGGTCTGACGGAGGAGGAGGTGACGGAGCCGCCGGACCACGAGCAGCGCACGGTGGTCGACCGCTATCTGCGCGCCTTCGAGAACGCCGACCTCGACGCCCTGCGCACCCTGCTCACCCAGGACGTCGTCCTGGAGATGCCCCCCGTCCTCAACTGGTACGTCGGCCCCGACGCCTACGTCGCCTTCATCGCCCGCGTCTTCGCGATGCGCGGCACGGACTGGCGCCTGCGCCCCACCTCGGCGAACGGCCAGCCCGCCCTGGCGGCCTACGTCCGCGCCCCCGACGACGACACGCACCGCCTGCACACCCTGCAGGTCTTCACGACGACCTCCGCAGCGGTGAGCCGTACGGTGGTGTTCCAACTCCCTACGGTTTTCGAGGCGTTCGGCCTGCCGGAAACCTGGGAGGGGTGACTGCGCCGGGACCGCTAGAGCTGCCGGGGCGGCTGCGGCGGTACGGGCTCGGGCGGGCCGGCCGACGGTCCGGGACTCAACGGTTGACGGACTGGATCTCCTGAACGACGACGTCCTGGTTGGCCCCGAAGGTGCCGTCCGGCAGGTTCCGCGCCTCGGCCACGCCGGTGCCCGTCCAGTGGATCTTCCAGGTGATGGTGGCCCTCAGCTTGTACGAGCCGTCGCCCGAGGAACGGAGGTACTTCACCCCGCAAGGGGGCGTCTCCCCGGCCTTGCCCTTCGCGTACGCCTCGCCGATGCGGTCCCCCGTGATCTCGCAGACCCCCGACGCGGGATACGTCTGCGCGTCCGAGGTGCCGGGCTCGATCTTCAACGCGACCGGCTCGGCCGTCGTCGTCGCCGTCACACCGAGCAGGGGTACCGACGCGGTCACCGACACCGGCTTGAACTTCGCCGTGTCCAACCAGGCCCACGTCGGCAGGTTCACCTTCGTGGTGCCCGCGGGAGCGAGGTCCACCTTCGTCGACGGAACCCGTATCTCGCCGTACGCGAGCTGCGCCAGCATCTCCGGAGTGATCGCCTGCGGAGCGTCCGCCGGCGGGTCAGCACCCTCGTCGACCCAGAAGATCCCCTTGTTGCAGTCCAGCGCGTGGGGGTCGCCCTCGCGGCCCGGCGTGACGTACGAGTCCCACCAGTAGCCCTTGCCGGTCTTGGCCTTGTTGAAGTCCTTGGCCTCGCCGCCGTTGACGTACTTGTCCCGCTGCTCCTGGTCCCACTGGGAACCGGTGGACTCGGCGTTCCAGATCGGCTCCAGGTACTTCTGCAGCTCGTCCGGCGTGTACTTGGGGGCGTAATAGCAGGCAGGCGGAGTCCAGTTGCCGGACGAGGAGGTCACCGGCCCGGCGGAGTCACCCGACCCGTTCTTGGAACGATCGAAGACGACGGCGCCGGCGGTGGCCGTGAGGTTGCCCTTGCCGTCGCTGTTACCAGAGGCGTGAGTATCACCAGGCTTCTGGCTACCGTTGCCGAAGTCGTCGTCGGCAGAGGCAGGGTTGGCATTGATCAAGAGAAGTACCGCAATTGCAGAGCCGCTTACGACCCCGCACCATTTCACGGCTGGCATTTGCTGCTACCCCTCTCCGAGAGCATGTCCTGCGTCACCCAGACCCCGTCCGAATTCCGCTTCAGCTTCGTGTTGTAGAAGACGTAGCTGTTCTTCGTCACCGGAGTCTTGTTGATCTTCCCGGTCTTGACGAACTTGTTGTACGCCTTACCTTGGTCCTCGCAGTATGTGAGCGCCGCCGATCCCTCGCCAAGCAAGGTCACAGACTCGTCGTAGAAGCGGTAAACGCCAGTGGTGCGAGCCTTATGGTCCACAAAGCGCTGCACATACTTCTGCGTCGCAGCCGCGAGCTCTTCCGCCGAGTAGAAGCGATACGCAGGGTCAAGTGGGTCCTGGTTGGCAATGGCCTGGTCCGTGGCCTTGATGAACAGCTCGCCGTCGGCCAGAACAGCGTCCTTGTCCTTGTCGCCTGTCTGGCGCCACTCGAAGTTGTAGTGAAGGTCGGAAGGCAACTCGATCTTCGGTCGGCCAGGCGACTGCGTCGCGCTCGCGCTGGGTGAGGCCGAGGACTTGTCCCCGGTGTCCGCGCCGGCGATCTTGTCGTTGCTCTTCGGCTTGTCATCACCCCCGCCGCACGCCGTCAACAGCAGTACGGCTGACGCTCCGACAGCGACTGTGGCAAGCAGACGGGAACGGCGGTTCACGGCGGACTCCTGTGCGACGTGGGGTGCGGAAGGGCATCAACACGCTAGCGGTGGCCTGTGCGACGACACCAGCGCGAATGGTGCCAAGGGCGTAACAGTGGTCGGCCATAGAGGCCCATAACGTCGTCAACTGGCCTCACCGCAACGTCAATCGAGCAACAGGGCGGTTCACCCGGTTGCTGTCCGCAAAGCCCTCGGCCCGTGGTCACGGCTCCTCCGGGGAGGCCTGCCGCAGCGGATTGTCGAAGGTGGTCAGGGTCGCGATCTGGCGGAGGATCTCACGGTATTGATCACGACGGTCGACGGCCGCGGTGCTCAGCGCGAACACCGCCAGCTGCTTGCAATCCGGATGCGGCAGGTGAGCGCGGAGCTGGATCAAGGGTGTCCGGGGAAGTCCGCCGGTGCCCCTGGGGACGAGAACGGTCTCGCTGAACGCGACGGGTCCACAGGGAAGTTCGACGTACTCGATGCGCGCCTGGGTGTCGAGCCCGCTCACCGCACGGGCGGCTGTCACGGCGCGCGGCGCCACCGCCGTGGCGCGCCAGGAGACGGTGAAGAACGACAGCAGCGGCCGGCCGTCGCACACGGCGCCCTCGCCGACGTCATCACGGTGCAGTCCGATCGAGCAATGGACGGTCCCCTCCTCCCTCAACGCGCCGAGCAGTTGCTGCCCTTGGGCCAGCCGGGCGATGAACCGCTGTCGCGCCAACTCATCGGGAGCAGCTCGGAGAAGCGGTTCGAGGACGGTACGCAGATCATCTGCGGCCGGAGAGCCCGGTGGTGGAAGCAACGCATCGAGGGGTACAGCGGTGAAGCCTGCGGGCTCCGCGAACCAGATGTCGGCGTCGGGATCTTCGGCCGAGTCGGCGACGGTGAAGTGGGGGGCCGTGGTCATCGAGTCCTGCCGGGTACGAGTCAGTGGGGGTGCGAGTGCGGGCGCACCGCGTCGGGAACGTGAGCGCCGGAACGACGGGCCCGTTCCAGGGCGGCCGGGCTCGCGTTCCAGTCGGTCGGTTCGATGCCCCGGCGTCCCGTGGCCGTGCGCTGGTACAGCAGATGGAGCCGCTTGGGTGCCTTGCCCTTCCGCCCGGAAGCCGCGATGACGGCGATGAAACGGGGGTCGCCGGCGAACCAGAGCGGTTCGATCTCCGCCTTCAGCTCCGGCTTCGTACGAGCCGTACCGAACCGTCGCATCCACCAGAAGGTACGCATGCCGGAAAGGAACAGCAGCGGAATCCGCTCCCCCGGATCCTCCGGGTTGGGCAACTCCAGCCACATCTCGTCCTCTTGAACCCGAGGATGCTTGTTCCGCCCCCGGGGGACATCCGTCAGAAGCTGCCAGGGGTAATTCCAGAGGACGCGCTGGACGTAGATGGAGGGACGGACGTAGGCGAGCTGGAGGACGGCCCGGAAGGCTGAATAACCCAGCAGTGGGACGAAGAACAGGGTGAAGCCCGGAGACAGGAAGACCACCAGAACAGCCAACGAGCCGATCCAGACACCGATCCAGCCCACCAGACGCAGAACGATCAAGATCAAGTGCTGAGCGAAAGCCCTTCTGGTCGGAGGGTGATCCCACGCAGTCGGGTACTCGGCCGGCCCCATATGGTGCGTTCTTTCTGCTCGGAAATCAGAAGACATGACGGGCGATATTGACAAGCCCTCCGGCATCGAGGCCAAGCCTGGCGCCATCGATACTCGCCACCGAGCCGTCCTTGATGCCGTCGTCGTCGGTGTCCACAGCGGTCATGGCGAGGCCGAATCCTGCGGTGCCCACACCCATCGAGGCCGAGGCGACCTCAATCCCTTTCGTGATCTGCGCCGCTCTGGCACCGCGAACCGTGAAACCGAGCAGTGCGTTGTCCAAACCGGAAATGGATTTCGCGTGCTCCATGGTGCTGCCTCCGAACCTGACGACCCGCTCACCAAGTGAAACCGCATCACCCGTCTCGCTCACGGCCCGAAGCCCCATTGCGGTGCCCTTGCCGACTGCGGCAATGCCAGGAACCATGCCAAGGGCGTCACCGCCGACAGTCACGAGGTTGCTCCAGAAATCAGTGTCGAGCTCACCCTTCGCAAAGCCGTCTCTCAACGATGCCCACACAGTGGGATGCTCAGATACTCGGATGGTCAACGACGTCGCGCTGAGAGCCGACGCAGCCAACAACAAAACCGCAGCCACCACCCCACCCGACACCACGAACAACGCGACCAACCCGATCACCGCCCCCAAAGTACTCAAGATGTCCGGCAGGTTCTCGGTGACCCAGTCGAGTGCCGAGTCGAACCAGCCCGGTTCGTGCGGGGTCAGCTTCTTCGTGGCGTCGCGGATCTTTCCTGCTCGAAGCCGGGCCCGGCGCTCGTGTTCGTCCGCGAGTCCACGCGCCTTGTCGCGGATCCTGCGCAGCGCGTCCTCCGCGTCCTCCACCGCCGATCTCGCCCTGGTCAACGCTTTCCGCGCCTCGTCGTGCCCGGCACCCTTCCCGTCCAGGTCGGGGTCGGCACCCGCCTTCGCGGCATGCCCCTTCGCCCGGTCGACGGCGGCCTGCGCTTCCTCCGCCTCCTGTTCCAGTCGCCTCGCCCGCCGCTGGAAGTCGTCCAGTTCGCCTTCCCAGCGGTCGAGTTGGCCGGCCGCCTTGCGGATGGAGTGCGCCGCGTTCTTCAGGTTCAGGGGAAGCGGACCGCCGTCCAACTGCTCGCGGAAGGCGACGGCCGCGTCACCCTTCCAGTAGCTGCCGTCCATCAGCCTGGTGACGAGCCCGTGCGTCTCCTCGAGGACCTTCGCGCACCCCCTGAGCTTCTTGCACAGGCCGCCCACGGTCTCCGTGCTGCCCGGCACGGGATCGAACCCGAGATGCGGGTGGTCGGGGTTGGGGATGCGCGGGACCGACTTGAGCCCCTGCGGCTTGTCCCGGTCGGCGAAGGAGCGCGGGTCGAGCGCCGCTCCCGTCTCCTCGGGCGGATAGGTCACCTCGTACCACCGCCCCCGCCGTTCCCGGCCTCCCCCAGAGCCCGCTCCAGGGCCTCGTCCACCTCGCGGTAGCTGTCCCTGCTCTTCTCGATGATCTTGGCCAGGTCCTCGGTCTGCTCACCGATCTGGTCGGCGCCGTACTTCCAGTCGTCCTGGAAGTCCTCGCAGGCGCAGTCCAGATCGTCCGTGCCCAGACCGGTGACCGTGGCGTCCTCCAGCGCCCTGCGCAGGCCCCGCAACGACTCGGTCGACTCCCTGAGCATCCTCATGAAGTGCGACAACTCGTCGCCGTCGACGGCCAACCGCTCTGCCACGCCCTCCGCCCCGGCCGGATCTCAGCGGGCCGGGAGCGGAGCGGCCGCCGCTCCGGCGGCGGCTGCCGCGGCTGCGGCGGGCAGGCGGGGGCGGCGGTCCACGGTGGGCTCCTGGGCTGCGGGGGGCTGGCGGGAGGGCAGCGTCACGCTAGCGGGAGCCCGTACGGCGGCACTAGGACCGAGGGTGCCGAGCGGGTGGACATACAGGTTCATAACATGCGCAAGCGGCCGACCTAAACCTTCGATCGGGTGATATCGCGGGACGAACGGGACGGGGGTGTCCGGCGAGTCGGGCGCGGTCACACGCCGGCTCTCCGGACACCCCCGTGGTTCGGCTGCCGCCGGGCCCTGACCGGCACCGGCGCGGCCGGACAGTTGCCGCCGGGTCCTGGCCCGGCGCGGCCGAACCGCTGCCGCTAGGCCCTGGCCCGGTGTCCCCGGGCCTCTGGTCGCCCCCTGGACCTGCGCCCCTCGGAACCGTTCGGCCACAGGCGCGGGCTTCGCCTCGCCGCGATGTCCTCGATCCAGCCGAAGGACAGGACGGCCAGGCCGATCAGCGGCCACACCAGGACGAAGGTCCACAGGTTGTAGGTCGAGTCGAGGACCGCCGTCGCGCGGTCGCTCTCCATGAAGGGGAGGTCGTACAGGCGGTCGAGGATCGGGAACGTGGCCATGATGAGCATGTTGTGCCACAGGTAGATCGTGACCGCCCGGTTGTTGGACAGCGTCACCAGCTTGTCCCACCGCGCGAGGCGGCCCGGCAGTTCCCGCCAGGACGGGCTGTACTGGAGCAGGATCACCACGAAACCGAAGGACCACGTCGCGTCGGCCAGCGGGATGTCGTTCAGGTCCCAGCCCTCGGAGCCCTGATGGCCCGAGGCCCACCACAGGGCGAAGGCCATCACCAGGCTCGAGCACGAGACGGCGAGGTAGCGCGGGACCTTCGCGAGCACCCCCTCCTGATGGGCGAAGCCCAGGATCCAGCAGCCGCCGTAGACGGCGAAGTCGGTGACGGCGTTGCCCGTCTCACCGGGGATGGTGACGAGCCCGGTGCCGACGACCGCCGTCAGGGCGAGGGGAGCCAGCACGGTCGCCCACGGGGCACGGCGGAACGCCCACAGCAGGAGCGGGGACGCGACCACGAACCACAGGTACGCGCGCAGGTACCAGAGCACGCCCGCGGCCTGGTCCGCCCAGGTGTCGTCCAACAGGCCCGACGGGGAGCCGAGGTGCCAGGGGTACGGAGGGGCGCCGATCGGGACGATGTAGTCGAACAGCTCGACCAGGCCCCAGGTGCCGCCGAGGTCGGGGTCCTTCACCGGGTTCCAGCCGGCCGCGAACATCATGGTCAGCGCCACCGCGCCGAACGCCCAGAACGGGGGCAGCAGGCGCCTCAGACGTCCCCGGATCACACTCAGCGACGGCCGGCTCAGCGAGCGCGCCATCAGGGAGCCCGCGAGCGCGAACATCACGCCCATGGAGGGGAAGAGGACCGTCAGCCACGCCCAGCCGAACAGGTGGTACGCGACCACGCGGAGCAGCGCCAGGGAGCGGAGCAGGTCCAGGTAGCGGTCTCGGCCGGGGCGGCGCGGGGCGGGCTTGCGCTCCGGTCCGTCCGGCTCCGCCGCGGTCCCGGGAAGCTGGCCCACCCCGGTCCCGGGGAACGGATCCACCGCGGTCCCGGGAAGCGGACCCACCGCGGACGGCGGTGCCGGATCCGTCCCGGACAGCGGTGCCGGGTACGTGCGCGAATGCGGGACCTCCGCCTTCGGCGTGCCCGAGGGCGGAGTCGCCCCCGCCGGGTACTCGTGCGTGGTCATCCGACCGGCCTCCGTTCGTTCCCGGCGGGTGACACCCGCTGCCGCGACGCCGACTGCTGCGCCACCGCTCCAGGCGCCGCTCCGGGCGCCGCCCCCGGCGCCGCCCCCACGACGCCCGTACGGCGCAGCTTCTGCCAGCGCAGCCGGCCGCCGGTGAGGGCGGTGATCCAGGACTGCAGCAGGACGACGTACATCAACTGCCGGTAGAGGATCTGCTGAAGGGGGAGCGAGACCAGATGGATCATGCGTTCCTTGTCCAGGCGGAACGCGTACGCCGCGCACACCGCCTGGACGGCGAGGACGCCGAGCCAGGCGACGATCGTCCTCTGGGTGGGGCCGAAGACGACGCCGTACAGGAGGAAGACGTCGATCAGGGGCGCGAGGAGCGGGGCCAGGACCATGAAGAGGGACACCAGGGGCAGGCCGACCCGGCCGAAGCGGCCCGAGGGGCCCCGTTCGACCAGGGCGCCGCGGTGCTTCCAGATCGCCTGCATGGTGCCGTAGCACCAGCGGTAGCGCTGGGACCACAGCTGCTGGACGGACTCCGGGGCCTCGGTCCAGGCGCGCGCGTCCTCCGCGTAGACGACGCGCCAGCCGTCGCGGTGCAGGGCCATCGTGATGTCGGTGTCCTCGGCGAGCGTGTCGTCGCTCATGCCGCCGACGCGTTCGAGCGCGGTGCGGCGGAAGGCTCCGACGGCGCCGGGGATGGTGGGCATGCAGCGCAGCAGGTCGTACATGCGGCGGTCGAGGTTGAAGCCCATCACGTACTCGATGTGCTGCCAGGCGCCGATCATGGTGTCCCGGTTGCCGACCTTGGCGTTGCCCGCGACCGCGCCGACCTTCGGGTCGGCGAAGGGCTGGACGAGTTCACGGACGGTCGCCGGTTCGAAGACGGTGTCGCCGTCCATCATCACGACGATGTCGTGGCTCGCGTTCGCGAGGCCCCGGTTGAGGGCCGCGGGCTTGCCGGCGTTGAGCTGGCGCACGACGCGCACGTTCGGCAGACGCAGGTCCTCGACGATGCGGGCGGTACCGTCGCTCGATCCGTCGTCGATGACGAGGACCTCGACGGGGTGCTCGCTCGCCATGAGGGAACGCACGGTGTTCTCGATGCACTTGGCCTCGTTGTACGCCGGCACCAGCACCGACACCGGTTCGGTGACCGGCGCGGCGCCCCAGCGGAAGTCCTCCCGGCGGACCCGGCGGGCGTGCAGCGCGGAGAGCAGGAGCATCATCCCGAAGCGGGTGAAGACCAGCACGCCGATGACCGCGATGCCGACGACCAGGATGTCGGTGATCCTCTCCGAGGCCTGGACCAGGAAGACCCAGGCCTTGCCCTTCCACAGGTCGAGGCCTGTCACCGGGGTGTTCGCGCTCGGCGCGTCGAGCGCCTCGGTGAGGTTCTGGAACTCGTAGCCCCGGGCCTGTAGTCGGGGAAGGAACTCGGCCAGCGCCTGCACGGTCTGGTGGCGGTCGCCGCCCGAGTCGTGCATCAGGACGACGGCGCCCTTGCCGCCCTCGGGCGTGGCCCGGCGGATGATCTCGTCGACGCCCGGCTTCCGCCAGTCCTCGCTGTCGGTGTCGTTGACGACGGTGATGTAGCCGCGGGTTCCGACGTACTGCGTCACCGGCCAGGACCGGTCGTCCATGGCGTCGGCGAACGAGGAGTACGGGGGGCGGAAGAGGGAGCTGCGGATGCCCGCCGCGCCCTCCAGCGCGAGCTGGTTCTGCGACAGCTCCCAGTCGATGCGGCTCTTGGACTGGTACGACAGGTCGGGGTGGTTGAAGGTGTGCAGGCCGACCTCGTGGCCCTCCTTCACCATCCGCTCGACGAGGTCCGGGTAGCGCGAGGCCATGGTGCCGGTGACGAAGAAGACCGCGTGGGCGTGGTTCGCCTTGAGGACGTCCAGGACCTTGGGGGTCCAGGTCGGGTCCGGGCCGTCGTCGAAGGTGAGGACGAGACGGTGGTCCGGGACTCTGAGGCTGGCGGTGCGGCCGCTGCGGGTGTCGATGACCGGGCCGCCGTCGAGGATCTTCTGCGGCACCTCGTCCGTGGCCGCCTCGGGCCGGACGCGGTGGTCCGCGAGGATCTCGCTGTGCACGTAGCCGCGCAGCATCAGCATCGCGATCATCGCGACCAGGATGAGGACGGGCAGCAGGAAACGCATGGGGAGACGGCGGCGCCGGGCACCGCGGTCCCCTCGTGGGGCGGCCTCGTGGCCGTCGCCCGGCGTGCCGGGCGACGGACCGTGGCGGCTGGTGCTGGGCATCAGAGGAGGGTCTCCGGGAACGAGGGGGAGAGGGTGTGCGGGGAACCGGGGCGGCCGGACCCGGACGCCGTGAGGGGGTCCCGTACGGGCTTCGTCACCGCGCCGGACGCGGTGGCGGGAGCGGGCTCCCGCCCCGCGGGTGCGCGTCGGCGGGGGTCGCTCATCCGGTACCGGCCCCCTCTCCGGTGGAACCGGTGGGGCCGGTGGTCTCCGTGGGGGTCGGCGTGGCGCCGGGCGTCGTCGCCGGGGCCGAGGGTGTGGGCCGGCCGTCCGCCGAGGAGGACGGTTCGGGGTCGGGGGCAGGGCTCTTGGTGGTGACGCCGGGGTCCGACTTCCTGGTCGCCGACGTGCTGGGCCGGGGACTGCTGGACGCGCCCGTGGCGGAGGCCGAGGCGGAGACGGAGGCGGAGGTCGTGGGGACCGGGCCGGACGAGGGCGTCGTGCCGTCGGTGGCGGTGGTCACCGCGCCGGGGGCGGTGGCGCCGGGCGTGCCGGACGGGTTCACCGGCTGCGCGGGCCGGGGCGAGGTCTCGGCCCGGCCGGCGGGCGCGTCCTCCTCCTGGCCCGGCACCGGGAGCCAGGGCGCGTTCGAGCTGCCCGACAGGAGCGTGGCGACGATCACGACGGCGTAGACCGCGCAGGCCACGGCGACGAACATGCCGAGGCGGCGGAAGCGGCGGCTGCGGCGGCCGGACTCGTCGACGAAGACGGGGACGTCCGAGGCCCCGGCGGCCGCCGGGGCGTCCTTGCCCGGCCGGACCGTCCGGCCGTCCGCCCCGACGCTCGCGCTGTCGAGCTGGACGGTGACCTCGTGCGGGTCGTGGCCGCTCGCCGGTTCACCGGAGTCCTCCCGGGAGCCGGGCAGCGGACGGCCGGGGTCCGGCGCGGTGTCGGGGAGCGGTCCGGTCGCCGGGGTGTCCCTGAAGGAGGGCCGCGTGCGGACCGTACGGGCGGGGGACGACGGCGCTGCCGTCCGCGCGCCCTTGGGACCGAACCACGCCCCCGGCTCACGCTCGGGCAGCGGTCCCGTCTCGGGTCGGCGGCCGGAGGACGCGTCCGGCTTCGCCGCACGGCCGACGAGCGGTCCGGTCCCCGGCTCCGGGGTTCGCCCGGGACGTCCGCCGACTGCTCGCCCGGCGCGTTCCCTGCGCTCCAGACCGCTGCCGACTCCCATATCCGGCCACGAGATCTTTCCGTCGCCCTTCGGCCGGGCGGTCGGCTCTCCGGCCTCTCGCTCAGGTGACGGATCGATTCGGCGCCCGCCCTCCGGATCGGTTTCCCGGTCGTCCGGTTGGGCTTCTTTCCGCCAGTTCTCAACGCGCACGCGCATCCCCCCACGGGACGGTCAACGGGTGCGCGACGACTCCGGGCAAAAGCTGTCTATGCCGTACGGACCGAGCCTCTCGCCCGGTCCGAGCGCTCCCAATACCACACCGCGCCCGGACGAAAAATGTAACGCACGTGGGGGACTCGTGTGGTTACGTCTCATGTACGGGGCATGAAAATGAGGGCGTCGGTGGCCGGAATCCACCCGTTCCGGGGACTCAGGAGCCACTCTTCTTCGCTCGCGAGTTCGGTGGAGGCTCGTACGAGCGCGTCGATCCCTGGATGGACAAGTCCCTTGCGCCACACGAGCGACACGGGTGACAGGGGTACGGGGTCGATCAGGGGCCTCGACACGGACCCGGGCATGGCCGGAAACTCCACCACGGCCAGGACGGGAGTCCGCCACTTCGCCATGATCCGCCGGAATTCCTCGGGTCCGACCGCCACCGGTGCGGGTGACGCGAGTTTGATGCCCCGTCCCTCGAACAGGTGATGTGCCAGATCGGTCCACTCCAGCGTTCTGGGGTTCCCCGCCCCCGCGTACACGGTCTCGCCCGAGAGCGCGGCCAGCGGCACCGCGTCCAGGGCGGCGAGGTGATGGTCCTCGGGCAGGACGACGGCCATCGGCTCGTAGCGCACGAGCCGCTGCTCCAGCCGGGCCCGGACGGAGGGGTCGAGCCCGGCGAACCGGCCGAACGACACGTCCAGGCGGCCGGCCAGCAGGTCCGCCGCCGCGCCGGTGAGCCCGGTCTCGTAACGGGCCATCAGTTCGCTGTCGGGGGCGAGGGCGCGGGCCCGGTCGAGGATGCGGCTGGAGACCAGACCGGGGGTGTTGACGTCGACGAGCAGCGGCCGCTCCTCGCCGCCGGGCCGGGCGAAGGCGTCCAGCAGCGCGTCGTGCGCCTCCAGCACCCGGCGCGCGTACGGCAGCAGCCGCTCGGCGTCCACCGTCGGCGTCACCTGCCGGGTCGTCCGTACGAACAGCTCCGCCCCCAGCTCCCGCTCCAGCCGCCGGATGTCACGGCTCAGGGACTGCTGGGCGACGAACAGACGGGCGGCGGCACGGGTGAAGTGCAGTTCCTCGGCGACCGCGAGGAAGGCGCGCAGCAGACGGGGGTCCAGATGACCGGGAAAGGGGCGTTGACCAGGCACCACGTGAACCTACAACGCAAGTGCGTCAATCGCGACGGAGTAAGTGTTGGACCTCTCCCGGACCGCCGGGCGAGGGTTCACCCATGTCACCGTTCACCCCGTACCGCCGTCTCTTCGCGCTGCCCGGCACCCGCGCCTTCACCCTCGGGAACCTCGTCGCCCGCCTGCCCATGGGCATGTTCAGCGTGAGCGCGGTCATCATGATCGCCGGCGCGCGGGGCTCCTACGCGCTCGCCGGCGCCGTCACGGCGACGGGTCTCGCGACGACGGCCGTGGTCGCCCCCTGGACCGCCCGGCTCGTCGACCGGTACGGGCAGGCCGAGGTGGCCGTGCCCGCCACGGCCTTCGCGCTGCTCGGCGGGACGGGGCTGGTGGCGTGCGTGCGCCTCGGCGCGCCCGACTGGACCCTCTTCGCCGCGTACGCCGCCACCGCCACGACCCCCAACACGGGCGGGATGTCCCGCGCGCGCTGGGCCCACCTCCTGGAGGGGGACGCGGCGGCGCTGCACACCGCGAACTCCTTCGAGCAGGCCGTGGACGAACTGTGCTTCATGCTGGGCCCGGTGCTCGCGGCCTTCCTGTGCACGGCGCTCTCCCCGGAGGCGGGCATGCTCGTGGGGTCCGCGCTGCTGATGACGGGCGTCCTGCTCTTCGCCGCACAGCGTTCGACGCAACCGCCGCTCCGACCGGCCGCGACCTCCGGGTCGCCCGTGCTCGCACCCGGGATGCCTCCGCTGCTGCTCTCCTTCCTCGCCACCGGCGCGGTGTTCGGCGCGATGGAGGTGGCCACGATCGCGTTCGCGGACGAGCGGGGGCACAAGTCCGCCGCGGGCGTGGTGCTCGCCCTCCAGGCGGCGGGGTCGTGCGTGGCGGGCCTGCTGTTCGGCGTGGTGAAGCGGGGTGGCGCGTCCGACACCGGGGCGTCCGCGGCGCGGCGGTTCGCGGTGTGCGTCGGCGCGATGGCGGTCCTGCTGACGCTGCCCCTCCTCGCGGTCCGGCTCACCGGCTCGCTCCCGGTGCTCGCGGGTGCGCTGCTCGTGGCCGGCATGGCCACCGCTCCGACCATGGTCACCGGCATGACGCTGGTCCAGCGGCGCACGCCCGAGGGCCGGCTGAACGAGGGCATGACGCTCGCGGTGACCGGCCTGCTGGGCGGGATAGCCGGCGGCTCCGCGGCGGGCGGATGGATGGTGGAACACGTCTCACCGGCCGCGGGGTACACGGTCCCGGTCGCGGCGGCGACGACCGCGCTCGCGATCGCCGCGCTGAGCGCGGGGAGGGGCACGGGCACGGGTGCGGATGCGGGCATGGGCGCCGGTGCGGCCGAGTGCGGGGAGCGCCACGTCGAACGCGTTCCGGCGAACACCCCGTGATCCGCTCCCCGCACTCGGCCGCACCGCCTCCGCGAACACCCCATGGCCCCGCCCCCGCGAACACCCGGACTCCCCCGCCGCCGGGGCCGGGCACCGGGCACCACCGCTCCGCCGGGGCGGACACCGGACCACCACCCCGTCCCGGCCCGCACGCTTCTCGGCCCGGCCCGTCGAACACCCCACCCCCACCGTCCGGCCCGTCGAACCGCTGCCGTAATTCCGGTCCGACCCATTGACGTGTCCACGGCTCCCACCTACCTTCCCCCGTCGAAGCGCTTCGACGTCCCGCGTCGAAACGGTTCGACGAGCGACGCGGGACAGCCCGATACCCATCCAACTCCTCTGGAGGCAGTGGATGTTGACGAAACGACGGCGCATGACGGCGGCGGTGGCGGCGGCCGTGACGGGAGCCCTGCTGGCGACGGCCTGCGGCGGTTCGGACAGTGGCTCCTCCGACGGCAGGACACTGAGGCTGTGGCACTACGAAGGGCCGGACAGCGCGATGGGGGTGGCCTGGAAGGAGGCCATCAAGGAATTCGAAGCGCAACACCCCGGTGTGAGGGTGAAGTTCGAGGAGAAGGGCTTCGAGCAGATCCAGAAGACGGCGCCCATGGTCCTGAACTCGAACGACGCCCCCGACATCATGGAGTACAACAAGGGCAACGCGACCGCCGGGCTCCTGTCCGAACAGGGACTGCTGACCGACCTCACCGCCGAGGCCACCGAGCGCGGCTGGGACAAGAAGCTCAGCTCCGGCGTGAAGACCACGAGCCGGTACGACGCCAACGGCGTCATGGGCTCCGGCAAGTGGTACGGCGTGCCCAACTACGCCGAGTACACGATGGTCTTCTACAACAAGGACCTGTTCGAGAAGTACGGGATCGCGGAGCCGACCACGTACGACGAACTGGTCTCCGCGATGGACGAGTTCGTGGCGAAGGGCATCACCCCGCTCGCCAACGCGGGCGCCGAGTACATGGCCCAGCAGTACCTCTACCAGCTCGCCCTCTCCAGGGCCGACCGCTCGTGGGTCGACAAGTACGAGCTGTACAAGGGCAAGAACGACTTCCACGACACCGCATGGAGCTACGCGGCGAACACCTTCGCCGACTGGGTGGAGAAGGGGTACATCTCCAAGAAGTCCAGCGGCACGAAGGCCGAGGACGCGGGCGTGTCCTGGATCCAGGGCAAGTCGCCGATCCTGTTCTCCGGCAGCTGGTGGTACGGCCGCTTCGAGTCGGAGGCCACGTTCGACTGGGACTCCGGCCTGTTCCCGGGCTCGAACCTCACCCTGGGCTCCGGCGGCAACCTGTGGGTGGTCCCCAAGGGCGCCGAGAACAAGGAACTGGCCTACGACTTCATCGACATCACCATGTCGAAGAAGATCCAGAACCTGCTGGGCGACAAGGGCGGCGTCCCGGTGGCCGCCGACACCTCCGCGATCACCGACGCCAGGGCCAAGACCCTGATCTCGGACTACAACACCCTCTCCGACCGTGACGGGCTGGCCTTCTACCCCGACTGGCCGGTGGCCGGCTTCTACGACACCCTCGTCTCCGAGACGCAGAAGCTGATCACCGGCAGCGAGAAGCCCGACGCCTACCTGGACAACCTCCAGAAGGCGTACGACAAGGGCGTACCGCGGCGATGACGACGACCGCCGCCCGCGGCGGGCGACGGGTGGCCGGCCGGGTGAAGGCCGGTCACCCGCGGCGCCCGCGCGAGACCTACGCGCTGTTCCTGCTGCCCGGCGTGCTCGCCTTCACGGTGGTCGTCGTCGTGCCGTTCCTGATGAACACCGGGACCAGCTTCACCGACTGGCAGGGGGTGGGCACCCCTTCGTGGACCGGCCTCGCCAACTACCGCGAGCTGTGGGCCGACACCGAGTTCTGGGCGTCCTTCCGGCACAGCCTGTTCATGGTCCTCGCGATGGCCGCGATACCCACCGCGGTCGGACTCGTCCTCGCCGCGGCCCTGTTCGACCACATCGGCAAGCACTTCGGCAGCAGGGTCGTGGCGGTGCTGCGGGCCTGCTACTACCTCCCGCAGGTGCTGCCGATCGCGGTCGCGGGCATCGTGTGGAGCTGGATCCTCGCCCCCGACGACGGCTCGCTCAACGCGCTGCTCGAGGCCGTCGGTCTCGGCTCCTGGCAGCAGGACTGGCTCGGCGACCCGGACTTCGCGCTGTACAGCGTGATGGGGGTGATGGTCTGGGTACAGCTCGGCTTCCCTCTCGTGGTCTTCATGGCAGGCCTGCAACGCGTCGACCCGGGGCTGTACGAGGCCGCCGAGCTGGACGGCGCCGGCTGGTGGCGGCGCTTCTGGCACATCACGCTGCCGCAGATCCGCCCGGAGATCTCGGTCGTCCTGCTGTGGTGCACGATCGCCGCGCTGAAGGTGTTCGGGGCGGTCTACGTCCTGACGAAGGGCGGACCGGGCGGCGCCACGGACGTGCCGTCGTACTTCTCCTTCACCACCTTCTTCGAGAAGACCCAGGTCGGCTACGGCGCCGCGATCTCCACCGTCCTGACCGTGATCATCCTGGCGCTGGCGCTGATCGGGCTGAGGTTCCAGACCCGCGCCGAGGACGCCGAGGAAGGGGTCCGCGCATGACCGCGCTCCGCCGCTACCCGGTGCTCGTGGCCCTCGCCGTCGGCGCGCTGTTCATGGTGCTGCCCTTCGCCGTCGTCGCGCTCAACGCGGTCAAGTCGCCCGCCGAGTACTCGGCGCACGGCCCCCTCGGCCTTCCGCACGGCCTCTACCTCGACGGCGTCGAGGACTTCTGGCAGCGCGTCGACTTCGGCCGCAAGCTCCTCAACTCGGTGCTGATCTCGGGTTCGGTGGCGGTCGGCGCCGCGGTGCTGTCCGTCCTCAACGCGTACGCGATCGGCATCGGCCGGATCAGGGGCCGCGCCTGGGTGCTCGCCTTCTTCGTCCTCGCGAACACCCTGCCGCAGGAGGCGCTGGTCTACCCGCTGTACCACCTGAGCAAGCAGGCCGGCCTCTACGACACCAGACTCGGCGTGATCATCGTGTTCACGGTGATCCAGTCGGCGTTCGGCACGTATCTCCTCTCCTCCGTCCTCGGACGGTTCCCCCGCGAGATCATCGAGGCCGCCCGGATCGACGGGGCGAACCGGTGGCAGGTGCTGTGGCGGATCGTGGTCCCGGTCAGCCGTCCCACGATCGGCGTGCTCCTCGTCTTCTTCTTCGTCTGGACGTGGAACGAGTTCCTGCTGCCGCTGGTCATGCTGATCTCCAACGACAACCAGACGGTGTCGGTGGCCCTCGGTGTCCTCCAGGGCCAGCGCCTGATGGACGCCACGATGACGAACGCGGCCGCCCTCCTCGGCGTGCTGCCCGCCATCGTCTTCTTCCTCGTCTTCCAGCGGACCCTCACCCGCGGCATCGCCGCCGGCGCGGTGAAGTAAGGGGTACGGCCTTGAAGTTCACGGACGGCTACTGGCTGCTGCGCGAGGGCGTCACCGCGGCCCACCCGGTCGAGGTCCTCGACGTGACCTCGGACCCCGGCGGTCTGGAGATCCACGCGCCGACGCAGCCCATCCGGCACCGCGGCGACCTGCTGAAGGGACCGGTCGTGACGATCAGCGCCCACGCGCCCCTGCCCGACGTCATCGGCGTCACGTTCACCCACTTCCAGGGCGAGGAGCCGCGCGGGCCCCGGTTCGAACTGCGCGCGGACGAGTTCACCGCGCACGCGGAGTACGACGAGGAGCACGCGACCCTGACCTCGGGCACCCTCTCCGTCCGGGTCTCCCGCACCGCCCCCTGGCACGTCGACTTCCTCGCGCACGGCCGCGTCCTCACCAGCAGCGGCCCCAAGGGCATGGGCATCATGCGGGACACGACCGGCGCCCACTACCTGCGCGAGCAGCTGGACCTCGGTGTCGGCACCCAGGTCTTCGGCC
This sequence comes from Streptomyces populi, assembly GCF_002911015.1. Taxonomy (GTDB): domain Bacteria; phylum Actinomycetota; class Actinomycetes; order Streptomycetales; family Streptomycetaceae; genus Streptomyces; species Streptomyces populi. The sequence continues at coordinate 29,314 of NZ_KZ626857.1, forward strand.
TCGGCGAACGGTTCGGGCCGCTCGTCAAGAACGGCCAGGTGGTGGACATGTGGAACGCGGACGGCGGCACCGCCACCGAACAGGCCTACAAGAACGTGCCGTTCTATCTGACGGACGCGGGCTACGGCGTCTTCGTCGACCATCCCGGCCGGGTCTCCTTCGAGGTCGGCTCGGAGGCCGTCTCCCGGGTCCAGTTCAGCGCGGAGACCCAGGAGCTGACGTACTACGTCATCCACGGCCCGACCCCGAAGGACATCCTGCGCAAGTACACCGCGCTCACTGGGCGTCCGGCCCTGCCGCCCGCGTGGTCCTTCGGCCTGTGGCTGTCGACGTCCTTCACCACCTCCTACGACGAGGGCACCGTCACCTCCTTCATCGACGGCATGCGGGAGCGCGAACTCCCGCTGTCCGTGTTCCACTTCGACTGCTTCTGGATGCGCGAGTTCAACTGGTGCGACTTCCGCTGGGATCCGCGGGTGTTCCCCGACCCGGAGGGGATGCTGACGCGGCTGAAGGACAAGGGGCTGCGGATCAGTGTCTGGATCAACCCCTACATCGCGCAGCGCTCACCGCTGTTCGCGGAGGGACGGGCCCTCGGGCACCTGCTGCGGCGGCCCGACGGCAGCGTGTGGCAGTGGGACCTGTGGCAGCCGGGCATGGCCCTGGTCGACTTCACCAGCCCGGCCGCCCGGGACTGGTACGCCTCGAAGTTGGAGGCGCTGCTGGAGCAGGGCGTCGACTGCTTCAAGACCGACTTCGGCGAGCGGGTCCCGGTGGACGTGGCCTACGCCGACGGCGCCGACCCGGAGCGGATGCACAACTACTACACGTACCTCTACAACCGGACCGTGTTCGACGTGCTGCGCAAACACCGCGGGGAGCACGAGGCCGTCGTCTTCGCCCGGTCGGCGACCGCGGGGAGCCAGCGCTTCCCGGTGCACTGGGGCGGCGACTGCGAGGCGACGTACGCGTCGATGGCCGAGTCGCTGCGCGGCGGGCTCAGCCTCGGCATGTCGGGGTTCGGGTTCTGGAGCCACGACATCGGCGGCTTCGAGGGGACGCCGACGCCCGCGCTGTTCAAACGGTGGATCGCCTTCGGTCTGCTGTCCTCGCACAGCCGGCTGCACGGTTCCTCCTCGTACCGCGTGCCCTGGCTGTTCGACGAGGAGGCCGTGGACGTCCTCAGGCTGTTCACCCGGCTCAAGCTCGGCCTCATGCCGTACCTGTACGAGGCCGCCCTCACCGCCCACGCGGAGGGGGTGCCGATGATGCGGGCGATGGTCCTGGAGTTCCCGGACGACCCGGGGTGCGCGCATCTGGAGCGGCAGTACATGCTCGGCCCCGATCTGCTGGTCGCTCCCGTCTTCAACGACGAGGGGGACGTCTCGTACTACGTGCCCGAGGGCACCTGGACCCCCTACCTCGGCGGGCCGCCGGTGACCGGACCGCGCTGGGTGCGCGAGCGGCACGGCTTCGGAAGCGTGCCGCTGCTGGTGCGGCCGGGCGCGGTGATCCCGGTCGGCGCGGTGGACGACCGCCCCGAGTACGACTACGCGGACGGGGTCACCCTGCGCGCGTACGGGCTGGAGCGGGGAGCCCGGGTGTCGGTGCGGGCCGGGCGGGTCGCCTTCACCGTCGTGCGCGAGGGGAACACCCTGCGCGCGTCCTGCGACGATCCGTCGGCTCCCTGGGGGCTGGCCGCGGGCGGACGCGAGGTACGGGCCCGGGCCGGGACGGGCTTCCTCTCCCTGGAACTGGAGTCGGAGTGATGGTCAAGATCACCGATGTGGCACGGCACGCCGGGGTGTCCCCGAGCACCGTCTCCTACGCCCTCAGCGGCAAGCGGCCGATCTCCGAGGAGACCCGGCAGCGCGTCGAGGAGAGCATCCGCCGGCTGGGCTACCGTCCGCACGCGGGGGCCAGGGCGCTGGCCAGCAGCCGGTCGAACGTCCTGGCGCTGGTCGTCCCGCTGCGGGCGGGCATCCACGTGCCGGTGGTGATGCAGTTCGCGGTGTCGGTGGTGACGGCGGCCCGGCTGCACGACCACGACGTCCTGCTGCTCACCCAGGAGGAGGGCGAGGAGGGACTGCGCCGGGTCGCGGACACCGCGCTGGTGGACGCGCTGATCGTGATGGACGTCCAGCTCCACGATCCCCGGCTGCCGTTGCTGCGCGCCCTGGACCGGCCGTCGGTGCTCATCGGCTTCCCGGCCGCCCCGGACGGGCTCACCTGCATCGACCTGGACTTCAAGGCGGCCGGTGAGCTGTGCGTGGAGCGGCTCGCGGGGCTCGGTCACCGGGTCGTCGCGCTGGTCGGCTCTCCGCCGGAGGTGTACGTGCGGGGCACGGCGTTCGCGCAGCGGGTGGTGCAGGGGTTCACGGCCGCCGCCGACCGGAACGGTCTGGTCTCGTCCGTCCACCCCTGTGAGGCCTCGCCCGCCGCCGCGCGCCGGATCGCCGAGCGACTCCTGCGCGAGCAGCCCGCGTTGACGGGTGTCGTCGTCCACAACGAGCCGCTCCTGGAACCGCTGGTCGACGCCTTCGAGCAGCTCGGCCTGCGGGTCCCGGCCGATCTGTCCGTCACCGCGATCTGCCCGGACGAACTCGCCGGGAACCTGCGTGTCCCGGTCACCTCGATCGCCATCCCGTCCGCCGAAGTGGGCGGGCGGGCGGTCGACTTGCTGATGAGGAAGCTGAACGGCACGCCCTGCCCGGAGGCGACCCTGCTCACCCCCCGGATGACGGAGCGCTCCAGCACCGCACCCCGCACGCTGGGTTCCTGAGGGCAGGGGTGTACGGGGATGTCCCGGGGAACGGCGAAGGCCCCGCTGCCTGGGCAGCGGGGCCTTCGTCACGCTATTCAATTAAAACATGGGATGAGTGGAGATGGCGGGAATCGAACCCGCGTCCAACGGTGCAGAATCAGGGCTTCTCCGTGTGCAGTTCGCTGCGATTTTCTCAGCCCCGGCGATCACGCGAACAAGTCGCCGACGGGCTCAGTCACTGTTTGATTTCCCAGCGAACCCCGTGACCGGGCTCGATGGTTTAGTTCCCTAGATTATGCCAGGGTCCGGGTCGGGAACACCCCCGGGCTGACACCCATTAAGGGTCCTTCACTCACTGCTTATCAGGCAGCGAGGGCGAAGGACTGGGAATCGCTCTTGGAATTGGCGATTATTTTTTGCGACATATGGTTTACGAGATCATTGCCGCTTCCTCGACACGCTTCCCCTGGCTCAACAGCCGCTGTCGAAACCGATCATCCCCATGTTGATTTTTCAAAGCGCGGCCCCTCCGGGGAGGAACCCGCACCCGCTGTGGGGTGCGTTGCCATCGTACGTGACCAACGCACGACGGTGCCAGCCTATTCCGGCGGACCCGCCCGCCGTGCCGTCCGGCCCTCCGGGGCACCGCCCGCCGGGCCTCCCGGCGCCCTACTCGCCGCGCTGCCTGCGCTTGGCCGCCGCGATGGCACGGTCCGACTCGCGCCGGTCCTGCTTCTCGCGCAGGGTCTGCCGCTTGTCGTACTCCTTCTTGCCCCGTGCGAGCGCGATCTCCGCCTTCGCCCGGCCGTCCTTGAAGTACAGGGCGAGCGGCACGATCGTGTGGCCCGTCTCCTCGGACTTCACGGACAGCTTGTCGATCTCCTCGCGGTGCAGCAGCAGCTTGCGCTTGCGGCGCGCGGAGTGGTTGGTCCAGCTGCCCTGGCTGTACTCCGGGATGTGGGCGTTGTACAGCCACGCCTCGCCCCCGTCGATCTGGACGAACCCGTCGGCCAGCGAGGTCCGGCCCTGGCGCAGCGACTTGACCTCGGTGCCGGTCAGGACGAGCCCGGCCTCGTAGGTGTCGATGATCGCGTAGTCGTGGCGGGCCTTCTTGTTCTGCGCGACGATCTTGCGCTTGCCGCCCTTCTCGCCGTCCTTGGACTTGGCGGCAGCCCCACCCTGCTTGGGCTGGGACTCCTTCGGTACGTACATTCCCTTGCTCATAGTGCTGGCCATTTTCGCACTACGGAGGGGCTCGGGGGAAAGCCGATTACCGGGCCCGCGGCCGACGGGTCAGGAAAGGTCCCCGAGACCGGTCAGCACGGTCTCGGCCCGCTTCAGCGGCTCCTTGTCCGCCTCCAGGTCGGGGGTGATGCCCCGGCCGTCGACGGAGCGGCCCGCGGGGGTGCGGTAGTGCCCGACGGTCAGCTCGGCGACGGAGCCGTCGGGCAGCCGGCTCGGCATCTGGACCGAGCCCTTGCCGAAGGTCCTGGACCCCACGACGACCGCGCGCCCGCGGTCCTGGAGGGCGCCGGTGAGCAGCTCGGCCGCGCTCATCGTGCCGCCGTCCACGAGCGTGACCAGGGGCCTGGCGGTGTCGCCGCCGGCGTCCGCGTGCAGGGCGCGCTGGGCGCCGTTCACGTCGTACGTGGCGACGAGGCCGCCGTCCAGGAAGGCGGAGGCGGTGGTGACGGCCTCGGTGACCAGACCGCCGGAGTTGCCGCGCAGGTCGAGGACGACCCCGGTCCGGCCCGGCGCCCGGCCGACGGCGGTCCGTACGGCGTCGCCCACGCCCTTGGTGAAGGCGTCGACCTTGATCAGGGTGACCCCGCCGGGCAGCCTGCTGACGGTCACGGAGTCCGTGGAGAGCCTGGCCCGGCGCAGGGTCCGGCTCCACGACTGCGCGCCGCGCTCCAGGCCGAGGGAGACCTTCGTGCCGGCGGCCGCGGCGGCCGCGTCGCCGCGCAGTAACGAGACCACCTCGGTGACCGGCCGGCCGTCCACCTTCGCGCCGTCGATGGTGCGCAGCAGGTCGCCCTTGCGGATGCCCGCGGCGGCCGCGGGCGAGCCGGCGCTGACGCGGGTGACCTCGATCCGTCCGTCGCGCTCGCGGCGGGCCCACAGGCCGACGCCGGTGTACTGGCCGTCGAGGGCTTCCTCGAACTCCTGGTACTCGCCCTGGGAGTAGACGGCGCCCCAGCGGTCCCCGCTGCGGCTGACGGCCCTCTCGGCGGCCTCCATGGGGGACTTGCCGTCGGCCATCGCCTCGGCGGCGGCCCGGGTGACCTCGTCGTGACGGCGTGCCGCGGCCGAACCGGGCGCCTCGGCCCCGGTCTTCCGGGCGGGGTCGGAGAACGATCCGGTCGCCGCCCCGGCGACGAAGATGCTCGCGAACACCAATGTCAGGGCCGCCCCGCGGCGGATGCGGCGGGGCTCGCAGAACAGGTCACGGCCTGACATGCCGGTGAGTCTAGGACAACGCGAAGGGCCGCACCGCCGGTTGACGGTACGGCCCTCTTGGTATGCGTCACACCTTCAGATACTTGCGCAACGCGAAGAAAGCGGCCAGCGCGGGCATCAGCAGGCTCGTCGCGAGGATGAGCGGGAGCTTGGTCAACACGGCGTCCCAGCCGATGAAGTTGATCAGGTTGAGCTTCTGGGACAGCGCCAGACCGTGGTCGATGATGAAGTACCGGGCGATCAGCAGGAACCCGCAGGCGACCCCGCCGCCGATCAGTCCGGCCACCGCGGCCTCGGCGATGAACGGCGCCTGGATGTAGAAGCCGGAGGCGCCGACGAGCCGCATGATGCCCGTCTCACGCCGTCGGCTGAACGCCGAGACGCGCACGGTGTTGACGATCAGCATCAGCGCGACGACGAGCATCATCGCCATCACCGCGCGCGCGGCCCAGTTCATGCCGTTCAGGAGCCCGAACAGGTTGTCCAGGATGCCCTTCTGGTCCTGGACGGACTGCACGCCGTCCCGGCCGTCGAAGGCGGTCGCGATGACCTGGTACTTCTCCGGGTCCTTCAGCTTGATCCGGTACGACTCCTGCATCTGGTCCGGCGTGAGGGAGCTGGCCAGCGGGGAGTCGCCGAACTGCTCCTTGTAGTGCTTGTACGCCTGGTCCGAGGACTCGTAGGTGACCTTCTGGACCACCGACATCTTGTCCAGGTCGGCGACGATCTGCTTCTTCTGGTCGCTGGTCACCGCGCCCCTGGCGCAGTGCGGGTCGGACTCGGCGTCGCTCTTGTTGCAGAGGAAGATCGAGACGTTGACCTTGTCGTACCAGTAGCCCTTCATGGTGTTCACCTGGTCGCTCATCAGGAGCGAGCCGCCGAACAGGGCGAGCGAGAGGGCGACCGAGACGACGACCGCGAAGGTCATGGTCAGGTTGCGGCGGAGACCGACACCGATCTCCGACAGAACGAACTGCGCGCGCATGGCGTCTTCCTCAGACCTTTCCGTGGACGATGATCAGTGCTGGTAGCCGTAGACGCCGCGCGCCTGGTCACGGACGAGACGGCCCTTCTCCAGCTCGATGACGCGCTTGCGCATCTGGTCCACGATGTTCTGGTCGTGCGTCGCCATCAGGACCGTGGTGCCCGTCCGGTTGATCCGGTCGAGCAGTTTCATGATGCCCACGGAGGTCTGTGGGTCGAGGTTTCCGGTCGGCTCGTCGGCGATGAGGAGCTTGGGCCGGTTCACGAAGGCTCTCGCGATGGCCACGCGCTGCTGCTCACCACCGGAGAGCTCGCCGGGCATCCGGTCCTCCTTGCCGCCCAGGCCGACGAGGTCGAGCACCTGGGGCACGGACTTGCGGATCTCGCCGCGGGACTTGCCGATGACCTCCTGGGCGAAGGCCACGTTCTCGGCGACCGTCTTGTTGGGCAGGAGGCGGAAGTCCTGGAACACGGTCCCCAGCTGGCGGCGCATCTGCGGCACCTTCCAGTTGGAGAGGCGCGCGAGGTCCTTGCCCAGGACGTGCACCTGGCCTTGGCTGGTCCGCTCCTCGCGGAGGATCAGCCGCAGGAAGGTGGACTTTCCGGAGCCGGAGGACCCCACGAGGAACACGAATTCTCCGCGCTCGACCTCCAGGGAGACATCCCTGAGAGCGGGGCGGGTCTGCTTGGGGTAGACCTTGGAGACATTGTCGAATCGGATCACGGGTGCACCACGGGTCGCCGGGGGTAGGTGTGCGTGACCATACGCGAACCGGGTGTGCGAGCGCAGTCGGCGTACACGGTTGCGCGCGGCTTGCACGATTTGTCACAGATCTGAGGCGCGATTCACACCCGGTCCGAGGGGTCGGCGGCGCTCCGCGCGGGGCAGGAGGAGAGGGGCCGCGCCGAAATCCGCGGAACCTGGCACAGTGGTAGGGGAACGGTTGCGTTCGCCGCAGCGTTATGAGTAGCGATGTGTACGCGAGAGCGCTGCGTACGCGGAGATGTCGCAAGGAGGGCCGGCGCATGACGTACGACCGACTGGTATGCGCTAACTGCGCGGCACCCGTCAGCGAGGGTCGCTGCCCCGTCTGCCGTGCGAACCGGGAGCGGCTCCAGCAGGAGAGCCCCTTCGCGGGCCTCAACCCCATGGCGCTGATCGCCCTGCTCGTGGTACTGATCGCGGCGCTGGCGCTGGTGGCCCACCAGACGGTGTGAGAGCCGCGGGGACGGCCGGGCGCGGCCGCCGCCACCCATGACGCGGGAAGGGCCCGGAGCGAGCTGCTCCGGGCCCTTCGTCACGTCGTGCGCGCGTCAGGCGGCGGCACCGCCGCGGCCGCCCGCGAGGCGCGGCAGCAGACGGAAGCCGACACCGCCGGCGACCATCGTGGCGGCACCGATGACCAGGAACGTGGTCCGGCCGGCACCGGTGTCGGCCAGCTCACCGTCCTTGCCCTGGGCCTTCGTGTCGGAACCGGTGTCCGTGAGGGCCGAGGAGCCCTCCTCCTGGGCGCTGGACCCGCCGTCGGGGTCGGCGTCGTTGCCGCCCGTGCCGTTCTCCGCGGGGGCCGAGCTGCTGCCCGAGGTGGGCTCGTCGGTCGGGTCCGGGTCCTCGGTCGGCTCGGTCGCGGTCGGGTCCGGGTCCTCGGTGGGCTCGGTCACGGTCGGGGCCGGCTCGGTGGGCTCGGTCTCCGTGGGAGCCGGCTCGGTGGGCTCGGTCACGGTCGGGGCCGGCTCGGTGGGCTCGGCGCTGGTGGTGGGAATGCCCGTCTCGGTGGGCGTCGGGGTCGGGCCGTCGGACCCGGTGGCCGAGGCGACACCCGCCGCGGCCAGGGAAGCACCTGCGGCGATCATCGCGCCGGCGGCTATTCGTGCCGCGAGGATCCGCGTCTTCTTGGTCATCTGCCTGCTACCCCCAGTAGCTGATCGTCGATGGAGCAGCGCCCGGGGCCACGGCGTCACAGGAGGCTTCGCTCGACCCCCCGGTTCACATGCACCCCGGAGATGCGCATGCCAAACTTCACCCTTCCCAGTTTCCGAAGCAGCGTCAAGGTCGTTGCGTACGCGATGTCCGGAACACCATCGTTTGCCCGGCCTGGGGACATGTGACTGTGACGGAAAACCCATACAGCCCATACAAACGAAGGCAACTGCCGCCCGATGGGCGGCAGTTGCCTTGTCGACAAAGAGGTTTCAGCAGGGGTGGGGAGTGTCCTCCCGCACCGCTCGTGCCGTGTGCCTACTTCTCCTGCTGCTTGCGCCAGCGAATTCCGGCCTCCAGGAAGCCGTCGATCTCGCCGCCGAACACGGCCTCGGGGTTGCCGACCTCGAACTCGGTGCGCAGGTCCTTGACCATCTGGTAGGGGTGCAGGACGTACGAACGCATCTGGTTTCCCCAGGAGTTGCCGCCGTCGCCCTTGAGGGCGTCCATCGCGGCCTGCTCCTCCTGCCGGCGCCGCTCGAGGAGCTTGGCCTGGAGGACGTTCATGGCCGAGGCCTTGTTCTGGATCTGCGAGCGCTCGTTCTGGCAGGAGACGACGATGCCGGTGGGGAGGTGGGTCAGGCGCACCGCGGAGTCCGTGGTGTTGACGCCCTGGCCGCCGGGGCCGGACGAGCGGTACACGTCGATCCGCAGCTCGGACTCGTCGATCTCGATGTGGTCCGTCTGCTCGACGACCGGCAGGATCTCGACACCGGCGAAGGAGGTCTGGCGGCGCCCCTGGTTGTCGAACGGCGAGATGCGCACCAGCCGGTGCGTGCCCTGCTCGACGGAGAGCGTTCCGTACGCGTACGGCGAGTGCACGGCGAAGGTGGTGGACTTGATGCCCGCCTCCTCCGCGTACGAGGTCTCGTAGAGCTCGGTCTTGTAGCCGTGGCGCTCGGCCCAGCGCAGGTACATGCGCTGGAGCTTCTCGGCGAAGTCCGAGGCGTCCACGCCGCCGGCCTCCGCGCGGATGGTGACGACGGCCTCACGGGAGTCGTACTCGCCGGACAGGAGGGTGCGGACCTCCATCTCGTCCAGCGCCTTCCTGACGGCCGCGAGCTCGTTCTCGGCCTCGGCACGGGTGTCCGGGTCGTCCTCCTCCTCGGCCATCTCGAAGAGCACGCCCAGATCGTCGATGCGCCCGCGGAGCGCCTCGGCCTTCCTGACCTCCGCCTGGAGGTGGCTCAGCTTGCTGGTGATCTTCTGCGCCTCGTCCGGGTCGTCCCACAGGGACGGCGCGGCCGCCTGCTCCTCGAGCACGGCGACATCTGCCCTCAGCTTGTCGAGGTCCAGGACGGCCTCGATCGACTCCATGGTCGAGGAGAGGGACTTGAGCTCTTCGGATACATCGACGACTGCCACGCCTCCAGCGTAACGGTTGCGGCAACCGGGACTCGCCCCTCGCCCCCGAGGGGCCCGCCCCGCCCGTGCCCGCGAGGCCGGGGGGACGCAGGGGCGAGGTCAGGGGGAGGCGGGGGCCGAGTTCTTCGTGTCCTGGGGGGCCGCGTCGTCGTCGCCCGAGGTCGCGAGCCAGGCGCCGACGCCCACCGCGGCGGCCAGGGCGACGGCCGCCGCCCCCAGGACGACGCGCCGCCGCCGGGCGGAGGCGCGGTGCCGGGCGGAGCCGGGACGGGGCGCGCCCGTGGCACGGGGCACCCGGGCCGTTCCCCGGGCCCCGCCGGCCAGCTCGTCGGGCGCGGGCACCCGCATCGAGGTGTGCGTGTCCCGGTTCGAGTCGGGCGCGGCCCCCGGCACGAGGGGCACGGCCCCGCGCCGCTCGCGCGCCGCGGCGGGCGCGGACGGCTCCGCGCTCTCCTCGCGCTCCTCGTCCCCGTCCTCGGCCTCCGCGTCCGGCGAGTCCACGTCCAGCGGCGGCATCCCGGCCAGCAGGGGCAGCTGCTCCCGCAGCCGCGCCCCCAGCTCGGAGGCCCGCAGCCGGGACGCGGGCGCCTTGGCCAGGCACTGCACGATCAGCTGCCACAGCTCGTCCGGGATGCCCGGGAGCGGGACCACGGTCTCGGTGACGTGGCGGCGCAGGACCGCGCCGGGGTGTCCGCCGCCGAAGGGCGTGAACCCGGCGAGCAGCTCGTAGAGCACGGTCGCCAGCGCGTAGATGTCGACGGCGGCCCGCGGCGGCAGGCCCTCGACGATCTCGGGCGCCAGGTAGTCCGGCGTACCGATGATCTTCGTGACCCGGGTCCGGCGCGGCGAGTCGATGAGCTTGGCCACGCCGAAGTCGGTCAGGAGGGCCGGGTGGGAGCCGCCGGGGCCGAGCGGGCCCTGCATGTCGAGCAGGACGTTCTCGGGCTTCACGTCGCGGTGGACGACCCCGGCGGCGTGCGCGGCGGCGAGTCCGTCCGCCACGTCGGCGACGATCGCGACCGCGGCCTCCGGGGCGAGCCGCCGCTCCCGGTCGAGCCGGGTGCGCAGGTCGGTGCCCCGGACGAGGTCCATGACGAGGGCGAGGTCGTTGCCGTCCACCACCAGGTCGCGCACCGCCACCACATGGGGGTGGTCGAGACCGAGCAGCGCGGTGCGCTCCTGCACGAAGCGCCCCACCAGCTCCTGGTCGGACGCGAGGTCCTCGCGGAGCAGCTTGATGGCGACGGGCCCCTCGGGCCCCTCCCCCAGCCACACCGTGCCGGCGCTCCCCCGCCCCAGGATCTGGTGCGCGGTGTACCTGCTGCCGATCTTGCGTGCCAAGACTGCTCCTACAGACGCGTGTTGCCGCTTAAAGTACGCGCCCGCGGAGCCAACCTTCACGCCCAGGACCGAAATCACCCGTCGGATGTCGACAAATCCCCAGAGTCGGCCGCCCGGGGCCGGGGATCAGTTGCCCGAGGTGCCCGAGGGGTCCTTCGAACCGAGATCCCCGATCCAGCCGCTGACCTGGTCGTACCAGTGGGTGAGCTGGCCCCAGAAGCTCCTGGTGGAGCCGATCCAGTCCTGGAGGGGACTGAACTCCCAGATCAGCCAGCCGGCCACGAACAGGATGACGATCGTGAACAGGCACCCCTTGAGGCAGCCGAGTCCCGGGATCTTCATCGGGTTGGCGCTGCCCTGCCGGGGCTGGCGGGGGGCGGGCTGCTGGGGCCGCTGCGGCTCGGGTGCGTACCGCTGCGGCTGGGGCTGCTGCTGGGGCGCGGGGGCGTAGCGCTGCTGCTGCTGGGGCCCCGGCGCGTACTGCTGCTGTTGCTGCTGCTGCTGCGGATAGCCGTAGCCGGGCGGCGGCTGCTGGCCCCGCTGCGGGCGCTGCTGCTGCGGCTGGGGCTGCTGCTGCGGGCGGGCCACCTGGCGCTGCGGACGGCGGCGCAGCGGGTCCTCGTTCGGGTCGAGGTACTGGACCTGCGTCTGCTCGTTGCGGTCGCGGGCCGCGCGCAGCTGGCTCTGCCAGGGGTGCGGGTCCTCGCCCTGTCCGGGCGCTCCGCCCGGTCCGCCCGGCTGGTGCTGGGGCACGGGCGGCAGCACGGCGGTCGGGTCGGCCGCTCCGGCGGTGTGCGGCAGCACGCTGGTCGCGCCGTACGGGTCGTAGGAGCCCGCGCCCTGCGGGAGCACCTGGGTGGCGTCGGCCGAGCCGGGGGGCAGGTCCGGGACCTGCGCCGGGGCCATGTCGGGCCCGAGCAGGGTGCCCACGCCCTCGGCGGCGGCGATCTGCGCGGGGGACGCGTGCACCCCGATGCCCGCGGCGACGGCACGCAGTGCGCGCGCGAGGTTCTCGGCGCTGGGCCGTTCGTCCGGGTTCTTGCGCAGGCAGCGCTCTATGACGGTCCACAGCGGGTCCGGGACGGTCGAGGGGCGGCGCGGTTCGGCGCTCAGGTGCTGGTGCAGCACTTCGAGGGCGGACTCGCCCGCGAACGGCGGACGCCCGGTGACCAGCTCGTACATCAGGATGCCGGCGCCGTAGATGTCGACGGCCGACGTCTGCGGGCGTCCCTCGGCGGACTCCGGGGCGACGTACGCGGGCGTGCCGACGAATTCGTGGGTCCGGGTGAGGCCGGGCGAATCGGCGAGCCGCGCGATGCCGAAGTCGGTCAGCATCGGGTGCATCTGGCCGGCCTGCTGCTTGAGCAGGACGTTCGCGGGCTTCAGGTCGCGGTGCACGACGCCGTCGGCGTGGCTGGCGGCGAGCGCGTCGGCGATCTGGGCGGTGAGCAGGGCGGCCGCGACGGGCGAGAACGGTCCGTTCTCGCGCAGGTAGCGGTGCAGGTCGGGGCCGTCGATCAGGTCCATGACGAGGGCGAGGAGTTCACCCTCGACGACGAGGTCGCGCACCCGCACGATGTTCGGGTGGGTCAGGCGCAGCAGCACCGACCGCTCACGGAGGAAGCGCATCACGATGTCGGCGTCGCCGGCGAGCTCTTCCTTCAGGACCTTGATCGCCACGGTCTCGCCGGGCTGTCCCGCGACGGCCGCCTCGGCGCCCGCGGTCTCCCGCTGGCGGGCTCGCCAGACCGTGCCTGTGGCGCCGCGCCCCAGCGGCTCCTCAAGGAGGTACTTGCTCCCTACCGGCCGCACGTCATGCGCTCCCTGTTGCTTGCTTGCCTGGTCCGTCCACCGTGATCACCGTGGTACAGGAGTTTTCCGACCCAACTGTAGTGCCGCTCCGCCCGGCACAGGGCTGTCCTCCTGGTGTGCTTTCCCATAGATCCCGTGCGTACCGGTGGTCCGCACGAGCGCATACGTAGCCGCTCCTGTCCATGTTCGACGGAAAGCCGTCCGCATGCGCTCGACGGATAGACGCTCACTTCGGTCACTTGGTTGCCGGGACCGGGCGTGACCGATCTCAAGCCGACATCGAGCGGGCACTGGCCAGGAACTTTTACGGGCAGAGCCGACCAATCAAGATCACTTACGGGTGGGGAGCGGGCGCGTTGTCTGCGGCAGGTGCGAGGATGCCTCCAGTTACTGGCCGACGTGCCCGTGTGCGGTGGGGGGAGCTGCGGTGGGGGACCGCAGCACAGCCTCGTCCCCGTCGCGGACACCCGCGCGGAGGGATCCCTGACGGCGATGCAGATCCGGCTGACCGTCGTAGACCCGCTGGGCCCGCCCCCGGAGCCGCGGGGGCGGGCCACTGCCTGCGATGTGCTGGTCACCGCGCCCGCCGGGACGGCGCTGGCCGCGGTCGCGTCGGGACTGGCCGCGGCGGTCGGGGGCGGGGGCGCCTCCCAGGGCGAGCGGGGCCGTGAGTCCGGCGGGGGCCAGATCGTGCTCTACGCGGGCGCGGAGCGGCTCGACGCCCAGCGCTGCACCCTCGGCGAACCGCCGCTGACCGACGGCGCCGTGCTCTGTCTGGGCGCGCCCGCCGAACCCGGTCCCGACCTGGACGACGTCTCGGCCCAGCTCCACGTGGTCGCGGGCCCCGACGCCGGCGGCGTGCACCTGCTGCACGGCGGCCAGATCCGCATCGGCCGCTCCGCGGACGCCGACGTGCCCCTGGACGACCCCGACGTGTCCCGCCTGCACTGCGCGGTCACCGTCACCCCCGAGGGCCGCGTCTCGGTCGCCGACATCGGGTCCACGAACGGCACGACGCTCGACGGCTCCCGCGTCGGCGGCCGGCCCGTCCCCTTCGGCGCGGGCGCGCTGCTGCGCGTCGGCGAGTCCGCCCTGCGGCTCGCCCTGCCGGGAGGCCCGGGCGCCGTGGAGACGGCTCCGGACGGCGAGGGCCACGTGAGGGTGCGGGCCGGATCGGCCGGGGACACCCCCTCCCGGACCGACGGACACGGTGACCCGGCCGCCGCGGGAACCGGCGCCCGGCGGGGCACGGTCCCCGCCGCCCGGGGCGGCCTCCCGGCGGCGGGCTCGCCGGACGGCTCCGCCGACGGACCGGACGCGGCCTCCTCCGCGCCGCCCGCGCCCCCGCAGGACACCCCGCACCCGCGCGGTGCCGTGCCCCACGCGCGCGGGCGGAGCGCCACCCTCTCGCAGGGCGGTGCCCCGCCGCCCGCGGGCGAGACGCACCACGCCTACGGGACCGCGGAGTGGGGGACCTCCGCCGGCGGCGTGCCCGGAGCGCTGGAGCACGGCCGGTCGGCGCCCCCAGCCGTTCCGGAGCAGGGCGGGGCGCCCCGGATCGAGAACGGACCGCGAGGCTCGGCGGCGGAGGGCCTCGGCCCCGGCGGGCCCGCGGACCAGGACGGCCCGGACGGGACGGGAGCCGCGGACGCGCCCGGCGTTCTCGGAGCGGGCGTCCCCGGCGCGCGCAAGGGCACGCCGGCGCGGGGCACGGACGTCCCTCCGGGAGTGCGCAGGCGGGGCGGGATCGGCGCGTGGGCCCGGCGTCTGGCCAGCGGCCGCGGAGGACCGGACCGGACCGCGCGCGAGGCGTACGAGGACGGGGCGCTCGCGGTGGAGGAGATGCTCCCCGCCGTGCGGCGCTCGCCCGAGAGCTGGCCCGACCCGGCGATCCTGCTGCTCACCGCGCTGGGACCCGGTCCCCGGCTGTGGGAGCGGGGACCGGGACACCCGGAGGCACTGACGGTACGGCTGGGCACGGCCGACCGGACGGCGCCGGACGGCTCGGGCCTGCTGCCCGCGGTGCCGGTGACCGCCGGGCTGCGGGAGGCCGGCTCGCTGGGCCTGGCCGGACCGCGGGCGCGCCTGTCGGGGCTGGCCCGCTCGGTCGTCGCGCAGCTCGCCGCGCTGCACTCCCCCGACACCCTGGAGATCGTCCTCATCAGCACCGAACGGACCCGCCCGGTGGAGGAGCGCACCGCCGAGTGGTCCTGGCTCGGCTGGCTCCCCCATCTGCGTCCCGCCCACGGCCAGGACTGCCGTCTGCTCCTCGCGTACGACCGCGAACAGGCGGCGGCGCGCACGGACGAACTCCTGCGCCGCCTGGAGGACAGCCTGGAGGCGGAGGGCGGGCCGCACGGCCGTGGCCCGCTGCCCGCGGGCGCCGGTGCCACGGTTCCGGCCGCCCGCTCCGGGAGGCACGACGACGCCGGACACGGCGAACGCCCCGCCCCGTCCGGCGGGGGCGGCTCGCGGGGCACGGCACGGAGGCCGGCCTGGGCGCGGACCGACGACACGGACGACGGTCACGACGGCCCGTCCACGGTGGTGATCGTGGACGGGGACCCCGGGAGCTCCGACCTGCGGGAGGCCGTGGCCCGCCTCGCGCGGGAGGGCTCGCGGGCCGGGATCCATCTGGTGTGCCTCGCCGAGACCGCCGCCGCCTCCCCCGCTTCACCGGTGACGGAGACCTACGAGGCGGCGTGCGCGGCGTCGCCGGCGTTCCGCGAGTGCGGGGCGGTGGCGCTGCTGAGCGGTGACGTGGCCACGGCGCTGCGGCTGATGCGGGTGGCACCGGGCGGCGGCGAACGCGAGGGGGCGCCGCGGTCCGGTTCCTCTCCCGCCGGCTTCCGGCCCGGCGGCCCCGGTGACGCGGGGGCCGCCCGCACCGGCGTCCCGCGCCCCGCGGCCGGGCAGCTCCCCCGGGGGCCCGTGGGACACGGCACGGTCGCCGCCGTGGACGCCGTGTCCCACGCCTGGGCCGAGCGCTTCGCCCGGTCCCTCGCGCCGCTGCGGACGGACTCCGCGCCCGGGGACCGGCACACGCGCGTGTCGGCGCCCCTGCCCCAGACGGCGCGGCTGCTCGACGAGCTGGGACTGGCGCGGGCCACCCCCGCCTCCCTGATGGCGCGTTGGGCGGACGCCGCGGACGACAGCGAGGCGTTCGGCGGACGGACGCGGGCGGTGCTCGGCGCGGGCCCGCGCGGACCCGTCGCCGTCGACCTGTCCGTCGAGGGCCCGCACCTGCTGATCGAGGGCCCGCCGGGCAGCGGCCGTACGGAACTGCTGCGCTCGGTCGCCGCGTCGCTCGCCGCCGCCGAGCGGCCCGACCGGCTCGGGATCGTCCTGATGGACGGACGCGACGCGACGGCGGGCCAGAACGCGGCGGGCGGCGGGGAAGGACTCCAGGTCTGCACCGACCTGCCGCACGTCACCACGCACCTCACGGCCAACGACCCCGTCCGGATGCGGGAGTTCGCCCAGTCGCTGAGTGCCGAGCTGAAGCGGCGCTCCGAACTGCTGGGCCGTCTCGGCTTCGCGGAGTGGCACGCCGGGCGGACGGTCCCCGGCCGGATCGTGGCCCAGCGCTCGGGCGGGACCTCGTCCCTGGGCGCCTCGTCCCTGGGCGCCTCGGACCTCGACACGCCGCCCAGTTCGACGCTGCGGCTGCGCCCCGCCGCGGCACGGCAGCGGACCGAGCCGGGGCCGCCGCTGGCCCGGCTGGTCGTGGTGGTCGACGATCTGGACGCCCTGCTGACACCGCCGCTGGGGTCGCCGGGCCGCCCGGCGGCCGGTTCGGTCGTACGGGCGCTGGAGGCCGTCGTCCGGGAAGGGGACCGGCTCGGGGTGCACCTCGTGGCGGCGTCCGGCGCTGGCGGCCGTACCGCCGCGTCGGAACTGGCGCGCTCCGCCGCGTTGCGCGTCACCCTCGACGCCCCGTCGCCCGGACCCGAGGAGCCCGCCCCCGGGCGGGGCCGCCTGCTGCGTCCGGACGGCCGGGAGACGCCGTTCCAGGGCGGGCGGGTCACGGGCCGCATCCCCCGGACGGCGACGCTGCGCCCCACGGTCGTCCCCCTGGAATGGCACCGCATGGGCGACCCGCCGGCCCGCCGGCCGGTCCGCGAGCTGGGCAACGGACCCACGGACCTGGCCCTGCTCGCCAGCGCCCTGGAGCGGGCCGCGCGTTCCGTCTCCGCGGCCGAGATGCCCTCGCTGCTGTAGCCCGCGCGTCACGGTGCCGGCGCCGTTCCCGTCCCTTCGCGGCGGAGCGGCGCCGGCACCCGCGCGTCACCGTCCTCGGAACCCGGCGTCGTGCGCGCGAACGGGCCGCCCGCCGAGCCCCGCCGACGGACCCGGCACACCCCGATTCACGTGACTGGACGTCACGACCCAATCACGATCGCGTACTTGACAGCCCCGGCGGTCTTGCCGCCCGTGAAGGACCAGGCGTAGACCGGAGTGATCGGGACACTCGCTTTGGCGTTCGACGACGAGCGAAGAACGGGGCAGTGATGCGCAGCAATCCTCGTGTACGCAGGTCTTCCAGTCACTCCGGGCGCCGCTCGCGCAGAGCCGTGCGGGCCGCCGCGGCCGCCGTCGTCGCGGGTGCCCTGGCACTCACCGCGTGCGGTGGCGACGGCGACAAGGGCAAGGGCGACGACGACGGCAAGGGCGCGCAGAACGGCGGTGCCGGCTCCGTGGCCCTGCCCGAGCTGGACGGGGCCACCCTGGAGGTCGCCGCCGTGTGGACCGGGGCGGAACAGGCCAACTTCAAGAAGGTGCTGGCGGAGTTCGAGAAGCGCACGGGCGCGAAGGTCACCTTCGTACCGGCGCAGGACCCGATCATCAACTTCCTCGGCTCGAAGATCGCGGGCGGCGCTCCCCCGGACGTGGCGCTGCTCCCCCAGGTCGGTGCGGTGAAGCAGGCCGTCGACAAGGGCTGGGCCAAGCCCGTAGGGCCGGACGCGCAGGCGCAGTTGACGAAGAACTACGCGCAGGGCTGGCAGGACCTCGGCAAGGTCGGCGGCAAGCAGTACGCCGTGTACTACAAGGCCGCCAACAAGTCCCTGGTCTGGTACAACGCCAAGGTCTTCGAGAACGCGGGGGCCAAGGAGCCGGGCACCTGGAAGGAGTTCCTGGCGACCGCGCGCACGGTGTACGACTCCGGGGTCACCCCCGTCTCGGTCGGCGGTGCCGACGGCTGGACGCTCACCGACTGGTTCGAGAACGTCTACCTCTCCCAGGCGGGCCCCGAGAAGTACGACCGGCTCGCCCGGCACGAGATCAAGTGGACGGATCCGTCCGTGAAGGACGCGCTGACCACGCTGGCCCAGCTGTGGGGCGACAAGAACCTCGTCGCGGGCGGCCCGGACGGAGCGCTCCAGACGGAGTTCCCGGCCTCGGTCACCCAGACGTTCACCGGCGGCGACCAGCCGAAGGCGGGCATGGTCTTCGAGGGCGACTTCGTGGGCGTCAACATCGCGGAGACCAAGGCGAAGATCGGGACGGACGCGAAGGTGTTCCCGTTCCCGGCGGTCGGCGACAAGGCACCGGTGGTCAGCGGCGGTGACGCGGCCGTCGTCCTGAAGGACTCGAAGGCGGCCCAGGCGCTGCTGACCTTCCTCGCCTCGCCCGACGCGGCGACGATCCAGGCGAAGCTCGGCGGCTACCTCTCCCCCAACAAGAACGTGGCCGACTCCGCCTACCCGAACGCCGTGCAGCGGGCCATCGCCAAGGCCCTGATCGCGGCCGGCGACGACTTCCGCTTCGACATGTCCGACCAGGCCCCGCAGGCCTTCGGCGGGACGCCCGGCAAGGGCGAGTGGAAGGACCTACAGGACTTCCTGAAGAACCCGAAGGACGTGGCGGGAGCGCAGGCGAAGCTCGAAGCGGACGCCGCAGCGGCCTACAAGGGCTGATCCGGCCATGACGTCGGCGACGGCCGGGGGCACCGCACCGGTGCCCCCGGCC
This sequence comes from Streptomyces populi, assembly GCF_002911015.1. Lineage (GTDB taxonomy): Bacteria > Actinomycetota > Actinomycetes > Streptomycetales > Streptomycetaceae > Streptomyces > Streptomyces populi. The sequence continues at coordinate 47,991 of NZ_KZ626857.1, forward strand.
CGTACACGCAAGAGCGTGACCGGCACCCGCAAGGCGGTGGTGGCGCTGTTCCTGCTGCCCGCCCTGGTGCTGCTCGGCGCGCTCGTGGTCTACCCGATCGGGTACTCGGTCGTGCGCAGCTTCTACGACCAACAGGGCGACGGGTTCGCCGGGTTCGACAACTACAGGGCGCTGTTCACCGACGACGGCATCCGCACCGCGCTCAAGAACAACGTCATCTGGGTGGTGTTCGCCCCGACGGTCGCGACCGCGCTCGGGCTGGTCTTCGCGGTGCTCACCGAACGGGTGCGCTGGGGAACGGCGTTCAAGCTGGTCGTCTTCATGCCGATGACGATCTCGATGCTCGCGGCCGGCATCATCTTCCGGCTGGTGTACGACCAGGACCCGGACAAGGGCGTCGCGAACGCGGTCTGGGTGGGGGTGCACGACACCTTCGCCCCGTCGTCGGCGTTCCCCAAGGCCCACCCCGGCCGGCGGTCGCCGCTCGTGGCCGACAAGGGCGGCTTCATCACCCGGGACCCCGTGCACGCCGGGCAGTCCGTCACCCTGCCGCTGGTGGGCGTCGCCCCGGACGTGATGCCGGACGGCGCGGGGAAGGCCGTCCAGGCGGCCACCGACCCGGGCAGGGTCACCGGCACGGCCTGGCAGGACTTCACCCGCGGCAAGGGAGTGGGCACGCTCGGCCGGGTCGATCCGAGCGAACTGGGCTACTCCGGGATGCGGATCGAGGCGGTCAAGGACGGCGAGGTCGTCGACTCGACGAAGGCCGGCGCCGACGGCACGTTCACGCTCTCGGGCAAGGCGGACGGAGCGCGGCTGCGGCTCCCGGCGAGCAACTTCGCGGAGCCGTACAACGGGGTCGACTGGCTGGGCCCGTCCCTGGTCACCCCGGCCGTCATCGGCAGTTACGTCTGGATGTGGGCGGGCTTCGCGATGGTGCTGATCGCCGCCGGACTGGCGGGCGTGCCGCGCGAGCTCCTGGAGGCCGCGCGGGTCGACGGGGCGAACGAGTGGCAGGTGTTCCGCCGGGTCACCGTGCCGCTGCTCGCGCCGGTGCTCGCGGTCGTCGCCGTGACCTTGATGATCAATGTGCTGAAGGTGTTCGACCTGGTGTTCATCATCGCGCCGGGCTCCTCCCAGGACGACGCGAACGTGCTGGCCCTGGAGCTGTACCGCAAGGGCTTCTCGGAGGGCCGCCCGGGTGTCGCGAGCGCCATCGCGGTGTTCCTGCTCCTGCTCGTGATCCCGGTGATGGCCTTCAACGTGAGGCGGCTCAGGCGGGAGGTACGGCGATGACCACGCATGCCGGACGGCTGGCGAAGACCGCGCCCGCCACGACCGTGAACAGGACCCGGCCCTCGCTCGGTTCACGGATCGCGAGCGGGGTCGGCGGCGGCGTCGTGCGCGTCTTCCTGCTGCTCGTCGGCCTGTTCTGGCTGGTGCCGACGATCGGGCTGCTGCTGTCCTCGCTGCGCAGTCCCGAGGACATGAACGGCAGCGGCTGGTGGAAGGTGTTCACCGCGCCCTCGCAGCTCACCGTGGACAACTACCAGAAGCTGCTGGAGAACGGCGACATCACGAACTCGCTGCTCAACACGGTGCTCATCACGGTCCCGGCGACCGTGCTGGTCGTCGTGATCGGCTCGCTGGCGGGCTACGCCTTCGCCTGGATGGAGTTCCCGGGCCGCGACTGGTGGTTCCTCGGCGTGGTCGGACTGCTGGTCGTGCCGGTGCAGGTGGCCCTGATCCCGATCGCCGAACTCTTCGGGAAGATCGGCGTCTTCGGGTCGATCACCGGCGTGGTCCTCTTCCACGTCGGGTACGGACTGCCCTTCGCGGTGTTCCTGCTGCGGAACTTCTTCGCGGAGATCCCGAGGGAGCTCCTGGAGGCGGCCCGGCTGGACGGCGCGGGTGAACTGCGCCTGTTCGCACGGGTCGTGATGCCGCTCGGCGGTCCCGCGATCGCATCGCTGGGGATCTTCCAGTTCCTGTGGGTGTGGAACGACATGCTGGTCGCGCTGGTGTTCTCCGACTCGGGGAGCCAGCCGATCACGGTCGCGCTCCAGACGCAGGTACGCCAGTTCGGCAACAACATCGACGTTCTGGCGCCGGGCGCCTTCATCTCGATGGTGGTCCCGCTGGCCGTCTTCTTCGCGTTCCAGCGGCAGTTCGTGTCCGGAGTGATGGCCGGCGCGGTCAAATAGGCAGGTTCCGGGCGTATTTCGAGGGGCGGGCCGGACATCGGCCCGCCCCTCGCCGTTCACCCGGCATCCCCCGGATGCCACATCTGGCGTAACCAAGTCACCCCTTCGGCCGTTTCCGGGCAGGTATGCCCGCGCCGACCCATGGATGTCCCGTGCCCAGGTTCAGTGTCATCGTCCCCGCGTACAAGGTTCAGGCGTACCTGCACGAGTGTCTCGAATCCGTGCTCGGACAGTCCTTCCCGGACCTCGAACTCATCGCGGTCGACGACTGTTCCCCGGACGCCTGCGGGGCGGTCATCGACGAGTTCGCGGCCCGCGACGCCCGCGTGCTCGCCGTGCACCTGCCCGAGAACGCGGGACTCGGGCACGCCCGCAACGCCGGGCTCGAACGCGCCACCGGCGACTACCTGGTCTTCCTGGACGGCGACGACACCCTCACTCCGGACGCGCTGCGGGCCGTCGCCGACCGGCTGAAGGAGACCGGCGACCCGGACGTCCTGGTCTACGACTACGCCCGCACGTACTGGACGGGCGAGGCCGTCCGCAATCAGGTCGCGACACAGCTGACCGAGGAGGGCCCGGCGCCCTTCCGGCTGGAGGAGCGGCCCGGACTGCTGGGGCTGCTGATGGTGGTGTGGAACAAGGCCTACCGCCGGGAGTTCGTCGAGCGCGCGGGCTTCCGCTTCCCGCCCGGCTACTACGAGGACACGCCCTGGACGTATCCGGCGCTGATGTCCGCCGACACGATCGCGACCCTCGACCGGGTCTGCGTGCACTACCGCCAGCGGCGCCACGGCAGCATCCTCGGCACGAGCGGCCGGGGGCACTTCGACGTCTTCGAGCAGTACGACCGCCTCTTCGCGCACGTCGCCGCGCACCCGGAGCTGGACCGGTGGCGCCCGGTGCTGTTCCGGCGCATGCTCGACCACTTCGCCACGGTGTTCGTGAAGCGGGGCCGGCTGCCGCGCGCCGCCCGCGCCGAGTTCCTGCGCAGGGCCCGTGCGCACTACCGCCGTTACCGCGTCCCGGGCGCCCCGGCCACCGCGCGCACCCGGCTGCGGCACCTGATGATCGGCCTCGGCACGCACCGCACGTACCGGCTGCTCTCCCTCCTGTCGCGGATCCGCAGAAGAGCCGTGCGGCTCACCGCCCGGTCGCGGCACGCGCTGCGCGACGCGGCCCTCCGGTTCCACTACCGGCTGCAGCGGTGCCTCCCGCTGCGCGCCGACCGCGCCGTCTTCTCCAGCCACCGGGGCCGGGGCCACGGCTGCAACCCGGGGGCCCTGGAATCCGCGTTCCGCAGCTTCGCGCCGCACATCCGCACGTCGTGGATCGCGCACCCCGAGCACCGTCGCACGGTCCCGGACCGGGCCCGGCACGTGCGCCCCGGCACCGCGGCGTACTGGACGGCGCTCGCCCGCTCCAAGTACCTGGTGAACAACGTCGACTTCGACCGGCGGATGGTCAAGCGGCCCGGCCAGATCATGATCCAGACGCAGCACGGGACGCCGCTGAAGCGGATGGGCCTCGACCTCCAGGACCGTCCGGCCGCCGCGCACGGCACCGACTTCGCCGAACTGCTGCGCGGTGCGGACAAGTGGGACTACTGCCTGTCCGCCAACCGCCACTCCACCCTGGTCTGGGAGCGCGCCTTCCCCTCCTCGTACACGACGCTGGAGTACGGGCTGCCCCGCAACGACGTGTTCCAGCACGCGACCCCGGCGGACGTGGACCGGCTGCGCGCCTCGCTCGGCGTCCCCGCGGACGCCGTCGCCGTGCTGTACGCGCCGACGTACCGGGACTACCGGCGCGCCCAGCCGTACGCCCTGGACCTGGAGCGGGTGCTGGACCGGCTGGGCCCGGGCTTCGTCGTGCTGGCCCGCGCCCATCCCGCCCACACGGCTCCGCCCACGCGGACGGCGGGCGGCCGGGTCATCGACGTGTCCGGCCGCCCGGGCGTCGAGTCGCTGTGCCTCGCCTCGGACGTGCTGGTCACCGACTACTCGTCCCTGATGTTCGACTACGCGGTCCTGGACCGGCCGATCGTCGTCCTCGCGGACGACCGGGAGGCGTACGAGGCGGCCCGCGGCACCTACTTCGACCTGCACGCCTTCCCGCCGGGCGCCCTCGCGCACGGCGAGGACGAGCTGGTCGACGTCTTCACGACCGGGCGCTGGCGTGACGAGCGCTCGTCCCGGCTGCGGGCCGCGTTCCGCGAGCGGTTCTGCCCGTACGACGACGGGCGGGCCGCCGAACGGGTCGTCCGGCACGTGGTGCTGGGCGAGAGCGACCGCCTGCCGCCGTTCGTCCCGCTCGCCGAACGCCGCCCGGTCCCCCCGGCCGCGGCGGCCCTCGCGCGGGTGCCGGACCCCGAGCGGCCGCTCGGGAGCGTGCCGGCCCCGAACACCGCCGTCCCCCTGACCGAGACCCTCTGAACCGGAGCCCGCGTGCCCTCCAGCCCCTCGCGGCCCACACCCACCCGGCCCTCCACCTGGCGGCCGACCGGGCGCCCCGGCCGGTGAACCCCCCGTTCGGCGCCCCTTGAGAGAAAGAGCAGAATGCCCCGCTTCAGCGTCATCGTGTCCACCCTCGAAGCCGCCGGGCACCTGGCCCGCGCGCTGGACTCGGTCCTGGCCCAGTCCTTCGGCGACTTCGAGCTGATCCCGGTCTGCGCCGAGCCGGACTCCCCGGCCGCGGCGGTCGCCGCCGCGTACGCGGACCGGGACTCCCGGGTGGTTCCGGTCCATTCGCCGCCGTCGGGCGGGCTGAGCGCGGCGCGCAACGCGGGGATCGCGGCGGCGAAGGGCGCGTACCTGCTCTTCCTCGACGGCGGCGACGAGCTGGTGCCGGGCGCGCTGGACGCCCTGGACACGGGGATCCCGGCCGACACGGACGTCCTCTACTTCGGGCACCGGCGGGTGCACTGGTGGGAGGGCGAGCCCAGCACGCCCCCGCTCGACAAGGCCCCCGAGGTGCTGGGCGTGCACGTTCCGGCGTGGAGCGCCGCGTACCGCCGCGACTTCGTCGCCGAACGGGAACTCTCCTTCCCCGAGGGGCATTTCACGGACGAGGGCTGGGGCGGTCTGGTGACGGTGACGGCCGAACGGCCGGCCGTGCTGCGCACGGTCTGCGTACGGCACCGTCCGCGCCGCCAGGGCAGCCGCCTCAGCGCGCCGGGCGAGCACCACTTCGAACTCCTCGACCAGATCGAGCGGGTATTCGATCGAGCCTCGCGGCGGCCCCTGCCCGCGGCCCGGTCGAAGGCGCTGTTCGGCCAGCTCTTCTCCCTGGTCCTGAAGACGGCCGCGCACCCCGCCCGGGTACCCGCGGGCCGCCGCCGGGCCTTCTTCCGCCGGGCGGGCAGGCTTTACCGGCGGCACCGCCCGGCCGGGTTCCGGACCCCGGCCGGCAGCCTCGGCGTGCAGCACCGGCTGCTCGCGGCGGGCGCCTACGGCGCGTTCCGCGCACTGCGCGGCGCGAACCGGGCCGTCTCCGGTGTGCTGCGACGGGTGCCCCGCGCGAGGGGGCTGCGCACCCGCGCGTTCTACGCCCTCCAGCTACGCCGTCCCCTCGACGAGAACCTCGCGGTGTACTGCGCCTACTGGGGCCGGGGTTACGCCTGCAATCCGGCGGCCATCCACGCCAAGGCCCGTGAACTCGCCCCGCACGTCCGCTCGGTGTTCCTGGTCGAGCCGGAGGCGGTGGACGCGCTGCCGAAGGACGTTGAGCACGCGGTGATCGGCAGCAGGCGCGCCTGGGAGGTGCTGGCCCGCGCCAAGTACCTCGTCAACAACGCCAACTTCGCGGACGCGGTGGTGAAACGACCCGGCAGCGTGCACCTCCAGACCCAGCACGGCACACCGCTGAAGAGGATGGGCGTCGACCAGTCGACGTTCCCGGTGGTGGCCGCCGCGACCGGCAGTTTCACCAAGCTGCTGGCCCGGGTGGACCGCTGGGACTACAACCTCTCCTCCAACCGGCACTCCACCCAGATGTGGGAACGGGCCTTCCCCGGCGGCTACGAGGCCCTGGAGTACGGCTATCCGCGCAACGACGTCTACTGCACGGCGAGCGCCGAGGACGTGGCCCGGGTCCGCGAACGGCTCGGGGTGCCCGAGGGCCGGACGGCGCTGCTGTACGCGCCCACGCACCGCGACCACAGCAGCGGCTTCGAGTCCCGGCTCGACCTGGAGGCCTTCTGCGAGGCGATCGGCGAGCAGTTCGTCGTCCTGCTGCGCGCCCACTACTTCTACGACGAGGGCCGCGGGCGCGGCAGCGGACGGATCATCGACGTGACCGGGCACCGATCCTCCGAGGACGTCTGCCTGGCCGCCGACGCGCTGATCACGGACTACTCGTCGATCATGTTCGACTACGCCAACCTCGACCGCCCCGTCGTCGTGTACGCCGACGACTGGGAGGTCTACCGGGAGACCCGGGGCGTCTACTTCGACGTGCTGGAGGAACCGCCGGGCAAAGTGGCGCGCACCCCGGACGAGCTGGCCGCGCTGTTCACCGAGGGCTCCTGGGCGGACCCGGCCGCCGCCGCGCTGCGGGCCCGCTTCCGTGAGCGCTTCTGCCAGTTCGACGACGGCAGGGCCGCCGAGCGGGTCGTGCGCAGAGTGCTGCTGGGCGAGTCCCCCGAGACGATCCCGCCCGTCCTGCCGCTCGCCGAACGCGTCCCCGCGCCCGCCGCGTCCACCCTCGTAAGGAACTGACGTGCCCCGCTTCAGCATCATCGTCCCCGTCTTCAAGGTGCAGGGCTTTCTGCGCGAGTGTCTCGACTCGGTCCTGGAGCAGTCGTACCCGGACATCGAGGTCATCGCCGTCGACGACTGCTCCCCGGACGGCTGCGGCGCGATCCTCGACGAGTACGCGGCCCGCGATCCCCGGATGCGGGTGCTGCACCTGCCGGAGAACGTGGGGCTCGGCCGTGCCCGCAACGCCGGGATGCCGCTCGCTGGCGGGGACTACCTCCTCTTCCTCGACAGCGACGACACCCTCACCCCGGGCGCGCTGCGCGCCATGGCCGACCGCCTGGAGGAGACGTCCGACCCGGACGTGCTGGTCTTCGACTACGCGCGCACCTATTGGTGGGGCGGCACCCGCAGGAACGTGCTCGCGCGGGTCCTCGCGGAGGCGGGCGAGGGCACCTTCTCGGCGGCCGGGCACCCGGAGATCCTGGACCTGCTGATGGTGGTGTGGAACAAGGCCTACCGCCGCGCGTTCGTCGAACGGGAGGGCTTCGCCTTCCCGCCCGGGTACTACGAGGACACGCCCTGGACGTTCCCGGTGATGCTCAGCGCGGAGCGGATCGCCGCCCTGGACCGGATCTGTCTGGCCTACCGCCAGCGGCGCCAGGGCAACATCCTGTCCACCACCAGCCGCAAGCACTTCGACATCCACGACCAGTACGAGCGGGTCTTCGCGTTCATCGGCTCCAGACCGGAGCTGTCGCACTGGGGCCCGTACCTGCACCGCAAGATGGGCGAGCACTGCCTCGACATCCTCTCCAAGGAGGACCGGCTGCCCGAGGCGGACAAGGCCGAGTTCTTCCGGCTGACGGCCGCGCTCCTGCGCAAGCACGGGACCGGTCCCGTGCCGGCCGAACTGCGGCTGCTGGAGGGCGGTTTCACGCGCTACCGGGTGCGCCGGCAGGCGGCCCGCGCGGGCCGGGAACTCGGCCGGCGGGGGCAGCAGGCGCGCCGGGCCGTGGCCGCGCGGGTCAAGCACGGCTGGTCCGCGGCGCACGGGCACCGGCCGCTGGACCCGCATCTGGCGGTGTACTCGGCGTTCTCGCACCGGGGGGCCCTCGGCGATCCCGCCGCGGTGTACGCCGCGGCACGCGAACTCGCCCCGCACCTGCGCGGGGTGTGGGTGGTGCGCGACGAGGAGCAGGCGGCGCTGCTGCCGCCGGAGACCGAGTACGTCCTGCTCGACTCGCTGGCCTACCACCGTGTCACCGCGCGGGCCACGTACTTCGTGAACAACGTCAACTGGCCCGGCTCCCTGGTCAAGCGCCCCGGCAGCGTCCACATCCACACCCACCAGGGCACCCCGCTGAAGTACATGGCCGCGGACCTGCTGCACAAGCCGGGCGCGCGGCACGGCCTCGACGTTCCGCAGATGCTGCGCCGCGCCGACCGCTGGGACTACAGCCTGGTCGCCAACCGGCACTCGGAGCTGGTCTGGGAGCGCGCCTACCCCTGTCACTTCACCTCGCTGCGCAGCGGCAGCCCGCGCAACGACGTCCTGGTGCGGGCCCGGCCCGAGGAGGGGGCGGCGGCCCGTGCCCGCCTCGGGATCCCGGCCGGGAACCGGGTCGTGCTGTACGCGCCGACGCGCCGCGAGTACGTCCGCGGCGGGCATGCCGAGCGTCTGGACCTGGCCGCGTTCGCGGACGGCCTCGGCGCGGGCCACACCCTGGTCGTGCGGCTGCATCCCTCGCTCGCGGACGGTCCGGCGCGCGGGATGGGGCTGACCGAGCTGCACCGGCGCGGTGTCGTGGTCGACGCGACCGACGAACTCCGCGTCGAGGACGTGATGCTGGCCTCCGACGCCCTGGTGACCGACTACTCGGCCCTCATGTTCGACTACGCCAACCTCGACCGGCCGATCGTGCTCCTCGCCGACGACTGGGGCGCATACACGGCGAGCCGGGGCGCCTACTTCGACATCACGGCCGACGCGCCGGGTCATGTGGCACGGTCCCAGCCGGAGTTGGCGCGGCTGTTCGCCTCGGGGGCCTGGCGGGACGGGGAGTCGGAGCGGCTGCGGGCCGGGTTCCGTACGCGGTTCTGCGAGTTCGACGACGGCCGGGCCGCCGAGCGGGTGGTGCGGACGCTGATGCTCGGCGAGCGGCCCGTGTCGCCGGCCGCGGTCGTCCCGGTGCCCGCGCAGGCGGGCCACGACGTCCTGGCTGCCTCATGAGCGGCCCCGTGAACGGCCCCTCGGAGTGGTCCGCGGACGGACCCATGGACGGATCCACGGGCGGATCCGCGGGCGGGCCCGTGAAGAAGCCCGTGAACGGCACGGCGATCGGCACGACGGGCGGCACGGTGACCGGCTCCGGTGGCGTCCCCGGGGCCGCGCGTTCGCGCCGGTTCCGGCCGCGGGTCCCGCGCGCGCCGCGTTCGGCCCGCGCCCGGGTGATCCTGATCGCCGTCGTCTTCGCCGTCCTCCAGCTCGCCAACCCCGTCAGCCGGGACACCCCCGACACCAAGAACTACCTCTCGTACGCGCTGGACCTGCGCGGTGAGAGCAAGCAGCGGGCCGCCGCCCTGACGATCGACTACGTCTGCGCGGGCAAGGCGTCCGTCGCCCGGCGCAACCAGGCCGTCGACGTGGTGCGCTTCCACCGCGCGAGTCCGACCCGGCGGGTCGTCGCCGAGTGCCGGCGCGAGCAGTGGCGGGGCGTGTCCGCGCGGCTGGCGGCCGGGCGGACGGCGGGGCACATCGTGCCGTTCACGCCGCCCCGCTTCATGCGGATCTTCGAGGTGCGGCCGGGGTATCCGGTGTTCCTGGTGCCGTTCGTCACGCTGCTGGGGGTGACCTGGGGGCTGTGGGCCTCGGCCGTCGTCGTGACGGTGGCCGGGGGCGTGCTCGTCTTCCTCCTGCTGCGCACCCTGCGCGCCTCCACCGGCGCAGCCCTGACCGGACAGGTCCTCTACTACGTCCTGCCGTGCGGTACGACGGCGATGCGCCCGATGACCGAGGGCCTGATGATGGCCGTGACCCTGGCGGCGCTGTGGGGCTGCGCCCTGGTCCTGGAGGGCCGGGCACGGGCGGGGACCTGGCTGGTCGGCGGCTGTCTGGCGGTCCTCTTCACGGTGAAGCACTCGCAGGCGCTGTTCCTCGGGCTGTGCCTGGGCGCCGCCTGCGCGGTGCTCCTGGCGCGCCGGCGCCGGTGGGACGGGCCGCTGCGGACCCTCGGCGCGGTGGCGGGCTGCGGCGTCGCGGCCACCGTGCTGCTCGCGGGGGCGCTGCACTACCCGTCCCAGTCGGAGAGCGTGCAGGACCTGCTCACCGGGCATTACGCACGTCCGGACCGCGTCCATCCGTGGCCGGAGTTCCTCCATCTGGAGGCCGCCTTCTGGATCGAGTGGATCCGCCGCCAGTTGTGGGAGCCGCTGTTCCTCGCCTCGGTGGTGGCGGCCGGGTGGGGGGCGCTGCGCAGGCACCGCGCCTTCGCCGTCTTCCTGATCGCGGCGGCGGGCACCGGGGTGCTCAACCAGGCCGCGCACCCCGACATCACCGTCTGGGGCGGGCGGCTGATCGTGCTGCTGTGGCTGCTGCCGGCGGTGGGCCTCCCGCTGCTCCTGGACACGGTCGTCCGGCCGGGCTCCCGTGCGCTCGGCGGCCTGGTCCCGGGGCCCTCGCGTGGGGAGAGCGAGGTCGCCCGATGAGGTGATCCCGGGCTAGGCCGCCGATCACGGCGGGGATATAGGGCAAATGCCAGAAACCGCCCGTGCTCCTTTCCCCGCCGCCCGGTGAACGCCGACGTCGTCACCCGGCGGGGTGCCGTCCGCGGCGCGACCGCGCTGCGCGGCGGGGGAGCCTGGCGTCCGACGCCGTACCAGGTCGTCGGCGGCCTGTTCTGGCTGGTGATGACGCTCGCCCACTGGCGGGTCCCGCTGTGCTGCGACGCGGGCCAGCACGCGGCGGTCGTCGAACGCCTGCGGGCGGACCTGCTGCATCCTCGGCATCCGATGGCGGACCTGCCGGGCGCCGGCAGTCCGTACTACTCGCCGTACGCGGTGGCCCAGGGCGCCTTCTCACGGCTGACCGGTCTCGGCGGCTGGGCGGTGGTGCGGCTGTCGGGGCCCGTCAACCTGCTGGTGCTGCTGACGGGCATCGGCCGCTTCACCCGCGTGCTGACGCGCCGTCGCCTCGCCCCGGTCCTGTGCCTGTTCGCGATGGTGCTGCTGTGGGGCACCGAGCGGGCCTGGTGGAGCGGCTACCTGGGTCTGATGTCGATGACGGGCGACCTGGGCTATCCCTCGACGTTCGCCATCGGACTGGCCTTCTGGGCCTGGGCGTTCACGGGGCGGCGCGCGGCGGGCGCCGCCGGTCCCGTCCGGTTCGTGGGCCCGGGCGGCCTCGGGAGCCCGTGGGGGTACGCGGCCCTCGGGGCCCTGTACGGACTGATCCTGCTCGTGCACCCGATCACGTCGGTGGCGGCGGTGCTCGGCGGGGTGGCGTTCGTGGCGGGCGGGCAGCGCGGATGGCGCCCGGCGGTGGCGGGCCGGTGGCTGCTCACGGGCGCCGTGGCGCTCCTCGTCGCGTACGCGTGGCCGTACTTCGACGTCTTCGCGCTGGCCGGGGACCGCAGCGTCGACGCCATGCACGAGCAGCTCTACGACCGGATGCCCGGACACTTCTGGCTGGCGCTGACCGGGGTGCCCGCGCTGTGGCTGCGGGTCCGGCGCGCCCGGCGGGACGGGGGGCGCGGCCGGCGCGATCCGCTGGTGCTGATGTTCGCGCTGGAGTGCGCGGCGGTGACGTACGGCTGGGTGAGCGGGCACTACACGTACGGCAGGATCCTCGGGCTCACGCTGGTGCCGCTGCAGTTCGCGCTCGGGGTGGAGCTGGCCCGGCCGCGGCCGTGGGGGCCGTGGCGGCGGCTGCTGGGCGGGGCGGCGGCCGCGGGCGCGCTGACCGGGTTCCTGACCGTGCACGCCGGGGCGGTGGTGCCGCGTTCCCTGGACCCGGTCGGCTTCGACCAGCCGCCGCGCTGGCCGACGTACGACTGGGCCGCGCGGCACATCCGGCCCGGCGAGCCGGTCATCGCGGACGGGTACTACTCGGTGCATCTGCTCGCAGGCTACGGCCCGGACCTCGCCGCGCCCGCCTGGCCCGATGCCGCCCTCGCCGAGAGCGAGCGGCTGCGCCGGCTCGCCGCGGTCCGCGCCTACCTCGACCCGTCCTCGACCCGGGCCGAACGCACCGCCGTCGCCCGCCGGTACCACGCCCGCTGGCTGCTGCTGACGCGCTGGCGGCCGGTGCCCGAGGAGGCGACGGTGGTGGCGTGGAGCCGGGAGACCGGGGAGGTGCTGGCCCGGATCGGTCCGGGGCCCGGCACCCGCGCCGACGCGCCGGCCGGTGCAGGGGCGGGCGCGAAGGGCGGTGCGGGTGCCGGGGTGAAGGCCGGCGCGGGGGTCCGTGCCGTTCGATGACGGACCGTCCCGCCCCGGCCCGCTCGGTGCCGGTTACTCGATGACGAGCTCGACCGGGATGTTGCCGCGGGTGGCGTTGGAGTAGGGGCAGACCTGGTGGGCCTGCTCGACCAGCTTGCGGCCGGTGGCCTCGTCCACGGTGTCGGGCAGCTCGACGCGGAGCGTGACGGCCAGGCCGAAGCCCTCGCCCTGCTTGCCGATGCTCACCTCGCCGGTCACGGCGGCCTGCGTGACGTCGACCTTCGCGGCGCGGCCGACCAGGCCGAGGGCGCTCGCGAAACAGGCCGCGTACCCGGCGGCGAACAGCTGCTCGGGGTTGGTGCCCTGGCCGCTGCCGCCCATCTGCGCCGGAATGCCCAGCTGGAGGTCGAGCGTGCCGTCGGAGCTGACGGCGCGGCCCTCGCGGCCGTGGGTGGCGGTGGCGACGGCGGTGTAGAGCGCGTCCATGGGGACCATCCCTCTCAAGTCGAGATCCTGCGGGGGCCGCCGGTCCGGCGGCCCCACGACCAGAATTAGAGCACGCAATTCAGTTGTGCACAACTTAATTGTCCACCAGGGCTACCCTGGAGGGCATGACCGCGACACCCGCTCCGGGCCCCGGGGCCCCCGCCACCGGGGACTTCCTCCGCCTCGACGAGCAGATCTGCTTCTCGCTGAACGCCGCCTCGCGCGCCTTCGGCGGTGTCTACCGCGTCCTGCTGAAGGACCTCGGGCTCACCTACCCGCAGTACCTGGTGATGCTGGTGCTGTGGGAGCACGGCGAACTGCCCGTGAAGAAGGTCGGCGAACATCTGCGGCTCGACTCGGGGACCCTGTCGCCGCTGCTGAAGCGGCTGGAGGCGGCGGGGCTCGTCCGGCGCGAGCGCAGCGCGCGCGACGAGCGGTCCGTGCAGGTGGGGCTCACCGAGGAGGGGACCGCGCTGCGGGAGCGCGCGCTGGACGTGCCGCGCCGGATCGCGGCGGCTACCGGGGCGGACCTGGAGGAGATCCGAGCGCTCCGGGCCCGGCTCGACCGGCTGACGGCGGCACTGGACGAGGCAGCCCTGAACCGGGCCCCGGGCTGTACGTAGTCCGGCGCGCGTAGAGGCGCAGCGTCACACCTCTGCGCACGATCCGCTCCAGCGGCACGAACTGCTCGTGGATCACCGCGAGTTTGAGGCGCTCGGCCGCCTCGCCCGGACGCCAGGCCCGGCGCGTCGCGAAGGGCGCGGCGACCAGCCACACCCGGTCGAGCCGCTCCAGCCTGCGGCGCAGTTCGGCGGGGTCCGCCTCACGGCCGTACAGGGTTCCGGAGGCGGGTGCGGGAACGTCCAGCGCGATGTCGTGGATGCCGCGGAAGCCCTTGGGGTACGCCAGTGCCGCTCGCCGCGCGAGCGAGGGCAGGAACAGCACCGGGTCGCCGGGGCGCAGTTCGCGGTGGGCGACGGCGGAGACGGCGGCCAGGTCGTCGGGGCGGCGGTCGGGGCGGCGGTCCTCGCGCAGCAGCGGGAGCTGGACGGCGAGGACGAGGGCCACGGCGAGGACGCCGGTGGGGACCGCGTGGGGCAGCAGCCGGGGCAGCCTCGTCGCGAGGTGGTCGGCCCCGGCGGCCGCGAGCAGCGGGGCCCCGGCGAGGGCGTACAGGACGTAACGCTCGTCGTAGAGCGGCCGCCAGTGCGAGACCGCCAGCAGCACCCCCGGGGGCACGGCCGCCAGGGGCAGGGCGACGGCCGGCAGCGAGAACTCGCCGCGCGGGGTCCGCTCCGGCCGGAAGGCGAGGGCGACGAGGACCAGGTAGGGCACGATCACGAGCCGGGCCGGTCCGGTGAACAGCCCGAGCAGACGCCTCACGCTCGCCGGGCCGGTGCGCGCCAGCCAGGCGACCTGCGCCGCCTGGCCGTGGGAGACGAGGACCAGCGGCAGCAGCGCCAGGACCACGGCCGCGGCGGCCAGGAGCCAGGCCCGCCACACCCGCCCCGGTACGCGGGCGAGCGCCAGCGTCGTGGCGTGGGCGAGGAGCAGGAGCAGCGCCATCTCGTGCAGCAGGCAGGTGGCGGCGGCCGTCGCTCCGTACGCGCACCAGGGTCCGGGCCGGGTGGACCGGGCGGCCCGGACCAGCAGCAGGGTCGTCCCGGCCGCGCCCGCCGCGACGAGCGCGTAGGAACGGCCCTCCTGGGCGAAGTGGCCGGTCATGGGGGTGACGGCGTACAGCAGGCCCGCCCACAGGCCGACGCGCGGGCGGCCGAGGCGGACGCCGAGGGCGGCCACGAGCCCGGCGGTCGCGGCGGCGCCGCAGACGGAGGGCAGGCGCAGGGCGACCTCGCCGGGGTGCGGGGCGAGGACGGCGTGCATGAGGAGGTAGTACAGGCCGTGCACGGCGTCCACGGTGTGCAGCAGGTGCCAGATCTGGGGCACGGAGCGCTGGGCGACCTGGAAGGTCACCGCCTCGTCGCGCCACATGCCGCCGCGGTCGAGCCCCCACAGGCCGATCCCGAGCATGACCACGACGGGCACGAGGACGGACGAGGCGGCGGCCACCGCCCGCGGGCACCGGACCGCCGGACGTCGGGCCACCGGACGTCGGGCCACCGGTCGCCGGGTCGTCGGTCGCCGGGTCGTCGGCAGCCTCATCCACGCATACACCATGGGGACGATTTTTTGCTATTAAACAACCTTTGGGCGGTATTGACGGCGTATCGCACGTCATGACCCATCCATGCGGCTTACGATCCGGGCTTGATGAGCGCCTTCCGGAACCACCGCCCTCCGGGGCGCGTCCGCAGAGTCCCGCCCGCCCCGCGACCCTGCGGACACGCCCTCGCCCTCGCCGCCGCCTGGCTCGCCACCCGCGCCCTGATGCTGTGGCTCCTCGCCCACGACCGGCTCGCCCCGCTCGGCCGGGGCGGGGTGTCCCGCGAGGTGAGGCAGCTGTACTTCCACTGGTACGGCGTCCTGTCGCAGGGCGCGTTCCCGGTGGGCGACCGGCTGTGGCAGTACCCGCCGGGCGCCGGTCCGGTGCTGCTGGCGCCCGGACTGCTGCCGGGGCTGACGTACTTCACCGCGTTCGTGGCCTGCACGCTCGCCGCCGACGCGGTGGTCACCGCCGCCCTCGCGCGCGCGGGGCTGCGGTCCGGCCGCAGTCCGCGCGGTCCCTGGCTGTGGGTACTGGGCCTGCCCCTCCTGCTCCACGTCCCGCTCGCCCGGTACGACGTGCAGGTCACCGCCTTCGCCGTCGTCTCCCTGCTGGCGCTCTCGCGCCGTCCGCGCGCGTGCGGCGCGTTCGCCGCGGCGGGGGCCCTGGTGAAGGTCTGGCCCGCGCTGGCCCTGATCGGCACCCCCCGGGGCCGCACCACCCGCCAGGTGTGGACCTCGGCGGCGGTCACCGCCGCCGCGCTGCTCGCCGTCCTCGCGGCCGCCTTCGGCACTCCCTTCGACTTCCTGCGCCAGCAGAGCGGCCGGGGCGTCCAGATCGAGTCCCTCGGCGGCACGGTCCTGGGCTTCGCGCGCCACGCCGGCTGGCCGGGGACGGCCCGCTACCAGTACGGCGCGATGGAGTTCGTCGGGCCGTACACCGGCGCGGTCGCGGCCTGCTCGCTGGCCCTGACGGCCGTCGCGTTCGGGCTCGTGCTGCTGTGGCGGGTCCGGGCGCGGCACTGGACGAGCGCCACCCCCTACGACGCGGCGCTCACGGCCGTCCTGCTGTTCACCGTGACGAGCCGGGTGATCAGCCCCCAGTACATGGTGTGGCTGCTGGGCCTCGCCGCCGTCTGCCTGACCTCGCGGCACACCACGCAGCGCCCGGTCGCGGTGCTCGTCGTGGCGGCGACGGCGGTCAGTTCGGTGGTGTACCCGGGGATGTACGGCGAAGTGGTGCGCAGCACCTGGACGGGCTGCCTGCTGATGCTCGTGCGCAACGGCCTGCTGGCCGCGGCGGCGGGGTGGTCGTTCCTACGGCTGTGGCGGTCGGGCCCGTCCACGGAAGCCCCGCACGACGCCGGGCCGGCCGGGCGGGAGCGGGCCGGAGCGGACACACACCGGATTCCCGCCGGTCTCCGAACGAGACAGTGACCATCTCTTAACGGAGAATTACCCGCAATACTTACGATTCCGGCCCGTGGATCACATGACCCCTCACCAGGCGAAGGTCAGCGTCGTCGTCATCGGGTACGACGACGCCGCCCATGTGGCGGACGCCGTCCGCTCGGCACTCGCGCAGGGCCCGGCCGTGCGCGAGGTCGTCGCCGTGGACGACCGCTCGACGGACGGCAGCGCGGCCCTCCTCGACGCCCTCGCCGACGGGGAGCCACGCCTGAGGGTGATCCACCGGCCGGCCAACAGCGGCGGCTGCGGCAGCCCGCGCAACGACGGCATCGACGCGGCCACCGCCCCCTACGTGATGTTCCTGGACAGCGACGACGTCCTGCCGCCCGGCGCGGTGGAGGCGCTGCTCCGCTCCGCCGAGGCCCACCACGTCCAGGTCGCGGCCGGACTGTGCGTGCGCCGCGAACTGCCCTCGGGCCGCGAGGTCCCCTGGGAACGCGCGCTCTACGCGCGGCCCGCCCTGATATCCCACCCCTCGCGCCGCCCGCGGCTCGCCCACGACACCCTCTGCGTCAACAAGCTGTACCGCACCGACTTCCTGCGCGAGCACGGCATCCGCTTCCCCGAGGGCCGCCACCCCTACGAGGACTTCGTGTTCACCGCGCGGGTGCTGGCCGCCGCGCCGCGCATCGTGCTGATCCCCGACACGGTGTACGTATGGCACGTGCGGCGCGCCGCCGACCGCCTGTCCATCTCGCTCGACCGCGCCGGCATCGACAACTGGCGGGCGCGGACCGAGGCGAACCGGGCGGCGCACGAGATCCTCCTGGGCGCCGGGGAGAAGCGGCTCGCGCGGGCCGTGCGCGCCAAGTTCCTCGACCACGAGCTGCGGATGTACACGCGCGAACTGGAACTGCGCACGCCCGACTACCGAAGCGCCTGGTGGGACCTCACGCGGGCGTACCTGTCGACCTTCGACGCGGCCGACCTCGGGGTCGACCCGGCCGCCCCCGGCCGCCTCGTCGCCCGCGTGATCCTCGCCCGCCCCGCCCCGCGCGACCTGCCCCGCCTCAAGGAGCTGGCGGCCCGCCCGGCCCGGCTGCTCCCGCCCTACGCCCGCGACGGCGACGGCACCCCGGTGTGGTCCGCCGACCTCCCCGAGGTGAGCCTGGAGCACCTCCTGGACCGGCCGGCCCGTCTGCTGCCCGCCGCCGTCGACGCGGAACTGCGCCCCCGCGCGCGGGGCACCCGGCTGCGGCTGCGCCTGCACGAGCTGTACGGACGGATGGCCGAGGCGGGTCCCACCGCGGTGGACGTGGAGTTCGTCCACCGGGAGGAGGGGAGGGTGGGGCTGAGCGGCACGGCACCCCTGGTGGCCGACCGCCACGGCGGCTCCTGGTCCGCAGAGACGCCGGTGGAGCTGTCGGCGCTGGGCGCGGGCGTCTGGGACCTGCGCCTGTCCGTGCGCTTTCGCGACGGCACGAGCCGCCAGACGTCGGCGCACGCTCTCGGCGGCCCCGGCCTGCTGCGCCGCCGCGCGGTTCCGGACGCCCACCACGGCGTTCTCCTCGTACAGCCCTACCGGACGCACGCGGGGGCGCTCGGTCTGCGGACGGCGTCCGGCTGGCGGGGCATGAGCGAGGTGGTGTCCCGAAGGCTCCGGCGCCTGCTTCACTGATACGCGGACGCGGGGACGGACGGGGGACGGACGCGGACACCGTCACGCACGCCCTCCCCTTCCCCGGCCGCGGGCACACGGTCCGGGACCACGGACTCACTCACGAGGGGGACGGCCGCACATGACCTGGCTGATCACCGGCGGCGCCGGCTACATCGGAGCGCACGTCGTCCGCGCGCTGCGCGAGGCGGGCGAACGGGCCGTGGTGTACGACGACCTGTCCACGGGGATCGCGGAGCGGGTGCCGTCGGACGTCCCGCTGGTGGTCGGCTCGACCCTGGACGGCGACCTGCTGGCCCGGACCCTCACGGAGCACTCCGTCACCGGTGTCGTCCACCTGGCGGCGAAGAAGCAGGTCGGTGAGTCCGTGGACCTGCCCCTGCACTACTACCGGGAGAACGTCG
Organism: Streptomyces populi; assembly: GCF_002911015.1. Lineage (GTDB taxonomy): Bacteria > Actinomycetota > Actinomycetes > Streptomycetales > Streptomycetaceae > Streptomyces > Streptomyces populi. The sequence goes on from NZ_KZ626857.1 coordinate 66,472, forward strand.
AGGGCCTGCGCGTCCTGCTGGAGGCCGCGACCGCCGCCTCCGTGACCGCGTTCGTCTTCTCGTCCTCGGCCGCGGTGTACGGCATGCCGGACGTGGACCTGGTGACGGAGGAGACCCCGTGCGCGCCGATGAGCCCGTACGGCGAGACGAAGCTGGCGGGCGAGTGGCTGGTGCGGGCGACCGGCCGTGCGACGGGTCTGTCCACGGCCTGTCTGCGCTACTTCAACGTGGCCGGCGCGGCGGCCCCCGAGCTGGCCGACACGGGCGTCTTCAACCTCGTCCCCATGGTCTTCGAGAAGCTGACCGGGAACGCCCCGCCGCGGATCTTCGGCGACGACTACCCGACGCCGGACGGCACCTGCGTGCGCGACTACATCCACGTGGTCGACCTGGCCGAGGCCCACGTGGCCGCGGCCCGCGCCCTCACGGCCTCGCCCGGAGCCGCCCTGACCCTCAACATCGGCCGCGGCGAGGGGGTCTCGGTGCGCGAGATGATCGACCGCATCAACGCCCTCACCGGCCACGACCGGCCCCCGGTCACCACCCCGCGCCGTCCCGGCGACCCGGCCCGCGTGGTGGCCTCCGCCGACCGCATCGCCGACGAACTGGGCTGGAAGGCCCGCTACGACGTCGAGGACATGATCACCTCGGCCTGGTCCGGCTGGCTCCGCCACCACCCGGGCGCGAGCCGCACCTGAACCCGACGCCCGCCGGACCGGCACCTCCCGGTCCCCTTCCCGGCTCCCTTCCCGGGCGACCGAGTCCGGCGGAGCCGTGTGGCCCCGTCCCGGCCCGGCCGTGCGGGCGCCGCGGACCACGGACTCCGCCGAGGGCGCCGTGCGCGCCGCGACCGGCCTCGGCGGCGACACGGACGCCGTCGCGGCGGTGACGGGCCCGCTCGCCGGAGCGGGGCACGGGGACGCGGCCCCGCCCGCCGGACCGAGCCGCCGCACGTGCCCCTGCCGGGTTCCGGCGGACGGGTGCCGCGGGAGCGGCCGGCCCCGCGGATCTCGCGGTCCGGCCGGCCGAGCGGCGGCCCGCCGGGGGAGCCGGGCCCGTCGGCGAGCGGTCGGTCCGGGAGGACCGGCGCCGAGCGGGGGTTCCCGGTCCGGGCCGGGGTCAGAGCGCCTTCAGCGCCGCCGCCGTCGCGCGGGCCAGGCTGGCCAGGTAGCCCTTCGGGACCTTGGGGCCGCGGACGACCACCGCACGCCAGTACAACGGCCCGGACATCAGGTCCAGCGCGAGTTCGACGTCGACGCCCTCGCGGATCTCGCCGCGCGCCACGGCCGAGGCGACGATCCCGCTCGACACCGACTGCTGCCCCTCCTTCAGCGCCCGCTGCATGGCGTCCGCGATCTCGGGGTTGCGGGCCGCCTCGGCCTGGAGGTCGGGGATGATCTGGCCGGCCACCGGGTGCCGCAGCGCGCGCGAGGTGACCTCGTACAGCAGCCGCAGATCTCCCTCGAGGGAGCCGGTGTCCGGCGCGGGGAGCCCCTGGACCGCGATCGCCGAGACCAGGTCGAGCACGAGGTGGAGCTTGGAGCGCCAGCGCCGGTACACCGCGGTCTTGCCGACGCCCGCGCGGCGGGCGATGCCCTCGATGGACATCCTGGCGTAGCCGACGGAGGCGAGTTCCGCGAAGACGGCGGCGCGGATCGCCTCGGTGACGTCCTCACGGAGGACGGCCGCACCGGCGGGGGCCCGGCGACGCCTGGCCTTCCCGTCGGCAGGCGCGGGCGTGGCGGCACTCGCGGCCGTATCGGCGTTCGTCGTCATACGGACCAGCATAGGGCGTTACGACGAAACGGTTGCGTTCCGACGTCGACTGGGCCTACTCTCGCGTTACGACGATACGGTCCCGTCCCGACGCAAGAAAACGGCAGGAAACGCCGTCGGAAACGTCCGGGGACCGACCGCGCGCCCCCACCCCCCGAGCGAAAGCAACGGATGTGAGCCAGGTCCTCAACACACCGCCCCCGACGGCGTCATCGGCCTCCCCCACAGGCGACGCCGCCGCCCTCGCCGCCCGGTACGGTCTCACCGTCAGCGGCGCGCGCCCGAGCCTGCCCGCGTACGTCCGCCAGCTGTGGGAACGACGCCACTTCATCACCGCGTTCGCCACCGCCAAGCTCACCGCGCAGTACAGCCAGGCCAAGCTCGGCCAGGTGTGGCAGGTGATGACCCCGCTGCTGAACGCGGCCGTCTACTACTTCATCTTCGGCGTCCTGCTCGGCACCAAGCACGGCGTGCCGGACTTCGTGCCGTTCCTGGTCACCGGCGTCTTCATCTGGACCTTCACCCAGAGCTCGATCATGGCGGGCACCCGGGCGATCTCCGGCAGCCTCGGCCTGGTGCGCGCCCTGCACTTCCCGCGGGCCGCGCTGCCGGTGTCGTACGCCATCCAGCAGCTCCAGCAGCTGCTGTTCTCGATGGCCGCGCTGGTCGTCATCCTGCTCTGCTTCGGCGTCCCGGTGAGCGCGTCGTGGCTGCTCGTCGTGCCCGTCCTGACGCTGCAGTTCCTCTTCAACGCGGGCGTGGCGATGGTCGTGGCGCGCATGGGCGCCAAGACGCCGGACATCGCACAGCTCATGCCGTTCCTGCTGCGCACCTGGATGTACGTCTCCGGCGTCATGTGGAGCATCGCCGCGACGGTCAAGAACAGCCACATGCCGCACTGGGCGGAGGTCGCCCTGGAGAGCAACCCGGCCGCCGTCTACATCGACCTGACGCGCTTCGCGCTGATCGACAGCTTCCACGCCCACCAGCTGCCGCACCACGTGTGGGCGCTGGCGATCGGCTGGGCCCTGCTCGCCGGGGTCGGCGGCTTCATCTACTTCTGGAAGGCTGAGGAGACGTACGGCCGTGGCTGACATCATCGCGCAGGACACCCAGCCGCAGGACAGCGCCGCCGGAGCCGCCTCCGCGGCCGGGGCCGAGCGCGTCCCGACCGTCGTCGCGGACCGCGTCGACATCGTGTACCGCGTCAACGGCACCGGCGCCGGGCGCGGCAGCGCCACCGCCGCGCTCAACCGCATCCTGCGCCGCAAGCAGTCCGAGAAGGCGGCGGGCGTCCGCCGGGTCCACGCGGTCAAGTGCGTCTCCTTCACCGCCTACCGCGGCGAGGCCATCGGCCTGATCGGCACCAACGGTTCCGGCAAGTCGACGCTGCTCAAGGCGGTCGCGGGCCTGCTCCCGGTGGAGAGCGGCAAGATCTACACCGACGGCCAGCCCTCGCTGCTCGGCGTGAACGCGGCCCTGATGAACGACCTCACCGGCGAGCGGAACGTCTACCTCGGCGGCCTCGCGATGGGCATGTCCCGCGAGCAGATCAAGGAGCGCTACCAGGAGATCGTCGACTTCTCGGGCATCAACGAGAAGGGCGACTTCATCACCCTGCCGATGCGGACCTACTCCTCCGGCATGTCCGCCCGGCTGCGCTTCTCCATCGCGGCGGCCAAGGACCACGACGTCCTCATGATCGACGAGGCCCTCGCCACCGGCGACCGCTCCTTCCAGAAGCGGTCCGAGGCGCGCATCCGCGAGCTGCGCAAGACCGCGGGCACGGTGTTCCTGGTCAGCCACAACAACAAGTCGATCCGCGACACCTGCGACCGCGTGCTGTGGCTGGAGCGCGGCGAGCTGCGCATGGACGGCCCGACCGAGGACGTCCTCAAGGAGTACGAGAAGTTCACGGGCAAGTAGCCGCACCGGGTCCGGCACGCACGTGACCCGCGGGCAGCGGCCCGGGGCGGGAGCCGTCGACGGCTCCCGCCCCGGGCCGTTCCGCGCACCGGCCGCTCAGCGCACCGGCCGTTCAGCGCTCCAGGAACGCGAACAGTTCCTCCCACCTGCGGACGACCTCGTCCGTCGTGAAGCGCTGGACGTTCGCGCGCGCCGCCTCGCCCATGGAGTCCCGCAGGGCCTTGTCGGACATCAGCGTGTCCAGCCGGCGGGCCAGTTCACCGGTGTTGCCGAGGGTGGCCAGCAGGCCGTCCTCGCCGTCCCGGACGATCTCGCGGACGCCGGGCGCGCAGTCGAAGGCGGCGCACGGCAGGCCGGTGGCCATGGCTTCCATGAGGGCGAGCGGGAAACCCTCGCCGCGTGAGGAGAGCACGAAGACCGAGCCGCCGCGCAGCGCGCCCGGCACGTCGTTCGTCCGCCCCGCCCAGTCGACCGACCCGTCGAGCCCGAGGGCGGTGCACTGCTTCCTCAGGATCTCCTCGTCCTCACCGGAGCCGTAGATCCGCAGCCGCCAGCCGGGATGGAGCGGGGCGACCTCGGCCCAGGCGTCGAGGAGCATGTCGATGCCCTTCTGGTCGCTGAGCCGGCCCACGCTGACGACGGCGTTCCCGGTGCGCGGCGAGGGCACCTCGGGCACGAACGGAAGGGGGTTCGGCATGAAGGACGCGTTGTTCAGGCCTTCCCTGATCCACAGGTCGGCGTCCTCGCGGGTGAGCGCGAGCATCCGGTCGACGTCCCGGTAGTGCTCGAGGACCCGCCTGAAGCGCGAGGTCTTCCGGCAGTACTCGAAGGACTCGTGGCTCATCCCGATGACGGTGAGCCCGCCGGTGTCGGCGAGTTCCACCCATTCCATGGCCCACACCTGGGTGACGATCACGACCGCGCCGGGACGCGCGGCCCGGAACAGCGCGGTCAGCTCGGCGGCCTTCTCCCGCATGCCCGCCGCCCGCTCGGCCCGCAGCCGCCGTGAGGCGAGGTCGAACCGCCCCCCGAGTCCGCGCGCCGGCCGGACCTTCGGCGGGTGCACGTCGTACAACGTCGTGGTGGGGTACGGGACTTCGCCCAGTTCCTGGGGAACGGCGGGCTCGGTGACGCCCACCACGTGCACGCGGTGACCGCGCTCGGTGAAGAGCCGGGCCATCTGGTGCGACCAGCTGGTCACCCCGCCCAGTTCGTCGACGCTGTTGGAGACGAAGAAGATGTCCCGTCCCGCGGAGCCCGTCATCCACGCCTCCGGTGTCCGAAGAACTGGTCGACGACGTCCCGGGCCGCCGTCCCCTGGTCGTACTCGCCGAACTCGGCGACGAACTGCTCCCGTCTGGGCGCGTACTTGACGGCCTGTTCCTCCAGCGAGCCGAGCACCGCGTGCAGTTCGTCCTCGGTCCGCAGCACCGGGCCCGGCGCCCGCTCCAGCAGGTCGAAGTAGGTTCCGCGGTCCTCGTGCACATAGGCGTCGTAGTCGTACGCGAAGAAGAACATCGGGCGGTCGAGGAGGGCGTAGTCGAACATCACGGACGAGTAGTCGGTGATCAGCCCGTCGGCGAGGGCGAGCAGCGGGGTCACGTCGTGGTGGGCGGTGACGTCGACGACACGGCCGCGCACGGACGGCGGGAGCACGACGTGGTTCAGGTAGTGGGAGCGGACCAGGAGGACGTAGCGGTCGCCGAAGGTGTCGGCGAAGCGCTCGACGTCGAAGGGCAGCTCGAACCGCTTCCGTCCGTCGCCGCGGCTGCGGAAGGTCGGGGCGTACAGGAGGACCTGCCGGTCCTCGGGGACGCCCAGTTCGGCCGCCAGCGGGCCGCGTTCGCGTCCCGCGCCGGCCGCCTCGCGCCGCCTCGCCCGCACGAGCGCGTCGTTGCGCGGGTAGCCGACCCGCAGCAGGGTCCGCTCCTGGAGCCGGAACGCCCGCGCGAGGGTGCGCACGTCGTGCTCGGAGCGGACGAGGAACCGGTCGAAGCGGTCCAGGACCTTCTGCTGTTCCGCCTGCTCCTCACGGGACTTGAGCTTCCACTCGGCCTCGTCGAAGCCCATCCGTTTGAGGGCGGAGCCGTGCCAGGTCTGGATGTACGTCGTCTCCGGCCGCTTGGTCAGCTTCAGCGGGTAGCTCTGGTTGTCGACCCAGAACTCGGCCTGTGCGAGCGCCCTGAGATAGGGCAGCGACCAGCGGCGTACGAGGGTGGCGTCGTCCGGGAAGCCGGCCGGACCGCCGGTGTACGCCCACACCGGCTCGAACTCCAGCCCCTGGCGGCGCATCTCCTCGTAGATCGCCCGGGGGCTGTCGCTGTACTGGCGGCCCAGGTGGCTCTCGAAGACGACGAGGCCCTTGCGGACGGGCAGCCGGCTGAAGACCTCGTGGTAGAGGCGGATCTTGGTCTGGCCGGAGGCGAGCCGCCCCCGGAGGGAACGGGCCTTGCGGTAGCCGGTCTTGGCGAGCGTGGCGGCCCGGCCGTGCACCCCGCGCCGCACGACGGCGTCCGCCTTCTTGCCGGGCACCAGCCGGAAGGACAGGTGTCCCCGTGAGGAGACGACCGGCTCGATGCGGTCGGCGACCAGCCGGGTGAGCCGGGGCCGGACGGGCAGCCGGCCCGTGGCGAGCCCGGGTTCGGCCGCGGTGAGCCTCGTGGTGGTGCGCACGCCGTCGACGTCGAGGTGGAGCCGTACGTCCCACACCGCGTCCACGATGCCCAGCGGCCGCACCGTCGTGAGGTCCGCCGAGCCCTCCCAGACGACGGTCCCGCCCGCGTGCCCCACGTTCGCCACGGGGAAGCGGAAGGTCTGGAAGCGCACTCCGGGGCGGCGGGCGTAGAACTCCAGCTCCCCGGTGAGCCGGGCGCCGGGCGGGATCACACCGAGCGGGTTGGTGATGCTCCCGGCGAGCCGCACGGTCGTGCCGCCGCTCTCGTACGAGGTCAGCTCGTTGCGCAGGAACATCCTGTCGACCGGCTTGACGTGGTGGCCGAGTTCGGTGACGTCCAGGACGTGCCGGCCGAAGGGGTCGTCGAGGTGCTCGGCGCACCAGTACACGCGGCCGTCGCGCTCGACGAGCGGCGAGGAGATCTTGTCGCGGTTGGTGAGCGTGTCCACGGCGGGCAGCAGGTTGTCCCAGTCGCTCACCTGGAGGAGGTAGGCGCAGATGGCGTGGATCGGCTCGGTCTCGTCGAAGGCGGTGCGGTCGATCGACTCGAGGTACTCCCGGGCGATCGCCGCGAACTCCTCGCGGTAGGCGGCGTCACGGAAGGGCAGTTCGCGCAGGTGCAGCACGAGGTCGTGCTTGAGGAACTTGACGTCCTTGGCGAACTTCAGTTCCAGGAGCCCCCTGTCCGCGAGGAGCCGGTCGACCCGGCGGTGGATCTCCATGCGGTGCGTGAAGTTGGCGATCTCGTCACGCCGGTTGCTGATGGACTTCGTCTCCGCCTTGTCCGCGACCCTCCAGTCGTACACCCGGTTGGGGATGAGGGTGATGCGGCGGGCGGTGGCGTACGCCTGGGCGGAGAAGAGCAGGTCCTCGTAGTGGATGCCGACCGGGAAGCGCAGCCCCTCGTCGAGCAGGAACCGCCTGCGGTAGCACTTGTTGGTCGACAGGGTGTCGAAGACCAGCAGGTCGGGCAGCTCGGAGATCGACTCCAGGGTCCGGGTGCGCTCGTACAGCCAGGGGTACCACTTGACCTCCTTGCCGGTGCGGGAGTCGACGTGCACCCGCACGCACAGGCCGGAGACCAGGTCCGCGCCGGTGGCCTCGGCGGCCTCCAGCATGTTGCGGCAGGCGTTGCGCTCCAGGACGTCGTCGCTGTCGAGGAAGAGGACGTAGGTGCCGCGGGCCTCGGTGATGCCGCGGTTGCGGGGGGCGCCGCAGCCTCCGCTGTTCTCGGGGAGCCGGCAGGCGCGGACCCGGTCGGGGTGCGCCGCCGCCAGTCCGCGCGCCACCTCGTACGAGCCGTCGGTGCTCCGGTCGTCGACGACGACGACCTCGACGTCGCGCAGCGTCTGGTCCAGGACGGAGCGCACGGCCGTGGGCAGCCGGGCGGCGTCGTTGTAGACGATGACGACCACGGAGACGGCGGGCCTCCCCGGACCGGACCCGGTGGACCCGGCCGGGGAGGCGGTCGGCTCCGCCCCGTCCTCGGCGAACGTGCGAGATTGATCCACATTCATCCTATTAATCGTAGACATCGCACCGCACTCAGGGGAGTTATCGGACGCTCTTCGCGTGTTGGAACACCCACGTCCGGTACACCGTGAAGCGGAACGCCGAGGCCAGGACGATCGACAGCGCCTTGGCGACGTTCGAGCCGAGCGGGCCGCTCATCCCCAGGCCGTGGTAGCCGACGTAGAACAGCAGGCTCTCCATGGCGACACCGAGCCCGCTGAACGCGAAGAAGAGGACGATCTGACGCGGGGTCCGCGAGGCGCGGTCCCGGTAGGCGAAATAGCGGAAGCCGAGGTAGTTCGTCCCCATGGCGACACAGCTGGCGGCCACCGTGGCCGCCATCGGGGCCCACTCCAGGCCGTGCAGCGCCAGGTTGAAGAAGAGGATGTTGACGGCGACGCCGCTGCCGCCGACGACGGAGAACCGGACCACTTCCAGGACGAGCCGGCCGGCCTTCCGGTCCTTCGGCGCCTTCGGGGCCCTCTGGGGGCCGATGACGGGCGGTGCCGCCACGGGGGCCCGCCTTTCGGTGAGGTGCACTGCCACGAGTCCGGAACCTCCACGCGTCTGTCCGTCGGTAGAGCCGCCGGTCGGGCCGTCGGCCGAGCCAACCATAAGCCAAATGTCCTATTTACCAGGTATAGGTAAATTGCGAGCCGGAGTTTCGCGTGAGGCCGGAAAGAAAGAACGCCTGGGGAACGGGCACCGTCGCCCCGTGCGAAACGGGGGCGCCCCGGGTCGTGGTGACCCGGGGCGCCCCCGTCCGCGTACCGCCCGGGCCGTGGGGCCCGGGAACCGCCGGTGGATGACCGGCTTCTAGGAATGCGTGCGCAGCAGCGTCCGCATCGTCCGCATCGCCACCGACAGGTTGGCGAGGTCGAACGAGTCCGATCCCTGGATCTCCTCCAGGGTGGTGCGGGCCCGCCCGAGGATCGCCGCGTTCTTCTCCTGCCAGGCCTCGAAGCGCTGCTCGGGAGTGGAGGCCCCGTTGCCCACCGCCAGGACGTCGGCGGTGAGCCCCGCGTGGGCCGCGTACAGGTCCTCGCGGATCGACGCGCGGGCCATGGACTGCCAGCGGTCGGCGCGCGGCAGCTCGATGATGCGGTCCATGAGCTGGGTGATGCCGAGACGGTCGGCGAGGTCGTAGTAGACCTCGGCGACGGCCATCGGGTCCTGGCCCGTGCGGTCGGCCACCGAGACGATGTCCAGCGCCGGGAAGGCGGAGGAGAACCCGGCCACACGGGTGGCGAGTTCGTCCGGCACGCCGGCGTCCGTCAGCTCGTCGTAGATCTGCTGGTACCACTCCAGGTCCGTGCCGCGGACCAGCTTGGGCAGCTCCGACCACACCTGCTCGACGCCGTCGGTGAAGAAGCTGATCGTTTCGGCGAGCTGGAGCGGCTGCGGCCGGTTGTTGAGCAGCCAGCGCGTGCCGCGCTCGACGAGACGGCGCGAGTGCAGCCGGATCCGGGTCTGGACGTCGGCGGCGACGACATTGTCGAGCGCCTCCACCGCGTCCCACACCGCGCTGGAGTTGAAGATCGCGCGGGCCGCGGTCTGCGCCCTGACGATCTCCTCCAGCGAGGCGCCCGTCTCCTCGCGCAGCCGGTGCAGGAAGCTCGTACCGCCCGTGTTGACCGTGTCGTTGACCAGGACGGTCGTCACGATCTCACGGCTCAGCGCGTGCCCCTCGATCTGCTCGCGGAACTGGTCGCGCAGCGCCGTCGGGAAGTACGCGAGCAGCAGGCTGTGCAGATACGGGTCGTCGGGCAGCGAGGTGGCGAGCAGGTCGACGGAGACCGTGATCTTCGTGTACGCGAGCAGGACCGCCGTCTCGGGACCGGTCAGCCCCAGACCGGCGTTGAGCCGCTCGCGGATCTGCCGCTCGCTGGGCAGGAACTCCAGCGCCCGGTCCAGGTGCCCCTCGCGGACCAGGTGGCGCAGGAAGCGCTGCTGGGCGTGGAGCATGCTCGGGGACTGGGCCAGCGCGTTGGCGATCGCCACGTTCTGCGCGTAGTTGTTGCGCAGCACCAGGGCGCCGACCTCGTCGGTCATCTCGGCGAGCAGCTTGTTGCGCTGCTTGACGGTCAGATCGCCGTTGGCCACCACCGCGTTGAGCAGGATCTTGATGTTCACCTCGTGGTCGGAGGTGTCCACGCCCGCACTGTTGTCGATGGCGTCCGTGTTGATCTTGCCGCCGTGCTGGGCGAACTCGATCCGGCCGAGCTGGGTCAGACCGAGGTTGCCGCCCTCGCCGACGACCTTGACGCGCAGCTCGGCGCCGTCCACGCGGATCGCGTCGTTGGCCTTGTCGCCGACCTCGGCGTTCGACTCGGCGGACGACTTCACGTACGTGCCGATGCCGCCGTTCCACAGCAGGTCGACGGGCGCCTGGAGGATCGCCCGCATCAGGTCGGCCGGCGTCATCTTCGCGACGTTCGACTCGATGCCGAGGGCCTCGCGGATGTGCGCGTTGACCGGGATGGCCTTGGCGCTGCGCGGGAAGACACCGCCGCCGGCCGAGATCAGCTCGGCGTCGTAGTCGGCCCACGAGGAACGCGGCAGCTCGAACAGGCGGCGGCGCTCGGCGTAGGAGGTCTCCGCCGTCGGGTTCGGGTCGATGAAGATGTGCCGGTGGTCGAACGCGGCGACCAGGCGGATGTGCTCGGAGAGCAGCATGCCGTTGCCGAACACGTCGCCGGACATGTCGCCGACGCCGACCACGGTGAAGTCCTGCGTCTGGGTGTTGACGCCGAGTTCCCGGAAGTGCCGCTTCACGGACTCCCAGGCACCGCGGGCGGTGATGCCCATCTTCTTGTGGTCGTACCCGGCGGAGCCGCCGGAGGCGAACGCGTCGCCGAGCCAGAAGTCGTAGGACTGGGCGACCTCGTTGGCGATGTCCGAGAACGTCGCCGTGCCCTTGTCGGCAGCGACCACGAGGTAGGTGTCGTCCTCGTCGTGCCGGACGACGTCGGCGGGCGGGACGACCTCGCCGGCCACCATGTTGTCGGTGATGTCGAGCAGCGCGGAGATGAAGGTCCGGTAGCTGCGGATGCCCTCGGCCATCCACGCGTCGCGGTCCACGGCCGGGTCGGGCAGCTGCTTGGCGACGAAGCCGCCCTTGGCGCCGACCGGCACGATGACGGTGTTCTTCACCATCTGCGCCTTGACCAGGCCGAGGATCTCCGTGCGGAAGTCCTCGCGCCGGTCGGACCAGCGCAGACCACCGCGCGCGACCTTGCCGAAGCGCAGGTGCACGCCCTCGACGCGCGGCGAGTACACCCAGATCTCGAACGCCGGGCGCGGCGCCGGGAGGTCCGGGATGGCCGTCGGGTCGAACTTCATGGAGACGTACTCGTGCGGCGTGCCGTCGGCCGTCCGCTGGAAGAAGTTCGTGCGCAGGGTCGCCTTGATCAGGTGGAGGAAGGACCGCAGGATCCGGTCCTCGTCCAGCGAGGCCACCTGGTCGAGGGCCGCGTCCAGCTCCTCCAGCAGGGCGTCGGTCAGCTCGACACCGGCGCGCTGGCGCTCCGGCGACATCCGCGCCTCGAACAGCGAGACGAGCAGCCGGGTGGTGTGGACGTTGTTGCGGAGGGTGTCCTCCATGTAGTCCTGGCTGAAGGTGGAGCCGGCCTGGCGCAGGTACTTCGCGTAGGCGCGCAGCACCATCGACTGCCGCCAGGTCAGTCCGGCGCTCAGCACGAGGGCGTTGAAGCCGTCGTTCTCGGCCTGTCCGGTCCAGGTGGCGGCGAAGGCCTCCTGGAACCGCTCGCGGCCGTCGTCGCCGAGGTAGTCGCCGTTGCCGTTCAGGGACTTGGGCAGGCGCAGCCCGAAGTCGTAGATCCACGCCGTCGTGCGGTCCGAGCAGCGCAGTTCGTAGGGCCGCTCGTCGGTGACCTCGACGCCCATGCGGTTCAGGGCGGGCAGGACCGCCGAGAGCGAGACCTGATCGCCACCGCGGTAGATCTTGAAGCGGCGTTCGCCGGATGCCGTGCCCACCGGCTCGTACAGGCTGAGCGCGAAGTCCTTGCTGGGATCCTGGCTGAGCGCCTGGAGGTGGACCAGGTCGGCGACGGCGGAGCGCGGGGAGTGGTCGGCCTTGTAGCCCTCGGGGAAGGCGTTGCCGTACCGGCGCAGCAGTTCGGCGGCGCGCTCCTCGCCGCACTCGGCGGTCAGCGCCTCCGCGAAGCCGTCGGCCCAGGAACGGGCGGCCTCGACGAGACGCGCCTCGATGCGCTCCTTGTCGAAGTCGGACAGCTGCGGCAGCTCGGTGCCCGGCTCGACCCGGACCACGAAGTGCAGCCGGGACAGGATCGACTCGGTGTTCCAGGCCGTGAAGTCGACGCTGGTGCCGCGGAGCTCTTCCTTCAGGATGTCGATGATCCGCAGGCGCACACCGGTGGTGTAGCGGTCGCGCGGGAGGTAGACGAGGGCCGAGTAGTAGCGCCCGTACTCGTCCTGGCGCAGGTAGAGCCGCAGCCGGCGCCGCTCCTGGAGGTACAGGACGGACGTGACGATCGCCCGGAGCTCGTCGGCGGGGGTCTGGAACAGCTCGTCGCGCGGGTAGGTCTCCAGGATCTGGAGCAGGTCGCGTCCGTCGTGGCTGTTGGGCGAGAACCCGGCGCCGCGCAGGACCTCCTCGACCTTGCGGCGGACGACGGGCACCCGGCGCACGGACTCGGTGTAGGCGGCGGAGGAGAACAGGCCCAGGAAGCGGCGCTCCCCGATGACCTCGCCGTTCTCGTCGAACTTCTTGACCCCGACGTAGTCCAGGTACGACGGCCGGTGCACGGTGGCCCGGCTGTTCGCCTTGGTCAGGATCAGCAGCTTGTGCTCGCGGGCCTTGGCCCGGGCGTCGGCGGGCAGCCGCTCGAAGGACGGGCTGACCGGGTGGCTGTCCTCGCCGTGCTGCGGGTCGGAGCGCAGGATGCCGAGCCCGGTGCCGGGGACGGCGGCCAGCGAGTCGTCGTCGCGGAGCTGGTACTCGCGGTAGCCGAGGAAGGTGAAGTGGTCGCCGGAGAGCCAGCGCAGCAGCTCGCGGGCCTCCTCGACCTCCTGGTCGCGCAGGTCGTCGGCGGTCGGCTCCTTGGGGAGCTCCTCGGCGATCCGCAGCGCCGCGTCGCGCATCTTCTCCCAGTCCTCGACGGCCTCACGGACGTCGGACAGGACGCGCAGCAGGTCGGCGGTGATCTGCTTCAGGTCGGCGCGGTCGGTCTCGCGGTCGATCTCGACGTGGATCCACGACTCGACGTGCGCGTCGTGCGGCAGGTCCTCGGCGGAGGGCCGCGCGGGCAGCACCTCGATGAGCTTGCCGGTGAGGTCGCGCCGGACGACGAACTGCGGGTGGATGACGACGTGGATGCCGCGCCCCTGGCGGGACAGCTCGTTGGTCACCGAGTCGACGAGGAAGGGCATGTCGTCCGTGACCACCTCGACGACGGAGTGGCTGGAGGTCCAGCCGTTCTCCTCGACGGTGGGCGTGTGCACGCGCACGTTGGCCGTGCCCTGAGGGCGCGTCTCGGCCAGTCTGTAGTGGGAGAAGGCCGTTCCGAAGACGTCGACCGGGTCGCGGTCGGTGAGGTCCTCCGGGGCCGTGTGCAGGTAGTAGCGCTGGAGGAACGCGAGCACGGTGTCCCGGTCGGGGGTGCCCTCGCCCGTCGTCCCAGTCGGTAGGTGCCCCCCGACCGGGCTGTTCTCAGCTACCCGGGCGGCCCTCTCGAGCAGCTCGGCCTTGGCTTCGTCCAGCTTGGTCTGCATTGTCCTCTGGCTCCTGTCGCGCGCCGTTGCGTGACGTTGAAGGAAATACGGTCTCGTCGCTTCCGACGCAACGCCGTGACACGGGGTGTCCGGTCTGCTCCGACGCTATGCCGCAAGGTGAGATGGGCGGGGTGGTATCGGCCATTTCCGACCCCCCTGGAGACGGTGACGCCGCTTCCGGCGCCGTCCGTTCCCGGGGTGCCGTCGACGTACGGACCGCGCTGTCGCCGGCGCTCGCCGCGTTTCCGCTCGCGCATGCGGCAGCCGTCATGATCCCGTCCCGCCCGTGAGAATCAGCGATCGACGCCCGGTCACGGATGTCGTCCGTGCGCTCCGGGCGCGGGGCAGGGGCGACGATGCCCCCGCGAGATATCGCGCTGATCACGCCACCAGGCTATCGCCCCCGACCGGGGAGTCGTCATGAGCCGTATGTGTACAAAACCGGGGGTGGAACTTTGACACTATGCACAGGGACGAACGAGGCGACGGCATGCAGTGCGGGCCGACCGCGGGCTACCGTCGTCCTACGGGCAGTGTTCTGCCCCGTGGCACGCACCTGCCCCGGAGGCGGTTGACCGGGACGGCGGACGGAACGCTCAAGGACGGCCGACGGGAGCGCAGCACCATGGCAGCGAAGATCCTCATTGTCACCGGCGACGCGGCGGAGTCGCTGGAAGTCCTCTATCCCTACCAGCGTCTGCGCGAGGAGGGGTACGAGGTCCACATCGCGGCCCCCACCCGCAAGAAGCTCCAGTTCGTGGTCCACGACTTCGAGCCGGGCTTCGACACGTACACCGAGAAGCCGGGCTACACCTGGCCCGCGGACCTGGCCTTCGCGGAGGTCGACCCCGGCGCGTACGCCGCCCTGGTCATCCCTGGCGGGCGCGCCCCGGAGTACCTCCGCAACGACCTCGAACTCCGCAAGATCCTGAAGTCGTTCTTCGACGCGGACAAGCCGGTGGCCCAGATCTGCCACGGCCCCCTGCTGACCGCGTCCGTCGACAGCCTGAGCGGGCGCCGCGTCACGGCCTACCCCGCACTGGAACTCGACATGCAGGCGGCGGGCGCCACGTTCCAGGACGCGGAGGCCGTCGTCGACGGCACCCTGGTCTCCGCCCGCGCCTGGCCGGACCACTCCGCCTGGATGCGCGAGTTCCTCAAGGTGCTGCGCTCCAGGGTCCCGGTGGACTGACGTCCCTGTGGACCGACGGGCGCGGCCGGTCCTCAGGCCGCCAGCCGGCCGGCCTCCTCGACCGCCTCCTCCAGGCTGTCCACCACGGGGACGCCGGCCTCCTCCAGGCTGGCGCGGCTGTGGGAGCCCCCGGTGTAGAGGACGGCCCCGGCACCGACGTGCCGTGCGGCCGTGGCGTCGTCCAGCGCGTCGCCGATCACCACCACCCGGGCCGGTTCGACACCGGCGAGGGCGGCGAGGTGGCGCACCATGTGCTCGGCCTTGCTGCCGCCGGAGGGCCCGGTGCGCCCGTCCACCCGCAGGAAGTGCGACTCGATCCCGAAGCCCCGCACCAGCGGGACCAGCTCCTCGTGCACGTACATGCTCAGGATGGACTGGCTGCGGCCCCCCGCCGCCCATCCGGCGAGCAGGGCGGGCACCCCGACGGTGAGCCCGCACGCCCTGCGGTGTTCGGCGTAGTACCGGTGGAAGGTCTCGTCCATGAGCTGCCACTCGGTGTCCGACGGCAGCCGTCCCATCAGCCGCTCGTAGAACTTCGGCACGGGCACGCAGTACATCGCCCGGTACCGCTCCAGGGTGATCGGCTCAAGTCCCAGCTCGGCGAACGCCGCGTTCGTCGCCCCGATGATCGCGTCATTGTCGTGGAACAGCGTGCCGTTCCAGTCCCACACAATGTGCGCTTCTCCTTGCTTCCCCATACGGAGAAAGTACCCCCCGCCACCGACAGCACGGCGTGACGGGAGGGGACCGGGCGGCTACTCCCCGAGGCCGACCAGGCCGGGGACCTCCTGCGTGGCGAACCACAGCAGTTCGTGGTCCTCCGCGCCGTCGACCACGAACTGGGCGTCGTCGTCCCCGGCGTCCGCCGCGCCGACCGCGGACGCGGCCGCGGTCACGTCCGCCTCGGCGTCGGCCGCGTCGACGTGCACGGCGGCCGCCTTGGCCAGGGTCACGTCCTGGGAGACCCGCACCTCGCCGAGCGCCGCGGGATCGAGTCCGCGGTCGGGGTCGGCGGCCGCGGCCCGGTCCGGGACGTCGACCGCGACGACGACCCGGCGCCGGGCGGCCTCCGGCTCGGCCGCCAGGAGCCGCAGCGAGGCCAGTGCGGCGCGGCTCAGCGCCGCGTACTCCAGTTCCTCGATGTCGTCGGAGAGGTACCACTCGCGCAGGGCGGGCGTGACGGCGTACGCGGTGAACGGTCCCGTCTCCAGCTCTCCCGTCTTGTACGCCTCGGCGAGACCGGAGAGGGTCAGGGGGACGTAGACGCGCATGGCTGGCCGCTTTCGTAGTCGGGGCTCCGGGGTCACGCGGTCCGAGCACTCCGGGGAGGGCCGTCCCGCGCCTCCGGGAGGGACTTCAGGATACGTGCGGGTGTCCCCTTTCGAGGTCCCGGCGACACTCTCCGTGGCGTCCACCCCACGCCGACGATTCACCCGGTCCTCCCCCGTGCCGCCAAGGGTTCCGCCCCTCCCGGCAACCCTGATAGGTGAACTTTCCGGCCGCCGCGACGCGCTCCCGCCGTCCTTGCGCGGGCCCCCTCCCGGCTCGTACAAGATCCCCGACACCAAAGTTACCGACTGGTACCCGCCGGTGCCGACCGGTCCGGACGACGAACGGGGACGACGCATGAACAAGGTGATGACCAGGACGAGGCGCCACCCGGGCACCCGGCCGCCCGGCCGTCAGGACTCCCGGCGCCCCGGCGGCTCCCCGCCCCGCACCCCGGGCACGGGCACCCCCGCCAGGACCCCGGGCGGACGCCCGCCGCAGGACACGAACCCGTCCCCCGCCCGCACCCCCTCGTCCCCGCGGCCCCCGGCCCTCCTGGCACCGGCCGGTGGCCGCGCGCCGGTGACCGTGAGGGAGGACGACGGGTCCCCGGCGACGGCGCGGGGCGGGGCCCGGCCGCTCACCGCGTCGTCCGCCGAAGCGCCTCTGCGTCCGGCTCCCCGGCCCCGCCCCACCGATGTCTTCGCCGAACGTCTGCTGGCCGTGCTGAGCGGCGCCCGCCCCGTCCACTGCATGCTGCGCCACACCGCGGGCCGGGCCTACGACGAACTGGTCCGGCTCGCCGAACTCGGCCCTCTGCGCACCCGGGGTCCCCGTCCCGTCGTACGCGACGTCGGCTACTACGTCGCACGCCCGGACGCCGTCGAGGCCTTCGCCCGCATCGGCGCCGGCGACCAGCTCCGCGCCATGGCCTTCCGGCTGGAACAGGGACCCGACCTCCGCTGGCGCTGCACCGCCATCGAGCTCGGCGGCCCGCGCACCCCCCGCCCCCGGGGCTGAACGGCGCCGTCGCGCCACGTCCGGGCCACGGGCCGTCGGCCCCCGGCCCGCGGTGTCCACAGCCGACCCCGGACGGTGGCCCGGACACGGGAAGGGCCGGACACCAGGTGTCCGGCCCTTCCCGTGTCATCCGGTCGCGTGCCGCGGTACTGCCCGCCGCAGGCGACCCTCACTCACTTCTTGCGGCGACGCACGCCGCCCTTCTGCTGCTTGCGGCGCTCCGCGCGCGTGAGGCCGTCCGCCTCGGACCGCACGGGCTCGTCGCTGGCGAAGTCGCCCTCGACGATGCCGCCCTCGCCGTCCACGGTCGGCGCGGAGAAGTGCAGCCGGTCCGGGCGCTGCGGGGCATCGAGGCCCTTGGCACGGATCTCGGGCCGCGCCGCGCCCGCGGGGACCGCTTCCTGCTGGGCCGGGGACGGCACGGAGTCCTGGACCGGGACCTCCTCGACCTGCTGCTCGACCTGGACCTCCAGGTTGAACAGGTAGCCGACGGACTCCTCCTTGATGCCGTCCATCATGGCGCTGAACATGTCGAAGCCCTCGCGCTGGTACTCGACCAGCGGGTCCTTCTGGGCCATCGCACGCAGGCCGATGCCCTCCTGGAGATAGTCCATCTCGTAGAGGTGCTCACGCCACTTGCGGTCCAGGACCGACAGCACGACCCGGCGCTCCAGCTCACGCATGATCTCGGAGCCGAGCTGCTCCTCGCGGGACGCGTACTGGTCGTGGATGTCGTCCTTGATGGACTCGGAGATGAACTCGGCGGTCAGACCGGAACGGTCGCCGGCCTCCTCCTCCATCTCGTCGACGGTGACCTTCACCGGGTAGAGCTGCTTGAAGGCGCCCCACAGCCGGTCGAGGTCCCACTCCTCGGCGAAGCCCTCGGCGGTCTCGGCCGCGATGTAGGCGTCGATGGTGTCGTCCATGAAGTGCTGGATCTGCTCCTGGAGGTCCTCGCCCTCCAGCACGCGACGGCGCTCGCCGTAGATGACCTCGCGCTGCCGGTTGAGCACCTCGTCGTACTTCAGGACGTTCTTGCGGGTCTCGAAGTTCTGCTGCTCGACCTGCGACTGGGCGGAGGCGATGGCGCGCGTGACCATCTTGTTCTCGATCGGTACGTCGTCCGGCACGTTCGCCATCGACATGACGCGCTCGACCATCTGCGCCTTGAACAGGCGCATCAGGTCGTCGCCCAGGGAGAGGTAGAAGCGGGACTCGCCCGGGTCTCCCTGACGGCCGCTTCGACCGCGGAGCTGGTTGTCGATGCGCCGCGACTCGTGCCGCTCGGTGCCCAGCACGTAGAGCCCGCCGAGGTCGTGGACCTCGTCCTTCTCGGCCTTCACCACCGCCTCGGCCCGTTCCAGGGCCGCGGGCAGGGCGTGCGCCCACTCCTCGATGTGCTCCTCGGGGTCGAGGCCGCGCTGGCGCAGCTCCGCCTCCGCGAGGTCCTCGGGGTTGCCGCCGAGCTTGATGTCGGTACCACGGCCGGCCATGTTGGTCGCGACGGTGACGGCACCCTTGCGACCGGCCTGGGCGACGATCGTCGCCTCCCGGTCGTGCTGCTTGGCGTTCAGCACCTCGTGCTGGATGCCCCGCTTGGAGAGCTGCTGCGAGAGGTACTCGGACTTCTCGACCGACGTCGTACCGACGAGGATCGGCTGGCCCTTCTCGTGCTTCTCGGCGATGTCGTCGACCACCGCGTCGAACTTGGCGATCTCCGTGCGGTAGATCAGGTCCGACCGGTCGTTGCGCTGCATCGGCCGGTTGGTCGGGATCGGGACGACACCGAGCTTGTAGATCTGGTGGAACTCGGCGGCCTCGGTCATCGCCGTACCGGTCATGCCGGAGAGACCGGGCACTTCCTTGCCGTTGTGGTCGTGGCGCTTGTAGAGGCGGAAGAAGTTCTGCAGGGTGATCGTGGCGAGCGTCTGGTTCTCGTCCTTGATGTCCACCCCTTCCTTCGCCTCGATCGCCTGGTGCATGCCCTCGTTGTAGCGGCGGCCGGCGAGGATACGGCCGGTGTGCTCGTCGACGATCATGACTTCGCCGTCGATGACGACGTAGTCCTTGTCCTTCTTGAACAGTTCCTTGGCCTTGATGGCGTTGTTCAGATAACCGACGAGCGGGGTGTTCACCGACTCGTAGAGGTTGTCGATGCCCAGCCAGTCCTCGACCTTGCCGACACCGGACTCGTGGATGGCGACGGTGCGCTTCTTCTCGTCGACCTCGTAGTCGCCGGTCTCCTCGATGCCCTTCAGCGGGTTGCCGGGCTCGCCCTTCTTCAGGCGGATGACCAACTTGGCGAAGTCGCCGTACCACTTGGTGGCCTGGTCGGCCGGGCCGGAGATGATCAGCGGCGTCCGGGCCTCGTCGACGAGGATGGAGTCGACCTCGTCGACGATCGCGAAGTTGTGGCCGCGCTGGACGAGTTCGTCCTGGGACCAGGCCATGTTGTCGCGCAGGTAGTCGAAGCCGAACTCGTTGTTCGTGCCGTACGTGATGTCGCACGCGTACTGCTCACGGCGCTGGGCCGGAGTCATGTTGGCGAGGATGCAGCCGACCTCGAGCCCGAGGAACTTGTGGACGCGGCCCATCATCTCGGAGTCGCGCTCGGCCAGGTAGTCGTTGACCGTGATGAGGTGGACGCCGGCTCCGGAGAGGGCGTTCAGGTACGCGGGCAGGGTGCCGACGAGGGTCTTGCCCTCACCGGTCTTCATCTCCGCGACATAGCCGAGGTGGAGCGCGGCGCCGCCCATGATCTGCACGTCGTAGTGACGCTGGCCGAGGGCGCGCTTGGCCGCCTCGCGAACGGTCGCGAAGGCTTCGGGCAGCAGGTCGTCGAGGCTCTCGCCGTCGGCGTACCGCTGCTTGTACTCATCGGTGAGGGCCCTCAGCTCGGCGTCGGAGAGGTCGACGAAGTCCTCTTCGATGGAGTTGACCTGGTCCGCGATGCGGTGCAGTTTGCGCAGGATCTTGCCTTCGCCTGCACGCATGATCTTCGAGAGGACGGACACGGGGGTTTGTCTCCTTGCCGGTCGGGCCTGGGACGGTCGGTTTCAATGACAGATTCAAATCACAGCTTGAGCAACGGCCATCGTAAGCGAGGACCACACCGCGCCGGGAGGTCTGCCGGTGACAGCCACTAGGACAACGGACGGGTGCCGCCGAAGGTGCCGCGCCCATACAGCGAAAAGTAGCGAACCGATCACCCAGGGCAAAGGAATGGCGTCCTTCCGGATGCCCGAGCAGAATCGGCCGATGGACCCCGTCACGCTGACCACCGACCGTCTCGTCCTGCGCGCCGTGGGCGTGGAGGACACCGACGCCGTCTTCGCGGCCGCCCAGGATCCCGACATCCAGCGCTGGACCACGATCCCGTCGCCCTATCTGCTCGAGCACGCGTCGGGCTTCACGGACCAGACGGTGCCCGAGGGCTGGGCGGACGGTTCGGCCTTCACCTTCGGGATCTTCCTCCCCTCCGGGGAGCTGGCGGGCATGCTCTCCATCACCATGCGCTCCCTGGGCGTCGCCGAGGTGGGCTACTGGGCGGCGAAGGAGCACCGCGGCAACGGCTACATCGCCGAGGCCACCGTCGCCGCCTCCCGCTGGGCCTTCACGGACCTGTCCGTCGACCGTGTCGAATGGCGCGCCGAGGTCGGCAACACCGGTTCCCGCGGGGTGGCCGAACGCGCCGGCTTCACCGTCGAGGGGACCCTCCGCTCCGCCCTCAACAACAAGGGCGTGCGCAGGGACTGCTGGGTGGGCTCGCTGCTCCCCTCCGACCTGGGCCTCCCCTCGACGGCTCCGTACCTGCCGGCCAGGTGAGCTCCGTACGGGTCCCGGCGCCGTACCCCGCGCCGGACCCCGCGACCGGTCCGCGGGCGCCCCGGTTGTCAGTGGCACCGCCTACCGTGTGGGCATGACGAGTCTCCCGCGTCCCACCACCGAACTCTCCGCGGACGAAGCCCGCCGCATCGCCCTGCGGGCGCAGGGTTTCCTGGGCGCCCCGGACCGCAGGGCGGGCGTCCGCGGGGTCCTGCGGCACCTCGGCGCGGTCCAGCTCGACACGATCTCCGTCCTCGCCCGGTCCCACGAACTGATCCCGTACGCCCGTCTCGGCGCCGTCGGCCGCAAGACCGTCGAACAGGCCTACTGGACGTCCGCGCCGCCCGCCGGCACACCGTCCGCCGAGACACCCCCGGCACCGCACGCCTTCGAGTACTGGTCCCACGCGGCCTGCATCCTGCCCGTGGAGGAGTGGCCCCACTTCGCGTTCCGCCGCCGCGCCTACCGCGCCCGCCCGCACTGGAACCACGACCTGCCCGACGGCGCCTACGACCAGGTCGTCAAGCAGCTGCGCGCCGAAGGACCCCTCACGGCCACGGACTTGGGCGGGGCGAAGAAGACCAGCGAGTGGTGGGACTGGTCGGGCACGAAGGTCGCCGTCGAGCGCGCGCTGATGTACGGCGAGGTGGTGTGCGTGGAGCGGCGCGGCTGGAAGCGGGTCTACGACCTGGCGGAGCGCGCGATCCCCGAGCCGCTGCTCCATGACGAACTGGACGACAGGGAGTGCGTGCGCCGTCTCGTCCGCCTCGCCGGCCGGTCCCTCGGTGTCGGCACCCGCGCGGACATCGCCGATTACCACCGCCTCAAGCTGGAGCAGGTCGACGCGGTGATCGCGGACTCGGGCCTGGTCGCCGTGACGGTGGAGGGCTGGGGCAGGGCCGCGGCCGGAAAGGGCGCCGGCGGTTCGGGCGGAAGACCGGCCGGTGACGCGTGGGCGGACCCGGCGGCGCTGGAGACGGTCCCGCGCGGCCGCCACCGTACGACGCTCCTGTCGCCGTTCGACTCCCTCATCTGGGAGCGGGCGCGCACGGAGCGGATCTTCGACTTCACGCACCGGCTGGAGGCGTACACGCCCAGACCGAAGCGGATCCACGGCTACTTCGCGATGCCGGTCCTGGCCGGGGGCCGGCTCGTCGGCCGGGTCGATCCGGCCCGGGAGGGTCGCACGCTGGTCGCCAGGCAGGTCACCCTGGACGGTGCGAAGGCGGTCCCGGCGGTGGCTCAGGCCCTGGCGGAGGCCGCGGGCTGGGTGGACTGCACGGACGTGCGGGTCGAGCGGGTGGACGCTCCCGACCTGCGCGAACCACTGGCCGCGGAGCTCGTCCGCATCCTGGGGTGACGTCTAGCGGATCTCGAGGATCTTCTCCCGCATCGCGTACACCACGGCCTCCATCCTGGAGTGCAGTTGCAGCTTCTCCAGGATGTTGCGCACGTGGTTCTTCACGGTGTTCTCGGAGATGAACAGCTCCTTGGCGATGTCACGGTTGTTCATCCCCGTGGCCACCAGCTTGAGGACCTCCAGCTCACGGTCGGTGAGCCGCGGCGCCGGCACCAGCCGGCGCTCGTCGGTCCGCTGGATCATCGACTTGAACTCGGTGAGGAGCTTCGACGCCATCGACGGGCTGATCTGCGACTGCCCGTCGGCCACCGCGCGGATGGCCGTGGCCACCTCGTCCGTGGAGATCTCCTTGAGGAGGTACCCGGTCGCCCCCGCCTTGATCGCGTCGTAGAGGTCGGCCTCCTCGTCGCTGATCGTCAGCATGATGATCTTCGCGCTGGGGGCCACCTCCTTGATGGAGGTGCACGCCTCGATACCGCCGCGCTTGGGCATCCGCACGTCCATCAGCACGATGTCGGGCAGCAGGTCGGCGGCCTTGTCGACCGCCTCCGCCCCGTCACCCGCCTCCCCGACGACCTGGATGTCCTCCTCGGCGGCGAGCACGATCTCCAGGCCTCGGCGGAAGAGGGCGTGGTCGTCCACGACGAGGACCCTGATGGGCTCCTCACGTGAAGGGTCCCCGTCCGGGCCGGAGGCGACGACTCCGTCGTCAGTACCACCGGCACGCATCGGTCCGAAGCTGTCCGCCATCGTTCCTCCCCCTGAAGGCCGTGGCCTGTGTTTCCGTGGCATCGCCAACCCAAGGCAACGGCCCACCGGTTGGGCCGGTGCGGCCATGATTCCATGTCCGGACGGCGGCGGGGTGACGGAGCGGGACGTGAAGTGGTCGCACACCGGTGCCCCTGGGGGCGCACTCACGCTCCAGGGGCACCGGCTCATCCGTCACCGTGGACGGTCAGCCGCCGAGCGCGCCGCCCGGCGCGTCCGCTCCGCCCTGGGCGACCATCGCTTCCGTGCTGAGGTGGATGACCCCGTAGTCGTACGCATGGCGCCGGTAGACGACGCTGGGCTCCTTGGTCTCGGAGTCGACGAAGAGGTAGAAGTCGTGCCCGACCAGCTCCATCTCGTAGAGCGCCTGGTCGAGCGTCATCGGTGCGGCCACGTGGGTCTTCTCCCGGACGACACAGGGGCCTTCGCCCATGATCTCGAGAGAGCCGATCTTCTTGGTGGGCACGGCGTCCGGCTCCTCGTCACGGACGACGTCGCCGCTGCCGTTCAGGGTCGCGGCACCCGGGACGACGTCGGCGACCTCGGCTGCCGAGATCCTGCCGTTGCCACGGCGGGTGTAACGCTTGTCGTGCTGCTTGCGCAGCCTGGCCTCGAGCTTGTCCGCAGCCAGGTCGAGTGCTGCATACGCGTCGCTTGCCGCCGCCTCCGCCCGGATCACCGGTCCGCGGGAGTGGAGCGTGATCTCCACCCGGTCACTGCGGTCGGCCTGTCGGGGGTTGGGCTCCTTGGACACCTCGACGTCGAGGCTGATCACCTTGCCATCGAGCTTCTGGATCTTCTCCAGCTTCAGCTTCTCGGCCACGTGCTTGCGGAACCGCTCGGGCACCTCGGTCTTGCGGCCCTTGACGACGATGTCCACGCAGAACTCCGTTCCCGGATAGCCCCGCTCCACTGGCGGAGCATCTCCCTTTTGCACCAGATTCCGGTGAGCCCCGGAACCTCGGACTCGGTGACTTTCACCTCCTCCTCCCCCAAGGACAAGATCTCCACCCCACCGATGCGGGTGATTGCCGGAAAGTCACGCTTCGGCACTCGGATGCGCGAGGTACGGCCTGCGCCATTGCCTCACAACCGAACATATCTCGCCCGGACGGATGTCGTCACCCTCTACTGATACGTACCTCCGTTCAGGTGAATTGACTCTCGTATTACCTGCAACGATGCAAGTTCTCGGTCAGTTCCGGTTTATTTCGAAGGCGTCCAGAGGTGCCGCGATCACGGCCGAACAGACCGCGCCACCGCTCGTTCCTTCGGCCTGCTCCCTACCCACGATTCGTCCGTACATCTCCGCCCGTCCCGTCCTCTCACCCGTCCATAGCAGCGCCCGCGCGTCCGGCCGCGCGCCCCGCACCGCCCGCGCCGCCTCCGCCAGCGACGCCCCCGTCGTCATCAGGTCGTCCACCAGCACGATCCGGCCTCCCCCGGCCAGCAGCCGCTCGCCCCCGGCGACGACCTCCAGGGCACCCGCCAGGTTCACCGCCCGCTGACGGGAGTTCAGCCCGGCCTGGTCGGCCACGGCACGCCGCTGCCGCAGCACCCCGAGCACCCGGGCCGGCGTCCCCGTGCGCCGCAGCTCGCCCGCCGCCGCGAGAGCGATCCGCCGCACCGGATCATGGCCCCGCGCCCGGACCGCCCACCGCGCCGACGGCACCGGTACGAGCAGCACCGGCCGTTCCCGCGAAGCCGGGGACCGCCCCGCCGGACCAGGGCGTCCCACCGGCCCCGTACCCGCTCGCACGGCCCCCGCGAGGGCAGCGCCCAGGGGTGCCGCCAGGGCCAGCGCACCCCGTTCCTTGTGGGCGAGGAGCACGGCCCGCACCTCGTCCCCGTAAGGAGCCGCCGCGTGCACGACAGGCAGCCCGGCCGGCTCGGGCGCCGGTCGCACCCGGCACGGAGCGGCCCCCGTCAGGACGGCACGGCACCCGGGACAGAGCACCGTGCGAGGCCTTCCGCAGCCTCCGCACTCGGCCGGCAGCACCAGATCCGTGAGGTCCCGCCACCACCCCCGCATGACCACCACTGTGCCGACGCCCGGCCCGTTCG
The DNA here is from genome assembly GCF_002911015.1 of Streptomyces populi. Lineage (GTDB taxonomy): Bacteria > Actinomycetota > Actinomycetes > Streptomycetales > Streptomycetaceae > Streptomyces > Streptomyces populi. Next base: position 91,612 of record NZ_KZ626857.1, read on the forward strand.
GCCACCCCTGTGGAAAACCCTGGAGCACCGGCTGTGGACGGCTCCCGGAACGGCGGTGGGCCCGCCCGGAGACCGGACGGGCCCACCTCTGACGCACACGGCGCTACCCCGGATAGACCGGTGCCGTCCCGTCCTGGACCACCTTCTGCCACTGCTCCCCCGCCGACAGCCGCACGATCCCGTCCGTGTCCGAGTGCGCCACCAGCGGCAGCTGCTCGTCCTCGGACGCGGCGATCTCCTTGACGTTGGCCAGCGCGGAGGGCGAGGTGCCCAGCGGGGTGGAGCCGTCGACCTGGACGTACTGCATCTGCTGCACGCCGCCCTTCTCGCTGCCGACCACCACGAGGCGGCTGTCCCCGGCCCAGGACATGGCCGTGACCTCCTCGAGCTGGGGCGCCACGGAGCGCGGTTCGAAGATGAACGCGCCGTCGGGCTCGTCCTGCTTGGACCGCTCGATGCGCCCGATCTGCAACGAGCTCTTCCCGTCCTTCTCGACGATCAGCGCGATGCGCGCACCGTCGGCGGCCACCCGCACCGCCTCGACGCGCCCGTCGAGCACCGGCGCCTGCACGACGACGGGCTCGCCCGCGCCCTTGCGCAGCAGGAGCAGCCTGGGGTTCTTCGGGTCGCGGTCGGCCACCCACAGATCGCCGCTCGCGTCCCAGCTCGGGGTCGTCAGCCGGTCGTCGGCCGTCGCGCCCTGGCTGCGCACCACCGGCTCGGCGAGCGAACCGCCCGGCACCAGCGACCCGACGTACAGGTTCCGGCCGTCGGCCGACACCCCCGCGGCGGTGTCCTCGTCCCGCGACACCGCGGCCGCCCGCAGCTTCTTGCCGCCCTCGCCCAGCGCGCCGGGCACCGGCTCGGGCTTCTTGTCACGGTTGCCGCCGGGCATCCGCACGAGCCTCTGGTCGTGATCGATGAAGTACTGGTACTCGGGGTGCTCGCCCGTACCGTGCAGGGCGACGCTCTCGGCCTTGGCCTTGGTCAGCACGCACAGCTGCGAACCGTTCGCCCGCTGGAGCTCCACCTCGTCGACGCCCGTGGGGGTCAGGTCCCGGAGGGTGAGGAGGATCTGGGCCGCCATCTCCCGGCACTGGGTGCTTCCGACGCGGTCGGCCTTCGCGTTCAGCGGCACCGTGACGCTGTTGCGGTCGTCGGGCGACAGTGACACGTCGCCGTTCTTCAGTTCCGTGCCCGAGGGGAAGCTCGACCTGACCACCGGGTCCAGCCACCTCGTGGGCCCCTTCAGGAGCGCGCGCACGATCTGTGTCATCGGGTCCACCTGCGCGCGCACGTAGACCGGGTCGGCGACGGTCCCCAGGGGACGGCCGGTCCCGGAGTTCCCGTTCGACGCGTAGTAGTACTTGTTCACGGACATGTAGTTGCGCTGGAAGTCCGACGCGCCCATCACCACGCCCTGCGGCAGCCCGTCGATACGCCACTGCTTGTTGCTCTTCAGCTTGGTCAGGTGCACCGATCCGCTGTACTGGCCGGAGTCCGGCCCGTACGCGTGCCGGCCGTCCACGGTGGCGACCTTGCTGCCGTTCAGCCGGAACAGGACGTCACGACTGCCGTCCTTGGTCCCCGAGGGCGCTCCCACGGGCTCCGGCGCGTCCGCGAGGACCGTCGTCGAACGGTACGGGTCCCATGTCTTGCGCGCGCTGTCGGTGAGGTACTTGCCGGCCGTCTCGTACTTGGCGTCGTCGCTGGTCAGCGCCTCCAGGAAGCCCTGCACGATCTCCGCCGCCGAGGCACCGGGATGCGGCGGCACGGCGTAGACGCGGACCTGCGGGTCCTGGCGCGGGGTGGACTCCACCCCGCGCAGGTCCCCGCTGTCCGGCATCGAGGCGCACCCCGCCACCAGCAGGGCCCCACAAGCCGCGTACACCACGACGCTCACCGAACGGCGTCCGCGGACACCGTTCCCCCCGCGGTCAGCGCCCACGAAATGCCTCCCCATGTCCGAGCTCCTCCGGCGTGTCGCCGTCCTGCCCCCGCTCCTGTGCGGTCCGTTCCCGGCCCGTGCCGGATGTCTCTTCCTGACGGCGCAGCGTCCCGGCGGGCCGGGGCACCACGCGGGCGCCGTTGCCCGGCAACGCGGTCGGATCGGCCGTGGCCGCGGTCCCGGCCAGCCGCGGGGCCATGGCCCCGCGAGGCGGAATCGGGTCGGACGCGGCCCCGGCCTGCTGCACGGGGACCGTGGCGAGCTTCGTGGCGCCGCCGTGCGGCAGACCGGCGTCGTCGAGTCCGCGGTTGCGCCGGGAGTCCTTGGGCTCCAGGGGTATCGGCGATCCCCTGAGGGGCTCGTCCGCCGTCCGCGGCAGGGTGAGCCGGAACTGCGAACCGCCGCCGGGCTCGCCCCATGCCTGGAGCCAGCCGCCGTGCAGCCGTGCGTCCTCCAGGGCGATGGACAGTCCCAGCCCCGTGCCGCCGGTGGTACGCGCGCGTGCCGGGTCGGCCCGCCAGAAGCGGCTGAACACCCGGGTCGCCTCGCCCGGCTTGAGCCCGACGCCGTAGTCGCGGACCGCGATCGCGACCGCTCCGCCCGCCGCGGCGAGCTTGACGACGACGTCCTTGCCCTCGCCGTGCTCCACGGCGTTGACGACGAGGTTGCGCAGCACCCGCTCGACCCGCCGGGCGTCCGCCTCGGCGATCAGCGGCTGCTGGTCGCCGACGACACGTATGCGCGTGCCCTTGCGCTCGGCGAGCGGCTCGGCCCCGCCGACCACCCGTCGTACGACTTCCCTGAGGTCGATGGCGTCGGCCTCCAGCGCCGCCGCGCCCGCGTCGAACCGGCTGATCTCCAGCAGGTCGGCGAGGAGCGTCTCGAAGCGGTCCAGCTGGTCGGCGAGCAGTTCCGCCGACCGCGCGGTCACGGGGTCGAAGTCCACGCGCGCGTCGTGGATGACGTCGGCGGCCATGCGCACGGTGGTCAGCGGCGTGCGCAGCTCGTGCGACACGTCGGACACGAAGCGCCGCTGCATCCGGGACAGGTCCTCCAACTGCTGGATCTTCAGCTGGAGGTTCTGCGCCATCTTGTTGAAGGCCTCGCCCAGGCGTGCGATGTCGTCCTCGCCGGTGACCTTCATACGTTCCTGGAGGCGTCCGGCGGAGAGCCGCTCGGCGATCCCGGCCGCCATCCGCACCGGGGTGACGACCTGACGCACCACGAGCCAGGCGATGGCCCCGAGGAGCACCACGACGAACAGTCCGGCCGTCGCGAGCGTGCCCTTGACCAGGCTCAGCGACTTCTCCTCCTGCGTCAGCGGGAAGAGGTAGTAGAGCTGGTACGCGTCCCCGTTGGGGTCGCTCACCTGCTTGCCGATGACCAGGGCCGGCTGGGACTCCTTGTCGTCCTTGTAGACGACGCGGGTGTAGCTCTGCGCCGCGGAGATGCTCTTGTCGATCCGGGCCCGCAGGTTCTCGGGGATGCTCGCCGTCGGGTCGACCTGGCTCGAGGACCGCGGTGCGAGACCGCCGCTGCCGTCGCCCGAGGCGGTGGAGTTGAGCGTCACGACGTCGAAGGCGCCCTGCCCGCCGCTGGAGAGGGACACGACGAGGTCGGTCATCCACTGGCTGACGTTCTTCGACGGCCGGCCGGCCGCGGCCGAACGGTCGTCGCCGTTCGCCGTCGCCTCGGCGTCCGCCTGCTGCTTGGCCACCGCGAAACCACCGGTGGCCTGGCTCTGCGAGGCCCTCACCTTGGCGTCCAGCAGACCGTTGCGCACTTGCCCGATCACGACGAAGCCGAGGAGCAGGACGACGCCCATCGACATCAGCAGCGTCGTCGCGACGATCTTGAGCTGGATGTTGCGCCGCCACAGCCGCATCACGGGCAGCAGCGGACGGCGCACCCAGCGTATGAGCAGCCTGAGGACCGGGCTGCCCTGGACCCCGCCCTGGAGCAGCCCTCCCTCGAAGAACCGCTCCCAGCGAAAGCCCTTCATCTTCCGGCCGACAGGCCGCCCCGAACGATCCCCCTGCTCAGCGGACGCCGAAGCGGCACTGTCCCATGACATGTCAGCTCGGTCCTGCCTTGTATCCGACGCCTCGGACGGTCACCACGATCTCCGGACGCTCCGGGTCCTTCTCGACCTTGGAGCGCAGTCGCTGGACGTGCACGTTGACCAGACGGGTGTCCGCCGCGTGCCGGTAGCCCCACACCTGCTCCAGGAGGACCTCACGCGTGAACACCTGCCACGGCTTGCGCGCCAGGGCGACCAGCAGGTCGAACTCCAGCGGCGTCAGCGCGATCGACATGCCTTCCCGTTTCACAGAGTGACCGGCGACGTCGATGACGAGATCGCCGATCGACAGCTGTTCGGGCGCCGGTTCCTCCGAACGGCGCAGCCGCGCCCTGATCCGCGCCACGAGCTCTTTTGGCTTGAACGGCTTCACGATGTAGTCGTCGGCGCCCGACTCGAGGCCGACCACGACATCGACGGTGTCGCTCTTCGCCGTGAGCATCACGATCGGCACCCCGGACTCCGCCCTGATCAGGCGACACACCTCGATGCCGTCCCGTCCGGGCAGCATGAGGTCCAGGAGCACCAGGTCGGGCTTGGCGTCGCGGAAAGCGGCCAGCGCCTTGTCGCCGTCAGCTACGAAAGACGGCTCAAAACCTTCACCACGCAGCACGATGCCGAGCATCTCGGCCAGTGCGGTGTCGTCATCGACGACAAGGACTCGTCCCTTCATAAACGACATCATCCCATTAACTAAATCGTTACCTGGCGTGACAAGTCACACAGCTCGGCGAGAGCCTCAGCCGTCACGGGCGAAACAACGCCCTCTTCGGTGACGATCGCCGTGATCAACTCCGGCGGCGTCACGTCGAACGCCGGGTTGTACGCCTGGGTCCCCAGGGGTGCCACAGGTATACCTCCTCCCGGCTCCGCCCCCGCCACCGGGACCTGCGGAGCTGCGATCTCCGTCACTTCATGACCCGCGCGCTGCTCGACCTCGATGGACGCGCCGTCGGGCGTGTCCAGGTCGATCGTCGTCACCGGCGCCACCACGACGAACGGCACGTGGTGGTACCTGGCCAGCACCGCGAGCGGATAGCTCCCCACCTTGTTCGCCACCGAACCGTCGGCGGCGATGCGGTCGGCCCCGATCAGCACCGCGTCCACCTCCCCGGACGCGAACAGGGAGCCCGCCGCGTTGTCCGTGAGCAAGGTGTACGCCATGCCGCTGCGGGCGGCCTCGTAGGCCGTCAGCCGGGCGCCCTGCAACAGGGGCCGCGTCTCGTCCACCCACAGCCGCCGCAACTTCCCCGCCCGGTGCGCGGCGAGCGCCACGGCGAACGCGGTGCCCTCACCCCCGGACACCAGCGCGCCCGTGTTGCAGTGCGTCAACACGCGGTGACTGCCGCCCGGCAGCAGCTCGTCGAGCAGCGCGAGACCGTGCCCGGCCATGCGGGAGCTCGCCTCGGCGTCCTGGCGGTGCAGCGTCCGCGCCGCGTGGAGTGCCGCCGCCGCTGCCGCCGCCTCGTCGCCGCCCGCGGCCAGCGCCGCCCGGTGGGCCGCCTGCGCCCTGCGCACACCCACCGCGAGGTTCACGGCGGTCGGCCGGGCACCGGCCAGCGCGAGGGCCGCCTCGTCCACGTCGAAGCCGCGTACGGCGGCCAGCGCGACGCCGTACGCCCCGGCGATCCCGAGCAGCGGTGCCCCCCGCACGGCGAGCGTGCGGATCGCCTCCACCAGCGCGGGGGCGTCCGTGCACACCAGCTCGACCTCCTCCGCGGGAAGCCGCGTCTGGTCGAGAAGGACCACCACGGGGCCTTCGGGCGGTTCGTGCCAGCGGATCGCGGGTGTCTCCGTCGGCCCGTCGTTCTCGCGGGGTTGCGCGTAGTGATCGGCCATCCGCCCAGTCTGCCCCGTACCCGGCGGACAATTGAAGGTGTGCAGCCCATACGGGGCCCGTCCCCCGCCGGGCGCGCCGTGACACGATGGCTGTCGACCTGCCGCCGCGACCGCGCAACGGGCACCGTGAAGGAGCGACGATGAACGACACTCCGGGCTGGGCGTCGCCCGGATCCGCCCCCTCCGGCGCGAAGGAGCCGGACTCCTCCGGCACCCCGGAGCCCGCCGACCAGGACGGAACGACCCCGCCCGAGCAGCCCTCGAAGTGGTCCAAGGAGCAGCCGCCGCCCGGCCAGTGGTCCGCGCCCGGCGCCCAGGCCCCCGCGCAGGCCCCGCCCCCCGCCGCACCCGGCTGGGGCGGTCGGCCCCCCGGCGGCCAGAACGGCGGACACGGCGGGTGGAACGGCCCCGGACCCGGCGGACCCGCGGGCTGGGGCGGCCAGTGGGGCGCCCGGCCGGCCGCCGCCAAGCCCGGTGTGATCCCGCTGCGCCCGCTCGGCGTCGGCGAGATCCTGGACGGCGCCGTCTCGACCATGCGCAGCTACTGGCGCACGGTCCTCGGCATCTCCCTGGCCGTCGCCGTCGTCACGCAGGTCGCCGTCATCCTGCTCCAGGGTTTCGTCCTGGACGACAGCGCGAGCACGGAGGCGCTGAACGACCCGAGCGCCACCCTCGGCGAGCTGACCCGGGCCATGGGCGACACCCTCCTCAGCTCCGGCCTCGTCCTGCTCGTCACCCTGCTCGGCACCATCGTCGCGACGGCCCTGCTCACCTCGGTGACCAGCCGCGCCGTGATCGGCAAGCCGGTGACCACCGGCGAGGCCTGGCGGGACGCCCGTCCCCAGCTGGCCAAGCTGTTCGGCCTGACCCTGCTGCTGCCCCTCATCGCCGTCGCGGTCCTGGGCGCCGGAGCGGCTCCGGGCCTGCTCGTCGTGGCGGCCGGCTCGAACGAGGCCGGTGTCGCGCTCGCCGTCCTCGGCGCCTTCGCCGCGGGCTTCGTCGCCCTCTGGCTGATGATCCGCTTCTCGCTCGCCTCTCCCGCCCTGATGCTGGAGAAGCAGGGCATCGTGAAGTCGATGCGCCGCTCCGCGAAACTCGTCCGCGGCTCCTGGTGGCGGGTGTTCGGGATCCAGCTGCTCGCCACGATCATCGCCAACATCGTGGCGTCGATCATCGTGATCCCCTTCGCCGTCCTCGCCGCGGCACTGAGCGGCGACGGCTTCGCCGGCTTCCTCGACAGCTCCGGCGGCGACCTCGGCTGGACCTTCCTCATCGTCAGCGGCGTCGGCTCGGTCATCGGATCCATGATCACCTTCCCGATCACCGCGGGCGTCACGGTGCTCCTGTACATCGACCGGCGCATCCGCCGCGAGGCGCTCGACCTCGACCTGGCCCGGGCCGCCGGGCTCCAGGGCTACGGCGGCGAGACCTCCGGCACCACCCCGGGGAGCTGATGCGTTGAACGGGGCGGGGGGAGTTCTCACGGCGGTACTCGCGGGGCCGCGCACCGGTGCGGCAGCGGCCCTCGCGTCACGGCACGACGGCACACCACCGGTGACGACACCGCGCGAGGCCGCCCGGGAGGCGGCCAGACGCGAACTGTCCAAGCGGATGTACCACGAGAACGACCCCGGCCTCGTCCGGCGTGCCCTGAACGCCTTCTGGGACTGGATCGACCGGCTGTTCGGCGCCGCCTCGGCCGCGACACCCGGCGGAACGCTCGGGCTCGTCGTCATCGTCCTCACGGCCGTGGCGGTCGTGGCCGCCCTGTGGTGGCGCCTGGGCACCCCGCACCGCACCCCCGTCCCGTCCGCCGCCCTCTTCGACGACCGCCCCAGGAGCGCCGCCGAACACCGCGCCGCCGCCGAGGCGCACGCCGCCCGGGGCCACTGGAACCAGGCCGTCCAGGAACGGATGCGCGCCGTCGTGCGGTCCCTGGAGGAACGCGCCCTCCTCGACCCGCGCCCCGGCCGCACGGCCGACGAGGCAGCCGCGGAGGCGAGCCGCTCCCTGCCCTCCCACACCGACCGGCTGCGCGCCGCCGCACACGACTTCGACGACATCACGTACGGCGGCAGGACGGGGGACCCGCGCGCGTACCAGCGCCTCACCGAGCTCGACCGCGACCTGGAGCGCACCAGGCCCGTACTCGCGGGCGACACCCGCGGCACGGACCGGAACACGGCCCACGACGGCCACCCGGGAGCCACCTCATGACCGAGGCCGCCCCCGCTCCCACCTCGTCCTCGCCCCCTGCCCCCACCTCGTCCTCGCCCACCGCCCGCCAGTGGTGGACCCGCACACGCGGAGTCGTCCTCGCGCTCGTCCTCCTGCTGGTGGCCGCCGTCGCGATAGCCGCGGTCCGCTCGGAGGCCCGGCACGGCCGCCTCGACCCGCGCTCCGCCGACCCCTCCGGCAGCAGGGCCCTCGCCCAGCTCCTCGCCGACCGGGGCGTCCCCACCCGCGTGGTCACCACCCTCGACGAGGCCCGCTCCGCGGCCGGCCCCGACACCACCCTGCTGGTCGCGGCCCCCGACCTGCTGACCGAGCGCCGGCAGACCCTCCTGCGCACGACGACGGAACGCTCCGGCGGCCGTACGGTCCTGGTCTCCCCCGGACCGCCCTCCATCGGCACCCTCGTCCCCGGCGTCACCGCCGACCCCGCGGTCAGCTTCGACTCGACGCTCTCCCCCCGCTGCGAACTGCCCGCCGCCCGCCGGGCGGGCCCCGCCGACACGGGCGGCATCCGCTACACCACCACCGACCCGGACGCCGACACCTGCTACCCGAGCGACGGACTGCCCACGCTCCTGCGCGTGCCGACCGGCTCCGCGGGCGGGGACACCGTCGTGCTCGGCGCCCCCGACATCCTCTCCAACGACCGTCTCGACGAGCAGGGCAACGCCTCGCTCGCGCTCCAGCTCCTCGGCTCCCGCGACCGTCTGGTCTGGTACCTCCCCTCGCTCTCCGACGACTCGGCCACCGGCACGGGCGGCCGGAGCTTCTTCGACCTGATCCCCTCGGGCTGGCTCTGGGGCACAGTGCAGCTCTTCGTCGCCGCCGTCCTGGCGGCGCTGTGGCGGGCACGCCGCATGGGCCCCCTCGTACCCGAACGGCTTCCCGTCGCGATCCGCGCCTCCGAGACCACCGAAGGCCGCGCCCGCCTCTACCGCAAGGCCTCCGCCCGCGACCGCGCGGCCGCCGCTCTGCGCTCCGCCACCCGCACCCGCCTCGCCCCCCTCATCGGCGTATCCCCGGCCCGGGCACACGCGCCCGAGACCCTGCTCCCCGCCCTGGCCGCCCGCCTCGACGGCGACTCAGGGGCCCTGCTGCCGCTCCTCTTCGGACCGCCGCCCCGCGACGACGCGGCCCTCGTCTCCCTCGCCGACCAACTCGACGCCCTCGAAAGAGAGGTACGCATTTCATGATGGACCCGACCACCGACAAAGCCGGGTACACCGGGCGCTCCGGGGACGCGGACACCGCCCGCTCCTCCCTGGAAGCCCTGCGCACCGAGATCGCCAAAGCCGTGGTCGGCCAGGACCCCGCCGTGACCGGCCTCGTCGTCGCCCTCCTGTGCCGCGGACACGTCCTCCTCGAAGGAGTCCCCGGAGTCGCCAAGACGCTGCTCGTCCGCGCGCTCGCGTCCGCGCTGGAACTCGACACCAAGCGCGTCCAGTTCACCCCCGACCTGATGCCGAGCGACGTCACCGGCTCGCTCGTCTACGACGCCCGCACCGCCGAGTTCTCCTTCCAGCCCGGCCCGGTCTTCACCAATCTCCTGCTCGCCGACGAGATCAACCGCACGCCTCCCAAGACCCAGTCGTCGCTGCTGGAGGCGATGGAGGAACGCCAGGTCACCGTCGACGGCACCCCCCGCCCGCTCCCCGAGCCCTTCCTGGTCGCCGCGACCCAGAACCCGGTCGAGTACGAGGGAACGTATCCGCTCCCCGAGGCCCAACTGGACCGCTTCCTGCTCAAACTGACGATCCCGCTGCCCTCCCGCCAGGACGAGATCGACGTCCTCACCCGCCACTCCGAGGGCTTCAACCCGCGCGACCTGCGCGCCGCGGGACTGCGTCCGGTCGCCGGCGCCGCCGACCTCGAGGCCGCCCGCGCCGCGGTCGCCAAGACGACGGTCTCCCCCGAGATCACCGGCTACGTCGTCGACCTGTGCCGCGCGACCCGCCAGTCGCCGTCGCTCACCCTCGGCGTCTCCCCGCGCGGCGCGACCGCCCTGCTCGCCACGGCCCGCGCCTGGGCCTGGCTGACCGGCCGCGACTACGTCATCCCCGACGACGTCAAAGCCCTGGCCCTGCCGACCCTCCGCCACCGCGTCCAGCTCCGCCCCGAGGCCGAGATGGAGGGCGTGACGGCCGACTCCGTCATCAACGCGATCCTCGCCCACGTCCCCGTCCCCCGCTGATGGCACTCACCGGACGCGCCGCCCTCCTGGCGGCCCTGGGCGCCCTCCCCGTCGGCATCTGGGGACCGGGCTGGACGGGCATCCTCGCCGTCAACGTCCCGCTGGCCCTGGCCTGCGCCTGCGACGCCGCCCTCGCGGCTCCCGTACGACGCCTCGGCCTGACCCGCTCCGGCGACACCTCGGTACGCCTCGGCGAATCCGCGGACGTCACGCTCACCGTCACCAACCCCTCCGGCCGCCCGCTGCGCGCACACCTGCGGGACGCCTGGCCGCCGAGCAGCTGGGAACCCGGCACGGAGGTCGAGGCGTCCCGCCACCGCCTGACGGTCCCCGCCGGCGAACGCCGCCGTCTGACGACCCGTCTGCGCCCCACGCGCCGCGGTGACCGCCGCGCCGACCGCGTCACGATCCGCTCGTTCGGCCCCCTCGGCCTGTTCTCCCGTCAGGGCAGCCACGAGGTCCCCTGGACCGTACGCGTCCTGCCCCCCTTCACCAGCCGGAAGCACCTTCCTTCCAAACTGGCCCGGCTCCGCGAACTCGACGGCCGCACCAGCGTGCTGACGCGCGGTGAGGGAACGGAGTTCGACAGTCTGCGCGAGTACGTTCCCGGCGACGACACCCGTTCCATCGACTGGCGCGCCACGGCCCGCCGGACGACGGTCGCCGTACGCACCTGGCGTCCCGAGCGCGACCGCCACATCCTGCTGGTCCTCGACACCGGCCGCACCTCCGCGGGCCGCGTCGGCGACGCCCCCCGCCTCGACGCCTCCATGGACGCGGCCCTGCTCCTCGCCGCCCTTGCCTCCCGTGCCGGCGACCGCGTGGACCTGCTCGCCTACGACCGCCGGGTACGCGCCCTCGTCCAGGGCCGTGCGGCGGGCGACGTCCTCCCGTCCCTGGTCGACGCGATGGCCGGCCTCGAACCGGAGCTCGTCGAGACGGACGCCCGCGGCTTGACCGCCACGGCCCTGCGTACGACGCCGCGCCGCTCCTTGATCGTGCTTCTGACGACCCTCGACGCCGCCCCTGTGGAGGAGGGCCTGCTCCCCGTCCTCTCCAGCCTCACCCAGCGCCACACGGTCCTGCTGGCATCGGTCGCGGACCCGCACATCGCGCGCATGGCGAAGGCCCGGGGAGACGTCGACGCGGTGTACGAGGCAGCGGCGGCGGCCCAGGCCGAGGCCGGACGCCGACGTACGGCCGAAACACTGCGGCGTCGCGGGGTCACCGTCGTCGACGCGACTCCGGACGACCTGGCACCGGCTCTCGCTGACGCCTATCTGGCCCTGAAGGCGGCAGGCCGTCTGTAGGAGACGGGGCCTGTAGAAGACGGAACCTGTAGAGGACCGAGAGCGAGGAAACCCTGGCCCGTGGGGTCGGCTTTCGGTTCCGGGAAAACTGTTCCTGAACGCAGAAAACCCCCGTACCGGTATCCCCGGCACGGGGGTTTTCTTCAAAATTTGTTCGGCGGCGTCCTACTCTCCCACAGGGTCCCCCCTGCAGTACCATCGGCGCTGTGAGGCTTA
>NZ_KZ626858.1 GCF_002911015.1 Streptomyces populi
CGAGGGATCTCTTCCAACTCACCTCGGGAACAACGTCGTTCACCTGTCGAGCAGGGGCAGAAAGCGCCTTACCGCGTTCCGGGGTGCTCGATCCGCGTGACGAACGCGGCGAGGTCGGCGACCACGCGCTCGGGCTGTTCCCAGTGGACGCAGTGACCGGCCCCCGGGTAGGCGAGGAAGTCGGCGCCGTGAATGGCGTCCAGGATGGTCCGCTGGTCCTCACGGGGCAGGAACTCGTCCTGTTCGCCCCAGATGACGAGGGCGGGCACCAGGATGCCCGCGAGGGTCGCGCGGAGATCGGCGTCGAGGAGACCGCGGGCGGTGTCCTTCCAGACGTACGCGGGAAGTTTGAGGTTCTCCTCGATCATGGTCTCGACGAAGCCCCGGGCGATCGGGCGGGCCACCGTGCCGGCCAGGAAGTCCTCGACGAACGCGCGGGGCACGGGATCGGGCAGGGCTTCCATGGCCTTCACCAGCCTGGTGACGGCCGGTTTGTCCGCGAGGGTGCCGGGGACGCCGAGCAGCACCAGACCCGCGATGCGGTCGGGGTGGCTGCCGGCGACGATGCGGGCCGGCACTCCGCCGCTGGACGCCCCGACCAGGACGGCACGGGGGATGTCGACCGCGTCCAGGAAGGCCACCAGGTCCGCGGCGAAGTCGTCGGGGGTGTAGCCCTCCGGGGGCCGGCCGGCGTCGCCGTGCCCGCGCTGGGTGGGCGCGTAACCGTGCAGGGACGCCGGAAGGCGCCTCAGGAGGGGTTCGAAGGACCACCAGGAGTCGGCCAGACCGTGCACGAAGACGACCGGTGTACCACCGGGGTAGCCGGCGTCGGCGTACGGAAGGGTGAGCCCTTCCCGCACCTGCGCGGACTTCAGGGAGATCACGGTCACGGCACCCTGCCTCCTTCCGCCCGGCCACCGGGGTCCGGGAACCCGGGAGCGGAGAGCGAGCGGCGATCCCTTCCGACAGTACCGAGGGGCGGCACCCGCCGCGCTGCGAAACGGTCCGGCCGGGCGCCGGTCCGGGCGGGTGACCGCGGTGGGCGGGACGCCCCGCGGGGTTCGGCGCGCGGCGGCCCGGGGCGGCGCCCGTGCCGTACGCGGGGACCGGGCACGGGTTCCGGCGGCGGGACCCGCTCCCGACCGGTCCCCGGGAGCGGTTAGGGTGTGCGTCGTACCGGACACGGGGTGCCCGTCCCAGGGCTGAGATCACACCCGTCGAACCTGAACCAGTTCATACTGGCGGAGGGATGTCTTCCATGCCATCGGCGCATGTTTCCGGCGGGCTGCCCGCCGACGGCCGGCCCGCCGTCTTCGACGGACGGATGCCCGCCGCACCCGGCGACCTGCGGGTGGAGGGGCACGGCATCGAGCCGGTCCCCGAGACCAACCGGTACGGCGGGGCCGGGCGCCTGTTCACCGTGTGGTTCGCCCCGAACCTGACGATGACGGGTGTGTTCACCGGCACCATCGGCATCGCGCTGGGGCTGGACTTCACCACCGCCCTCACGGCGGTGGTCCTCGGAACCGTGCTCGGCGCACTGCCCACCGCCTATCTCAGCACCTGGGGCGGGCTCACCGGTACCGGTCAACTCCCGCTCGCGCGGCTGGCGTTCGGCCGTGCGGTGGTGCTGCCCGGGACGCTCCAGTGGCTGTCCTCGGTCGCCTGGGACGCGTTGATCGGACTGTTCGGCGGGGACGCGCTGGCACGGCTGTGCGGCTGGCCGTTCTGGCTCGGCGTGCTGGTGACGATGGCGGCCCAGGGTGCCCTGGGCGTGCTCGGCTACGAAGCGATCCACCGTCTGCAGACCGTCATGACGTTCGTGCTCGCCGTGGCCTTCACGGTGATCGCCTGGCGGATGCTCGACGGGGTCCACCCCGCGGCGAGCGGGTCCGCCGCAGGTGCCGACCGTGTCGGCGCGTTCGTGCTCACCAGCACCATCGCGCTGAGCCTGTCGCTGTCCTGGGCGCCGTACGCCGGTGACTTCAGCCGTTATCTGCCGCGCACGACGTCCCGTCCGCGGATGTTCTGGTGCACCCTGCTCGGGCTCGTCGCGTCCTTCGTCGCGGTGCAGGTCCTCGGGCTGTGGGGCGCGTCGGTGCTGACCGACCAGACGGCGGCGGGCGTGGACACGCTGCTGGGCGGCGGTGCCGCGGGCGCGTTCGGGCTGCTGGCCGTGGCGCTCGCCGCGGTGTGCAGCAACGCCATGAACGACTACAGCGGTTCGCTGGCCCTACAGACCCTGGGGGTCCGGATACCGCGCCCGGCGGCGGCCGCCCTGGCCGCCGCGCTCGGCTTCCCGCTGGTGCTGTGGATGCACGCGGCCGACACCACCGCGCGCTTCCAGAACGTGCTGCTGTTCGTGGGCTACTGGATCCCCGGGTTCGTCGCGATCGTCGTCGTCGACTGGATCGCCCGGGGGCGGGAGCGCGCGGGCGCCCCGGTCGACGTCGCCGCCGAGATGGCACGTCCGCACTCCGGATGGCCCTCGCTCGTGGCCTTCGTCGCGGCGTTCGGCGCGGCCGTGCCGTTCATGGACACGGGCCTGTACGTGGGTCCGGTGGCCGACGCGCTGCACGGCGCCGACCTCTCGTACTACGTGGCGTTCCTCGTCGCCCTCGCCCTCTACGCCCCGCTGCGGCTGCGCCGCCGCGCCTGAGGCCCGCCCGCCGCTCCACCGGCCGCGGGCCCTCGGGCCCGGCGCCGTACCCGAGAGGAACACCCCCATGACCGCACCGCCCCGCGTCCTGACCGTCGCCGGATCCGATTCCGGTGGAGGCGCAGGGATCCAGGCCGACCTGAAGACCATGCTCGCGCTGGGCGCCCACGGGATGAGCGTGCTCACCGCCGTGACCGCGCAGAACTCCGTGGGGGTGCAGGGGGCTTGGGAACTGCCGGAGGAAGCGGTGCGGGCCCAGTACCGCAGCGTGGTCGACGACATCGGCGTCCAGGCCGTGAAGACGGGGATGCTCTCGTCGCCCGGACTGGTCGCCACCGTCGCCGAGTTGCTGTCCGACGTGGGCGTCCCGGTCGTCGTGGACCCGGTGAGCGTCTCCAAGCACGGGGACCGGCTGCTGGCCGACGACGCGCTGGACGCCGTACGGACCCTGCTGCTGCCGCGGGCGACCGTGGCCACCCCGAACCTCGACGAGGTCGCCCAGCTCACCGGGGTGAAGGTGGACGGCGAGACGGGTATGCGCCGGGCCGCCGGACTGCTGCTCGCGTTCGGTCCCCGCTGGGTGCTGGTGAAGGGCGGCCACCTGCCCGGCGAGGCGGTCGACCTGCTCACCGACGGAACCGCCGAGCACTGGCTGCGCGCGCCGCGCCACGACAACCGGCACACGCACGGTACGGGGTGCACGCTCGCCTCGGCCGTCGCGGTGGGCCTGGCCGAGGGCCTCGAGGTGCCGGAGGCCGTACGGCGGGCCAAGGAGTACGTGACCGCCGCGATCGAGGCCGGTTTCGCGCTCGGTGCCGGCATCGGACCGGTGGACCACGGATGGCGGCTGCGCCGGGAGGGCTGACCCCCTCGAGGCCGTGGTCCGGGGCGCCGCGCGGCCTCCTCCGCCCGGCGCCGGACACCCGTTCCGCGGTCCCGCGCAGCTCCTGCCCCGGACGCTGAACACCCCGGCCCCTCCCGTGCGTACTGATCGGAACAGCGACAGTCGTCTGCTCTCCCGTCAGGTACGCGGACAGGCAGATCCGGATCCAAGGAGCACACCATGAAGGCGACCGCGCAGATCGGCGTCACAGGGCTCGCGGTGATGGGCCGCAATCTGGCCCGCAACTTCGCCAGGAACGGCTACACCGTCGCCGTCCACAACCGCACGCCCGCGCGCACCAAGGCACTGGTCGAGGAGTTCGGGCACGAGGGCGCCTTCGTCGCGGCCGAGTCGGCCGAGGACTTCGTGGCGGCGCTGGAGCGCCCCCGCCGCCTCATGATCATGGTGCAGGCGGGTGCCGCCACCGACGCCGTCATCGAGGAGTTCGCCCCGCTGCTCGAAACCGGTGACATGATCATCGACGGGGGCAACGCCCACTTCTCCGACACCCGTCGCCGCGAACAGTCGCTGCGCGAGCGCGGCATCCACTTCGTCGGCGCGGGTGTGTCAGGCGGCGAGGAGGGCGCCCTCAACGGGCCGAGCATCATGCCCGGCGGTTCCCCGGAGTCGTACGCCTCGCTCGGTCCGATGTTCGAGTCGATCAGTGCCAAGGTCGACGGCGAGCCCTGTGCCACGCACGTCGGCACGGACGGTGCCGGCCACTTCGTCAAGATGGTGCACAACGGCATCGAGTACGCCGACATGCAGCTGATCGGCGAGGCCTACGACCTGCTCCGCCGCGTCGGCGGCTACACCCCGCCGCAGATCGCGGAGATCTTCCGGCGCTGGAACAAGGGCCGCCTCGACTCGTACCTGATCGAGATCACCGCCGAGGTCCTCGCGCACACGGACGCCGCCACCGGGGAGCCGTTCGTCGACGTCGTGGTGGACGCCGCAGGGCAGAAGGGCACCGGCCGCTGGACCGTGCAGACCGCGCTGGACCTCGGCTCCCCCGTGACCGCCATCGCGCAGGCGACCTTCGCCCGGGCCGCCTCCAGCCAGGACGGGCTGCGCGCCGCCTACCGCGGTCTGCCCGGCGGCACTCACTGGGACCTGTCGGGGACCGAGGCCGAGCGCTTCACCAGCCAGGTCGAACACGCCCTGTACGCCTCGAAGCTGATCGCCTACGACCAGGGCTGGAAGATGATCCTGGACGCCGCCGCCGAGTACGGCTGGGACATCGACCTCGGCGAGGTGGCGAAGATCTGGCGCGGCGGCTGCATCATCCGCGCGGCATTCCTCGACCGCATCCGGGCCGCGTACGCCGTCGACCCGGGCCTGGTCAGCCTGCTGTCCGACGCGGGGTTCGCCACCGAGATCAAGGACGCCCAGGTGCCGTGGCGCGAGGTCGTCTCCATCGCCACCCGCAGAGGCGTCCCGGTACCCGCGTTCTCCGCGGCCCTGTCCTACTACGACACCCTGCGCGCCGACCGGCTGCCGGCCGCCCTCACCCAGGGCCAGCGCGACTTCTTCGGCGCCCACACCTACCGGCGCACCGACCGCCAGGGCAGCTTCCACACACTGTGGGGCGAGCCGTCCCGCGACGAGACCGAGATGCTGTGACCCCACTCGGGTGACACATGAGCGAGGAGCGGGCCGCACACCCCGGCGGGGGACGCGCGGCCCGCTCCCGTGTCTCACTGGGCGGCGAGTCCCCGGGACCTGAACTGTTCGCGGACGCGTTCGGTCAGGGCGGGGTCGGGTACGGGGTTGTCCCGCAGGGGGAAGGGGATGCCCAGGGCCTCGTACTTGGGGGCGCCCATCTTGTGGAACGGGAGGACGTCGACGCGGTCGACGTTCCCGAGCCCGGAGAGGAACCGGGCGAGTCCGTCGACGGTCTCGGGGGCGTCGGTGTGGCCGGGGACGAGGACGTAGCGGATCCACACCGGGATGCCGAGGCGGTCGAGCCGGGTCGCGAAGTTGAGCGTCGGGGCGAGTTCGCCGCCGGTGAGCTTGCGGTAGGCGTCGACGTCGAAGGACTTGATGTCGAGCAGCACCAGGTCGGTGTCCGCGAGGAGCCGGTCGTCGGCGCGGGAGCCGAGGAAGCCGGAGGTGTCCACGGCGGTGTGCAGTCCGGCCTCCTTGCAGCGGCGCAGTACCTCTCCGGTGAAGGCGGGCTGGAGCAGGGGCTCGCCGCCGGTGACGGTCACCCCTCCCCCGGCGGCGGTGATGAACGGCCGGTACTTCTCGATCTCCGCCATCACCTCGTCGACGGTGGCCTCCTTGCCGTCGCGCATGTGCCAGGTGTCGGGGTTGGCGCAGTAGAGGCAGCGCAGCGGGCAGCCGTTGACGAAGAGGACGAACCGGGTCCCGGGACCGTCCACACCGGTGGACAGGTCCCAGGAGTGGATCCGGCCCGTCGTGGCCGTCCTCACAGTGCTCCGTGGAAGGTGCGGCTGATGACGTCGAGCTGCTGCTCACGGGTCAGGCGGACGAAGTTGACGGCGTAGCCGGAGACCCGGATGGTCAGCTCCGGGTACTTGTCCGGGTGCTCCATCGCGTCCTCCAGGGTCGCCCGGTCCAGGATGTTGACGTTCATGTGGAAGCCGCCGGAGGCCATGTAGGCGTCGAGGATGCCGACGAGGTGGCCGGCGCGCTCGGCGGGCACGTGTCCGAGTCCCTCCGGGGTGATCGTCGTCGTCAGGGAGATGCCGTCGCGGGCGTGCTCGTAGGGCAGCTTGGCGACGGAGAGCGCGGAGGCGGCGACCCCGTGCCGGTCGCGGCCGTTCATCGGGTTCGCGCCGGGCGCGAAGGGCGCTCCCGCGCGGCGGCCGTCGGGCGTGTTGCCGGTGTGCTTGCCGTAGACGACGTTCGAGGTGATCGTCAGCACCGACTGGGTGTGCTCGGCGTCCCGGTAGGTGGGGTGCTCGCGCACCTTGTTCATGAAGGAGTCCACCAGGGCGACGGCGATGGAGTCGGCCCGGTCGTCGTTGTTGCCGTACGCCGGGTAGTCGCCCTCGGTCTCGTAGTCGACGGCCAGGCCGGTCTCGTCCCGGATCACCTTGACCCGGGCGTACTTGACGGCGGACAGGCTGTCGACGGCGACGGAGAGGCCGGCGATGCCGCAGGCCATGAAGCGGTGCACGGGGTGGTCGTGGAGCGCCATCTCGATGCGTTCGTAGGCGTACTTGTCGTGCATGTAGTGGATGACGTTGAGTGCGTTGACGTACGTCTCGGCCAGCCAGTCCAGCATGACGTCGTACGCCTTGGACAGTTCGTCGTGGTCCAGGTACTCCCCCGCCAGGGCCGGGGTCTCGGGAGCGACCTGCTCGCCGCTCATCTCGTCCCGGCCGCCGTTGATCGCGTACAGCAGCGCCTTGGCGAGGTTGACCCGCGCGCCGAAGAACTGCATCTGCCGGCCGACCGCCATCGCGGAGACGCAGCAGGCGATCGCGGTGTCGTCACCGGTGCGGGGCCGCATGAGTTCGTCGGACTCGTACTGGACGGCGCTGGTGTCGATGGAGACCTGGGCGCAGAACTCCTTGAAACCGGCGGGGAGCCGGGGCGACCAGAAGACGGTGAGGTTGGGCTCGGGGGCCGGTCCCAGGTTGTAGAGGGTCTGAAGGAAGCGGAACGAGGTGCGGGTGACCAGGGGACGGCCGTCCTCGCCGATGCCGCCGATGGACTCCGTGACCCAGGTCGGGTCCCCGGAGAACAGCGCGTCGTACTCGGGAGTGCGCAGGAACCGTACGATGCGCAGCTTGATCACGAAGTCGTCGACCAGTTCCTGGGCCCGGGTCTCGTCCAGGGCCCCGGCGGCCAGGTCTCGCTGGAGGTAGACGTCCAGGAAGGTCGAGGTGCGGCCCAGGGACATCGCCGCGCCGTTCTGTTCCTTCACGGCGGCGAGATAGCCCAGGTACAGCCACTGCACGGCCTCGTGGGCGGTGGCCGCGGGACGGGAGACGTCACAGCCGTACGTCGCCGCCATCCGGGTCAGTTCACCCAACGCCTTGATCTGCTCGGCGAGTTCCTCGCGGTCGCGGACGATGTGCTCGGTGGAGGGCGCCGCGTCGAGGACGGCGCGTTCCGCGCGCTTGGCGGCGATGAGCCGGTCGGTGCCGTACAGGGCGACGCGCCGGTAGTCGCCGATGATCCGGCCCCGGCCGTAGGCGTCGGGCAGGCCGGTGATGATGCCGGCCTTGCGGGCGGCGCGCATCGCGGGAGTGTACGCGTCGAAGACGCCGTCGTTGTGGGTCTTGCGGTAGGTCCCGAAGACGCGGGTGACGAATTCGTCGGGCTCGTAGCCGTACGCCTTCAGTCCGTTCTCGACCATGCGCAGACCGCCGCCCGGCATGATGGCGCGCTTCAGCGGAGCGTCGGTCTGGAGGCCGACGATCAGCTCCCGCTCGCGGTCGATGTATCCGGGGGCGTGCGAGGTGATCGTGGACGGGGTCGCGGTGTCGACGTCGAGGATCCCCTTCCTCCGCTCCTCGGGGAAGAGCGCGCTGACCTTGCCCCAGACGGCCCGGGTTCGCTCCGTCGGGCCGGCCAGGAAGGTGGCGTCCCCCTCGTAGGGCGTGTAGTTGGCCTGGATGAAGTCGCGGACGTCGACGCGCTCGCGCCATGCCGTTCCGGCGAAGCCCTGCCACGCCTCGGCCGTCCGGCCCTCGGTCTCCCGGCCCTCGGCCGCCACCGTTGTGGTCATTGCCGGTCTCCCTCGCACAGTGTCCAGGTGTTCGGCGCTTCCGCGCCTTCCGCGTCTTCGATCCTTGTCGTCCGGGCCGGCCCCGGCGAGGGCCGGACAGCACCGGCGTTCACGCCGAAAGCCCTCGGCCGGGTAGGGCCGTTCGGCCTCCTGCGCCTCACAGGGGCAGTTCGACGCCGTACAGCGTGCGGCCTCCCACGAGTTCGCGGCCGGTGACCAGTTCGGACGCGATCCGGATGAAGACGTCGCGGGGCGAGGCCACCCAGGAACGGGGCCCCGTCCGGATGAGGTGATCGTGCTCGGCGGGGTCGCTCACCACCAGGGCGTGGCCCGTCACGACCACGCTCCAGCCGGAGTGCGCGGCCGCGTCCACCGCGTCGGCCTCGAACGCCACCACCACGCCGTCGATGGAGCGGGCCAGTTCCGAGTCGGCCGACGTCCGCAGCACGACGGCGGACTCACCGTCGAGACCGAAGTTGACCGGCACGACCGCGGGCAGGGCGTTCCGCGTGTGGACCACCCTGCCGATGGGAGCGCCGCCGAGCCGGTCCAGGCACTCCTGCCGGCCGAGTTCACGAAAGCCGTCGTTGGGATTCATCACCGGAGCCAACTCTCACGCGTCGGGGCGGCACAGCAGTGCGGCACAGCGGTACAGCGGTACAGCGGTACAGCGACATACGGTTCAGATTCCGGCGGCCGGCGCAGGGGGTACAGGGCCCATTGGTCCCGGCCGGACGGAGAGTGGCCGCTTCCCGGCGACCGCTTCCCGGCCGCCGCTTTCCGACGACCGCCTCCGGGCCGCCGGCCCGGCGCCCGCGTCACCGCACGGCGATCCGGCGGCCGGAGATCCCTTCCTCGTCGACGCGCACCCACAGGTCGCGCTCCACGTCACCGGCCCAGGGCCGGCTGTGGGCGAGGGCGTCGAGCCGCCGCACGGCGTCGGCACCGGTCACGGCCCGCCCGCGTCCCCGGACGAGCACGCTCCAGCCCTGGCTGAGGGCCTCGTCGATGTGGTCCACCTCGAAGGCGACACGGGCTCCGACCGCCGTGGCGGGTGCCGAACCGGGCGCCGTCCTGAAGGAGACCGACCCGTCGACGACGCTGTAGTTGACGGGAAGGACCGCGAGCCCCTCAGGGGTGTCGAGGGCGATCCTCCCGACGCCGTGCGTCGACAGCCGCGCCCGGCACTCCTCGGGATCGAGTTCGACCAGTTCGGAGTGGGCCGCGGCCCGGCCGATGCCCGGCGGCAGCTCGACGTCGCCGCCGTGCAGCGCGGCGACGCTGGTGCCCAGGGCGTCCGCGAGCCGGATCAGGGCGCTCGCCCCGGGCGCCGCGGTGGGCCGGCGCTCCAGGTACCGGAGGTAGCCGACGGCGACGCCCGCGCGGACGGCCGCGTCCTCCTGGGACAGGCCGAGCTCCTCGCGCCGCGCGGCGATGCGCCGCCCGACGTCTCCCGTCACGGCCGTCGTCCCGGCCCCGGACGTCGTGCCCGAGTACTCGCGCGGCGAGTCCGTCCCGCTCGGAATCCCGCTGTGCGTCGCCTGCGGCGCCCCTTCGGACATGAGGCCTCGTGTCTGCTCGGACATGCCCCTTCACTTCCTTCCGGCCATTTCCTGCCGACTTCCTGCCGACAGGACGTCCCGACCTGCGGAGCGCCCGACGGCCAGGACGGACAGTGCCTCGACGGCGGTCCGTTCAGCATGCTGTTCGACCTCTCATATCCATCCTGACCGGGGCAGATGCCCCACACATGGGCCGTTCGGTCCTCGTGGCGGGACCGGACGTCCCCCTCCACCGCTCGCGCGCGCCGCGATCCGCTTGCACTGTTGGGGTGTAGCGAGGAGGTGCGGTGCCATGCGCGGAGCACAGGGTGCGAGGCAGTGGTGCTGGCGCTGGCGGAGGAATCCGCTGCGTCGCCGTGACGACGTCTTCGAGGCGTGGATCGTGCTGATCGTCTGGACGGTGATGGTGCTGGGCGGCACCGTCGCCGGTCTGGTGACGGCCCACGCCGCCGAGGCGTCCTTCACGCGGCTGCGCCACGACCGGCACGCCGTCCCGGCCGTCCTGGTCGTCGGTACGGGATCGGCGGTACCCGCCGGGGAGAGCGCGGTCTACGACCATGTCCGGGCGACGGTCCGGTGGACGGCGTCGGACGGGTCGCCCCGGGTCGGCAGCGCCCTGGTGGAGTCCGGGCACAAGGCCGGATCGCACGTGATGATCTGGCTGGACGCGCGGGACCTCCCGACGACGGCGCCTCCGACCGGAAGCGCGGCGGCCACCGAGTCCAGCCTGCTGGGCGTCGGCGCCGGCATGGCCCTGGGCGGCCTGGTCTTCGGTTTCGGCGGCCTCGTCCGGTGGCGCCTCGACCAGCGGCGCTACGACCGGTGGGAGCGCGAGTGGGAACGGCTCGGCCCGCAGTGGGGGCACAAGACCCCGTGACATCCCGGACGGCGACCGGCCGGGTCCACAGGACCGGACGTCCCGGAGGGCCGCAGGACCGGCGGTACCGGAAGGCCGGGGAACCCGGGGCCCTGAGGGCCGGTGGCCCCGGAGCCCCTGAGAGCCGGAGGACCCGGGGACCCTGAGGACGGTGGTCCCGGAGGACCGGTCGGCCGGTGGGCCGACGGATCAGGCAGTGGGCCGACGGATCGGGCGGCCCTGGTGCCCGGGACGCGAAGAACCCCGGGAACCACCCCGGGGCCCTCGTCGCGTACCGGTGACCGAGCGGTCAGTCGTGCGGGACCACCGCGACCGGTGCGGTGGAATGGTGCAGCACCGCTTGTGTCACCGGACCGACATGACTGCCGACCGGGGACTGCCGGTTGCGGCGGCCGACCACGACCAGCGAGGCGTTCCGCGAGGCCTCCACGAGATGGGGACCTGCACCGCCGATCACGGCCTGCTCGCGCACCTCGACGGCGGGGAACTTCTCCCGCCAGTGGGTCAGGACCTCGGTCAGCTGCCCCTGTGCCTCGGTGAGCAGCTCCTCGTCGACCCCGGCGTCGAGGGCTCCGCTGTAGCCGTAGTACGGCGGCAGGCTCCAGCCGTGGACGACGTGCAGGTCCGTCGCCCGGCGGGCCGCGGCGCGGAAGGCGAACTCGATCACGGAGGCGTCCGGGTGCTCCAGGTCGAGTCCGAGGACGACCTCCTCGTGCCCGGCCGTCCCCGCGGGCGGCACGTCGGCCCGTACGAGCACGACCGGCGTCCGGCTCCGGGCCACCACGGCCTGCCCGACGGATCCGGTCAGGAAACCGGCGACCGTACCGAGGCCCCTGGACCCGAGCACCAGCAGCTCGGCGCCCTCGGCGGCGGCCAGCAGCGCGGTGACGGGCTGCTCGGCGACACGCTCGGCCGTGACGGACAGACCGGGGTGGTCCTCGACGAGCTTGTCCGCGGTCTCGCCCGGCAGGCGCTCCGCCCATTCACGCTGCGGGTCCTCCGACGGCGGCGGGACCGAGACACCGGCCAACGGACCGTAGACGTAGGGATGCCACAGCCAGGCGTGCACGAGATGCAGCCGGGCGTCCGTGCGCCGGGCCTCACGGGCTGCCCACTCGGCTGCGGCGAGGCTCTCGGACGAGCCGTCCAGACCGACGACGATGGTGCGGGACATCTGGTGACCTCCTTGGGGGATGCGTGATCAGTCTCGTGTCCGCACGGGCGCCGGAGGAGGGGCCGCTGGTCCTCCGTAGGGACCAACCGGCCCATGTGGCAAGGGACTTCACGCCTCCAGGAGGACGACGCCGGTCGTCCGCACGGCAGGGGCCGCCGACGGCCGTGCCGTGGCCGTCCTTGCCGACGGGTGCCATGCGGCTCGCGACCGGGGCCGGACGGCCCATGGCGGCGGGCGCACCGCGGGCGGAGATTCGAGAGGGAAGGGCCGAGCGCCAGGGAGAGGCAGGATCATGAACGCTTCCACCACATCCACCATGCTGCGGGCGCTGCCCGCCCAGCACCGGGAACAGTTGTTGCGCGTGGCCCACGAGGTGTCGTTCCCCGAGGGCGCCCGGCTGTTCGAGGAAGGCGGCCGCGCGGGCCGGTTCTGGATCGTCCGGACCGGGACCGTGGCCCTCGACCTGCGGGTCCCGGGCCGCCGCCCGGCCGTCATCGAGACCCTCGGCCACAACGAACTCGTCGGCTGGTCCTGGCTGTTCGCCCCGCACGTCTGGCATCTGGGTGCCGAGGCGACGAGCCCGGTGCGTGCCTACGAGTTCGACGCCGAGGAGGTCCGGGCCATGTGCGAGAACGATCCCTCGCTCGGCATGGCCGTGGCCCAGTGGGCCGGCCGGATCGTCGCCCACCGGCTCCAGTCGGCCCGGACCCGGCTGCTCGACCTGTACGCCCCCTACGGCAGCGGCATCGCGCGCTGACCGCGCCCGTCACGCCGACGGCCGCCGTCGGAACCGACCGAGGAGTCACCGTGAACGGCAGTCCGCACATCGTGAGCGACGTGATGACCCACACGGTCGCCGCCATCGGCCGTGGGGCCGGGTTCAAGGAGATCGTGCGGCTGATGGAGCAGTGGCGGATCAGCGCCCTGCCCGTCGTGGAGGGCGAGAGCCGGGTGATCGGGGTGGTCTCCGAGGCCGATCTGCTGCCCAAGGAGGAGTTCCGCGACCACGACCCCGACCGGCGTACGCAGCTGCGGCGGCTGGGCGATCTCGCCAAGGCCGGCGGGGTGACCGCCGAGGACCTGATGACGTCCCCGGCGGTCACCGTGCGGGCGAACGCGACCCTGGCACAGGCCGCCCGTGTCATGGCGCGCGCGAAGGTCAAACGGCTGCCCGTCGTCGACGAGCTCGGCGGCCTCGAGGGCGTCGTCAGCCGCGGCGATCTCCTCAAGGTGTTCCTGCGCGGCGACGAGGACATCGCCGAGGAGGTCCGCCGGGAGGTCGTGGCCCGCCTGTTCCACGCGTCGCCCGCGGCGGTCCGCGTCGAGGTGCGGGACGGTGTCGTCACCCTGTCCGGGCGCGTCCGCGACACCACGCTGGTGCCGGTGGCCGCCCGGCTGGCGCGGGGCGTCGAAGGAGTGGTGGACGTGGGCTTCGACCTCACGGGCCCGGAAGGCCGCCCATAGCCGTGGACCGTCCATCGCCCCCGGCGTTCAAACAGGCACAAAGTACACAAAAGCGAAACGGGAGCGGGCTCGTATGGGCCGGTCGGCCCTAGTGCATCCGGATCGGAAGAGTGATGATCGACCCTAGGGGGCCCACAGTGCGTGGTCCATTACTGAACAAGGGGTCGTCATGACCGAGGCGCGTACGTTCTCCGAGCAGAACCCGATCAGGGTCTTCCTGCTGGACGACCACGAGGTGGTGCGCCGTGGTCTGACGGACCTCCTGGACGCCGAGCCCGACATCTCGGTGGTCGGCGACGCGGACAGCGTCGAGCACGCCCTGGTGCGCGGTCCCGCGCTGCGCCCCGACGTGGCGGTCCTCGACGTACGTCTGCCGGACGGCGACGGCATCACCGTCTGCCGGGAGCTGCGCAGCCAGATGCCCGAACTGTCCTGCCTGATGCTGACGTCGTTCGACGACGAGGAGGCGCTGCTCGACGCGATCATGGCCGGTGCGGCGGGTTACGTGCTGAAGCAGATCAAGGGGTCCGACCTGATCTCGGCGGTCCGTACCGTCGCCTCCGGCCAGTCGATGCTGGACCCGACGACGACCGCCCGGCTGATGCGCAAGCTGCGCACGGACCCGGCCGAGGAGCCGCCCCTCTCGCAGGAGCTCGCCGGCCTCTCGCCGCGCGAGCGGGACATCCTCGCGCTGATCGGGGACGGGCTCACGAACCGTGAGATCGGCAAGGAGCTCTACCTGTCCGAGAAGACCGTGAAGAACCACATCTCACGGCTGCTGGCCAAGCTCGGCGTCCAGCGCCGCGTCCAGGCCGCGGTGCTGGCCAACCAGCTCGAGCACCCGGAGACGGCCGGCCACCACTCCGCGCGCTGAGCCCCTTCCGGGGCCGGGAGCCCGGCGGCCCGGGTCCGGCCCCGGGCCCCCACCCTGCACCTGGTGACCGGCGACCGGCGACCGGCGACCGGTCACTGTCGCCGCTCCGGCAGCGTCAGGACGCAGGACTCGCCCGGCGCCACCGTGACCGTGCGGTCCGCCAGGGTGATGTCGACCGGCGGCTCGTCCGACGCCGGCACGCTGACGCTCAGCCGTCCCGCGTCCAGGTGCACCTGCACACCCCGATGGCCCCGGTAGCGGATCGAGAAGCCGTACTCGGACAGCTCCGGCAGCGGAACCGGGTCGAACCGCAGTGCTCCGCCGCGCGTCTCGAGGCCGGTCAGCCCGCGCTGGACGAGATCGAGGGTGCCCGCCATGGCACCCAGGTGGATGCCCTCCCCCGTGGTGCCGCCCTGCAGGTCGGCGATGTCGCCCCGCAGCGCCTCGTGGATGTACGTCCAGGCCTCGGCGCGCCGCGCCCGGCCCAGCACCCAGCCGTGCACCAGGCTGCTCAGCGTCGAACCGTGGCTCGTACGGCTCAGGTAGTGATCGACGGTGCGCCGCCACAGGGCGTCGTCGACCTCGTGCCCGAGCCTGCGGAACAGGGCGCCGAGTTCGGCGGGCGAGAAGAGGTAGCCGAGCATCAGCACGTCCGCCTGCTTCGACGCCTGGTAGCGGTTGACGCTGTCGCCCTCGGCCTCCAGGATGCGGTCGAGCCGCCGGATGTCGCCGTACCGCCTCCGGTAGCCCTCCCAGTCGAGTTCCGCGAGGTCCCCGTAACCCTCGAACTGGCTGATCACACCGTCGTGGAAGGGCACGTGCAGTCCGCTCGACACGTCGTGCCAGAGATCGAGTTCGGCGGGGTCGAGGCCGGTCCGCTCGACGAGGTCCCGGCGCAGCAGTTCGGGCATCTCGCCCAGCACGTCGAGGGCGCGGGCGAGCACCCAGGCGGCCGTGACGTTGGTGTACGTGTTGTCGTCGAGGCCCGGCCGGGCGGCGTCCGGGTAGGCGTCGTGGTACTCGTCGGGGCCGACGACACCGCGGATCCGGTAGCGGCCGAGGGCGCCGTCGTACCCGGCGAGGCCGGCCCAGAAGCGGGCGATCTGGACGAGCATCTCGGCGCCCTTGGTGTGCAGGAACTCGGTGTCTCCGCTCGCCTCGCAGTACTGCCACACGTTGTACGCGACCGCCGATCCGACGTGGTGCTGGAGGTGCGAGTGGTCGGGCAGCCAGCGCCCGGAACGCGGGTTCAGGTGCAGTTCCTGGGTCTCCTCCCGTCCGTCGCTGCCGCTCTGCCACGGGTACATCGCGCCGGTGCGGCCGGCGTCCTGGGCCGACCGGCGGGCCCGCTCCAGCCGGCGGTGACGGTAGGTGAGCAGGGCGCGGGAGACCTCGGGGAAGTGGAGGTTCAGGTACGGCAGGACGAACAGCTCGTCCCAGAACACGTGCCCCCGGTAGGCCTCGCCGTGCAGCCCGCGCGCCGGGATACCGACGTCGAGCTCCGCGGTGTGCGGGGAGAGCGTCTGGAGCACGTGGAACAGGTGCAGGCGCAGGATCGGGCCCACGCCGCCCCGCACGTCCAGTTCGGCGTTGCGCCACAGTTGCCGCCACGCCGTGCGGTGGGTGTCCAGCAGCGTCTCGAAGTCCCCGGCCCGGCCGACGCGGTCGACGGCCGCGTCCAGCGGGTCCTCGACCGCCGGGTCGCGGGAGGTGTGCAGGGCCACGGTCTTGTCCACGGTCACCGTCCGGCCGTCG
The DNA here is from genome assembly GCF_002911015.1 of Streptomyces populi. GTDB lineage: Bacteria > Actinomycetota > Actinomycetes > Streptomycetales > Streptomycetaceae > Streptomyces > Streptomyces populi. The sequence goes on from NZ_KZ626858.1 coordinate 15,954, forward strand.
GCCAGCGCGATCCCGAGCATCTGGGCGGCGCGCTCCGGGGTGTGCGCGTCCGTGGTCATGACGGGCACGTCCGTGACGGTCCGGGCGGCCATGCCGATGCCGGTCTCCGAGGTGGTGGTGCGGCAGCGCAGCCAGATCGTGTCCGGTTTCCCGGTGCCGGTCCGGACGTCGGTGAGGTGGCGGGAGGCGAGGGAGCGGTAGCGTTCGACCCCGCTGTTGGTGATCGTCCCGTCGAGCGCCGACTCGACCTCGACGGTTCCCGACCAGCCCTCGGCCGTCAGCTCCGTGCGCAGCAGGGCGAGGTGGGGATCGGCCATGTGGACCAGGCGGAGCTGCCGCACGGCGAGGCTCCGGCCCTCCTCGTCCTCGTAGCGCGCGGTGCGTTCCAGGGTGCCCGCGAGCAGGTCGAGGCGCAGCCGGTGGTCGAGCAGCCGGTGGGAGTCGGGACCGAGCCAGGTCCCGCCGGCGGTCCGCACCCGCAGGGGCAGCCAGTTGGGGAGGTTGACCATGTCCTCGTTCTCGACCTGCCGCCCGGCCACCTGCGAGGTCAGACGGTTGTAGCAGCCCGCCGCGTAGGTGCCCGGGTAGTGGACGGAGTCCGCGGTGCACTCCGGGGCCGCGCCGCGGGTCGCGAAGTACCCGTTGCCGAGGGTGCACAGCGATTCGCGCAGGCTTTCCTGCGCCGGGTGGTAGCCCTCGTATTCCCAGGTGAGGTCGTCCATGCCTCCATCCTCCGGTACGGGTGGCCCGCCGTCCTCGCGGCACGCGCGGGGACGGCGGGCCCTCCCGTGGGCCCTCCCGTGGGCCCTCCCGTGGGCTCTCCCGTGGGCCCTCCCGTGGGCCCTCAGCCGGTCCAGGTCCAGTCCGCGACCTCGGGGAGGTCGGTGCCGTGCTCGCGGATCCAGGCGGCGTGCCGGGAGCGCGCGTCGGCCATCTTCTGGCGCAGGGCGGCGGCGCGGACGCCGAGGCCGGGGACGCGGTCGACGACGTCCATGACCAGCCGGTAGCGGTCCATGTCGTTGCGGACGACCATGTCGAAGGGGGTCGTGGTGGTGCCCATCTCCTTGTAGCCGCGCACGTGGAGGTTCTTGTGGCCGGTGCGGCGGTAGGCGAGCCGGTGGACGAGCCAGGGATAGCCGTGGTAGGCGAAGATCACCGGCTTGTCCGTGGTGAACAGCCCGTCGTACTCGAAGTCGCTCATCCCGTGCGGGTGTTCCTCGCGCGGCAGCAGCCGGGTCATGTCGACGACGTTGACGACCCGGACGGCGAGCCCGGGCAGATGGCGGCGCAGCAGGCCGGAGGCGGCGAGGACCTCCTGGGTGGGGACGTCGCCGGCGCAGGCGAGGACGACGTCGGGGTCCCGGTCGCCGTCGGCCGTTCCCGCCCAGTCCCAGATGCCGGCGCCGCGGGCGCAGTGGGCGCGGGCCTGGTCCATGGACAGCCAGTCGAAGCAGGGCTGTTTGCCGGCGACGACGACGTTGACGTAGTCGCGGCTGCGCAGGACGTGGTCCGCCACGGACAGCAGGGTGTTGGCGTCCGGCGGGAGGTAGACGCGCACGACCTCGGGGCTCTTGTTGAGGACGTGGTCGACGAAGCCGGGGTCCTGGTGCGAGAAGCCGTTGTGGTCCTGGCGCCACACGTGCGAGGTGAGCAGGTAGTTGAGGGAGGCGATCGGGGCGCGCCAGTGCAGTTCGCGCGAGGTCCTCAGCCATTTGATGTGCTGGTTGACCATGGAGTCGACGATGTGCACGAACGCCTCGTAGCAGGAGAACAGGCCGTGCCGGCCGGTGAGGGTGTAGCCCTCCAGCCAGCCCTGGCAGGTGTGTTCGGAGAGGATCTCCATGACGCGGCCGTGCCGGTCGAGGTGTTCGTCCACCGGCAGGGTCCCCGCCTGCCAGGCCTTGCCGCTGGCGCCGAAGACGGCCTGGAGCCGGTTGGAGGCGGTCTCGTCGGGGCCGACCAGCCTGAAGTCACGGCGCTCGGAGGTCTTGTTCATGACGTCCTCGAGGAGCTCGCCGAGGACCCGGGTCGGCTCGTGCAGGGTGGTCCCGGGCTTGTCGACGGGGACGGCGAAGCGCTCCAGGGGCGGCAGCGGCAGGTCGCGCAGGAGGAGGCCGCCGTTGGCGTGCGGGGTGGCGCCGAGGCGCCGGGAGCCGTCGGGCACGCAGGCCAGGACATCGGCCACCGGCCGTCCCTCGGCGTCGAAGAGTTCCCCGGGCCGGTAGGAGCGCAGCCAGGCCTCCAACTGCCGCAGGTGTTCGGGGTTCTCACGGACCCCGGCCAAGGGGACCTGGTGGGCGCGCCAGGTGCCCTCGACGGGCTCGCCGTCGACCTCCGCGGGGCCGGTCCAGCCCTTGGGGGTGCGCAGCACGATCATGGGCCAGCGGGCGCGCTCGGTGACGCCCTCCTCGCGGGCGGTGCGCTGGAGCAGCGCGATGCGGTCGAGGGCGTCGTCCATCGCCGCGGCCATGGCGCGGTGGACCCGGTCGGGGTCGTCGCCGGTGACGTGGATCGGGTCGTGGCCGTATCCCCGCAGCAGTTCGTCGAGTTCGGCCTCCGGGAGCCGGGAGAGCACGGTCGGGTTCGCGATCTTGTAGCCGTTGAGGTGCAGGACCGGCAGGACGGCGCCGTCGTGCACCGGGTCGAGGAACTTGTTGGAGTGCCAGGACGCGGCGAGCGGTCCCGTCTCCGCCTCGCCGTCGCCGATCACGCAGGCGACCAGCAGGTCCGGGTTGTCGAAGGCCGCTCCGTAGGCGTGGGCGAGGGAGTAGCCGAGTTCGCCGCCCTCGTGGATGGAGCCGGGCGTCTCGGGGGCGACGTGGCTGGGCACTCCGCCGGGGAAGGAGAACTGCCGGAACAGCTTCTCCATGCCTTCCGCGTCCCGGGGCACGGAAGGGTAGGTCCGGCTGTACGTGCCCTCGAGCCAGGAGTTCGCCAGCACGGCCGGGCCGCCGTGCCCGGGACCCCAGACGCACAGGGCGTCCAGGCCGCGGGCCTTGATCACCCGGTTGAGGTGGGTGTGGACCAGGTTGAGGCCGGGCGAGGTGCCCCAGTGGCCGAGCAGGCGGGGTTTGATGTGCGCGGGGGTCAGGGGCTCGGTGAGCAGCGGGTTGGCCAGCAGGTAGATCTGGCCCACGGCAAGGTAGTTGGCGGCACGCCAGTGGGCGTCCAGAGTGCGCAGTTCGTCGTCGGTCAGTACCGTGCTGTCCTGGTGTCCGGCCTTGGGCATGGTGACTCCGTGGGTCATCGGGGCAGGTCGACGGGGCGGTTCATCGCAGCGCTTCACAGGAGGCGTGATCGGGTGGAGGAGGCGGCATGGCCGACGGGAAGACGGCGAAGGTGCCGCTCGCGGCGTACGAGCGGGAACTGCTGCGGTTGCAGACGGAGCTGGTGAAGCTCCAGGAGTGGGTGCGGACGGAGGGCGCCCGGGTGGTGGTGGTCTTCGAGGGCCGGGACGCGGCGGGCAAGGGCGGCACGATCAAGCGGGTGGCGGAGCATCTGAACCCGCGCGTCGCGCGGATCGTGGCGCTGCCGAAGCCGACCGAGCGCGAACGCACCCAGTGGTACTTCCAGCGGTACGTGGAGCATCTGCCGGCCGCCGGGGAGATCGTGCTGTTCGACCGGAGCTGGTACAACCGTGCCGGGGTCGAGCACGTCATGGGCTTCTGCACGAAGGAGGAGCACCAGCTCTTCCTGCGGCAGTGCCCGATCTTCGAGCGCATGCTGGTGGAGGCGGGTGTGCTGCTGCGCAAGTACTGGTTCTCGGTGAGCGACGCCGAGCAGCAGAAGCGGTTCCGGCGCCGGCTGAAGGACCCGACGCGGCGCTGGAAGCTGTCCGCCATGGACCTGGAGTCGATCACCCGCTGGGAGGCGTACTCCCGGGCGAAGGACGAGATGCTGGTGCACACGGACATCGTCGAGGCGCCCTGGTTCGTGGTCGAGAGCGACGACAAGCGCCGGGCCCGGCTGAACATGATCGCCCATCTGCTGTCCACGGTTCCGTACCGCGAGGTGCCGCCGCCGGTCCTGGAGCTGCCCGAGCGGCCGCCGTCGACGGGGTACGTCCGCCCGCCGCGTGATCTGCAGACCTTCGTCCCCGACCACGCGGCGGGCCTCTGAGGCGCTCATGCCCGCAGGGGCACGACGGCGACGGGGCAGGCCGCGTGGTGCAGGGCCGCGTGGGCGACCCGGCCGAGTTGCAGCCCGACGTGCCCGTGGCCGTCGTGCCGCCGGACCCCGACGACGAGCAGGTCGGCGGCCTCGGAGGCGTCGAGCAGCACCCTGCGGGCGGTCCCCTCGACGGTGCGCCGGCGCACGGTCGCCCCGGGGTGCTCGGCGGCGGCACCGCTCAGCGCCTCGTCGAGGATCTCCACCGCCCGCTGTTCGTGCGGCCTCTCGGGCCCGCCCGCCGTCAGCGGGTGTCCGGCGCTCTCGTGGGCGGGGCACCGCCAGGCCCGTACGGCCTCCAGCGCGACACCGCGTCCGGCCGCCTCCTCGAAGGCGAACCGCACGGCGGCCGAGCCGTGCGCGGGATCGCCGACACCGAGAACGACCCGCCGGTGACGGCCGTCGCGGGCCCGGTTGTCGTGGCTGCCGCGCAGCACGATCACCGGACAGTGGGCGCGGGCCGCGACGGTCAGGCTCACCGATCCGAGCAGCATCTCGGCGATGCCGCCGCGTCCGCGTGAGCCGAGCACCACGGCGGTGGCGTCCATGGCCTTCCTGAGCAGCGTGCCGACCGCGTCGTCGGGCACCACCTCGGTGGTGACCCGCACGGCGGCGTCACGGCGGCCGGCCCGCTCGGCGGCGGTCCGCAGGACGGCCTCGGCCATCGTGCGCTCCGCGCTCCCGCGGGGCCCCTCGGCGAGGGCTTCGCCTTCGTAGCGTTCCCAGAGCGAGGCGTACACCAGGCGCAGCGGCAGTCCGCGCAGGGCTGCCTCGTCCGTGGCCCAGTCCACGGCGCGCAGGGCGAGCTCGGACCCGTCGACGCCCACGACGAGGGGCAGGTCCACCGCGGTCAGCTCCCTTCGCCGAAGTCGAAGACGATCCGGGCCTGGATCCGGCCGTGCAGCACCTCGTCGATGGACTCGTTGACCGCGCTCAGCGGGCGGGACTCACGGATGACCCTGGTGCGGCCCGCGGCGTGCAGGTCGAACACCTCGGCCAGGTCCTGCCGGGTGCCGACGATGGAGCCGATCACGGAGGTGCCGTTCAGGACGGTCTCGAAGATGGGGACCTGGATCGTGCCGTGCGCCGGCATGGCGACCATGACGAGCTTCCCGCCGCGCCGCAGCCCCGTGTACACCGCGGAGAAGGCCTCCTCGTCGACGGCGAGCGCGAGCGCCGCGTGGGCTCCGCCGTGGCCGCGCAGGACCTCGCCGGGGTCCTCCTTGCGGGCGTCGATCACGATGTCGGCGCCGAGTTCCGCGGCGAGTTCGAGTTTGTCGTCGGTGACGTCGACCGCCGCGACGGTCGCCCCGGCGATCTTGGCGTACTGCAGGGCGAGATGGCCGAGTCCGCCCACGCCGGAGACGGCGACGAGCTGGCTGGGCCGGACGTCGGCGACCTTCAGTGCCTTGTACGTGGTGACGCCGGCGCAGGTGAGCGGGGCCGCGTCGAGCGGGTCGATGCCGTCGGGCACCGGCTGGGCGAAGTCGGCCCAGGCGAGCATCTTCTCGGCGTAGCCGCCGTCACACCCGTAACCGGTGTTGACCTGCTGCTCGCACAGGGTCTCCCAGCCGGAGAGGCAGTGCTCGCAGCGTCCGCACGCCTTGCCGAGCCAGGGCACGGCGACCCGCTGTCCCACCCTCAGATGGGTGACGCCGTCGCCCAGCGCCTCGACCAGGCCGACGCCCTCGTGCCCGGGGACGAACGGCGGGTTCGGCTTGACCGGCCAGTCTCCGTGGGCGGCATGGATGTCGGTGTGGCAGAGCCCGGAGGCCTCCAGGCGGATGCGGACCTGGCCGGGGCCGGGCTCGGGGTCCGGGCGGTCCTCGATGACCAGCGGTTCACCGAACGCTCGTACGACTGCTGCTCTCATGGGATGTCTCTCCTTGCGCGGCCGGGCCCGGTCGGTACCGGATCCGGGAGCGGACCGTGGTGCTCACGGGTGCGGGACGACGGCGACGGGGGCGGTGGCGTGGTGGAGCACGGCGTGCGTGACGGGCCCGATGTGGGCGCCGAGCGCGGCCTTGCGGATCCGGCGGCCCACGACCACGAGCGAGGCTTCCCGGGAGGCGTCCACGAGGTGGTTGGCGGGCTTCCCCGACAGGGAGTCCTCGACGATCTCGACGGCCGGGTACTTCTCGCGCCAGGTCCGCAGGGCCGCCGTCATGGCGGCGGCGTCCTCGGCCGCCAGCCGGGCGGTCATCTTCAGGTCCGGGGGCAGCCCGTAGGCGATGTAGGGCGGCTCGTTCCAGGAGTGCACGACCCGCAGCGCCGTGGCGCGCAGGAGGGCCGCCTCGAAGGCGAAGCCGATCAGCGCGTCGTCCGGGCGGCTCGTGTCGAGTCCGAGCACGACGGGGCGGAAGGGCGCGGCGGCGGACGGGACGCCCGTCGGATCCGGCAGGTGCTCGTCGGCGGCCTGCTCACCGGCGCGTACGAAGACCACGGGACGTCCGGCGTGCGCCGCGACGGCCAGCCCGACCGAGCCGACCATGAAACCGCCCGCGCCGCTGAGCCCGCGGGTGCCGAGGACCAGGAGTTCGGCGTCGTCCGCGGCTTTCAGCAGTTCCTCGGCCGGCCGGCCCGTGAGCTGTTCGGTGGTGACGTCGACTCCCGGGTGCCGCAGCCGTACCCCTTCGGCGGCTTCGCGCGGGATCCGTTCGCTCCAGTGCTGGTGGGTCTCGGCTCCCAGCAGCGGTGCCTGGGCCATGGGGTCCGGGGCCGGCTCCCACACGTTGACCAGCCTGACCGGCAGGGCGCGCAGCCGTGCCTCGCGGGCGGCCCATTCGGCGGCCGCGCGGCTCTCGGGAGAACCGTCGAGGCCTACGGTGACGGTGCGGGGCATGGTGTCCACCTCCTGGGTCGACGGCCCGGTCGGGTCCGGTTCCAGCGTCGTGCCCGGACAGCCGGGCGGGGCAGGGGCCACAGGTCCCCGACGGAGGCCGTTCGGCCCTGTGCGGGCGGTCCGGCCGTGCCGGTGAGGCCCGCCGGGGCGGCGCGTGGACGAGGTGACGGTCGACGAGCGGATTCACCGACGCGCCCGGCGAGCCGTCGGACAGGCGCCGGGCGGGCGGCCGTCCGGCGACCCGTGTCAGCCCCGTCATCACAGTGCCCGCGACCGCGGGGATCCGCAGCGCGATACCGCCGATCAGGGCCGGTCCGAACATCTTGTCGAGGAAGGCCCGCAGGAAGACGAACCCGTCGGCGGACGTGGCCCCGCGAGGGCGTACGGACGGAACACCGTGGCCGAGGTGGTCCCTTCGAGGGTACCGGGGACGCGGGGCCGCCGCCCGGCACGGATCCCCTCCCCCGCGGCACACGCCGTGCCCGCTGCCGGAGGACCGCGCTCCGGGCTGAACGGCCCCTTCCCGTGGGCCTGTCGGGGTGACGGCCCGGCACGGCAACCGGTGTCCCGCCAGGCCCGGGCCGGCCGTGTGGGCCCCGCACGACTCCGTGTGGAACCCGTCCGGGTTGTGCATGATCTCTTCCAGGACCCCGGGTGGGGTCGGTACGCCGGATCGGCACACGCCACGACGACAGCGGGAGACCCCTTCGATGACCGTCCCACCGCATCCGCTCGTCGCCACGGCCCGGGAACTGGCGGACCGGGTGCTGGCGCCCCTGGCGGAACGTGTGGACCGGGACGGCATGCCCGCGAGCAGCATCGAGGCCGTGAAGCGGTCGGGGCTGCTCGGGATCGGTGCCCCGGTCGAGGACGGCGGTTCGGCGGCGCCCGCCGCGGTGGTCCGGGAGACCGCGGAGATCCTGGCCGGGGCGTGCTGTTCGACCTGGTTCGTGCAGACCCAGCACCACACCCCGGTGGCGACCCTGGTGAGGAGCGCCCTTCCGGTACGGGAGCGTCTGCTGGGTCCGCTCGCGCGCGGGGAGCTGCTCTCCGGTGTCGCGTACGCCCAGTTGCGTGCCCATCCGCGCGTCCCGGTGCGGGTCACGCGCGAGCGCGGCGGCTGGCGTTTCGACGGGACGGTCCCCTGGTACACCGGCTGGGGGCTGAACGACGTCATGCTGCTGGCGGGGGTGACGGATGCGGACGAGGCGCTGTTCGCGTTCACCGAGGCGCGTGAGCAGCCGGGGCTGCGGCCGTCCCCGCCGATGCGGCTCGCGGCGCTCACCGCGTCCCGGACGGTCTCGCTGGAACTGGACGGGCTGTGGCTGCCCGACGAAGCGGTGGCGCTGCGCACCCCGTACGAGTCCTGGGCGGTCACCGACCGGCCCAGGAACACCAACGCCTCACCGGCCGTCTTCGGGGTCACGGCGGCGGCGATCGGCCTGCTGGGGGACGATCCCCCGGCGCGGCGGACGGCCGAGGCGCTGCGGGCACGTCTCGACGAGGTCAGACGGCGGGCCTACGAACTCGCCGACCACCCGGTGCCCACCGAGCGGATCGAGGAACGCCTGGAGTGCAAGACACGGGCGTACGACGTGATGCGGGCGGCCACCACGGCGGCGGTCGTGGCCGGCGGCGGGCGGGCGATGGATCTGCGCAGCCCGGCCCAACGCCTCGCGCGCGAGGGGATGTTCCTGCTGGTGCAGGGGCAGACGGCCCAGGTGCGCACCGCGCACCTGGGGGCGCTGGGCCCGTCCGGACCGGACGCTCCGCTCAGCCGGTGAAGGGCACCTGGACGGCGGGGGCGGGCGGCGCGGCGGACGGGTGCCGCCACAGGCCCCGCGCGGCGAGGCGGGGCAGGACGCCCTCGCCGAACCAGTAGGCCTCCTCCAGGTGCGGGTAGCCGGAGAGCACGAACTCGTCGATGCCGAGGGCGTGGTACTCCTCGATCCGCTCGGCCACCTCCTCGTGGCTGCCGACCAGGGCGGTGCCCGCTCCACCGCGCACCAGACCGATGCCGGCCCACAGATTGGGGTGGATCTCCAGTCCGTCCCGGCTGCCGCCGTGCAGCGCGAGCATCCGCCGCTGCCCCTGCGACTCGCTGCGGGCGAGCCCCGCCTGCACGGACCGTACGGTCGCCGGGTCGAAGCCGTCGAGGAGCCGGTGGGCCTCGGCCCAGGCCTGCTCGGAGGTGTCGCGCGTGATGACGTGGAGCCGGATGCCGAACCGCGGGTTCCGCCCCTCCCGGGCCGCGAGCCCGCGGATCCAGGCGATCTTCTCGGCGACCTGGGAAGGCGGTTCGCCCCAGGTGAGGTAGGCGTCGGCGTGGCGGGCGGCGACCTCACCGGCGGCGGGCGAGGAGCCGCCGAAGTAGATCTCCGGGACCGGGTCGGGAACCCGGGTGAGCCGGGCGTCCTCGACCCTCAGGTGCTCGCCGGTCAGGTCGACGGTCTTCCCGTCCCACAACTCCCTCACGATCTGAAGGAATTCGCCGGTACGGCGGTACCTGGCGTCCTTGTCGAGGAAGTCGCCGTACGCGCGCTGCTCGTGGCTCTCCCCGCCGGTCACCACGTTGAGCAGCAGCCGCCCGCCGCTGTGGCGCTGGAAGGTGGAGGCCATCTGCGCGGCGAGCGTGGGCGACACGAAGCCCGGCCGGAAGGCCACGAGGAACTTCAGCCGCTCCGTGCGCTGGCTGACCATCGCGGTCGTCAGCCACGCGTCCTCGCACCAGGCGCCGGTCGGGGTGAGGGCGCCCACGAACCCCAGGTCCTCCGCCGCGCGGGCGATCTGGCTCAGATAGGCGACGGTCGGCGGCCGGTCCCCTCCGGAGGCGGTGGCGGGAGTGCCGTGGCCGCCGCCGACGACATGACGGCTGTCTCCGTTGGTGGGCAGGAACCAGTGGAAGGTGAGGGACACGGCGGAGTTCTCCGATCGTGGGGCCCGGTGGCGGGGGAGCCGTCGGACGGTGGCGGGAGAGGCGGCGGCAGCCGTGCCTCTGCGGCGTCGGCGGTCGCTTCTACGGCGTCGGCGGTCGCTTCTGCGGTCGTCGGCCTCAGCCCGTGGCGGCGAGCAGGTGTCTGCGGCCGAGGGCCGCGGAGAACTGGTCCACCACCTGGGCCAGGGCCTCGGCGCTGCCCGGCGCCACGGTGACGCTCCCGTCCCGCCCCGTGGTGATGTCCTTGTCGAGGGTGAACCAGCCCTGCACGATATGGGCGGCTCCCATGGAGTTGAGGACCGGACGGAGCGCGTAGTCCAGGGCGAGCACATGGGCGGTGCTGCCTCCGGTCACCAGCGGCAGCACGGTCTTCCCCGCCAGGGCGTACTGCGGGAGCAGGTCGAGCAGGGCTTTCAGGACACCGGAGTAGGCGGCCTTGTAGACGGGGGTGGCGATGACCACGCCGTCGGCACGGGCGAACAGTCCGGCCGCCTCGACCACGGCGGGGTGCTGGAAGTCCGCGCCGAGCAACGCCTCGGCGGGGATCGTGCGGACGTCGAGGGGGATCACCTCGTGGCCCTGCGCGGCGAGCCGGGTGTCGAGGTGACGCAGGAGCTTGGCGGTGCGGGAGGAGACCGAGGGGCTGCCGGAGACGGACAGGACGGTGGCCATGAGTCCTCTTTCGTGAACGGGTTCCGGTGGACGGGTTCCGGTGGGTGCCGTGAGCGGGCTCGCGGGTGGATTCCGTGACCCGGGTTCCGGGTGAGTGGGTGTGGCCGGCGTTCCGGGGCGGCGGGCCGCCGGGCGGGGGTGAGCGGACGGGGACGACGGGCCGGGCTCGCGCTCCACGTGCACGGCGGGCCGGAGACGCGCCTGGTTCCCGACGGACTCCCGCGCTCCGTACGGCGGCCGGACCCCGGTGCACCGCGCGAACCGCCGGGCCGGCGGCCGTTCGGGGCGCGTCGAGGTCCGGCGACTCAGCCGGAGACGGCCGGAGTTCGGGTGCCGGGGCGCGGACGGGAGGCCAGGGCCCACACCGGATCACGGTGGGAGGAAGTCACCGTGGGCGGACGGACCCGCGCGAAGGAGCCCGGGGGCCGGGACGTCAGACTTCGCGGCGACAGAAGGCGCTGCAGACACGCGCGAGGTCGACGTGGCGTCGCCGCGTGAGATCCAGTCGCATCTTCATGCCGGGATCGTCGCAGCCTGTGGCGAGGGCAGTCAAGGAACGGCGGTCCGGTCTCGCATCCCGGACCGTGACATGCCTCGGGGAAACGCGGGCAAGCGCATTCCACGGACTCGACGCTCCGGGTCCGACGGCCGAGCTGGAGGTGTCTCCGCCATGGGCACAAAGGTGCTGGAACGATTTCCCGCCGGGGCTCCGCGCGGATCCTGGACCGCCGAGGAGTACGCGGCCCGACGCCGTACCGAGGGCCTGCGGGCGACGGTCGTGATGGACCTGAAATCGGACGCCTTCCTCGTGGTCGTCCCGGCCGGCGACGAGGACTGAGCCGAAGGACGCCCGACGGCGGACGGCCCGCCCGCGAGAACCGCGGGCGGGCCGTCGTGAACCCTGGACCGTCGAACCCTGGACCGCCGGACCCGGGCCGGTCCGCCCCGGGGTCGCCGGGCCGGGAGCCGTCGGCCCGGGTTCGCGGGACCGGGGCGGAGCGGGACCGGTCCCGCTCCGCCCCCGCCTCTCACACCTCGACGCGCTCGCCCCCTCGGGCCCCGGACGCGGGCACGGGCCCGGGTCCGGGCTCACGGCTCAGCGCCCCCGGCCACCACGCCCGGCGGCCGATGTCACGGACCAGGGCGGGCACCAGCAGGGAGCGGACGACCAGGGTGTCGAGCAGGACGCCGAAGGCGACGATGAAGGCGATCTGCACCAGGAAGGCCAGCGGGATCACCCCGAGGGCCGCGAAGGTCGCGGCCAGCACCACGCCCGCCGAGGTGATCACCCCGCCGGTGGCGACGAGTCCGCGCAGGACGCCCTGGCGCACCCCGTGACGCAACGATTCCTCGCGGACCCGGGACATCAGGAAGATGTTGTAGTCCACGCCGAGGGCCACCAGGAACACGAAGCCGTACAGCGGCACGGACGCGTCGGTGCCCGTGAAGCCGAACCCGTGCCGGAACACGAGCGAGGAGATGCCCAGGGTGGCGAGGAAGTTGAGCGCCACCGTGGCCACCAGGAGCACCGGCATGAGCAGCGAGCGGAGCAGGACGGTCAGTATGACCAGGATGATGGCGAGGACCACCGGCACGATGAGCGTCCGGTCGTGTTCGGCGGTCTGCCGGGTGTCGTACTGCTGGGCCGCGTAGCCGCCGACGAGCGCGTCGGCGCCCGGTACGGCGTGCACCGCCGTGCGCAGCCGCGCGACCGTGGCCTTGGCCGCGTCGCTGTCCGCGGCGGACCGCAGCGTGACGTCGACGCGGACCCGGCCGTCGACGACCCGGGGCGCTCCCCCGCCGGGCCGCCCGGACTCCGTCACCGCGGCGGCCGACGCGACACCGTCCGTCGCGCGCGCCGCGGACATGACCCGGTCGACGCGGTCCGCGTTCGCGATGATCACGGCGGGGTTGCCCGAGCCGCCGGGGAAGTGCCGCCCGAGGGTCTCCTGGGCGGCGACCGACGGCGCGTCGTTGACGAAGATCTCGGAGAGCGGGATGCCCTTCGCGGTCAGGGTGGGCGCGAAGGCCGCGCAGGCGAGGAGACCGGCCAGGGCCATGGCCCAGACCTTGCGCGGCGCGCGGTCGACCAGGGCCGCGACCCGGTTCCAGATGCCGCCGCCGGTGCTCACGTCGCCCGCCGGACGGGGCTTGGCCGGCCAGTAGGCGGCGCGGCCGAGGAGCACCAGGACGGCGGGCAGGAAGGTGAGCGAGCTCAGCGCGGCGCAGGCCACGCCGATGGCGCCCACGGGGCCGAGCGACCGGTTGTTGGTCAGATCGCTGAGCAGCAGCGCCAGCAGTCCGAGGGCGACGGTTCCCGCGCTCGCGACGATCGCGCCCCAGGACTGGCGCAGTGCCGCCCTGGCGGCCGCGATCCGGTCGGCGCTCAGGGCGAGTTCCTCGCGGAACCGGGCGCTCAGCAGGAGGGCGTAGTCGGTCGCGGCGCCGATCACGAGGATCGAGAGGATGCCCTGCACCTGGCCGTCGACGCGTACGACGTCGTGGTCGGCGAGGACGTAGACGACGGCGCAGGCCAGGCCGAGCGCGAACACCGACCCGAGGATGATGAGGAAGGGCAGCAGCACGCTGCGGTAGACGAGCAGCAGGATCACCAGGACGGTCGCCAGGGCGACCCCGAGCAGCAGTCCGTCGATCCCGGCGAAGGCGTCGCCGAGGTCGGCCTGGCTGGCCGCGGGTCCGGCGATCCCCACGGTCGTGCCGGCGACGCCTCCGGCGGCGGTACGAATGCGGTCGACGACGTCGGGAAGCTGCTTGCCGAGGTCGGGCCTGAGCTGGACGACGCCCTCCAGCGCCTTGCCGTCGTCCGACGGCAGGGCGGGAGACGGGCGGCCGACCACTCCGGGGGTGCCGGCGAGGGAGGCGAGCGCGCGGGTCGCGGCGGACTGCCGGGCCCCGGCGGTGGAGCCGTCGCCCTCCACCGTCCACACGACGATCGCGGGCAGCGTCCCCGCCTTCTGGAAGGCGCGCTGCTGCTCCACCACCTTCGTGGACTCGGCGCTGCGCGGCAGGAAGGCGGCCTGGTCGTTGGTGGAGACCTCGCCGAGCCGGCCGGCGTAGGGGCCGAGGGTGCCTCCGATGCCGAGCCAGGCGACGAGCAGGACGACGGGGATCAGCCACAGGGCTCGTCGCGGGGTGAGGGACATCGCTCTCCAGGTTTCACGTACGGGTGTCTCGATGAATGACAATCTCAATCATTGAGATATCTCGCGGCCAGATGGTAGACCACGTCCGGACTTCCGGTTCCGGCGGGCGTCCGGACTTCCGGTCCCGGCGGGCGTCCGGATGCACCGGACGGCGGCTTCCTCGCCCTGGACGTGCGGGATCTCCGCGGCCGGGCCGTCGGGGGACGGGACGCGTGCGGACGTCCGCCGGGTTCAGCGCCCGGGAGACCGTACGGCCGAGAGCTGTTCGTTCATCGCGGTCAGGAAGCGGAGCACCACGGACAGCTCGTCCTCGCTGAAACCGGACCGCACGTCCGCCGTGACGTCGGCGAGCGGCCGGAAGTGGGCGCGCGCGGCCGACCTCGCGTCGGGAACGTAGTGGAGGTGGACGACCCTGCGGTCGGGGCTCTCCCGGACGCGCCGGATGTGGCCCGCGCGTTCGAGCCGGTCCAGACACGCGGTGACCGCGCCCGAGGTGAGTCCGAGGTGCTCGCGCAGCCGGCCGGGCGTGAGCGGCTCCGGCGCGTCGAGGATCGCCGCGAGCGCCAGCACGTCCGTCGCGTGCAGACCGTGTTCCCCGGCGAAGCCGTGGACCAGCCGGTTGATCTCACCGTTCATCCGGCGCAGCTGGACCGCGAAGGCGTGGAGGTCCGTCGTCACACCCTGTTCCCGCTCCCGACCCGCATCGGGGTCCGGATCACCCGCCCGGTCGTCACGGTCGTCTCGTCTGGCCACGTGATCAGCCTATAGAAGACCCGGCACCTCCCCCGTTCGGGCGCCCGGCACCCGGCGGCCACCCCGTCCGGCGCATCCGCGGGCGGCGCCCGGGTGGAAGGGATCAGGGAGGGAGGCGGTCCCCCAGGGGGCCATGGCGGCGACCGACGGAGGACCCATGAGCGACGAGGAGACCCGCACCGGCCCGAGGTGTCTGGTGACCGGTGCCACCGGCTACATCGGCGGGCGGCTGGTTCCCGAACTGCTGGCAGAGGGGTACCGGGTGCGCTGTCTGGCCCGCTCCCCCGCCAAACTGCGCGACTATCCCTGGGCCGGCGAGGCGGAGGTGGTGCGCGGCGACGTCACGGACGCCGACTCGGTCGCCGACGCGCTGCGCGGGTGCGAGGTCGCGTACTACCTCGTGCACGCCATCGGTTCGGGCCGCGACTTCGAGGAGACGGACCGCAGGGCGGCCCGGATCTTCGGTGAGCGGGCCCGGGCGGCGGGCGTGCGGCGCATCGTCTACCTGGGCGGCCTCACCCCCGCGGGCGTGCCGGTCGAGGAACTCTCTCCGCACCTGAGGTCCCGGGCCGAGGTGGGACGCATCCTGCTCGGGTCGGGGGTACCGACGACCGTGCTCCGCGCCGCCGTCATCATCGGCTCGGGCTCGGCCTCCTTCGAGATGCTGCGCTACCTCACCGAGCGGCTGCCGGTGATGGTGACGCCGAGCTGGGTGCACACCCGGATCCAGCCGATGGGCGTACGCGATGTGCTGCGCACGCTGGTCGGCAGCGCCGGGATGCCCCCGGAGGTCAACCGCGCCTTCGACATCGGCGGTCCCGACGTCCTCACGTATCTGGAGATGATGCGGCGGTACGCGGCCGTCGCCGGGCTGCCGCGCAGGCTGATCTTCCCGGTGCCGGTGCTCACGCCCCGGCTGTCCAGTCACTGGGTCGGGCTGGTCACCCCGGTGCCCGCGTCGATCGCGCGCCCGCTCACCGAGTCGCTGCGGCACGAGGTCGTGTGCCGCGAGCACGACATCGTCCGGTACGTTCCCGATCCTCCGGGGCGGCCGATCGGCTTCGACGCGGCGGTGTCCCTGGCGCTCCAGCGGGTGCGCGACGCCCAGGTGACCACCCGCTGGTCGTCGGCCTCGTACCCCGGGACGGCCAGCGATCCGCTGCCCACCGACCCCGACTGGGCCGGCGGCAGTCTCTACACGGACGAACGCGAACTGACCGTGGACGCGTCGCCCGAGAAGCTGTGGCGGGTCGTCGAGGGCATCGGCGGTGACAACGGCTGGTACTCCTTCCCGCCGGCCTGGGCGGTGCGCGGCTGGATGGACCGGCTGGTGGGCGGGGTGGGCCTGCGGCGCGGACGCCGGGACGCCAGCCGGCTGCGGGTGGGCGACTCCCTCGACTTCTGGCGGGTGGAGGAGATCGAGCCGGGGCGTCTGCTGCGGCTGCGGGCCGAGATGAGACTGCCGGGGCTGGCGTGGCTGGAGATGTACGCCGAGGTGACGGACGACGGGCGCACGCGCTACCGGCAGCGGGCCCTGTTCCATCCGCACGGGCTGCTCGGGCAGCTGTACTGGTGGAGCGTCTCGCCGTTCCACGCCGTGGTGTTCGGCGGCATGGCCCGGAACATCGCGCTGGCCGCCGAGAACGCTCCCGCCGGCACGACGGCCCCCGCGCCCGCCCGCTGACCCCGCGCCCGCCGGCGGCTCCTCCTCCACGACCGTCACCGGCCCCGCGTCCGCGGCCTCCCGTCGGCCCCCGCGTCCACGACGGGCCGTCGCCCCGAGCCGTACCCCCCGCGAAGCCGGGCGGCGCATCCGGACCGGCCGCCCGAGCCGAAGCAGACCGACGCCGTACTCCCCAGCACCGCCCCGGAGCCACCCCATGACCGTCTCGATCGTCCTGTTCACCTCCGACCTGCGCCTGCACGACCACCCGCCGCTGCGCGCCGCCCTCGACGGCTCGGACGCGGTGGTGCCGCTCTTCGTCCGTGACGAGGCCGTGGCCGGCGCCGGGTTCACCGCCCCCAACCGGATGGCGTTCCTCGCCGACTGCCTGGCGGATCTGGACGCGGGGCTCCGCGGACGCGGCGGCCGTCTGGTGGTGCGCTCCGGCGACGTGGTGGCCGAGGTGGCCAGGACGGCTGCCGAGGCCGACGCCGACGAGGTGCACACCGCGGCGGGGGTCAGCGCGTACGCGCAGCGCCGGGAGGAGCGGCTGCGCTCCGCGCTGGAGGCGGAGGGACGCCGTCTGCACGTGCACGAGGCGGTGGTCACCGCGCTCGCCCCCGGTGCCGTGACCCCGGCGGCCTCGGACCACTTCGCCGTCTTCACGCCGTACCACCGGCAGTGGGCGCGGCAGCCGTTGCGGGACCCGGTCGCGGCCCCCCGGGTCGTCCGGGTTCCGGACGGCGTCGGTTCGGAGGCGGTCCCCTCGCGCTCGGCGGTGCCCTCGGTGTCCGAGGGGCTGGCCCGGGGCGGCGAGCAGGAGGCCAGGAAACGGCTGACGGCCTGGCTGCGCGACGGGATCGGGGCGTACGAGGACCGCCACGACGACCTGCCCGGCGACGCCACCTCCCGGCTCTCCCCCCATCTGCACTTCGGCACGCTGTCCCCGGTCGAGCTGGTCCACCGGGCGCGCGGCGCGGGCGGTCCGGGCGCCGAGGCGTTCGTGCGGCAGCTGGCCTGGCGGGACTTCCACCACCAGGTGCTGGCGGCCCGGCCGGACGCGTCCACCACCGACTACCGTTCCCGGCACGACCGTTGGCGCTCGGAGGCCGAGGCGGCGGACGACATCGAGGCGTGGCGGGAGGGGCGGACCGGCTATCCGGTGGTGGACGCGGCGATGCGGCAGTTGCGCCACGAGGGCTGGATGCACAACCGGGGACGCCTGCTCACCGCGAGCTTCCTGGTCAAGACGCTGTACGTGGACTGGCGGGTCGGGGCCCGGCACTTCCTGGACCTGCTGGTGGACGGCGACGTCGCCGACAACCAGCTCAACTGGCAGTGGATGGCGGGAACGGGCACGGACAGCCGGCCCAACCGTGTCCTGAACCCGGTGGCCCAGGCCAGGCGTTACGACCCGGACGGGGCATATGTCCGGCGCTGGGTGCCCGAGTTGGCCGGAATCGCTGGCCGTGCCGTGCACGAGCCGTGGAAGCTCCGGGGCCCGGACCGGGCCGCCCGCGACTACCCGGACCCGATCGTCGACCTGTCCGAGGGACTGGCCCGGTTCAGGAGGGCCCGGGGCCTGGACTGACGGCGTCACCATGGCCGGGTGCAGGAACGGGCCGAGCCGAATATAAACTGCCGAGGATTTTACCTGTTGTAGAGATTTCTCAGCGGTGCGCCGCCGTACAAGTGGTCGTCCGAACCACTCGTACCGGATCCGCGTGCACCGGATCCACCGCGCGGCCACCCCGGAGCCACGGCTCCGGAACCGCCGTACCCGCCCCCAGGAGGCTGCCCGATGCGCATTACACGGAACGTGGGAACCCTCGTCGTGACCGGTGCGTTGACGCTGACCCTGGCCGCGCTCGCCTATCCGGCCATGCTGGGGGTCCAGACCACGTCCGCCGCTCCGGTCCGTGTCATCGCCAACCCCTCCTCGGGGCCGCTGACCGAGGCCGACCGCGACTTCGTCGTCAAGGTGCGCGCGGCGGGACTGTGGGAGTACCCGGTCGGTCAGCTCGCTTTGCAGAAGGGGACCACACCGGAGGTCCGCACGGCGGGGGAGCACCTGATCGCGGGTCACGCCGGGCTGGACGCCACGAGCCGCAAGGTCGCCAAGGAACTCGGCATCACGCTCCCCAACAAACCGTCCCCGCAGCAGCAGGGCTTCGTGTCGACGTTGAGCGCGGACTCCGGCTCGAAGTTCAACACGGACTTCGCCAACATCCTGCGCCTGACCCACGGACAGATCTTCTCGACCGTGGCGAAGATCCGCGCCACGACCGAGAACACGCTCGTGCGGCAGCTCGCCGACCAGGCCAACGACACCGTGCTGGACCACATCACCGTGATGGAGAAGACCGGACTGGTCGACTTCGACCAGGTGATCATCCAGGAGACCTCCCTCCCGAAGGTGCCCGCGGTCAACCTGACGCCTCCCGCGCCGCAGCCCGGCGAGCCCGAGGTCGTCCTGACGCCCCCGGCGGGCGGGGCCGCGCTCCCCTCGGGCGGAGCGTCGCTGCCTGCGGGCGGGGCGTCGCTGCCCGCGGGCGGGGCGCAGCTGCCCTCTCCGACGCCGACGGTGGGCTGACCGGACGGTCACGGGAGCGGGAACGGCGGCCGCCCGGCCGGGGGTTCGCGACGGCGGCCGCGCGGGCGGCGCACACGGCCGGCCCGGCGCCGGTGCGTTCAGCCGTCGGCCAGGCTCGTCAGCGCGGTGAGGGCCTCCCGCAGGCCCGCCGGCCGGAGCATGTCCGGCTCCGGGCGCCCGGCCCAGCCGGGGCCGCCGAGGAGGACGGCGGGACGTCCGCGGGCGCCCTTGACCCCCCAGGTGGTGGCCGCGATGTGCCGGGCCAGGGGGCGGTCGGCCGTGGAGCGGGTCTGGGACCACAGCACGACGGCGACCGGCCCCAGTCGCCGCACCGCCGCGGTCAGCGCCTCCGGGGGTACGGCGGGGCCGAACATCCGGGTGGGCAGGCCCCGTTCGACGAGCCCCGCGTGCAAGGCCTCCAGCGGGAGGCAGTGCTGCTCGCCCGGCACGCAGGCCAGCACGATCGGTCCCGCACCGGTGGCCGGCGCTCCGGGACCCACCGGTCCGGAAGCGCGGTGCAGCACGCGGGAGATGTGCCACGACAGCAGGTGCTCCACCTCCACGTAGCGGTCCCCGGCGGTCTCCCACTTGCGGCCCACCGCGTGCAGGGCCGGCACCATCACCTCCTCCCAGCCGACGACCACGCCGTGCCGCTCCACGAGCGAGGTCAACTGGTCGTCCACGGAAGGCGCGTCGAGCCGTACGGCGGCGCGCGCCAGGCCCTTGCACTCCTGCCGGGGGTCCCCGAGGGGCTCCGCCCCGGCCGCCCGCGCGAGGGAGACCGGCTCGTCGGCCGCGGCCCCGGTCCCGGGTGTCAGGGGGTCGGACCAGCCCTTGGCCGCCCGGGCCGCCTCGGCGGGCGGCACTCCGGCCGAGGTCAGCCGGCACATCTCCTCGAGCATCGCCACGTCCTGGGGCGTCCAGCGGCGGTGCCGCCCGCCGGACCGGACGGCGGGCCCCATTCCGTACCTGCGGTCCCAGGAACGCAGCGTGGTGGGTGACACGCCGAGGCGGCGGGCCAGCGCGCCGGTGGTGACACCGGCTTCGGCGGATCCCTCGCCCGGCTCCCGACCCTGGTCCGACCGTCGCTGATCCGACCGGCTCTCACCCATACGGCGACTATACGACGCAGAAACGATGCGAGTTGTCGCCTCTGTCCCATGGTTCACACAATCGGTTCACGGGGCCCCACACAGGGAGTTCCCGGAGCGAGGAGCCGTGGCCATGAGCGCAGATCCGACCGCCGAGCAGCCGACCGCAGAGGCCGGGGACGCGATCACGGACGTGGACCTGGCCCGCGGCATCGTCGACGGGGACGAGTCCTCGCTGGCCACCGCCTACCGGCGCTGGGCGCCCCTCGTCCAGGCACTCGCCCGGCGCTCGCTGGGCGACGCGCGTGAGGCGGAGGACGTCACCCAGCAGGTGTTCCTCGCCGTGTGGCGGGGCGCGCGCGGCTACCGCCCGGAGCGCGGCACGGTCGCCGGCTGGCTCGTCGGCATCACCCGGCGCAAGATCGCCGACGCCCTGTCCGCACGGACCCGGCGCAGCGAACTGGTGGGCGCGGCCGGTGCCCTGCTGGTCCTCGCCGACGACACCCGGACCCGCCCCGAGGCCACGCTGGACCGTGTCCTCGTCCGGCACGAGCTGGCCAAGCTCCCGACACCGCAGCGCCGGGTCCTGCACCTCGCGTTCTACGAGGACCTCACCCAGACGCAGATCGCCCAGCGCACCGGCTGGCCGCTGGGCACGGTCAAGAGCCACTCCCGGCGCGGCATGCACCAGCTGCGCGACTGTCTGCGCCCGGCGGCCGAGGTCTGAGCCCGGGCGGCCCGGGCGTCCGCTCCCGGCGGCGGGCGCCCGGGCGGGCCCGTACGGGCACGAGCGGGCCCGGGATCTTCCCGTCCGCGGACCGATCCGCCGCCCCATCCGCCTCGGATCACATCCGAACCGTCGACGCGTCCTGGAGGGCCCACCGTGAAGGAAGCCGTGGAGATCGGACGGAACCCGTCCGCCGGGCCGGACCTGCCGGATCTCATGGCCCGGGTCGCCCGGGGCGACCATGAGGCGTTCGCCGCGCTGTACGACGTGGTGGCGGGCCCCGTCCTCGGCGTCGTGCGCGGGGTGCTGCGCGACCGGGCGCAGTCGGAGGAGGTCGCCCAGGAGGTGCTGGTCGAGGTGTGGCGGACCGCCGCCCGCTACCGGCCCGAGCGCGGGTCGGTGCTGAACTGGGTCCTCGTCCTCACCCATCAGCGGGCCGTGGACCGGGTGCGCTCGGTCGAGGCCTCGACGGCGCGCGAGCACAAGGCCGCCCTGCTCGACCGGACGCCCGCTTTCGACGAGGTGACCGAGCAGGTCGAGGCGCGCCTGGAGCGTGAGCAGGTGAGGCGCTGTCTGCGCACCCTGACGGAGCTCCAGCGCCAGTCGGTGACACTGGCCTACTACCGGGGGCTGACCTACCGGGAGGTGGCGGAGCTGCTGGCGACTCCCCTCGGCACGGTCAAGACGCGGCTGCGCGACGGTCTGATCCGGCTGCGCGACTGCCTGGGGGTGACGGTGTGACCGCGGCGGACCTGCACACGCTGACCGGCGCGTACGCGCTGCACGCGCTGGACGACGACGAGCGCGAGCGCTTCGAGCGGCACGCCGCGGCCTGCGCCGACTGCGCGCGGGAGGTCCGTGAGCTGAGTGCCGCGGCCGCGCGTCTCGGCCTGGCCGTCACCGTTTCGCCGGACCCCGCCCTCAAGGACCAGGTGATGCGGCGGATCACCACGGTCCGGCAGGAGCCGCCGCGCACGGTCTCCCCCGGGGAGCTCCGGACCGTCGGTGCCCGCCGGCGCCGGCCCTCACGGTGGGCGCTCGCCGCGGCCCTGGCCGCGGCGGCCGCGCTGGGCGGTACGGCGGTGTGGCAGCACGAGCGCGCCCAGGACGCCCAGAACGCCCAGGAGCAGGCCCGGCGGGCCGAACGGCGTGCGGACCAGGTGGCCGCGGTCCTCACGGCCCCCGACGCCAGGTCGCGTACGACGGAGCTGCCGGGCGGGGCGAGCGGCACGGTCGTCGTCTCCAGGAGCCGGGACCGGGCGGTGTTCGTCGCCTCGCGGATGGCGAAGCCGCCGGGCGGCAAGGTCTACCAGCTGTGGTTCGACGAGGCGGGCACCATGCGGTCCGCCGGGCTGATGGACCCGGGCCGCGGCACCGGGGCCGTGCTGATGGAGGGTCCCGTCGACGGCGCGTCCGGCATGGGGATCACCGTGGAGCCGGCCGGCGGCTCCCGGAGCCCGACCTCCGCGCCGGTGGCCCTGATGGGACTGCCCGCCTGAGCGTCCGTCCCCTCGGTTCGGGGGAGGGGACGGACGCCCGGGACGGGGCACCTCGGGGTCCGGTCAGCGGCGCGGCTTCGGTGGCAGCGGGAAGAAGCCGCTGGTGCGCGCCGCGTATTCGGCGAACCCCGGGCGCCCGGCCATGTGGCGCTCCAGCATGGCCTTTCCGCTGCCGTTGATCAGGAGGTAGCTCATCACCAGCGGTGACACCAGGGCCACGGCGGCCGACTGCGGGCTGTCGCAGGCGATCAGGAACAGGCCCCACCAGACACAGAAGTCGCCGAAGTAGTTGGGGTGGCGGGTCCAGCCCCACAGGCCGCGGTCCATGACGTGGCCCCGGTTCGCCGGATCGGCCTTGAAGCGGGCGAGCTGGGCGTCGCCGACCGCCTCGAAGAACAGACCGACGGCCCACAGCGCGGTGCCCGCCCAGGCGAGGCCCGTGAGCGGCCCGGGAACGTACTGCGCGGCCTGGACGGGCAGTGACACCAGCCATACGAGCGCGCCCTGCAACAGGTAGACCATGCGCAGGGCGTAGAGGTTCCGGTTGCCGGGCGCCTTGGACAGCAGCGCTTCGTAACGCGGGTCCTCCCCGTGCCCCCGGCCGCGCCGCGCGATGTGCACGGCCAGCCGCAGTCCCCACACCGAGGTGAGCACGGTGACGAGCACGCGCCGGGCCTCGTCGCCCTCTCCGGCGGACGCCAGGAAGGTGACGAGGGCCACCGCGGTGAAGCCGGTCCCCCAGGCGACGTCCACGATCCGGTGCAGCCCCTTGCGGACGGCGACCGCGAAGGCGACGAGCATGACGGCGAGCGCCGCTCCGGCCGCGAGAGCGAGGTTCTGGGCGAACTCCCCCCAGGGGAAACCGCTCATGGCGTGGGGTCCTCCTTGGTGAACAGGTACTGCTGGACGTCCAGGTAGCCGGAGCGGAACCCTGCTTCGGAGTAGGCGAGGTAGAAGGTCCACATCCGGCGGAAGGTCTCGCCGAAGCCGAGCGCCTCGACGTCGTCGGCCCGTTCGGTGAACCGCTCGCGCCACAGCCGCAGGGTCTCCGCGTAGTGCGCGCCGAAGGCGTCCCTGCGGGTGGTGCGCAGGCCGGTGTGCGCGCGGGTCACCTCTTCCACCGCCTCCACGGAGGGCAGCAACCCGCCGGGGAAGACGTACTTCTGGATCCAGGTGTAGGTGTCGCGGGAGGCGAGCATGCGGTCGTGCGGCATGGTGATCGCCTGGAGCGCGACGCGTCCGCCGGGGGCGAGCCGTGCGTCGAGGGTGGCGAAGTAGACGGGCCAGAACTCCTCGCCCACGGCTTCGACCATCTCGACGCTGACCACGGCGTCGTACGTCCCGGTGGCCTCGCGGTAGTCGCACAGCTCGATGTCCACCCTCCCGTCGAGGCCCGCCTCGCTCACCCGCTCACGGGCCAGGGCCTGTTGTTCCCGGGAGAGGGTGAGGGTGGTGACCCGGGCGCCGCGCGCGGCGGCACGGATCGCCAGTTCTCCCCAGCCGGTGCCGATCTCCAGGAGCCGGGTGCCGGGCCCCACCTCCGCGAGGTCCAGAAGCCGGTCGATCTTGCGGTGCTGGGCGGCTGCCAGCAGGGGCCAGGAGGCGGGAAAGCTCTGGAAGAGGGCCGACGAATAGCTCAGGGTGTCGTCGAGGAAGAGCGCGAACAGGTCGTTGGACAGGTCGTAGTGGTGGCTGATGTTGTCGCGGGCTCCCGTGGGGGTGTTGCGCTGGACGTCCGGCCGGCGCACCGCCCAGAGCCGCCGCAGCCTCTGCAACGGGGCCGGGACCAGCCGGGCCGCGTCGCCGGCGAGCACGGTGAGCGCGGCGGCCAGGTCCGGCGCGTCCCACTCCCCCGCCATGTAGGACTCGCCGAAGCCGACGAGGCCCTGGACGCCGACGCGGTGGTGGAAGGCGTCCGGGTCGTGGATGTCGATGACCGGGCCGCCGAGGCCGACGCGGGTTCCGTCGGCGAACCGCGCCCGCAGCGGCAGCCGCTCGAGCGCCCGGCGCACCAGGGCGCGGGTGACGGCGGTGCGGACGCGCGAGGACGGCGGCGGGGCCGCCACCCCCGGCCGGCGCACCGGGCCGGTGTCCTGGCGGGATGCCTCAACGGTGTCCTGGCGGGGTGCCTCGACCGGGCGGGATCCGGCTGTCGTCATCTCGTTGTCTCCGGGGCTCGTCGACGGGGGCGGGGCTGGACGGGCAGTCCGCGCAGCCGGAGGCGGATGCCGTGCAGCCGGATGGCGGCGGACACGGCGACGGTGGACCACGGGTGGCGCAGCGTCTGACGCAGCAGCGCGCCGGTGGTCACGGCCTCCCGCGTTCCGCGCACGGTGGCGGTGAAGGGCCGGGTACCCGCGCGTTCCAGATGTACCGTCAGGTCGAGGCGGCCTCCGGGCTCGGGCAGCCGCATCCGGTAGGCGCCGTCGACGGGGAAGAACGGCGACACGTAGAACTCCTTGCGGGTCCGCGCGGTTCCACCGCCGTCGGGACGCAGCAGGTAGGAGTGCCGTTCGCCGTAGGTGTTGTGCACCTCGGCGACGACGCAGCGCGGGGTGCCGTCGGGATCGTGGCACCAGTACAGGGTCAACGGGTTGAAGACATGGCCGAGGACGCGAGCGTGGGCGAGCATCAGCACCGGCCCGCCGCGCAGGTCGACGCCGTGCGCGGCGAGGAAGCGGTCCAGGCCCGCGCGGATGCTCGGCTGGTCGCCGTCGAAGTGGTCCCGGGGGTCGAACCGGGCCAACGGGCGCAGTGCGTACGGCAGTCGGGGCGGACGGTCGGGGTCGGTGAGCCACATGTACGTGCGGTGGCGCAGCGCGTACCGGGTGGGCGAGGTCCGTACGTGCGCGACCGTGCAGGGGTAGAGGGCGGGCGGGCCGGTCACCAGGTCACCCCCAGCGCCTCGGCCGCCTCGACGCCGGACCGGCAGCCGTCCTCGTGGAAGCCCCAGCCGTGGTAGGCACCGGCATACGCGGTCACCGGGCCGTTCAGGGCGGGGAGCCGGCGCTGGGCGGCGACGGACTCCGGGGTGTAGACGGGGTGTTCGTACTCCATGCGGGCCAGGACCCGGGCGGGGTCGACCCGGTCCTCGCCGCCGAGGGTGACGACGTAGGTCTCGGGTGCGTCGAGCCGTTGCAGCCGGTTCATGTCGTAGCTGACCCGGACCCGGTCGGCGCCGGTGTCGCAGGCGGGCATCAGATAGTTCCAGGAGGCGCGCGCCCCGCGGGCGCTCGGCAGCAGCGCGGTGTCGGTGTGCAGGAGGGTGGTGTTGCGCGAGTAGCGGAACGCCCCGAGCACCTCGCGTTCCTCGTCGGTGGGGTCCGCGAGCAGCCGCAGGGCCTGGCCGGGGTGGCAGGCGACGACCACGGAGCCGTACGAGTCGGTGGTGCCGTCCTCGGTGGTGACGTCCACCCCGTCCGCGTGGCGGCGCACGGCGCGGACCGGGGTGGAGGTGTGCACCGCGTCGAGTTCCTTGGCCAGTCGCTCGACGTAGGAGCGGGAGCCTCCGGTCACCGTGCGCCAGACGGGCGAGCCGCCCACGGAGAGCATGCCGTGGTGCTCCAGGAAGCGGAACAGGTGGGCGGCCGGGTGGCGGAGGGCCGCCGTCGCGTCGCAGGACCAGACCGCGGAGACGAGCGGGGTCATGAAGTGCCGGGTGAAGTAGGGCGAGTAACCCTGCCGGGCGATGAACTCGCCCAGGGTGAGGACGTCCTCGTCGCCGTCGGCGAGGAGCCGGCGGGCGGCGCGGTGGAACGCCGGCACTTCGGTGAGCATCCTCAGGTAGGGTCCGCGCACCGCGCTGCTCGGCCGGGCGAACAGGCCGGAGGGGCCGCGGGCGCCCGCGTACTGGAGCCCGCATCCCTCGCACCGGACCGACATGCTCATCTCGGACTCCTGGGTGGCGACGCCGAGTTCGGCGAACAGCCGCAGCAGGTTGGGGTAGGTGCGGCGGTTGTGCACGATGAAGCCCGAGTCGACGCGGTGCAGGCGTCCGTCGGCCGAGGTCAGGTCGTGGGTGTGCGCGTGTCCGCCGAGCCGGCCGTCCGCCTCGTAGAGGGTCACGGGCCGTTCACGGCTCAGGACGTACGCCGCGGTGAGCCCGGCCACTCCCCCGCCGATCACGGCCGTGCGCCGGAGCGCTCCGCGCCGCTCCTCTCCGGTGCGCCCGGCACCGCCGTCCCCGGTGTCCGTCGGCCCTCGCCTCATCGGTCTCCTCCCGCCCGGCTCCCGGTCGGAGCCTTCGAGAGGTATTCCGAAGCCGGAGGCCGAACGGATGGGGCCGGACGGGATCCGTCGTGAAACGGGCGGAAGGCGTCCGGTCCGCCGTGCGGGGACGCTCACGCCCCGCCGGTGTACCGGGCCAGTTCCCAGGGGTCGTGGGCGCTGAAGACGTCGACCTCGCCGCCGTGCAGGCGGACCAGTTCCCGCAGCCGCGCGTGGTTGGCGAGCCGCAGGGGCCGGTCCACCTCGGCGATCTGCTGGAGGAGGTCCAGGCCCGGGTGGCCCGCGGGACGGTCGGGGTCGACCTCGCGGTGGAAGTAGTACGCGTCGCCGCAGTGCAGGAGCCATCGGCCGGAGTCCTCGACGGCGATCGCGCTGTGGCCCCGGGTGTGCCCGCCGAGCGGGACGAGCAGGATCTCCGCCTCCAGGCCCTCCAGCGGCCGGACCGCGTCGAAGCCGAACCAGGGGTCCCCCGAGGGCTGCGCGTACGTGACCCAGTGCGGTCGGTGCGCCCACTGGGACGGCCGGTAGCGGACGCGGTCCTCGGGATGGGTGCCCGGTGCCGCCATGGCCGCGCGGTGCTCGGCCTCGCCCAGATGGATCTTGGCCCAGGGGAAGTCGGGGAGGCCGCCGGCGTGGTCCACGTCGAGGTGGCTGAGCACGACGTGCCGTACGTCCTCGGGCCGGAAGCCGAGGGCGCGGACCTGGTGCAGCGCGGTCTCGGCGAGGTCCAGGGCGGGCTGGGCGCGGCCGAGGAAGTCCGCGCCGAGGCTCTCCTCGGGCCGGGCCACGTCCGCGGTGCCGATGCCGCTGTCGACGAGGACGAGACCGTCGCGGTCGGTCTCGACGAGGAGGCAGTGGCACACGGCGGGCAGACCCCCCTCGTCGGTGTCGATCGTCCGCAGGGAACCGCAGTTCAGGTGGTGGATCTTCACGATGAGTCCCTCTCAGGCGCATACGGGGGTCCACAGGTGGCGCCACCATTAGATAACGAACGTTCGTAAGCTAATAGCGAACGGTCGTCAGGTTAAAGTGGGCGCATGAGCCCGCGCAAGTCCGTCGCCGAAACCGCCGCCACCCGCGACCGGATCATCGGGAGCGCCCTGGCACTGGCCTCCGCCGAGGGCCTCGAAGGGCTCACCATCGGGCGGCTCGCCGCCGATCTGGCCATGAGCAAGGCCGGCGTGATCGGCCACTTCGGCAGCAAGGAGGCGCTCCAGCTCGCTGTGCTGGACGCGGCCGTCGAGCGGTTCACCCTGCGGGTCCCGGCACGGGCGGTCGGAGCGCGGCCCGGCACGGAGCGACTGGCCCGCACCTACGACGAGTGGATCGCCTACATGGCCGAGGACGAGGGCCACGGCGGCTGCTTCCTCACCTCGGTGGCCACCGAGTTCGACGGCCGCCCCGGCCCGGTCCGCGACGCGGTCCTGGCCGCTCTGGGCACGTGGACGGCGTACGTCAAGGCGGAGATCGACACGGGCATCGGGGCCTGCGAGCTCCCCGAGGACACGGACGTGGACCAGCTCGCCTTCGAGCTGGGCGGAGTGGTCCTCGCGGCCGGCCAGTCCATCAAGCTGCACCGCGACCCGCAGGCACCGGACCGGGCGCGCCGCGCCGTCGCCCGGCTGCTCGGCGCGCCCTGAGGATTCACCTCCAAGAAGCCCGGGGCCGGGCGAAGCCGCCCGGGGGGAGGCTCAGTTGACGTCCCGGTCGTGCCCTTCCCAGTACGGCCGGCGCAGCTTGTACTTCTGGAGCTTGCCGGTGGCCGTCCGGGCCAGCTCGCCCCGGAACTCGACCGAGGTCGGCGCCTTGTACCCGGCGAGACGCTCCTTGCAGTACCCGATCAGCTCGCTCTCCGTCGCCTCCGTGTCCGGGGCGAGGACCACCAGGGCCTTGACCGTCTCGCCCCACTTCTCGTGCGGCACGCCGATGACCGCGACCTCGGCGACCGCGGGATGGCTGAAGAGCGTGTCCTCCACCTCGATCGAGGACACGTTCTCCCCGCCCGTGATGATCACGTCCTTCTTGCGGTCACTGATCGTCAGATAGCCGTCCTCGCCGATGGATCCGCCGTCCCCGGTGTGGAACCAGCCGTCGGCCAGCGCCCGTCCGGTCTCCTCGGGCTGCTCCCAGTACCCCTCCAGGACGACGTTGGAGCGCGCGAGGATCTCCCCGTCGGGCGCGGTGCGCAGGCTCACGCCGAGCGCGGGGGCACCGGCGCGCACCAGCTTCTCGGCCCGCGCCTGCGGGTCGAGGCCGTCCCATTCGGAGCGGGTGCGGTTGACGGTGAGCAGGGGCGAGGTCTCGGTGAGGCCGTAGATCTGGATGAACTCCCAGCCCAGCAGGGACTCGACCCGTGCGACGGTCCTCGTGGGCGGCGGCGCCCCGGCGACGATGATGCGGACCCGGTCGCGGCCGGGGATCTCGCCCTCCCAGGACTCGGCGGCGGCCAGCACGGCGTTGACGACGGCCGGGGCCGCGCACATCACCGTCACCCCGTGCTCGGCGACCCGGCGCAGGATCTCCGCCCCGTCGACCTTGCGCAGCGCGATCTGCCGGACGCCGAGGCCCGCCATCGCGAAGGGCATCCCCCAGCCGTTCGCGTGGAACATGGGCAGGGTGTGCAGATAGACGTCGCGATCGGTGACACCGGCGTGCAAGGCGAAGGTCGTGGCGTTGACCCAGATGTTGCGGTGCGTGATCTGGACGCCCTTGGGCCGGGCCGTCGTACCGCTGGTGTAGTTGATGGTGGCGGTCGCGTTCTCGTCCGGCTCCCAGGGGCGGGGGTCGGTGCCGAAGCGGTACAGCTCGGCGTCCGCGACGGCTCCGAGGGTGAAGCGGTGCTTGCAGGCGACCCCGGCGAGTCGGTCGGCCAGTTCGGGGTCGACGAGCAGGACGCTCGCGCCCGAGTGCTCGACGATGTAACCCACCTCCTCGGCCGTCAGCCGGAAGTTGACCGGTACGAGGACCCGGCCGTGACCGCTGACGCCGAAGAACGAGGTGAGGAGCCTGGCACTGTTGGGCGAGACGACGGCCACGCGCGCGCCGTGCGGGACGTCCAGCGCGTCGAGCCCGGCGGCCTGGGCTCTGGCCAGTTCGCCGACGCGCCGATAGGTCAGCCCCTCCCAGGGCTCGGCCGGCTGGTCGGGTTCGTCGACGACACCGAGGCGGTCGCCGTACACGGTGACGGCGCGGTCCAGGAAATCAAGGGCTCCGAAGGGGACGAGCATCACGGCCTCCCGACGATCGGACGATGTCCCCTTTCTATCGTGACCCGGCCCCCGCGCATCCGGACGGCACCCGATCGGTCACCGGCCGCGGTGTCCGGATCCTTGTGCGTGTCCTCGCCTCCTTGGTCTTCGCCCGCCCGGCACGTCACGATCGTCCGATGGACAGCCGACCGACGTTCGACTTCCCCCGGCCCCTGCGCATCGGCGGGCTGGGGCTGCACCTGCGCGAGTGGTCCGACGACGACGTCGAGGACCTCGTCGCGCTCTACGACGATCCCGAGATCGACCGGTGGACGCCGGTCGTCTCGCCCTTCGACACCGAGGCGGCGCTCGCCTATCTCGCGGCGGCCCAGCAGAAGAACGCCGAGGGACGGGGCGCGCAGCTGGCCATCACCACGGACGGCGCGCGGCCCCGGGGCGAGATCCTGCTGTTCCCCGGCACGGCCGACGACCGTGACGTCGAGCTGGCCTACGGCGTGGGGGCCGCCCACCGGGGCCTGGGACTCGCGACCCGCGCGGTCCGGCTCGTCGTCGACTTCGCCCACCGCCGCGTCGGCGGCCGGCGTGTCGTGCTGTGCATCGAGGACGGGAACACCGCGAGCGAGGCGGTCGCCCGGGCGACGGGCTTCGCCCGCACCGACGACGATCCCGTCATCCGTACGGCGAAGGGCCGGGACGTCGTCCTGCGGACCTGGAGCCATCTCGGGGACGACGGGCCGCACCTCGGGTGAGGGGCCCTCCGGGAGGGCGACCGCCTCGGGAGCGCGGACGGCCCCCGTGGAACGGAGGAACGGACAGGGCAGGGCTCCGGCGGTGGCGGGCGCTCCGGCGTCACACGTCCGGGACGCCCTGTGCCGTCGTACCGTACGGCCGTCCGTCACGCCTCCGCGGGCTCCGCCTCCGGGGGCGGCGCCGCCAGGTACTCCTCGCTGACCTCCTTCGGACCGAAGGGCCACACCTTCTCCAGCCGGGCCCAGACGGCGAAGGCGACCAGGCCGAGGGCGAGCCAGGCCAGCGACCACTCGATGGGGTGGCGGCCCGGGGAGTTCTTGTCCGCGTACCCGTAGATGGTGAGCCAGCCGGCGAGGGCGAGGAGGCTCGGCAGGGGGTAGAGCCACATCCGGTACGGACGGCGCAGTCCCGGCTGCCGTCGGCGCAGCACCGACAGGGCGACGACCTGGGCCAGCGCCTGGACGATCACCATGACGGTGGTCAGCAGCTGGATGAGGGTGGCGAGGTCGGTGTGGCGGCCGATCAGGAACCCGACCGCCGTGATGACGCCCATGGTGGCCAGACCCAGCGTCGGGAAGCGGTGCCTGGGGTGCAGTCTGGCGTAGGGGCGGAAGAACACGCCCTCGCGGGCGGCGTCGTAGGGCACTCTCGAACCGCCCAGCAGCCCGGTGAAGACCGAGGCGAGCGCGGTGATCAGGATGAGGACGGTGACCGTGTCGGCGGCCCCCTTGCCCCAGGTCTCCTCCATGACCGCCGAGGCCACCGAGGTGGAGGCGACGTCGCCCGGGTCGGTCATCCGCTCCCAGTCGATGACGCCGAGCGTGCCGATCTGGAGCAGCAGGTAGATCGCCATGATGCCGAGGATGGAGCAGACGATGGAACGGGGCAGGGTGCGGCCCGGGTCCTTGATCTCGGCGCCCATGTACGCGGTGGTGTTGTAGCCGAGGTAGTCGTAGATGCCGATGGTCAGGCCCGCGGCGAAGCCGACCCAGAAGTGGCCGGTGGACAGCGCGAACGCGTGCGCCGGGTAGGTGAAGGCGCGGGCGGCGCTGAAGTCGGTGGCGGCGGCGACGATCACGAGGAGGACCGAGGTGATCATCACGGCCCACATGACGGCGGTGATCCGCGCGATGTGCTCGATCCCCCGCCACAGCAGGAGGACCACGAGGGCGACCATGCCGAGTCCGACGAGATCGCCGGTGGTCCTGCTCATGTCGGGGACCAGATAGCCGAGGTACTGGACGAAGCCGACCACGCCCGTGGACATGATCAGCGGGATGAAGAGCATCGCCGTCCAGACGAACAGGAAGGGCATCAGGCGTCCGGTGCGGTACTGGAAAGCCTGGCGCAGATAGACGTAACTGCCGCCGGAACCGGGCATCGCGGCGCCGAGTTCGGCCCAGACGAGTCCGTCGGCGAGCGCCAGCAGCGCGCCCGCGACGAATCCGATGACGGCCTGCGGTCCACCGAACGCGGCGACCATGAGCGGGATCGTCACGAACGGCCCGATGCCGCACATCTGGCTCATGTTGATGGCGATGGCCTGGAACAGGCCGACGCGGCGGACGAAGCCGCCGGCGGCCGACGGGGTACCGGACACGGATCCTCCTCAGGACGAAACGTGCGCAGAAGTACGAGGCGGCGGCCGCCCCGGGGACGGCCGAGGGATCGAGGGCTGCGGGCGCCCGCCCCGTGCCGGACTCCCCTCGGCCCGTCGGAGAGGCCGACCGGGCGATAAAGTTAAGGAGACTTACTAAGCGCGTCAAGGGGGCGTGACGCATGAGCGAGAATGACGCGATGCCCGCCACCGACGCCGCAGAGCAGCCCGGACAGCCCTGGAACCGCCGTCGGCTGCGCAGCACCAACGAGCGGCTGCTCCTCGACCGGCTGCGCGCCCGGGGCCCCGCCTCGCGCGCCCAGCTCGCCCGCGAGACGGGGCTGTCCAAGCCGACCGTCTCCAGCGCGCTCGCCGCGCTGGAGGAGGCGGGACTCGTCCACGAGGTCGGCACGCGGGCGCCCGAGCGCGGCCGGGTCGCCGTCCTGTACGCCCCCGACCCCGCCGCCGGGTACGCGCTCGGCATCGACATAGGCCGAGGCTGGCTGCGCGTGGCGGTAGCCGATCTCGACGGCTCGGTGGTCGCGCGCGCCGACGTGCGCAACCGCGCCCGCACCTCCGGGACCATGGCCGACCTCGTGGTGTCCACCGCCCGTCAGGTCGTCGCCGACTCCGGTGCCGGGGCGCACGAGGTGGCGCACGCGGTGGTGGGCACACCGGGCGTGTACGACGAGAAGCAGCGCCGGGTCCGGTACGCGATGCATCTGCCCGGATGGGGCCGGGCGGGTCTGTTCGACCGGATGCGCGAGGAACTGGGCGTCCCGCTGGAGGTGCACAACGACGCCAACCTCGCGGCCCTCGGCGAGTACACGTACGGGGTCGGCGCGGGCAGCAGGCTGTTCGCGTACATCATGATCGGCACCGGTCTCGGCATGGGCGTCGTCAGCGAGGGACGGCTGTTCACGGGGGCGCACGGCGGGGCCGGCGAGATCGGCTTCCTCCCCTGGCCGGGACGGCGGGGGCCCGGGACCCTGGAGGAGGCGGTGTCCGGCGAGGCCGTCGTCGAGGCCGCCCGGCACTTCGGCATGACCGGGCAGCTGACCGCGAAGGCCGTCTTCGACGCGGCACGGGAGGGGCAGGGCCCGGCGGTCGAGGCGGTCCGGCTGGAGGGAGAGCGGATCGCGCACACGGTGGCGGCCGCGACGGCGGTGCTCGACCCGGATCTGGTCGTTCTGGGCGGCGGGGTCGGGCACAGCGTCGACCTGCTGCTGCGGCCCGTGCGCGAGAGCCTGCGCACCCTCACACCCCTGCGCCCGAAGATCGTGCCCGGCCGTCTGGGGGAGGACGCGGTCCTGCTCGGCGCGGTGGCCACGGCTCTGGGGACGGCACGCGACGTGGTGTTCGAGCGCAGATCGGGTTCCTGAAGCCGAACGGCGTGAGGGGCGGGCCCGCCACCGGGCCCGCCCCTCCCCCGGTCCGGCTCAGCTCACGTCGAGCGCGGTGTCGTCGAGGACGAACGACGTCTGGAGCGTGGAGCCCTCGACGCCGGTGAACTTGATCGTGACCGTCTGCCCGGCGTAGGTGGAGCCCAGGCTGAACGTGCGCCGCGTGTAACCGGACGCGGCGTTCAGGTTGGAGTACGTGGCCAGGGTCGACAGCACGGTGCCGCCGCTGTTGAGCACCTGGGCCTTGAGGGTGTCGTAGGCCGTGGTCGTGGTCGTCTCGGCCGTGTCCACGTGCAGGTAGAAGCTGAGGGTGGCCGAGCAGCCCGAGGGGATGGTCACGGCCTGGGAGAGCGTGTCGGTGTTGGCCGAGCCGTAGCCGTTGAGCCAGGCCTTGTACGAACCGGTGCGGGCCGCCTCGCTGGAGCTGTTGGTGATGACACCGCTGGTGGCGGTCCAGGACGTGGCGCCGGACTCGAAGCCCGGGTTGGCGAGGAGCTGCGCGGCCGTGCAGATGCCGCCGCCACCGCCACTGCTCGTGCCGGCCAGCCAGTCGGTGGCGTTGAGGGCGAGCGCGGCATTGGTGGCGCCGGTGTCGTTCCAGCCGTCGTAGAGCGTGTTGCCGGACTGGCCGGTGCCGTCGTCGATCGGTGAACTGTCGCCCCAGAAGGCGACCTTGCCGCTGCCGAAGGTGCTGGTCGCGAAGAAGGCGCCGGTGTTCCCGGAGTAACCGGTCCGGTAGACCAGGCCCTTGACGGCCGAGTTGTCGGCCGGCTTGAGCGTGGCCGTGGTCCCGTCGGCGATCAGGCTCTTGGTGACGGTGCCGAACGAGCCGTGCAGGACCGCGTTGCCGCTGTCGCTGATGGCGGTCGGGTAGTCGGAGCTCACGTCCAGCGTGTCGATGGAGAAGCCGAACGGGTCGGTGCTGTCGACGCTGTTGTTGCTCATCAGGTCGTTGAAGATCTCGACCGCGTCGTAGCCGTCGCTGTTGCGGTCGGCACCGGTGTGGTCGGAGATCATGAAGAGGCCGCCGCCGTTCTTGACGAACGTCATAATGGCGGTCTTCTCCGCCGTGCTGAAGAGCGTGTTGGGTTCGGGCAGCACCAGCTCGTCGAAGTTCGACAGATCGGTCGCGGCCGTGCCGCCGTAGGTGAGACTGGAGCCCGAGGGCAGCGTCTTCAGGCTGTAGTTGCCGGTCTTCTGGAGGGCCACGCCCCACGAGGACAGCGCGCCCGTCCAAGAGGTCTCCGAGGTCGGGCTGGAGTTCTGGCCAAGCGGGTCGGGCTGGCTGGTGGAGATGATCCAGTCCGCGTTGCCCGCGGTCTCGGCGTGGCCGTTGTCGAACAGCACGCGGTGGGCGGTGGCCGCGTGGGCCGGTGTGTCGGTGGTGATCTGAAGGGCCCCCGCCGTGACGAGCAGTCCCAGTCCGGCGAGACCGGTGGTGAGTCTCCGGCGGAACCTTCTTGATCCGAGCATCCGTCAAACCTCCGTACAGAGTGGGGAAACAGGGGTTCGAGCGCCAACTCTTCGCGCGTAGATCGAACGTGGGGGTATCTACACGCGTTGAACTATTGAAAGGTACATGGCATTCAGGCTGGGAACCATCAAGCGCGGGCAATAACCGGAAGGGACTGCACCAGGCTCCAGCGGGCAGATTCAGTGCACCGGGAGTCCGAGGACAAGGGGCGGAGATGGAGATCTCGGGCGTCATCAGTGCCGTCGTCATCGGCATCGTCATCGGTGTGCTGGGCCGGCTCGCCGTGCCCGGGCGCCAGCGCATCGGCATCCTGTGGACGATCGTGGTCGGCGTCGTGGCCGCGTTCATCGGGTCGGGGATCGCCGCCGCGTTCGGCGTCGCCGACACCAAGGGCGTCGACTGGATCGAGTGGCTCATCCAGATAGGTCTCGCCGCGATCGGCGTCGCGGCGCTGGACCGGACGAGGGGGCGGCACTGAACGGCCGGCATCGGGCGGGACCCGGCTGACGGGATCCGCTCCTCGGCCGGGTGGTGCCCGGGCCGAGGGGGCGCGACCGGACCGGGACCCGTGGCGAGGACCACCGGCCGGATGGCCGGGCGGCGTCACGGCCACAGGGCCGTGGCCCGCGCCCGGGACACCGGACGGGCCGCCGGAGTCCGGCGCGGTCCGCCGACGGCCGGTCCGCGGGGTGATACCCGCCGAATTGCGTTGCGGAGCAGGTGCGCGCGCGGCTACGGTCTGCGCGTTTCGCATGCCCGCACTCCACGTCACGGAGACATCTTGCCGCCACGCATCACGCCGTTGACCGATCCGGACTCCTCCCCGTCGAGCCGGCGTCTGGCCTGGCTGGCTTCGGACGCCGAAGGGGCCCCGGTGGGCTCGGCGTTCCTCTGGTTGTCCGGCAGGAAGGGGCAGGACCATCGCGCCGAGCTGGAGATCACGGTGCACCCCGCCGAGCGGCGCGCCGGGGTGGGCGGCGCCCTCCTGGACGCCGCTCTGACCACCGCGCGGGGCGACGGACGGCGGTCACTGGTCGCCCGTGTCACGGCCGGCTCTCCCGGCGAACCGTTCCTCGCGGCACACGGGTTCCGCCAGGTGCTGGCCCTGACGTTCGCCCGCCTCCCCCTGCCGGAGCTGGACCTCGACGCCGTGACCGGGATCGTGGAACGCCCGCACCCCGGATACGAGTTGAGGAGCTGGGACGGCGTCGTGCCGTCCGAGCTCGCGCACACCTTCGCCGACTCCCGGCGGGCCATGGACGACATGCCGATGGAGGACAGCGACCTCGGCGTCGACGTCTGGGACGTGGAGCGGGTCGTGGCCGTGGCCGAGGCCGTCCTCGACCGCGGCGACGCGCTGCACACGGTGGCCGTGGTGGACCGCTCGGACGGCTCGGTCGCCGGGTTCTCGGAACTCGTCGTGCCGGGCGACGGGCGGGGCGACGCCCAGCACTACGGAACGGGCGTCCTGCCCGAGCACCGCGGCCACGGCCTCGGGCTGTGGATGAAGGCGGAGTCGGTCCGCGCGGCCCGTCTGCGGTACCCGGAACTCGCCGGCCTGCTGACCGACACGGCCGACAGCAACACGCACATGATCGCCGTCAACGACACGCTCGGCTACCGGCCGACCCACCGGGAGCTGGAGTACCGGCTGGACCTCTGAGGGCCGGGCGGGGGGATACGCCCGTACGCGGACCGGCGACCCGCGGACGCGGTACGACGCGTGCGCCCCTGCGCGGGGCGCCGCCTCCGCGGCGGCGGGCCGCCGGAACCTCCGCGGAGCCGCCGTCCTCGTGGCGGCGATCGGCGGGCGGCCCCGGGGGCACGGCCGGACGGTTCCTAGACGACGTCGAACTCGTTGCCCTCCGGGTCCTCCAGCAGGACGGCGTACTGCCCGGCGTCCGGCTCGTCCGTGGTCCGGAGCACCCGGGCGCCGGCTGCGACCAGCCCTTCCACCGTGGCGGCGACCCGCCGGGTGCGGACCTCCAGCGGGACGTCCCGCCCGCCGCCGACCTTCAGGTCGAAGTGCATGCGGTTCTTGACGGCTTTGGGTTCCGGAACCTGCTGGAACCAGATCCGCGGCCCGTGTCCCGCGGGGTCGACGATCGACTCGGGGACGTCGCCCGCGCCGGCGGGCAGCTCCTCCTCGGGCACCCCCAGGGCCACCCAGTACTCCCGCCACGTGGCACGGCCGCCCGGCGGGGGTTCGGGTACGTAGCCCAGGGCCTCGCTCCAGAACGCCACCAGTCTCTGCGGGTCGGCGCAGTCGATCGTCAGTTGCAGCGTCATCTCCATGGCCGGAGCCTGACAGACGCCTCTGACATCCGGGGCCGGGGCCGCGGGGCGGCGGCCGCTCCGCGGTCGTCAGCCCTCGTACACGTACGGCGTGGTCGTGGTGAGCGGCTGGAAGCCCAGGCGGGTGAGGATGGGGCGGCTCAGGCTGGAGGCGTCGACCTGGACGTAGCGGTAGCCGCGTTCGGCGGCGACACGGGCGCGGTGGGCGACGAGGGCGCGGTAGATTCCCCGCCCCCGCCACGCCTCGACGGTGCCTCCGCCCCACAGCCCGGCGAACCGGGCCCCCGGCGGGAGTTCCATGCGGGCCGCGCTGACCGGGACGTCGCCGGCGAGGGCCACGACGGCCACGACCGTGTTCGTGTCGCCGGTGAGCTGGGCGAGCAGTTGGTGGCGCAGGCGGGTGCTGTCACCGCCGAAGGCCTGCTCGTGGACCTCGGCGACCAGGGCGACGCCCTCGCGGTCGGTGACCGGCAGCAGCCGTACGCCCTCGGGCGGTTCCACGTCGAGGGCCAGATCGCTCAGCTCGGCGACCATCAGCGTCTCCTCGGGTTCGGCGGTGAAGCCCGCCGCCCGCAGCCGCCGCCCCAGGTCCCGGGGCCGGTCGTGTCCGTACAGCTTCCACTCGAAGCCGCCCCCGAGCCCGGAGAAGAACCGCACCTGTTCGGCGACGGCCGCGTCGGCGCTCGTCTCGTCGAGGTCGGACCAGAGCACCCCGTTCCAGCCCTTGTCCGCGCCGACCTGGCGCACCACCCTGCCGGCGCGCTCGACCCGGGCTCCCGGCGCGTCGGGCCGCGCGCCCTCCCGCATGTCCCGGTCGAACAGCGCCAGTACCGCTGCATGATCCATGGGGTCACTCCAGCACCCCGGGACGAACGGGGCAACGGGAATATGTGTCCACGGGTGGCGGGGAGGGACGTCGCCGTCCTCCTTCCGCCGGGCGGTCCCGGGCGCGAGGGCGTCCGGGCAGGCCCTTTTCCCGGACTCCGCCCGGACGCCGGTTCCCGGACTCCGCCCGGACGCCGGTTCCCCGCCGTCCCGGTCAGCACGACGCCGGCCCCGCGTCCTCTGCGGTGGCCGGCGTTCGTCACTTCCCGCGGCGGCCCGGCCGGTCCGGGGACCGGGTGGGCCGGTGTTCAGTGGGCGGCGACCAGCTCCTGCTCCTCGCTGTCCGTGCCCGCGGACCTGCCGCCGCGCAGGGCGGCGATGCCGATGAAGATCATCGAGGACAGGCCCGCGACGGCGAAGGCGGTGAAGCCCCAGTCGCCGTGGTTCGCCGCGAGCAGCTGGCCGCCGAGCCACGGACCGAAGACGGCGCCGAAGCGGCCCATGCCCGAGGTCCAGCCGACGGCGGTGGCGCGGTCACCGGCGTCGGAGCGGATGGAGACCGTCGCGTAGATCATCGTCTGGGCGCTGTTGAGGAAGACGCCGGTGAGGAAGACGACCACCATGGTCACGCTCATCGGCATGTGGACGCTGAGCAGGAAGACCCCGGCGGCGGTCAGCGCGAACCAGAGCGCGGAGATCCGGGGGGCGCCGAAGCGGTCGGCCGCCCGGCCCGCGACCAGCATGCCCACGATGCCGCCGAGGTTGAAGACGACCACGAAGTACAGGGCGGAGGCGAGCTCGTAGCCCTCGGCGCGCATCAGGGTGGGCAGCCAGGTGGCGACGCCGTAGACCAGGAGCAGACCGCCGAAGGAGGCCAGCCAGTACAGCAGGGTCTGGGTCCACTCACCGCCGCGGAAGAGGTTGACCAGCGCGTTCCAGCGGTCCGCCGCGCCCTGTCCGCCGGAGGACTTGGCGGCGGGCAGCTCGACGTCGTAGCGGTCGGCCAGCTCGCGGGCCTCGTCGGTACGGCCCTTGGCGACCAGGAAGCTCAGCGACTCGGGCAGGAACCTGGCGAGCACCGGGGCGAAGAGCAGCGGAGTCACACAGACCCAGAAGGCGGACTGCCAGCCGACCGGCTCGACGAGCCACTTGGCCACGTAGGCGGAGAGGATGCCGCCGGCGTGGTGGGCGGTCATCAGCAGGCCGATGACGATGGCGCCGCGGCCGCGCGGGGCGTAGTCGGAGACCATGCTGATCGCGGTGGGCAGCAGACCGCCGAGGCCGACGCCCGCCAGGGTCCGGCCGAGGCCGAAGACCGCGAGGCTGTCCGCCAGGGCGCACACGCCGGAGGCCAGCGAGAAGAGGGCCACGCAGGCGACCATCAGCTTCTTGCGGCCGATCCGGTCGGCGACGGTGCCCGCGGCGAGGGCGCCGACCAGCATGCCGAAGGTGGCGTAGCTGCCGAGGTCGCCGGCCTGGTCCGGGGTGAGGCCGAAGGTCTTCGTCGCCAGCAGGTGCGGCAGCACCGAGCCGTAGATGAACATGTCGAGACCGTCGAAGAGGACGGCCAGCCAGCACAGACCGACGACCAGGAAGGCCAGTCTGCTGCCGCGAGCGGACAGCGCGGGGGAGGAGGACATCTTTGTTTTCCTCTCGTCCAGGAGGGCGTTTCCCCTGGATGGGGCTCAGTGAGGGTCCCTCTGCTCGCGGTCCCCGCCCGGCCGGAGCCGGCGGTGGGGGGAGTCGAGAGCCTGGGGCGGGTCGTCGCGGCTCGTGCGGCCGACCCGGTGTGCGCTAGACGCTAAGGATCCACCCCGAGAGTGTCAACGCTTTTGTCAACAATCTCGGCAACGGTCTGGTCAACGGCCTCGCCAGGGGCCGCGCCAAGGGGGTGAGCACGCACCCCGGTGCGCCCTCACCCCCGCGGAACCCTCGTCTACGCGACCGGCGGCGTGCCGTGGGTGTGGAAGGACTCGATGGTCTTCAGACCCCAGGCCTGGCCCTTCTTCCGCTCCTCCTCGGTCCAGGTGACCAGCGGCCAGTCGGGGGCCAGGACGAGACGGGTGAGCGGGTTGCACAACTCGATGCGGTTGCCGCCGGGTTCGTAGACGTACAGGAAGAACGTCTGCTGGATGGCGTGCTTGTGCGGTCCCGTCTCGATGAACACACCGGTGTCGATGGCGAGATCGGCCGCGCGCAGGATGTCCTCGCGGGTGTCCGTGGCGAACGCGATGTGGTGCAGGCGTCCGGCCGAGCCGGTCCAGTCCGAGGTGTAGACGACGTCGTACGACTTGTCGGTGAAGGTCAGCCAGCGCGCGGCGATCTTCCCCGTGTCGAGCCGGATCTGCTCGGTGGGCCGGGCGCCCAGCACGTGCTGCTGGAACTCGGCGTTGGCGAGCACGTCGGCGGCCAGGA
This sequence comes from Streptomyces populi, assembly GCF_002911015.1. Taxonomy (GTDB): domain Bacteria; phylum Actinomycetota; class Actinomycetes; order Streptomycetales; family Streptomycetaceae; genus Streptomyces; species Streptomyces populi. Next base: position 56,255 of record NZ_KZ626858.1, read on the forward strand.
AGTTGACGTGGTCCAGGCGCCGCACGCCCACGCCGCGGTTGGGTTTGGCCTGCGGCTGGTTCTTCAGGGCCGGCTTCAGCCCGTCGGGGGCCCGGTAGTACTCGCTCTCCCAGTACAGGGCGTGCTCGTGGCCGTCCGGGTCGGTGGTGACGTACACCTTGCCGAGCCCCGGTTCGTCCTCGGCCCAGTGGCCGGTGCCGCCCGCCGCCTCGACCGCCTCGATCCGGCGCCGCAGGGCCTCCTCGCTGGAGGTGCGCAGGGCGAGCCGGCCGAGGCCGGGCTGTTCGCGGGCGGTGAGCACGAGGCTGTGGTGCTCGTAGTCGTCGAAGGTGCGCAGGTAGACGGTGCCGCCCTGCTCCCCGTTGACCGTGAGGCCCATGTAGTCGGTGAAGAAGGCGACGCTGGCGTCCAGGTCCGGGGTGAAGAGCTGGGCGTGGCCGATGTGGGCGATGTCGCCGAGGGGCGGGGTCATCGCGGACCTCCTTGGGGTGGTGCGGGTGTCGGTGCCGTGCCGGCGGACCTGGGGAAGACCGTGCCGTCGAAGATCTTGCGTGCGGTACGGACGACGGCGGTGCGCCGGGCCACGGGCACGCCGTCCCCGGGACCGTGGTCGACACCCGCTTCGATGTCGAGGAATCCGGTGGGGTGTTCGATGCGCAGCCGGTCGCCCCGCCCGGGCAGGCGCGCCACGGCGTGGCCGACGCCTCCCTCCACGCGCAGCCCGGCGGCGACGCTCGCGGCGCCGAGGACGCCGATGGAGGTGTGGCAGCGCACCGGGATGAAGGTGCGGGTGGTGACGGCTCCGCCGTCGCGGGGCGGGGCGAGCAGGGTCAGCTTGGGCACGGTGGCGTTCTCGACGTCCCCGAGGCCCATCAGCTTGCCCGCCTCCAGGCGGATCTCGTGGAGCCGGTCGGCCAGCGCCAGGTCCTCCTCCAGGTCCTTGGGTTCCTCGTACCCGGTGACGCCCAGCGAGGACGCGGCGATCAGCACGGTCGGCATGCCGTTGTCGACGCACGTCACGAAGGTGTCGGCGACGATGTCCCGGGCACGGCCGGTGGGCAGCAGCGGAGCACTCCCCGGCGGGAACCCGATCACGACGGGCGCCGCGGTCCCCGGCACTCCGGAGATCTCGGCGTCGCCCTCGTAGACGACCCGTCCGCCCTCGGTGGGGAAGGTCGCGGTCGCGAGGTCGCCCGAGTTGACCATGCGGATGCGGACCGACGTGACGCCCTCCCCCGGATCGACCAGCCCGCGTTCGACGGCGAACGGGCCGACCCCGGCGAGCAGGTTGCCGCAGTTCTGACGGTCCGACACCTCCGCCCTGTCGACGGAGACCTGGAGGAACAGGTAGTCGACGTCGGCGGCGGGGTCGGCGGAGACCGAGACCACGGCGACCTTGCTGGTCAGCGGGTGCGCGCCGCCCAGACCGTCGATCTGGCGCGGGTCGGGGCTGCCCATCACGCGCAGCAGCAGGCCGTCGCGTTCGGCGGCGTCGGCGGGCAGGTCGCCGGCGAGGAAGTAGGCGCCCTTGGAGGTGCCGCCGCGCAGGAGCATGCAGCGCACCCCCTCGGACCCGCGGGTCACGATCCCGCCCCCTCGCCCGTGTGTTCCTCGTAGCTGCGGTACTCGACGCCGAGGCGCTCGAGGGTGTCGCGCAGTCCGTAGCGGTCCAGGCCCAGCTCGCCGCCGAGGAAGGCGGCGCGGGTCCTGGCTTCCTTCGCCTCGCGGGCCGCGGACGCCTCGACCGTGGCGCGGGCTCGTTCGCGGGGGACGATCACTACGCCGTCGTCGTCGGCGAGGACCACGTCACCGGGGCGGATCACCTGGCCGTCGATGGCGATCGGCACGTTGACCGAGCCGCCCGTGGCCTTGACGGTGCCCTGCGAGGAGACCGCCCGCGCCCAGCCGGCGAAGCCCATGTCGCGCAGCTCCTGGGTGTCCCGGATGCCCGCGCCCGTGATCACGCCCCGCACTCCGCGCTGCTGGAGCGCGGTGGCGAACAGCTCGCCGAACATGCCGTCGGTGGACGGCGAGGTGGTGGTCACGACCAGCACGTCGCCCTCGCCGCACTGCTCGACCGCGGCGTGGATCATGAGGTTGTCGCCGGGCCAACTCAGCACGGTCACGGCGGTGCCGGCGACCCGTACGCCCTGCTGGACGGGACGGATGTCCGGGCCGAGCAGACCGGTGCGGCCCATCGCCTCGCTGACGGTGGCCACGCCGAAGGCGGCCAGCGCGTCGACGTCCTCGATGTCCGCCTTCGGCGGGCCGGTGACGATCACGCCGCTCATGCCAGCTCCTTCGCGATCTGCGGGTAGGGACGCATGAACGCCTCGGCCATGGTCCTGTGGGCCAGGCCCAGGTTGGGGCCGGCGTTGCGCTTGAGCTGGACACCGCGGCGCACGGCGAGGTCGGTGTAGTAGTCCCACAGGTGCTGCTGGGCGCCGAGGCATTCCATCGCCGCGCGCTTGGTCTCCCACACCTCGGTGATGTCGAGGAGGACCTCGGGCCTGAAGCCGCTCATCTCGGGCTGGTGGGGCTCGAAGTAGAAGACGGGCGGGGCACCGATGATCTCGCCCTCGCCGGGGTAGCCGATGGCCTGGGCGAGGACCCGGGCCTCCAGCGCCATGCGGTTGGCGGCGGGGTGGTCGCCGTTGTACGGGTCCTCGGTGGGGTGGGTGAGCACGACGTCCGGCTGGGTCTCGCGGTAGACCGTCACCAGCTGGTCGGTGAGCTCGGCGGTGGCGGTCAGCGGGTAGTCGCCCGCGTCGAAGAAGCGGACCGCGGCGCCGAGCGCGGCGGCGGCCCTCTCGGCCTCCTCGCGGCGTATCGCCTTGATCTCGTCGAGCTTCTTGCCCTCGCGCCAGGCCTTCGCGGACTCGCCGCGCTCGCCGAAGGTCAGACACGCGATGGTGACCTTCTCACCCCGGGAGGCGGCCAGGGCGATGGCTCCCCCCGCCCGCCACACGAAGTCTCCGGCGTGCGCGGTGACGACCAGTGTCGATCGTGATGGACGTCCCCCGGGCCCGGACGGGGCCGAGGGATCGGGGGCGGCGGGCGCGTAGCCGTGCGTCATTGCAGCAATCTCCTTGGTGGACAGGTGAGCGCCCGCCTCGGCCGTCCGTCGCCCCGCGCGCCGTCGCGCGGGGCGTCAGTCGCGCAGCGCTTCGATCACACTGCCGAGGTGAGCGCGGACGGCCGCTTCGGCCGCCTGCGGGTCCCTGGCCCCGATCGCCTCGATCATGGCCAGGTGTTCACTCAGGGACTGCTGCGCACGACCGGGACGCAGAGCCAACTGGAAGCGATGGCGCACCAGTTGGGCATTGAGTCGTTCGAGGAGTTCCACGGCCGTCCGCTGGCCGGAGAACTCCCTGATCCGGGCGTGCACTTCGTGGTTGAGCTCGGAGTAGGTGACCGGTTCGCCGTCGGCGACCGCCTTGACCATGGCGGCGCCCAGCTCGGCCAGCTCGGCGAGCTGGTCGTCGGTCGCCAGGACGGCCGCCTTGGCGGCGCAGAGCCCTTCGAGCGCCATGCGGCACTCGGTGATGGCGACCGCTTCCTCCACGGTCACCACCCGGACGCGCGATCCGCGGTTGCGGATCCGTTCGACCAGTCCCTCCGATTCCAGCTCGATCAGCGCCGCCCGTGCGCTGGCCCGGGTGACACCGAACTGCTCGGCGAGTTCGTTCTCCACCAGCCGTTGGGCCGGTGCCATCTCTCCGCGCAGAATCGCCTGCCGCAGCTGCACCAACGCGTGCTGCTTGGCCTGCTCGCCGGTGCCTGGACGGGCTTCCTTCTGCATTGCGCCCTCCCTGAGTGAGTGCCTGTCGAACGTAAATCTAGACCAACAAGATTGTCAACAATTTTGTTCGGCATGTTGCCGACCGTGCTCCGCCGGAACCCGCGGGTCCGCCGCCGCGCAGGCCGGGGGCGGTGACGGGTGTCCTCCTCGCCGTTCGGGTGACCGCCGCGCGGTGCACGGACGGCGGAGCGGCCCGGTGCCGCGGCGGGCGTCTGACGCCTGCCGCGGCACCGGGCCGCTCGTGTGTACGCCGGTGTCCGGGAGCTACACCTGGACCTCGGGCACCGTGACACCGAACCGGGCGGCACTCTCGGTCAGTTCGCGCCACACCTTGGCCGCCACCGGCACCCCCTCCCCCGCGCGCAGCACCCCGAGCGAGGCGCTGCGCTCTCCCGGGTAGAACACGCCCCGCGCCCCGTCCGCCGGGGGGAGCGCCTTGAGGGCGGCGAGCGTGGCGTCGACGGCCTCGGTGAAGGCGTCGGCGTCCCCGAAGGCCGCCGGGTCGATGGCGACGATCAGGGCGTTCTGGCGGTGCTCGCGGCCCCCGGGGTCGTCGGAGTGGAAGGCGGCGAGGATGGGCGCGCCGACGAGCACGCCGGTCAGCAGCTCGAAGGCGAGCGACATGCCGGACCCCTTGGCGCCGCCCAGCGGCAGCGGCATGACGGCCTTCTCCGGGTCGGTGGTCGGGGTGCCGTCCGCGGTGGCGGCGGCGCCTTCGGGCAGCGGGGTGCCGTTCGCCCTGGCCTGCCGGATCCGGCCCAGGGCGATGGTGGCGGTGGCCATGTCGAGGAGCAGCGGGGCATGGCTCCGCGCCGGCACGGCGACGGCGAGCGGGCTGGTCGCCACCGCCACGCCCTTGACCCCGGCGTAGCCCATGTTGGGCATGCCGGCGACGAACGCGATGCCGATCAGGCCCTGTCGGGCGATCTTCGACACGTAGTAGCCGATGGCGCCGGTGTGCACGGTGCGGCGCACCCCGACGGCCGCGACCCCGCTCGCCCTGGCCCGGGTGACGGCTTCCTCGGCCGCCGCGGTGAGGGCCACCGGTCCCGGCGCGCGGTCGGCGTCGAGGACGGCGACGGCCGCCGCGCCCGACTCGACGGTGATCTCGGGGCGGGCGTTGGCCACCCCCTTGGCGAGCAGTTCCAGGTAGGCGGGGACGCGCGCGGTGCCGTGGGAGTCGATGCCGCGCAGCGCGGCCCAGACGAACACCTCCGCGGTGGTGCGGGCGTGTTCGGGGCCGAGGCCGCCCTTCTCCAGGAGCGCGGCGGCGAGGCCGCGGAGCTCCTCGGCGGGGACGAGTACCTTGCCCGGCCGGGACGCCGGTGTGTCGGTCATGGTGGCGGTGCCTCCTGGATCAGCGGGTGACGAGGACGTCGACGACGGCGGTGGTGCCCTCCGCCACGGCCTTGAGCGCGCGCTCCAGGGCGGGGGCGAGCGCGTCCGGCGCGTCGACGGTCTCGGTGTGCATGCCGAACGGCTCGGCGAAGGCGGCGAGCCGGGGCAGCCGGCGCAGATCGGTGCCCAGCCACTCGCCGGTCTCGGCCGCGGCGCCCTCGGGATAGAACCTGCGGTGGTTGAGGTTCATCGACTTGTAGACACGGTTGTTGAAGACCACGATCAGCAGTGGCAGACCGTAGGCGTTCGCGGCGTCGTACGACGGGACGATCGGGTTGTACGTGAAGGCGCCGTCGCCGATCGTGAGCACCACGGGCCGCTCGCGGGCGGCGAGTTTGACGCCGAGGGCGACCGCGATGCCCTGGCCGAGTCCGCCCTGGACGTAGAAGTACGAGTCGGGGGCGGCCGTCCGCACATGGCGTCTGACGACGCGGCTGTGCGTGATGGTCTCGTCGACGACGATCGCGTCCCGGCCGTCCAGGAGCCCGCGCAGGGTGGCGGCGACGTGCACGGGGTCGATGCCCTCCGAGCGCGCGGCCTTCGCCTCGGCGGCCGCGATCGAGGCCTGTTCGTCGGCGTGCCGCCGCTCGTGCTCCGCGCGGCGCGCGGTGACGGCTGCCGTGGCCTCGGCGTCCGGAGGCCGTGTGTGCGCTCGCTCGGCCAGCTGGCGCAGGGTGTTGGTGACGTTTCCTTCCAGATAGCGGTCGGCGAAGAGGACCTGGTAGGCGATGTGCGGGCGTTGCGGCACCTCGTCGACGACCACGATCCGGGCCTTGGAGGGGCGGCGCGAGGGCGGGTAGAAAGGGGCGCGGCAGTTGACGAGGAGGATGAGGTCGGCCTCGTCCATCCAGGGGCCGATGTCCGAGCCCGCGTGCAGGGGGTGGGTGCGCGGGAAGTTGCCGCACACCGCGGAGTCGGGTTCGACGACCGGGATGTTCCAGGCCTCCGCGAAGGCGACCAGCGCCTCGAAGCCGCCCGCCTCACGGCCCGCCGTCTCGGTGACGATCACCGGGTTGGCCGCCTCGCGGATCAACTCGGCCACGGCGTCGGCCTCTTCGGGGGAACTGTGCGTGGACCCCGGCGGGACGACCGGCTTGGCCTCTCGGCCGTCCCACTCCTCCAGCAGGATCTCCAGCGGGATGTTGAGGTAGACCGGTCCGGCCGGCGCCCGCCGGGCCAGCTCCGCCGCCCGCGTGACCATGGCGGGCAGCGTGTGCACCCCCGCGGCCTCGTTGGACCACTTCGTGAACGGCCGGGCGATGCCGTGCGGCCCGCCGACGACGGACAGGTTGCGGTACCACTGACCACCGGGGTCGGGCCCGGGTCCGTCGCCGTAGGTGGTCGACTCCGAGGAGGCGACCACCATGGGGACACCCGCGAGCAGGGCGCCGTGGACGGCCATGGAGCCCTGGAGCAGGCCGGGGGCCGCGTGCAGCAGCACGGCCTGCGGGCGGCGGGCGAGGAGGCCGTAGCCGGTGGCCATGCCGACCGCGACCGTCTCGTGGGTGAGGTCCAGGTACCGCGGGGCCCTCTCGCCGTCGCGGTGACGGCGGGCCAGGGACTCCCAGACCGGGGCCCATTCCGACCCCGACGAGCAGAAGACGTAGTCGGCGCCCATGGAGTCGAAGGCCGAGACGAGCGCTTCGCCGCCGGCCCCCGGTGTGTTCTCGGTGTCCGTCATCTCCGGTGCCCTCAGCCCTCGATCGGCCAGTCGAGGACCTCGGAGATGCCCCGGCCGAGGATCCACTCCAGTTCCTCGGGCGTGAAGTCCCAGTGCTGGGTGAACTGTTCGATGGTGTCGGTGTAGGTGATGCCGTGGCCGAGCAGCCGGGTGATGTCGGTGCCGTAGAAGCACCGCCGGGGGCCCAGCTTGTCGACCATCTCGCGCACGTACTTCTCGATGTTCCTGTTCGGGAAGGGCTGCGTCGAATAGCCGGGGAGCGCCGAGACCTTGACGTAGATGTTCGGGTGGACGGCCAGGTCGGCGGTCTCCTGGACCCAGTAGCCGATCGCGTCGTCCACACAGCGGGCCATGATGCCCATGTGGTCGATGATGATCTTCAGGCCGGGGTGCTTGGCGGCGATCTCGCCGAGCTCGCGCTTCCAGATCGGCGCGTGGACCATGGTGGGGACGCCGAGTTCCTCGGCGACCGGCCAGTACCAGTCGTTGGTGCCGTCGATCATCCAGTTGCGGTCCTGCGGACGGTGGAAGGTGAGCCGGGTGCCCTTGATGTACGGGTTCCGGGCGAAGTCCTTGAGCAGCGCGGTGCCTTCGACCGCGTCGTCCTGGGGGACGCGGGCCATGATGCCGAAGCGGTCCGGGTGCGCCTCGCAGGCCTCGAGGGCGTAGTCGATGCGGTTGCCCTCCCAGGACGGGGGCAGGATCAGCGCCCGGTTGACGCCCGCCTCGTCCATCAGCTCGAGGGCCTCCTCGTAGGAGAAGGGCTCCTCGCGGTGTCCATTGAGGCGGATGCGCTCCCGGGCGCCGGGGACCCAGGGGCGGTCCGGGGTCTCTTCCTTCCAGATGTGGATCTGGGTGTCGACAACGAACATGTCATCTGCCGTTTCTCTGCGGAGGGGAGGGGGTGCCGGGGTGGTGCGGATGGAACGCTAGGTCGGCGGGAGGTCTTTGCCGAGCGCTGGGAGCGCAAGCAGTTCTTGCGCGGAAGTGCCCTGCGCACGGGGCATGTTCAGGTTGCGCGGGCGTCGTCGAGAACGGTGTCGGCGATGTGTTCCGCGATCGCCATCGAGGAGGTCGCGGCGGGCGAGGGCGCGTTGCGCACGGCGGTGACGCCACCGGCCCGGTGGATCACGAAGTCGTCCACCAGCGAGCCGTCCCGGCCGAGCGCCTGGGCGCGGACGCCGGCTCCGCCGCGCACCACGTCGGCGGCGTGGAGGGCGGGTACGTACGCGCGTGCGGCCTTCATGTAGGCATCCACCGACAGGGAGCCGCGCACCTCCTTGACGCCGGTGCGCCAGTGTTCCCTGGCGAGCCGCCACATGCCGGGGAAGCCCGCGAGGCGGGCCAGTTCGCGGACGTCGACGTCGAAGCGGCGGTAGCCCTCGCGGGCCAGGGCGAGGACGGCGTTGGGGCCGACCTCGACCTCGCCGTTCACGCGGCGGGTGAAGTGCACGCCGAGGAAGGGGTAACGCGGGTCGGGCACGGGGTAGATGAGGCCGCGGACCATGTGCGCCCTGCTCGGTGCGACGGTCATGTACTCGCCGCGGAAGGGGACGATGCGCGGCTCGTCCCCGTCGTCGGCGAGCCGGGCGACGCTGTCGCTCTGGAGCCCCGCGCAGAGCACGAGCCGGTCGGCCCGCAGGGTCTCGTCGCCGGAGCCGACCTCGACGCCGCCGCCGGTGAGGCGGGTGACGCGGGTGACCGGGAAGCCGAGCCGCACCTCGCCGCCCGAGTCCACGACGTCCCGGGCGAACGACCGGGCGATCGCGGTGTAGTCGGTGATGGCGGTGCGCGGGGAGTGCAGGGCCGCCCGGCCCACCGCGTACGGCTCGATCTCGTGGATCCCGCCCGCGCCGACCCGGCGCAGGCCCGGCACCCCGTTCTCCAGGGACTTGGCGTACAGGGCCTGAAGACGCGGCACCTCGTCGTCCGTGACGGCCACGACGAGCTTGCCGCACTCGTCGTAGGGCAGGTGGCGGTCCCGGCAGTACTCACGGAGCATCGCCATGCCCCTGGTGCACAGGCGGGCCTTGAGGCTGCCGGGCCTGTAGTAGATGCCGGCGTGCACCACGCCCGAGTTGTGGCCGGTCTGGTGGGCGGCGACCTCGTGCTCCTTGTCCAGGACCACGACGCGCGTTCCGGGCCGGCGCAGGGCGATCTCCCGGGCCGTGGCGAGCCCCACGATTCCGGCGCCGACGACGGCGATCGTCTCGTCAGCCATCCCGTCTCCTCCTCTCGTCGCCCACAGCCGCGTCAGGCACCGAAGTGGACGGCGACGGTCTTGACCCGGGTGTAGAAGCGCAGCCCTTCCTCGCCCTGCTCCTTGAACGGCGATCCGGAGTCGCGGAAGCCGCCGAAGGGGTGGTGCACGTCCCAGCCGGAGGTGGTGGTGTTCACCGCGATCTGGCCGCACTCGGCCTGGTCCGCGAACCGGTGGGCGGCGCCCAGGTCCTGGGTGAACACGGCGGCGGCGAGGCCGAAGACCGAGTCGTTGACCGCCTCGACCGCCTCGTCGAAGGAGTCCACCGCGCGCAGCGCGACGACCGGTCCGAACACCTCCTCGCGCCAGATGTCGAGGTCCGGGGCCACGTCGCCGAGCACGGTCGGGTCGACGTAACAGCCGTGGCTCAGCGCCTCGTCCGCGGGCCGGCCGCCGCCGGCGAGGACCGTCGCGCCCTGCTCGACGGCGCGCTCGATGTCGGCGAGGACGCCGTCCCGCTGCCGGGCGCCGGCCAGCGGCCCCATCGTGGTGCCGGCGGCGAGCCCCGGCCCGACGCGCAGCGCGGCGGTCTCGACGAGCAGCAGCGCGGTGAACTCCTCGTACACGGGCCGCTCGACGATCACCCTGCTGGTGGCCGTGCACCGCTGGCCCGCCTGGGCGAAACCGGCGGCCGCCACCGCCCTGGCGGCGGCGGGCAGGTCGGCGTCGGCGAGGACCACGGTGGCGTTCTTGCCGCCGAGTTCGCCCTGGAAGCGGACGTTGGTGTGGGCGAGCGCGGCCCGCAGGCCCTCACCGACCTCGTTGCTGCCGGTGAAGGTGACGGCGGCGAGGCGCGGATCGCGCAGCAGCGCCTCGGAGATCTCCGCGCCGCGTCCGGTGACCACGTTCAGGACTCCGGCGGGCAGGCCCGCGTCGTGCAGGGCGCGGGCGAGGTGCAGGGCGGCCCCCGGGGTGTCGGTGGCCGGCTTGAGGACCGCCGCGTCGCCCGCCGCGAGGCAGGGGGCGAGTTTGCGGGCCGGGGTGATCAGCGGGTCGTTCCAGGGGGTGATCGCGAGGACGACTCCGAGCGGCTCGCGCTGGTGGTGCGTGCGGGTGTCCGGGCGTACGTCGTGGACCAGCGTGCCGTAGCCCTGGCGGGCGAGGCCCGCGTAGTACTCCAGGAAGTCGGCGGCCTTGAGGGTCTCGCCGGTCGCCTCGGCCCGGGTCTTGCCCATCTCCGTGCCGATGTCCTCGGCGATCCGTGCCACGCGCTCGCGCAGCAGCCGGGCCGCGTCCGTCATGATCCGGGCGCGCTCGAAGGGGCTGGTGCGCCTCCAGACCGCGAAGCCGCGTTCGGCGTGGTCGTAGGCGGCGGCGACGTCCGCGGCGCTCAGCGCGGGGACGCGGGCCACGGGGGCGCGCAGATCGGCGGGATCGTGGACGTCGATCCACGCGCCGGTCGTCACCCACTCCCCGCCGAGGAGGGTCTCCAGGGTTCGCATCAAGATCACTTCTCTCGTCCGCCGCGGTGCGGACCGCGGTCAACGGGTGGGCCGGCTCCGGGAGCCGAGGGGTGGGTCGGCCCGGGAGCCGACGGGTGGGCCGGCTCCGGGAGCCGACGGGCGGGACGCCCGGGAGCCGACAGGTGGGCCGGTTCCGGGGCCGCACCGACCACATACGAGCGGGGCCCCCTCCGGCCAGCCCCGCGGCGGCACACATTGCTTGCGCGCCGTACGGGTCGCTCATCAGGGGATTCGTGCTGGAATCGGCGGGTCCGACGACCCGGCCCCCAACGGAGGAAACACATGGCTTTCGCCGTCGTCGCCCACTACCGCTGCGCGCCCGCCGACGCGGACACCGTGCGTGCCGCGCTGCTGAGGATGCGCGAGCTCACTCCCACCGAGCCGGCGAACCTCGCCTACGAGGTGCACGCCGAGGTGGACCGGCCGGGCTCGTTCGTGCTCTACGAGCGGTACACGGACCGCGCGGGCTTCGAGGCGCACCGGACGGCGGACCACTTCACCGAATTCATCGTGGGCCGGGTCCTGCCGCTGCTGACGGAACGCACGGTGACGTTCGCCGAGGTGCTCTGAGCCGTCGGCCCGGAGCCCCCGCGGCTCCGGGCCGACGCCGGACACGGAGTCAGAACTCGTTGCCCCAGCAGTACCGGGCGAGCGTCTCCACCAGGACCAGTTTGCGGCGCTGGTCCTCGGCGCCGACGAGCGGTCGCGCCGCGATGTCGGCGAAGCCCCGGGACGGCGAGAGCGCCATGTCCTCGATGTCCTTGATCTCGGCGGCGGCGTCGATGCGGGCCAGCACCGTGTCGATCTCCTCCAGCTCGGGGGTGGTCGCGTCGACGACCCCGAGACAGACGTCCCGGTCCTCCGGCAGCGCTCTGAGCAGGTCGAGTTCGGCCGCCGTCCCCTGGTCGTACGGGAGGATCCAGCGGTCGGCGGGGATCTCGCCGTACAGCCGCCCGGCCCCGGCCCTGTCCACCTCGTCCGGCGCCCGCCGGCCGGGGCAGACGCCGATCCGTACGCCCTCGGGGCGCTCGTCCAGGCGTACCGCCAGTGCCTCCACGGCGAGCGCGTCCTCGAAGGACAGCGCGCCGGGAGCGGTCGGCTCGGCCGCCAAGTGGCCCAGCAGCAAAGGGTTGTCGAGCTGGATCAGCCGGACGCCGCGGGAGACGAGGAGTCCGATCTCCGCGCGGATGATCTCCGCCAGGGCTTCGCCGAGTTCACGGGCCGAGGCGGGGCCGCCGGAGCCCGCGAGAGCGGGGTCGAAGGTGGTGGCGGCGAGGTAGGCCGGTGAGGGCAGGGACACCTTGGGCGCGATCACCGTCAGCTCGGCGAGCCGGGCCGCCCGGCCGGCCACCAGGGGGCCCTCGGCCTCGGGCAGGGACTCGGCCACCCAGCGGACGAGACCGTCGGGCCCGGTCTCCCCCGTACGGCGGAAACCGGAGACGCCGCCGAGGACGGCACCGCGGAAGTCCTCGTACGGGAAGCCGCCGTCCGTGACGACGGTGGAGCGCACCTTGCGCTGGAGAGCGACTGCCTCCTCGACCGCGGCGTCCAGCGCCGCGGGATCACCGCCCGGGTCCGTCAGGCCGGCCGGACGGACCAGGCTGCCGTGGTGGTCGATGCGGTAGTTGAACGTGTCCGCCATGGCTCAGGCGCCCTTCTCGGTCTGCTCGGTGTTCCGTGTCGTCCCGGCGCTCTCGGTGTTCCGTGTCTCCTCCCGGCCGCCCGTCGCCCCGCCCGCGACACCCCAGGCGGCGAACTCCAGTTCGTAGCCGAGGGATTCGAGGACCTCGTCGGCCACCTGCTGGTCCTCCTCCGCGGTACCGCCGGCGATGCCGAGTCCGCCGATGATCTCGCCGTCCCTCTTGATGGTGACGCTGCCCTCCGTGGCCATGATGGGCTGGGCGGCGCCGGGCAGTTGGGAGAGCTGGGCGAAGAACACCGGCTGGCTCTCCTGCCATTTCCTCAGCATCTTCCCGGGGCGCTGCATCACGGCCGCGGTGTACGCCTTGGCGCGGGCGATGTCCGGGGTGAGGGGGCGGGCGCCGTCGCAGCGGCGGACGCTGACGACGAAGCCGCCCGCGTCCACCACGGCGACGCTGACCGCCTTGCCGAGCGCCCGGGCCCGCTCCAGGGCGGCGGTGACGATCTCCTCGGCGGCGTCGAGGGTGAGGCTGCTCATGCGGCTTCCTTGTGTCCGAGGGTGCGGCGCAGGTGTGCGACGGCCCGGTTGTAGGGGCCGGGCGTCTCCCAGTACATGGAGTGCGGGGCCCCGGGGACGATCTCCAGGCGGGAGCCCGGGAGCAGTTCGTGGGCGCGGGTCACGGTCCTCACGCTGAGCACCGCGTCCTTCTCGCCGAGGAGGAAGGCGATCTCGACACCGGATTCCTCGATGTCCCGCAGCGAGGGCCCGTCGGTGTCGAGGTTGCGCAGGTCGGCCATCCTGGCGACGTTGAAGGTGCCCATCTGCTGGAACAGGAACGTGCGGTCGGCGTGCTCCCGCTGGAAGCGCCGGGTGAGCAGGCGGTCGACGACCGGGAGCTTGACGGCCTCGGCGCGGTCGGCGGCGGCCAGTTCGCGCAGTTCGGGGTGGTCGATGCCGCCGAGGGAGTGACCGAGGACGACGGCTCCGACCCGGTCGGGGCGCAGCAGGCCGGCACGCAGGGCGGCCACCGAGCCGATGGACTGGCCCACCAGCATCACGTCGGTGAGGTCCTCGGCGTCCAGGACGGCGAGGACGTCACCGGGGAAGTCCTGGCCGTCGAACTCCGGCATGGCGGAGTCGGACTTGCCGAAGCCGCGCAGGTCCAGGGTGACGACGGTGAACTCCTCGCGCAGTGCGGCCACTTGCTGCCACCAGGCGGCGTGGTTGCCGCCGCTGCCGTGCACGAGGAGGATCGCCGGACCGCTGCCGTGGCGCTCGTAGTAGACGGAGGTGCCGTCGGAGTCGGCGAAGGGCATGGAAGGGAACTCCTGGAGGTACGGGGGAAAGGGACTCGGGGCCGCGCGCGCTCAGTCGGGGCGCCTGCCGTGGAAGACCAGCTCGATCATGGTGTGGTCGGGGTCGTGGATGTAGCAGAACTTGGACTGGTTCTCGGGGCGTTCGACCGGGCGGGTGTGCCGGATGCCCAGGTCCTTCAGATGGGCGAGGAACTCGTCCCAGTCGTCGACCTCGACGGCGAAGTGGTAGGGCGCCATGCGCTCCATCTCCTCGACCGGGGTGAAGTGGAGGTCGAAGTTGCCGCGGGTCATCAGGACGACCCGGGTGTTGGACCTGGGCATGATGCGCTTCATCCCGAAGACCTTCGTGTACCACTCGGCGGTCCGGTCGGGGTCGGTGGTGGGGAAGTTGACGTGGTGGATGTAGCGCGGAGCCTTGCTCATGCGGAATTCCCTTCTGGACGTACGGGGTTGGAGAGCACGCCGATGCCGCTGATCTCGATGTCGACGGTGTCCCCGGGCTCGATCCGGCAGGTCGACTCGGCGCCCATCCACAGCACGTCGCCGGGACGGACGGTGATGTGCCGGGTGATCTCGACGAGGTAGTCGTAGGGGTCGAAGACCATGTCGCCGGTCGGGAAGGCCGCCCGGACCTCGCCGTTGACCCGGAGCGTGGTCGTCTGCGCGAGCGCGTCGACATCGGTCTCGATCCAGGGGCCCATCGGTTTGAAGGTGTCGCTGTTCTTGCTGCGCCAGAACGTGCGGTCCCGGTGCTGCCAGTCGCGGGCGCTGACGTCGTTGCCGATCGTCCAGCCGAAGACCGAGGCGCGGGCCTGTTCGTACGTGGCGTTTCGCAGGGTGCGGCCGATGACGGCGACGAGTTCGGGCTCGGCCTCGAACCGGCCCGTCACCGCCGCCGGTTTGACGATGGGCGAACCGTGTCCGGTCAGCGCGCTGTTGGCCCGGTAACCGACCTCGGGGCGCACGGGGACCTCGGCCCCGCAGTGCGCGATGTGCCGGGGGTAGTTGAGGCCGACGGCGTAGAACACGGGCGGGACGACGGCCGGCAGCCAGACGGCCTCGGCCCTGGGGACGGTGCCGATGACGGTGAGACCGGGGTCGTCCGGTGTCCGCCGGTCCACGGCCTCCAGCGGGGACCCGGACAGCAGCTCGACGTCCTCCTCCCCCACGCGGCCCCACACCGCCCGGCCGCCGGCCGACACGCGGGCGTATCTCATGACGGTCAGCCCGCCAGGAGGTGGGAGACGCGCTTGGTGATCAGGTAGGCGTCCAGTGCCTCGGGCCCGCCCTCCCTGCCGTAGCCGCTCTCCTTGACGCCGCCCGAGGGCGCCTCGCTGACCGAGCCGCCGCAGTGGTTGACCGAGAGGATGCCCGCCTCCAGCTCGCGCACCAGGTGTTCGGCGGTGGCCGCGGACTCGGTGAAGGCGTACGCGGCGAGGCCGTAGGGCAGTTCGTTCGCGGTGCGCAGCGCGTCGTCGAGGCCGCTGAACGCGGTGACGGGCGCGAGCGGTCCGAAGGGCTCCTCGCGCATCAGGTCCGCGTCCGGTGGCACGTCGGTCAGGACGGTCGGCGCGAAGAAGTAACCCGCGCGGTCGAGACGTTCGCCACCGGTGCGGAGCGTGGCGCCACGGCGCACGGCGTCGGCGGTCAGCCGCTCCATCGCGCGGAGCCTGCGTTCGTTGGCGAGGGGGCCCATGGTGGTGCCCTCGGCCAGGCCGTCGCCGACGACGACCGCCTCGGCCGCCTTCACGAACTCGGCGGTGAAGTCGTCGACGAGGCTCTCGTGGACGAGGAACCGGCTGGGCGAGGTGCAGACCTGGCCGGCGTTGGCGAACTTGGCCAGGGCGGCGCGGCGGGCGGCGCGGGCGGGGTCGGCGTCCGCGCACACGATCACGGGGGCGTGTCCGCCCAGCTCCATCAGGGACGGCTTCATGACCTCGCCCGCGGCGGCGGCGAGCAGCTTGCCGACGGGGACCGAGCCGGTGAAGGCGACGAGGCGGACGACCGGCGAGGCGATCAGGTGGGCCGACACCTCGGCCGGTTCGCCGAAGACGAGGTTGAGGACACCGGCCGGCAGCCCGGCGTCCACGAAGCAGCCGACCAGGGCGGCGGCCGTGGCCGGGGTCTCCTCGGAGGCCTTGATCACGATGGAGCAGCCCGCGGCGAGGGCCGAGGAGATCTTGCGCATGGGTCCGCCGGCCGGGAAGTTCCAGGGGACGAACGCGGCGACGGGACCGATCGGCTCGCGGCGCACGGACAGCAGGGTGCCCGGGGCGGAGGGGACGATGCGGCCGTAGGCGCGGCGGGCGTCGTCGGCGTGCCAGCGCAGGGTGTCCGCGACCCGCCGGGCCTCGCCGGTGGCCTCGGCGAGGGGTTTTCCCTGTTCGAGGGTCATGATCCGGCCGACCTCGGCGGCCCGCTCGGTGAGCAGGTCGGCGGCGGTGTGCAGGATCGCGGTGCGCCGGGCGACGGGTGTGTCGCGCCAGGTCCGAAATCCCTGGTCGGCGGCGTCGAGGGCGCGGTCCAGGTCGGCGGTGGTGGCGAGGGGGACCTCTCCGATCACCTCTTCGGTGGCCGGGTTGACGATCGGGGCGGTACGGCCGGTGCCGCCCGGGCACCATCGGCCCGCTATGTGCAGGCGGACGGCGGGGTAGCCGTGGTCGGTGGTCATGGGTGGGAGCCCTCTCAGGCCGGCGGACGTGACGGTGGGAGCCCGCGGCGAAACGGCCGGGGCGATGGGACCGGGGCGACGGGACCGGGGGCGCGGCGCGGGTCAGGAGGCGGGGGCGTCCTGCCGGTCGCGGTTGGTGCGCAGGGCCCAGATGTGGTGGGGCGGGGTGGTGGTGTGGACGCGGGTCTCGTAGGAGTCGTCGACCCGGTCCATGTCGGCCGCGTACTCGACGCGTCCGCCGCAGGGGGCGTGCACGAAGCGGAAGACGTTGGAGCCGACCGTGTGGCGGCCGAGCCTGCGGGCCTCGCGCCAGCCCCGGTCGATCATGTGGTTGCCGCCTTCGACGACGTCGTCGAAGCCGGGGACCTCGTAGGCGACGTGGTTGACGCCGGCCTTGTCGGGGCGGTGGCAGAGGAGCATGGTGTGCTGGTCGTCGTCGCCCGGGGCCCGCATGAAGACGCCCATGGGCTCGACGACGTCGGTGGGCCGGAAACCGAGGCGGTCCACGTAGAACGCGACGGCCTCCTCGCGGCCCTCCTCGGGGATGTTGAGCGCCACGTGGCACATGCGCAGCGGGTGTACGCGGGTGATCGGCTCCAGCGCGGTGTTCCAGCGGGTGACGCTGCCGAGCGCGTTGGCGGGCCGGGGCGTGACGTCGGCGGGGCGGGGCCGGGCGAGGGTCAGGGCGGCCCCGAAGCCCGTCTCGTCCACGGTGTGGAACACGCCCGCGACGTCCTGCCGGACCGGGCGGTCACGGCCGGCCGCGGCGACCAGGCGCTCCAGCTCCCGGGGGGTGTCGACGCCCCAGACCACCTCCCGCAGGGTGGGCCCGTCCTCCACGGGCGGCGGGAGCGG
Source organism: Streptomyces populi (assembly GCF_002911015.1). Lineage (GTDB taxonomy): Bacteria > Actinomycetota > Actinomycetes > Streptomycetales > Streptomycetaceae > Streptomyces > Streptomyces populi. The sequence goes on from NZ_KZ626858.1 coordinate 73,343, forward strand.
TGCGCCCGGCGCGGTGTCGAGGTGGAGGGTCTGGCCGGTACGGGTCTCGAACACGGCGTGCTCGTCGGTCCGTGCCAGGAGAAAGAGCCCGAAGTCGTCGAAGAACCGGACGCATTCGCCGAGGTCGTCGATGCCGTAGGTGACCGATTCTATTCTCTGGATTCCCATGGGCTCCTCGTTTCGCGGGTCGCCTGGCGAGCGTAGGTTCAGGGCGGCAGCGGGCTCAACGGTCCGGACTCGGCGGAATGCGCAATCGTTTCTTGCGGACGGGGAATGCCGTGCGGGAGGCTACTGGGAACGGATCGTCGGAATGGGATTCCGGGAGAACCACGCGGTGAGGAAATCCAGGAACACGCTGACCTTGCGCGGCGTGCCCTGCCCGGGGCCGTAGATCGCGTACAAGGGGCGGTCGGGTACCGCGAGTCCGGGCAACAGGACCTGGAGGGCGCCGGAGACGAGGTCGTCGTACGCCGGCCGCTGGGGCAGCAGGGCGATGCCGCGCCCGTGCACGGCGGCCTTCTGCAGGGCGATGTAGGAGTTCGACGAGAAGGCGACGTTGCGGATCTTGTGCAGGGTGGAGGCGTGACCGTGGCCGATGCGCCAGACCGGGTCGTTGACGTGCACGAGGCACTCGTGGGCGGCGATCTCGTTCGGCTCGGTGAGGGGGCCGCCGCGTTCGAGGTACTCCCCGGACGCGCACAGCACGAACGGCAGTGAGGCGATCTTCTTGAGGCGGACGCTGGAGTCCCTGAGGTCCCGGGTGTGGAAGGCCACGTCGAACCCGCTGTCCAGGAAGTCGTAGGTCCGGTCGGACATCCCTCCCAGCTCGAAGCGGACCTGGATCTTCGGGTGGGAGGCGGAGAAGGCCGCTATCGCGTCGCCGAGGTCCAGGCTCCCGATCCATTTGGGGCAGATGATGCTGAGCGTTCCCTCGGCGCGGTCGTGCAGTTGGGCTATCCCCGCGTCCTCGGCCTCGATCTCCTCCAGGATGCGCGCGGCGAAGTCGGCGTAGCGCTGCCCGGGTTCGGTGAGGCTGACGGAACGGGCCGTGCGGTTGACCAGCCGGACGCCCACCTGTCGCTCCAGTTCGGCGACGTGGCGTGACACCAGGGAGCCGGAGGAGCCCAGCTTCTTGGCGGCGCCGTTGAAGCTGCCGACCTGCGCGACGGTGACGAAGCTGTGCATGAGGAGCAAGCGGTCCATGGTTTCCTCCGGGGGCCCACGAGTGCCAGGGGCGGGCCCCGGCGGCGGTGCCGGTCGTTCGGGTGTGCGGGCGGTGCTTCCGTCCTCGGGGCGGGCCTCATGACGGTGCGGACCCGGGTCACGCCGGTCCGGAACGCCCCCGAGGCGGCTCCGTGAGGACGTCCCGGGAACGGCGGACGGATGTGGTTCGGGGCGCGCCGGGAAAGGCCCGGCTCGCCGTGCGGGCGCTATGACGTGGGGCAGTACTGCGGGGCCTTGGCCAGGTTGTCCTCGGTGACCAAGAGAAGAGGAATGTTGGCAATCTTGTCAACCTTTTCTGTGCCCAGCAGGCTGATGGTGTTCTTCACCGCCGTCCGGCCGATGACCATCGCCGAGTTGGCGACGGTGGCGGAGAACCGGCCGTCCTTCACGGCGGCCAGGCCCTCGTCCGTGCCGTTGACGGTCACGATCCTGACGTCCTTCGCGCCGGCCGCGTCGAACGCCTTGCGGACGGCGAAACCCATCTCCTCGTTGGCGACGAAGGCGTAGTCCAGGTCGGGGTGGGCCTGGATCATGTTCTCGGCGACCTCCTGCGCCTTGACCGGGTTGAACATGCCCGGCTGGTTCGCGACGACCTTCGCGGTGTCGGGCAGTTCGTTGGTGAACCCGCCCACGAGCAGGTCGGAGGCCGCCCCGGGCGCACCCGCGACCACACCGACCTTCACGTTCTTGTTCCCGGCGTCCCTGGCGACCCAGTCGGCGTCCAGGGAACCCACCTTCTGGAGATCGACGACCGTCGCGCCCAGGATGTCGTTCGCGTTGTCGGACGCGACCGAGGTCAGGTAGATCGGGACGCCGGCGGCCTTGGCCTTGGCTATGTCCCCGTCGAGCGAGTCGACGTTGACCGTCTGCACGATCAGGGCGCTGACCTTGCGGGAGATCATGTCCTCGATGTTGGACAGTTCGGTTCCCGCGTTCTGGTGGGAGTTGGCCGTGTAGACCTTGGCCCCCTCCGACTTCGCCGTCTGCTCGACGGCCTTCTGCAGACACGCGTGGAACGCGGTGTCCGCGCCGTTCACGAATCCGATGGTGACGGCTCCGGAACTCGCCCCGGCCGTACCGGTGTCGTCGTTCTCGGCACAGCCGCTCAGCACCAGGGTGGTACCGGCGGCCGCGGCGAGCAGGGCACGGCGGGAACGGGCGGAAAATCTCATCGTGGTACGCCTTTCATGACGGGACGAGGGCAGGGGGGAGCGCAAGCGGAAAGCGGGAGGAAAGCGGGAGGGGAGGAAATCACCCGCGGAATACGGGGACGGAAATGCGGGGACGGGGATGCGTGGGGTGCGAATTCGCGCGGAACGGGCCGATGTCAGTTCCGTGCGGAACGGGCCCTGTGGAACTCGTTGGCCACGGCCGCGACGAGCAGGACCCCGCCCACGGAGACCGGCTGGTAATTGCTGGAGACCTGTAGGAGGTTGAGCGCGTTGGCCACCACGCCGAGGAGCACGACACCGAGCGCGGTACCGGTCACGGTGCCGCGGCCGCCGGCCAGCGAGGTGCCGCCGATGACCACCGCGGCCACGGCGGTGAGCTGGAGGGAGAGACCGCCCGTGCCGGGACTGCTGGAGCCGAGCCGGGACAGCAGCATCAGACCGGCCAGACCGGACAGGGCGCCGGTGAGTGCGTACAGCGTGAGTTTGCGCGCGGTGACGTCGATGCCGCTGAGCCGGGCCACGTGCTCGTTGCCGCCGATGGCGTAGGCGTCGCGGCCGAAGACGGTGAACCGCATGACCAGGGCCGTCGCGACGAGCACCAGGACGGCGAGGAGCAGCAGCCAGGGGATGCCGAGGAACGTGTCGTTGCCCAGCGAGAACATCCTGGTGCCGATGGAGACGCTCACGCTGTCGAGCACCAGCAGCGCGACGCCGTCGAGCAGGGTGGCCGTGGCCAGCGTGACGACGAACGGAGCGACGTTCGTGAACGTCACCACCAGCCCGTTGACCAGGCCGATCGCTGTGGCGAGCGCGATCGTGGCGACCACGGTGAGGACGGTGGAGTGGCCGTGCGACAGCAGTTGCGCCCCGAGCGCGGTCGTGACGGAGACATTGCTGCCCATGGAGAAGTCCATGCCGCCCGCGGTCATGAGCAGGGTCAGACCGGCGGCGATCACGGCGGTGACGCTCACCTGCCGCAGGATGTTGATCACGTTCGTGTCGGTGGCGAACGCGTCGGTCCGCAGCACGGTGGCCACCACCACGACGACCAGAACGGCCGTCAGGCCGGTGTGCGGGGCCCGGCGCAGGGCACCGAGCCGGTTCCCCGGCCGCCTACGGCCGTGCGGGTCGCCGACCCCCGGCGCATCGGCAAGTGTCTTGAAGCTCACTGGGGTTGACCTCCGAGTGCGGTGGCGACGAGTTCGTCGCGGGTGATGGCGGTGACGTCGTGCTCGGCGACCGGGCGGCCCGCGCTGACGACGATCACCCGGTCGGCCAGGCGCATGACCTCCTCGGCGGACGAGGAGGCGAGCAGCACGGCCACGCCGCGCGAGGCCAGGTCGTCGACCAGGTTGTGGATGTCGGCCATGGCGGCGATGTCCACGCCGTTCGTGGGGTCTTCGAGGAAGCAGGCGACCGGCTCGGTCCCCAGCCACTTCGCGAGGAGCACCTTCTGCTGGTTACCGCCGGACAGGGCGCTCACGGGCGGATTGCCGGCGAGCGAGACCACTCCGTAGCTGCGCCGCAACGGTCGTGCGCGGCGGGCGAGTTCGCCCCGGCGGTGCAGTCGCCTGCGGGTGAGACGGTCGCGGGCGAGCATCAGGTTCTCGTCCAGGGACATCCCCGGGACCAGTCCGAGCGCCCGTCGGTCGCCCGTGACGCAGCGCAGGCCGCCGGCGAGCGCGGCACCCACCCGGCCGAACGGCACCGGGACGCCGTCGACGAGGAGTTCACCGGTGTCGGGGCGGCGCCGTCCGGAGAGCAGGTCGAAGAGCCGGGACTGGGCGTCGCCCGCCGGTCCGAGCACCGCGACGATCTCGCCCTTGCGCACCTGGACGTCGAGGCCCCGGACGGCCCGGCCGTCGCCGAGGGCGTGGACCGCGAGGCCGATCTCGTCCTTGGGAGCGGGGCGTTCGGAGCGCCGCGAGACGACGTCCCGGCCCACCATGGCGCGGACCAGCGAGGCCGGGTCGAACTCGGCGGCCGGTGCGCTGCGCACCACGGCTCCGTCCCGGAGCACGGTGAGCCGGTCCGCGACGGCCATCACCTCGTCGATGTAGTGCGAGATGTAGACGACGGCGACGCCCTCGTCGCGCAGGGTGCGCACCAGTCGCCTGATCCGGTGGGCGGCTTCCGCGCTCAGACAGGCGGTCGGCTCGTCGAGGACCAGGATCCGGCCGCCGCGCCGTACCTCGCGCGCCACCTCGACCATGGTCTGCTCGGCGACGGTCAGCGAACCCGCGGTCCGCTCCACGTCGATGTCGATGCCGAGCCCCGAAAGAGCGCGCGTCGCCTCGGACTTGAGCGTCCTCCAGCGCACGGTGCCGTGCCGGGTGGGAAGGTCGCCCAGCATGACGTTCTCCGCGACGGTCAGGCCCATGGCCAGTTCGCGGCGCTGGGGGACCGAGGCGATGCCGAGCCGTCGGGCCCCGCGCACGGTCAGCCCGTGCCGGGTGCGTCCGTCGACCTCCACGGTGCCGGAGTCCGCCTGGTGCACTCCGGAGAGGATCTGCACCAGCGTCGACTTCCCGGCTCCGTTCATGCCCATCAGCGCGTGGACCTCGCCGGGGTACAGGTCGAGGTCGACGTCCGTGAGCGCGGCCGCGCCGCCGAAGCTCTTGGTGACACCGCGGACGCGCAGCACGGGGCCGCCCGCCTTCGCGGCGCCTTCGGCCGCCGCCGTCGTCGGGGTCCTCGGGGTCACGGCGGCGCCTCCTTGCGTGTCCTGGTCCCTGAGGGTGGTCACGGCCGCGGTCCGTCGCCCTGGCCGAGGCGCCCGTACCCGCGGATGTCGGGGAAGGGGGGCTCACGGTCGGCCTGGAGGTCCACCTGGAAGGCGTTCAGGCACATTCCGAGCATGGTGAAGTTGCCGAGCGCGCCGATCGTGTCCACCAGGCCCGTGGGTCCGAAGTGGCCGAGGGCCCGGGCGAAGGTCTCGTCGCGGACGAAGTGCTCCTCGAGGACCTCGCGGCAGAACTGGTAGAAGGCCTGGTCCGCTTCGTTCCCGAAGACCGCCTCGCGCTTCTCGGCGACGGCCGCGACGGCGGTCCCGGGAACACCCGCCTCGACCGCCCGGTCCACGTGCGCGTTCCAGGAGTACTGCGCGTCCCAGTTCCGGGCGGCCATCAACAGGGCGAGTTCGCGCAGGTGCTCGGGCAGACTGCAGTCGAACCGGGCGAAGGCGCCGAGGGATTCGGCGCGTTCGCACATGTCCGGGCTGTGCAGCCAGACCCGGAAGGGACCACGGACGGCGCCGCGCCGGCCGGCGATGCGGGCGGCCAGTTCCCGCTGGCGCGGTTCCATGTCCTCATCGGTCAGAACGGGGAGCCTCATGTGGCTGCCACCTGCCTTTTCTTTCCGGCGTGTTTCCGGCATGTACGGGGATGCCGTGCGATGCCAGCCGACGGTACAGCCGGGTGCGGGAAGCTCACCCTTCCCGGAACGCAAGGTAAAACTGCACGCCGGACGGCACCCGTTCGCGGGGACGCGACCTAACGTCGGTCGACGCAGCACCGTCGACGGGAGAGGAACCCTGGATGACCACGATCATCGAAGCCGCGTCCGTGCCCCTGCTGGACCGGGGCGGCGCCGTCGTGACGACGCCGCTCATCACCACGCGTTCGGCGGGCGGGGAGAACCGGATCACCAGCGGGATGAGCGTGTACCCGGTCGGCTCCGGGGCGCCTTTGCACTCGCACAACTGCGACGAGCACGTGACGGTCCTCGAGGGCGAGGCGGAGGTGGTCGTCGACGGCGAGGTGACGAAGCTGGGGCGGTTCGACACCACCTACGTCCCCTCCCCCGTCCCCCATCTCTTCAGGAACGTCGGCGACCGCCCGCTGCGCATCCTGTGGGTGTACTCCTCGGGCCATGTGACCCGCACCTTCACCGGGACGGGGAAGACGGTCGAACACCTCTCGGACGAGGACCTGATGGGCTGAGCGGCCGGTACGGCCCGGCCCCGGGAGACGAGGACGGCCCCGCCCGTGCGGGGCGGGGCCGTCGTCAGGAGCGGGACCGCACGGGGTCACCGGGCGGGTGCCCCCTGGGCGGGAGCCGGGGCGAGGCCGGCGGGCCGGGTGGTGAAGGTGCCCCGGCCCTGGGTCCGGCTGCGCAACCGGGTGGCGTAGCCGAAGAGTTCGGCCAGCGGCACGGTGGCGGTGACCACCGACGTGCCCACCCGGGTGAGCGAGCCCGAGACCCGGCCCCGCCGGGCCGCGAGGTCGCCGAGCACCCCGCCCACGGCGTCCTCGGGCACGGTGACGGTGACCTCGGCCACCGGCTCCAGCAGGATCACGGCACTGGCGCGCAGCGCCTCACGCAGCCCGAACCGGCCGGCCGCGCGGAACGCCGTCTCCGAGGAGTCCTTCACATGGGTCGCCCCGTCGGTGAGGGTGACCCGCAGCCCGGTCACCGGGTGACCGCCGAGGGGGCCCTCGGCCAGCGCGTCCCGGCAGCCCGCCTCCACGGCACGGACGTACTCCTGCGGCACCCGGCCGCCGACGACCGTCGAACGGAACTCGAAGCCCGTCACCGGTTCCCCGGCACCGCCGGGATCGGTTCCCAGCGGCTCCACGTCGAGGACGACATGGGCGAACTGCCCCGCGCCGCCGTCCTGTTTGACATGCCGGTACACCAGACCCGACACCCCCCGGGCCACCGTCTCCCGGTAGGACACCCTCGGCCGCCCGACGGCGACGTCGAGTCCGTGGGCGCGCCGGATCTTCTCCACCGCCACCTCCAGATGCAGTTCTCCCATGCCCGACAGCAGCGTCTGACCGGTCTCGGGGTCGGTGCGGACGACCAGCGAGGGATCCTCCTCGGCCAGCCGCGCCAGCGCCGACACCAGGCGGTCGGTCTCGGTGCTCCTGCGCGCCTCGACCGCCACGGACACCACCGGATCGGCGACGACCGGTGGTTCGAGGAGCAGCGGCGCCGCGGGGGCGCACAGGGTCGTGCCGGCCCGGGCGGCCTTCGGCCCGATCACGGCGACGATGTCGCCGGCCACGGCGCGCTCCAGCTCGGCGTGGCGGTCGGCCCGGACCCGCAGGATGCGCGCGACCCGCTCGGTGCGTCCCGTGCCCACGTCCATCACCGCCTGTCCCTTCTCCACCGTGCCCGCGTAGACACGCAGAAACGTCATCCGTCCGGTCGCGGTGGCGTTCACCTTGAACACCAGCCCCGCGAACGGCGCTTCGGGGTCCGCGGCCCGTTCCTGCTCCGCGCCGTCGTACGTGCCGCGGACGGCGGGCACGTCGAGCGGCGAGGGCAGGTAGGCCACCATGGCGTCCAGCAGCGGTTCGACACCGCGGTCGCGGTAGGCCGAGCCGCACAGCACCACCACGCCCTCACCGGTACGGGTCAGGTCGCGGAGCGCGGCCGAAAGGGTCCCCGCCGAGAGCGTGGAGCGGTCGCAGAACTCCTCCAGGGCCCCCGGGTGGAGTTCCGCCACCGCCTCCTCGAGGAGCCGGCGCCGCTGCCCTGCTTCCTCCAGCAGGTCCTGGGGCACCGGGATCTCCTCGGCCGCCTCCGCTCCCTCGGCCCACACCAGCGCGCGCATCCGCAGCAGATCGACCACGCCGGTGAAGGCGTCCTCCGTGCCGATCGGCAACTGGACGACGAGGGGCGCCGGATGCAGCCGTTCACGGATCGAGTCGACGGCGGCGTCCAGGTCGGCGCCCGCGCGGTCCATCTTGTTCACGAAGGCGATCCGCGGGACGCCGTGCCGGTCGGCCCGCCGCCACACCGACTCGCTCTGCGGCTCCACGCCCGCCACGGCGTCGAACACCGCGACGGCTCCGTCGAGGACGCGGAGCGAGCGCTCCACCTCGTCGGAGAAGTCGACGTGGCCGGGGGTGTCGAGCAGGTTGATCCGGTGGCCGTCCCAGGCGCAGGTGACGGCCGCGGCGAAGATGGTGATGCCGCGGTCGCGCTCCTGCGGGTCGAAGTCGGTGACGGTGGTGCCGTCGTGGACCTCGCCCCGTTTGTGGACGGTGCCGGTGAGATAGAGGATCCGCTCCGTCACCGTGGTCTTCCCGGCGTCCACATGGGCGAGGATGCCCAGGTTGCGGACGGTGGCGAGAGGGCTGGTGACAGAGCTGGTGAGGTGACGGTGCAGGTCGGTACGCACGGCCGTGGGCCTTTCGGACGATCCGGAAACGGGTCGGCGCGATTCCCGGACGACACGCCTGTGTTCAGGCGGTGGCGGACCTCGGGCGGGCAGGGCGCGGAGCGACCGGGCATGCGGTCGGCGCCGTACGGGCGGAGGTCAGAAGGTCGTCGCGGGCGTCCGGTTCCGGCCGCGCAGCCGGTACCGGGCCCACGAGGACACGAGGATCACCTCGTACTGTGACGGGGGGACGACGACAGCGGTGCGGTAACGCACGGCCCGGCTCCCCTCGTTCGTCACGGCACACACGGCACCGGAGCGGTGGTGTGTGATGGTGTGGCGAGTCTAGGGAACCGGGCGCGGGCCGCGCACCGGTTTTTCCGGGACCCGCCCGGCCCGGCGGGCGCGGTGTCCCGGACCGGGGCCTCACGGCACTCGCGTCAGCGCCTCGCGGCGCTCGCGGGTGCCGGCGTGTAGCGCGGGGGCGACATGGAGATGGAGTCGCCGCAGGCGTCGATCTCGGCGGCTTTGTGACGCGTCTCCACGACCGGGACGTTCACGCGGTCGCTGTCGGGGTTGTGCGGTGCCGAGACCAGCGCCTCGTTCTCCGTCACGCAGTAGTCGCCGGCGCCCTTCGCGCCGCGGGGGGTGTACCGGAGGTCGACCGTCACTCCCGTGCCCTTGCGCAGGGTGAAGGACTTGGGGTGTCCGTGCCCGGTGCCCTCGATGCTGTTCGCCTTCCCGTTGTGGACGCTGAAGCCCGGGTAACCGGCGAACAGGCATGCCTCCGGGGCCTTGTTGGCGGCGGTCAGTCGCGCGTCGCGCCGACCGCCGGTCCTCTCGGGGAGCAGGACCAGCGTCCACGTCAGGGAAGCGGTCCGGCACCCGGCCGGACTCGCGGAGCCGGTCGTGGAAGCGGCCCTGTGCGGCTGTACGTCCGTGTGACCGCATGCCGACACGGCCAGGGCCAGCGTCAGCACGGCCGATCCTGCGGCAAGTCGGGTGGTCGCTCGCATGGTTCCCCCTGAATGACGGGTTCGTTGGTTCCGTTGGAAGGCCGGACGCCGTGGTCGCGGGCGGCGCCGGGAAGTGCCGTGTGCCGGCCGGACGGGCCGCCCCGCCCGGTTCCGCTCGCCCGGCCGGCTGAGCGGCGCACGCGAGCGGTGCGGGGTGGAGCGGCCCGTCCGGTCCTGCCGGTGTGTCAGGTGCCGGGGTAGACGAGGGTGTTCTCGGTACCGAGCCTCTGGTGGGTGGTGTCGGCGTACAGGGTGGTCTCGCCGTCGGACCAGCGGACGATCAGGTCGTTGCTGGAATTGTCGGCGGTGTAGTTGCCCGCCGACATGACCTGGTCGTGCTTCCACAGGTCGTTGGGGTCACGCATGCGGGTCTCGGCGCCGAGTCCCGCGGCCGAGGTGGCCGTGTAGGTGTCGAGTTCGCCGTCAACCCAGCGCACGAGGACGTCCCAGTTCCCGTTGCCGCTGAAGTTTCCGCTGGTCAGCAGCGTCGCGTTCTTCCAGGTGTCGTTCGGCGCCTTGAGGCGGTTCTCGGTCCCGAAGGTACCGGAGCCGACGTAGGTGTAGAGGGTCAGCTCGCCGTCGACCCAACGGACCAGCAGATCGGTGGCGTACTTCCCGTTGTGGAACTGCCCGGCGGATATCTGGGTCGCGTTCTTCCAGACGGAGCCGGGGGGCGCCATCTGGACCTCCTTGCTCATGCCGGCGGAGCTGACGTCCGGGTAGAGGGTGACCTCGCCGTCGGACCAGCGCACCATGAGGTCGGACAGATCGGTGCCGGTGAAGTCTCCGCCCGTCATGGTCTCCGCGTGCGTCCAGGTGGAGTTGGGTGCCTTCAGCCGCGTCTCGGCCAGGAACCCGCCCTTGCCGTCACCGGGGTACAGGGTGACCTCGCCGTCGGTCCAGACCACGATCAGGTCGCTGCGGTGGTTGCCCGCGTAGTCGCCCGAGGCCAGCAGCTTCGCGTGCTTCCACAGGGCCGCCCCACCGGGGAGCTTCGCCTGGATGCCCTTGTACGGGGGCAGGTCGGCGGGGGGAGCCTGGTTGGCGACGGCGTCGGCGAGGAGGTTCGCCGCGTCGGCCCCGAACGCCGGGGCGTAGCTGATGTAGTCGACGTTCGCGTCATTGCCGCCGCCGTTGTAGCCACCGAGGTTGCCGATGACGTGGCCGGTGCGCGCGTCGTCCTGGTAGTCGGTGATCCACGGGCTGCCGGACACACCGCCGTAGTAGCCGCCGCAGGTCATCGACATCTGGCGGAACCCGGCGAGTTGCGTCGTCGGCACGGTGCACTTGATGGCCCGTCCGGAGTCGTTGTGGTCCTTGCCCGGATAGCCCACGACGGTGACGTCCTTGTGGACGTAGCCGGACGGCTGGGTGAAGGTCAGTCCGCCCCCCACGGCGTCCTGGAGCTGCTGCCCGCGCTGGTTGGCGGAGACGCGGGCGAACGCGGTGTCCAGATCGGACCAGGGCTTCTTGGTCGAGCTGTGCGGCTTGTCGGGTATGTAGCGGGGGTCGATGAAGACGCGCTGGATGTGGAAGATTCCGTAGGGCTGCTGGTCGGGGCCCGCTCCCTTGGTGAACTTCGGCACGAAGATGTAGTTGTCGCTGTACCCCAGCGCGCAGTGTGCCGCGGTGAGGATCACGTTCTTGGTCCGGGTGTCGATGACGCTGCCGGTGCACGACCAGTTGGTACCGGTCGTGCTGCTGGAGCCGAAGAACGTACCCACGAGGCGGGTCCCGCCGAACATGGTGCCCTTGGGGGTGGCCGCCGCGGCCGCGGCCCTCCGCCTGCCGGCGGAGGGCGCCGACCGGAGGGCGTCCAGCGGTTCGGCGTTCGCCATGCGCTCGGCCGTCCAGTACTCGGCGGCCTCCTGGGCCTCCCGTCCCGCGGCCGGCCCCGTGGACGGGGAGGAGACCGCGGACGGTGAGACGGTCGCGGAAGGGCTTCGCGTCGGCGCGGCCGGGCGGCTCCCCCTCGTCGCGGTGGGTGCGGCGGAACTCGCCGCGGCGGACGGACGGGCCGCGGGGGAGCTCGAGGCCGGGGACGCGTGCGGTGACGGTGAGGCGGCCCACGCGGCCCCGGTTCCGAGCACGGTCGTACACAGGACGGCTAAAGCCGTCAGGTGTCTTTGATAGGAGAACAATTCCAGTCCTTCTGGTCTCACGGATCGGCGCGCGGATGAGGGCACGCCGACTTCACGCCATGCGACGGACGCGATGGACGTGGTGGTGGGTCGGACGCGACGGCACGGGGCGGCCCCTCGGCCGTGGTTCCCTCCGCACGCCGAGGGCGGTGGCGGCCGCGGCCGCACGGTGACACGGCCCGGGCGCCGCCTTGTCGCGTTTCTCTCGATCGCCGTGACGGCCGGCGAGATTCACCGAGGAGTCAGGTGAGTGCGCTCAGTCGGGGCAGCGGTGCCGCAGCCGGGCCGGACTTCGCGACGGTGGCCATGCGGCCGTGGCGCCCGCCCGGGCGTCACGGCGGACAGCGGTCCTCTTCAAGTGTTTTCCCTCCGTAGCCCGGCCGTCCCGTCGTCCGACGCTGGTCAGGCGTCGACGGAACCGGCCGATCGAAGTACAACTTATATGATCATTCTTGCGTGATCCATGGAAATTGATCACATCTGACATGTCGCGTTTCCCGGCTCTTTCCTCGGCACGTCCGTTCCGGACCGGCCCTCACACACCCGCCCGCGCCGCCGGCGGGGACCGAAGGAACGGGAAGCGGCGGCCGGCCACCGCCCGAGCCGCGCTCGCGGTACGTTTCGCCCTGTCAGGGCCCCATGGGCAGCCGCAGTTATCCAACGTCAGGATGGTCATGCGCGAGGAAGCGATCGTCGAGGCAGCCGCCGGAGTCCATCTGGTGCACGGCAGCAACACGAACTGGGTGGTGCTGTCCGAGGGCGACTCCGTCACCCTGATCGACACGGGATATCCCGGCGACCGGGAGCAACTGCTGGCGTCGCTGGAGACCCTCGGGTACGCACCCGAGGCCGTGACCGCCGTGCTCGTCACCCACGCGCACAGCGACCACCTCGGCTCCGCCGAGTTCCTGAACCGCACGTACGGGACCCCGGTCCTGCTGCACGCCGCCGAGGTGCCGCACGCGCGCCGCGAGTTCCTCCACCAGGTGAGCATCGGACAGGTGATGCGGCAGGCGTGGCGCCCCGGCGTACTGCCCTGGGCGGTGCACGCCATCCGCTCCGGCGGCACCACGGACGTGGCCATGACGAAACCCGAGGCCTTCCCGCACGAGGGCCCGCTCGATCTGCCGGGCCGGCCCGTCCCGGTGCACACCCCCGGCCACACGCACGGCCACTGCGTCTACCACCTGCCGGAAGCCGGGGTGCTCGTCTCCGGTGACGCCCTGGTCAGCGGTCACCCCACGTCACGGGTACAGGGGCCGCAACTGCTGCCGAAGATGTTCGACACCGAGCGTGCCGGAGCCCTCGCCTCGCTCGACCGCATCGAGGCCCTCGCCGCCGATGTGCTGCTGCCGGGTCACGGTCCCGTGCACCGCGCTCCGGTGCGCGAGGCGGCCCGGCGCGCCCGGGAACTGGCGAGCTGACGACGGCCGGGGGTGCCGCGCCGGCACCCCCGGGAAGCGGCCCCGGCCGCACCGTCCGCCGGGCCGCGGGCGGGGTCGCTCCGGCAGGCGGCGGGCCGGTGCGACGGATGCGCCGTCCCGCTTGACGCACGGGACAGACGGGGGCAGAGTTGTACGTATACGTCATAAACATACGTCGTTCGTCCGCCGGTCCCGCTCAGGAGCGTCGCGCCATGGCGCACAGCAGGCCGAGTCGCGCGGAACCTCCTCCCGGAACCCCGGACGCACAAGTCATCCGCCCCACTCCCGGGCACCGGTACCCGGCATGCCGTGCCGGTGTGGCGCTCGCCTCCCGACCACCGCCCGCGCGAACACGAAGGAGCCGGGCCCATGAGTGCCCCCTCGACCATTCTCGTCACGGGCGGCGCAGGATTCATCGGTAGTCACGCCTGTGTCGAACTGCTCGACCACGGATACGAGTTGATCGTGGTCGACGACTACTCCAACAGCAGCCCGCAAGTGTTCGCCCGCGTGGAGCGCATCGCCGGGCGTTTCCTCGGCACCGTCTATGAGCTGGACATCCGTGATCGGCGCGCCCTGTCGGCCGTCTTCGACCGTCACTCCGTGGACGCCGTCGTGCACTTCGCCGCGCACAAGGCCGTCGGTACGTCGACGCGGATGCCCATCGACTACTACGACACCAATGTCGGCGGAACGACCGCGCTGCTGAACACCATGCACGAGCACGACGTGCACCAGCTCGTCTTCTCCTCCTCCTGTTCCGTCTACGGCGACGCCGGTCACGGGGCGCTCGACGAGTCCACCCCGGCCCGGCCCACGAATCCGTACGCCGCCTCCAAGCTGATCTGCGAACAGATCCTCGCCGACGTCTGCCGCCGCCGTCCCGAGTACACCGTGCTGTGTCTGCGGTACTTCAACCCGGCGGGCGCCCATGCCAGCGGACTCCTCGGCGAGGACCCCAGCGGTTCCCCGGAGAACCTGCTGCCGAACCTGGCCCAGGTGGCCATCGGGCGCCAGGAACGCCTGCGCGTCTTCGGCGACGACTACCCGACGGCGGACGGGACCGCGATCCGCGACTACCTGCACGTCATGGACACCGTCGAGGCCCATCGCGTCGCCCTCGACCACCTCGCGGACGAGCCGGGCATGCACGTGTACAACCTCGGCATAGGCAAGGGGAGTTCGGTCCTCGACGTGGTCACCGCCTTCTCCGAGGCCTGCGGCAGGCCCGTGCCGTACGAGATGGTGCGGCGCCGTCCGGGCGACGTCGCCGAACTCGTGGCGGACGCCTCCGCGGTCGCACGCGCCTGGGGCTGGCACCCTTCGCGGGACCTCGCCGACATGTGCCGGGACGCGTGGCGGTTCCAGCAGCTCAACCCGAACGGCTACGCCGGGTCCGCCCGGCGCCCGTCCGACGAGGGCTGACTCCCTCACGGACTGCGGGAGCCGGTCCCGGCCCGCCGGGCCTTCGCCGCGACCTCCTACGCCTACGCCGCCGCCTACGCCGCCGACTCCGACTCCGCCGCCGACTCCGACTCCGACTCCGACAGCAGGAACGCGGTCTCCACCAGCGCGATGTGACTGAACGCCTGTGGCGCGTTGCCCAGTTGACGCCCGGCATCGGGATCCCACTGCTCCGAGAGCAGACCGAGGTCGTTGCGGATCTCCAGCACCCGCTCGAACGCCTCCACGGCCTCCTCCCGGTGTCCGGTCGTGGCGAGCGCGTCGGCGTACCAGAGGGAACACGCCACGAACGCGCCCTCGCCGCCGTGCATGCCGTCCACGCTGTGCACACCCCGGCCGTTCGACGCGTACCGCCGCACGAACCCGCCGTGGGTCAGCTCCCGCATCGCCCGCACGGTGCCGCCCACCCTCTCGTCCCCGGGGGGCAGGAAGCCCAGCCGGGGGATCAGCAGCGCCGAGGCGTCCAGCTCCGGCGAACCGTAGGACTGGACGAAGGACTCCCGCCCGGCGTCCCAGCCCTCCCGGCACACCTGCCGGTGCACCTCGTCCCGCAGGGCCCGCCAGGCGTCCGAGGACCCGTTCCTGCCGAGCAGCTCGCCCATCCGCAGCGCACGGTCCGCCGCCACCCAGGTCATCACCTTGGAGTGGACGAACTGCCGTGCCGGTCCGCGCACCTGCCACAGGCCCTGGTCCGGCTCGCGCCAGTGGCGCCCGAGGTGGCCCATCATGGCCTCCACCAGCCTCCACAGGTGCCCCGGCATGGAGATGCCCGCCCGCAGCGACAGCAGGAGCGCGTCGAGCACCTCGCCGTACACGTCGAGCTGGAGCTGGCTCATCGCGGAGTTCCCGAAGCGAACCGGACGGGAGCCCTCGTAGCCGGGCAGCCACGGCGCCTCCGTCTCGGGGAGCAGCCGCTGGCCGGCGACGCCGTACACGGCCTGGAGGTCGGCGGGTTCCCCCGCGATGGCCCGTACCAGCCAGCCCAGCCATGCCGTCGCCTCGTCGCGGTAGCCGCCGCGCAGCAGACAGGACAGCGTCAGCGCGGAGTCGCGCAGCCAGCAGAAGCGGTGGTCCCAGTTGCGTTCGCCGCCGATGGAGCCGGGCAGCGAGGTGGTCGGGGCCGCGACGATGCCGCCGGTGGGCGCGTAGGTGAGCGCCTTGAGCGTGATCAGGGACCGCACCACGGCGTCACGCCAGGGTCCCTCGTACCGGCACTGGGCCGTCCAACGCCGCCAGAAGTCGCCCGTCTCCTTGAGCACCGTCTCCGCCGGAACGGACAACGGGGCGGGCGGCTCGGGCACGTACGAGGGCGCCCACACGAACGTCAGCGTCGTCCGGCGGCCGGCCCGCACGGTGAAGTCGTGGACGACGGAGTTCCCTCCGCCGGGCTCCGCCGCCAGCCCCTCGGTGTTCAGCCAGACGGCGTCCGGCCCGGCGACCGCGACCGTACAGGCCTCACCGGCCTGGACCCACGGCACCACCCTGCCCTGGTGGAAGCGCAGCCGTAGTTCGCTGCGCATGGGAACGGAACCCCACAGGCCCTCCACCACCCGCACGATGCAGGGCAGTTGGCTGCGCGGTGGCATGAGGTCGATGACCCGGGCAGCGCCCGTGGCCGTCTCCCAGCGGGACTCCAGGACGAGGGTGTCCGGCCGGTACGCCCGGCTCGTGCAGTGGGCCGGCACCGCGCGGGAGACCGGGGCGATCCGCCAGAACCCGTTGTCCGGCGTGCCCAGCATCGCGGCCAGACAGGCCGGTGAGTCGAACCGGGGCAGACAGAGCCAGTCGATGGAACCGTCCCTGCCGACCATGGCAGCGGTTTCCAGATCGCTGATGAGGGCGTAGTCCTCGATGGGTGCGTTCATGATCGAAGCCACGCCGCCGTGTTCCTTGCCGCCTCTTCAGGATACGGCCGCGGAGCCGGAATCCGCATTCTGACCAGGCGGTTCGGAGATTCCACCGCCTGTCCGAAGACGGCCGGACCATCTGGTCCGCGGGAAGCCGGAACGTCCACGATCCCCAACTCGCCGCGCCACGGGGGCCGGACGGAGCACACGGCCTCGCGCGTGCCCGGCCGGAGGGGCGGACGACGGCCGGCGCGAGATCGCTGGAGATGCACCGGTCCGCCCCCCGTGCCTACGATCAACAATGCCCCGAAACCCGGCGAACGGTCCCGTGCCGTCCGGTGGAGCGGTCCTGTGCCGTCCGACGTAGGGAGGCGGTTCGGCTTGCTGCGGGCACCTCGCCTCACAGGCGTCCTGCCGCGGCCACGGCGTCTCGGCGTGTACGCCTTCCTGGTCGCGGCCACCACCGTCGTCTACATGGCCGTCGCCCCGACCCGGACCCCGCTGTGGGCCGTGATCGGACTCGGCGGCGTCGCGGCGATGCTCACGGGAATCCAGATCAACCGCCCGGCCCACCGCTGGCCGTGGCTCCTGCTGGCCTCGGGACTGCTGGCGTTCGCCGCGGGCGACACGTCGTACAACGTGATGGAGTCGTACTTCGACTTCAACAACCCCTTCCCCTCCCCCGCGGACGCCTGCTACCTCGCCACGTATCCGCTGTTCGCCGCGGGCCTCTACGGCCTGGTCCACTACCGATGGCCGGGCCACGACCTGCCGAGCCTGCTCGACGCGCTGATCTTCGCCCTGGGCCTGGCCCTGCCGGTCTGGGTCTTCCTGGTGCAGCCGCTCTCCCACGCGCCGGGGATGACGTGGCAGCAGCGCGCCATCAGCATCGCCTACCCGCTCGGCGACGTCCTCGTCCTCGCGATGCTGGCCCGCCTGCTGGTGTCGAGCCCCGGCTCCGGCCGCAACCCGTCCCTACAGCTCCTCGTGCTGGGAACCGCGACGCTGCTCACCTTCGACATCGCGTACGGCATCCTCCAGCTGAACAACCTGTGGCAGACCGGGACCCTGCTCGACTCCGGCTGGATCGTGTTCTACACGGCCTGGGGGCTCGCCGGACTGCACCCCTCCATGGTGGAACTGACCCGGCCCGTGGTGCAGCGGGAGTCCCTGCGGCCCACACGCCGCCGCCTGCTCTCCCTCGCCGCGGCCACCCTGGTGGCACCCGCGATCCTGCTCTACGAGGGGCGGCGCGGGAACACCCAGGACGCCGCCGTGATCGCGGTCTTCTCCGCCGCGCTCTTCCTGCTGGTGCTCCTGCGGCTCTCCGGGATGGTGGTGGCCCACCGCAGCGCCGTGTCGCGCGAGCTGGCGCTGCGCACGGCGGCCACGTCCCTCGTCGCGGCGGTCCGGCCGGAGGACGTGGAGCGGACGTGCGACGCCACGGTCAGCACGCTGTTCGGGCCCAAGGTCGAGCACCGCAGTCTCGTCCTGCCCGCCGAGTACGCGAGCGGGCTCGCGACACGCCGCTCGCACATGGTGCCCACCCCGGACCTCGGAGCGGGCATCGCGGACCGGCTCGGCCGTCTGCCGACCACCCTGGTGTGCCCCATGATCCCGCCCGACGAACCGACCGGACAGCTTCCGGGCGTACTGATGGCGGCGGGGCCCGAGCAGCAGCTCCGGGAGGTCCAGAGCACGCTGGAGATCCTGGCCTCGCACGCCGGCCTGGCCGTGGAGCGCATCGCGCTGCGCCAGGAGATCATCCGCAAGGAGAGCGAGGCGTACTTCCGTACGCTGGTGCGCAACGCCTCGGACGTCATCCTCATCGTCGAGGACGACAACACCGTCCGCTACGCGAGCCCGTCCGCGCGGGCCGTCTTCGGCCGGGCGGAGCTGACCGGGGCGCCGCTGCCCGACCTGGTGGACTCCAGCGACCGGACGCGGGTGGTCAGGGGACTCGCCGCCCTGCGGAAGGGCGGGGCCCCCGAGAACCACGACCACTGGTGGGTGCTGCGCGACGGCAATCGCATCGAGGTCGAGGTGCGCTGCAGCGACCTGCGCCAGGACCCCACGGTGGCCGGTCTGGTCATCACCCTGCGGGACGTGACCGAGCAACGGCGCCTGGAGCACGAGCTGACGGAACGGGCGTTCCACGATCCGCTGACCGGTCTGCCCAACCGGACCCTGCTCCTGGAACGCATCGAGCGCGCCCTGCTGCGCAGCCGCCGGGGGGCGACGCTCACCTGTCTGCTCTTCATCGACCTCGACGACTTCAAGATGGTCAACGACACGATGGGGCACTCCACGGGCGACCACCTGCTGAGCGCCGTCGGCGAACGGCTGTCGGGAGCCCTGCGCCGCACGGACACCGCGGCCCGCCTCGGGGGAGACGAGTTCGCGGTGCTGATGGAGGACGCGAAGAAGCCACTGGACGCCGAGCTCCTGGCGGCACAGGTGATCCAGGCGCTGAGCAGACCGTTCAGCCTCCGGGAAGGCTCGGTGAGCGTGTCGGCGAGCGTCGGCGTGGCCACCGCCAGGGACAGCACGGACGCCGAGGAACTCCTCGGCCACGCGGACCTCGCCCTCTACGCGGCCAAGGCGGCGGGCAAGCGGCAGTGGCGCAGGTTCCTGCCGCGGCTGCGGGTGCGGATGGTGGAACGGCACGATCTACAGGCACGTCTCGACGGCGCGGTGGCCCGGTCCGAGTTCGCCCTGCGCTACCAGCCCGTCGTCGACATCGGCGCGGGCGAGGTCGTCGGCTTCGAGGCCCTGGCCCGCTGGCCGCACCCGCAGCACGAGCCGGTTCCGCCGGACCAGTTCATCGCCCTCGCCGAGGAGACGGGGCACATCACCCCGCTGGGCGCGTGGGTGCTCTCGAACGCCACCGCCGACATCGCCGGACTCCAGCGGGCGGCCGAGGGGACGGACCCGCCGTACGTCAGCGTGAACGTCTCCCCCCGCCAGTTCCACGACAGCGGGTTCCTGGGCGAGGTGCGCAGGGCGCTGGAGACGCCGGGACTCGCTCCGGGGTCGCTGCAGCTGGAGCTCACCGAGACGGTGCTGATGCGCCGGGACGCGCGGATCCAGGCCGTGCTGTACTCGCTCAAGGACCTCGGGGTGCACATAGCCGTCGACGACTTCGGCAGCGGTTATTCGTCGCTGCGGTACCTGCGGGACTTCCCCGTCGACGTACTGAAGATCGACAAGACGTTCATCGACGACATCGCACTGGACACCCGGCAGGTCGCGCTCGTCGAGGGAATCGTCGGTCTCGCCGACACCCTGGGCATCCAGGTGATCGCGGAGGGGATCGAGGACCCGATACAACGGGACCTCCTGGCCGGCATGGGATGCCGGTTCGGACAGGGGTTCCTCTTCGCCCGGCCGATGACGGTGCAGCAGAGCGAGGTCCTGCTGCGGCAGCGCGACGGGGCCCGCATCCCGGCGCTGTCCGCCGCCGCGAGGGCGGAAACGAGGTGCGGCATGGAACAGACCGAGCAGTCTTCCGCCGACCCGCACAAGGACCGGCCCGGTTCGCCGGAGGCGGCGGGGACCGGCGGCACGCACGGCGACGGCCCGCAGGCCGAGAACGTACGGCGCTCCCGGCGCTGGCGCGACCTGGAACACCTGCGGCAGACCAACCCCATGAGCGACGCCGTGCTGGACGAGGTGCTCGGCCGGCACATCCGCAGCGGCGACCACTGGATGATCGACTTCGCCTCCTGCAACTATCTCGGCTTCGACTGCGATCCGGAGATCATCCAGGCGATCGAGCCGGCCGTGCGCCAATGGGGCACGCACCCCAGCTGGTCCCGGCTGATCGGCAGTCCCCGCCTGTACCCCGACATCGAGGAGCGGCTCGCCGACCTGCTCGGCGCACCGGACACGCTGCTGCTCCCCACGGCGACCCTGATCCACGCCTCGGTGATCCCCGTGCTGGCGGGCCAGGGCCACGTCTTCGTCGAGGCCACCGCGCACCGGACCGTGTTCGACGGGTGCGTGGGGGCCCGCGGGCAGGGCGCGACGCTGCGCCGGTTCCATGCCGAACGCCCCGACGAACTGGCCGCCATGCTGGACGCGGCGCCCGCCGACCTGCCCCGGCTCGTCTGTCTGGACGGCGTGAACAGCATGAGCGGGAACATCCCCGACGTGCCGGGGCTGGCCGAGGTGTGCCGGCCGCGGAACGCCCTGATGTACATCGACGACGCGCACGGCTTCGGCGTCATCGGGGAGCGCGGCCCGCACGAGTCGTGTCCGTACGGGGACCGGGGCAACAGCGTCATACGGCACACAGGAGAGTCGTACGAGGGGATCGTGCTCGTCGGCGGGTTCTCCAAGGCGTACTCGTCGCTGCTGGCCTTCCTCGCGCTGCCCACCTCGCTCAAGGGGCGCCTCAAGACCGCCGCGGCGCCCTACCTCTACTCGGGGCCCTCGCCGACCGCCTCCCTCGCCACGGCGCTGGCCGGCCTCGACGCCAACGACCGCCGCGGGGACGCCATCCGGGCCGATCTGTACCGCAAGACCGTGGCCGTGCTCGACCATCTGGAGGAACTCGGGGCGGGCACGCTCAACACGGACCGCCTGCCGATCATCGAGATCCCCCTGGCCGACGCCGACGACCTGGACGCGGTCGGCGAGTTCCTGTGGGACAACGGCATCTACGTGACCCTGGCGGCCTACCCCCTCGTACCGCGCGACCGGGTCGGTTTCCGGGTCCAGCTGACCGCGCTCAACTCCGACGAGGACATCGAGCGGCTCAACGACACACTCACCCGGCTCGCCGAGCGCTATCCGCTGCGGCCGAGGGACGGAGTCCATGATGGCGGTTCTCAATGACGACGTGGACTGGGACAGCTGGCCGGTCGAGGACTACCTGGCGGAGAACTACCGCGAACTGCACCCCTCGGACGCGGCGGTCATCGCCCACCACTGCGCGTTCTACCGCGAGTTCGCGCCGGGCGCCGTCGCCCGGTCCGTGGAGATCGGGGCGGGCCCCAACCTCTATCCGCTGATCCTCGCGTCCGCCGCGAGCCGGCGTATCGACGCCGTGGAGGCCGGGTCCTCCAACGCCGCTTATCTGGAACGGCAGTTGAACGGAACGCCGGACCGGAGCTGGCTGCCCTTCCACGCGTTGTGCCGGGACCTCAACCCGGACGTACCCGAGACCCTGGAGGGGGCGCTGTCCGCGGTGCGTCTCGTGCACGGCGACCTGCGGTCCGTCGAACCGGGGAGTTACGACCTCGCCTCCATGCACTTCGTGGCCGAGGGGGCCACCGAGGACTTCGAGGAGTTCGAGGAGTTCTGCCGCTGGTTCGTCCGGTGCGCGGCACCGGGCGGGCATCTGGTCGCCGCCTTCATGGAGAACATGCCCACCTACCGGATCGGAGCCGAGTCCCGCTGGCCCGGCTGCCCGGTGGACACGGACGCGGTCACCGAGGTGTTCACCCCGCTCACCGACCGGCTCGCGGTCGGCCGCATCCCCTCGGATCCGACGCTGCCGGACTACGGGGACTCCGGGATGATCCTGCTCACCGGGGTGGCGGCGGCCCGTCCCCCGGTGTGAGGGACGCCGCCGCTCCCGCGCGTGACCGCGTGCCGGGTCACCCGAGTTCCAGCGACGTCACTCCATGGACGCGTTCCCCCGCCGACGCCCTGACCGGCCCGGTGTACATGCGGGCCGTCTCGAAGGAGGGGGCCAGGCCGAGCTTCTCCATCAGGGCGACGGCCTCCGTGTTCGTCCGGGGCACGTCGATGGCCAGCGCTCTCCCGTCCGCGTCGGCGGCGAGCGCGGTGAACAGGGCGCGGGCGTCGTCGGCGGTGTCGGCGAACAGGGGGCCGATCCGCAGGGAGTCACGCGCCGGACGGATCACGGCGTATCCGCTCAGCCGACCGCCTCCGGCGTCCCGGACGAAGGTGCGGTGCCCGGGGGCGGTCAGCCACGACTCCAGGAACACCGGCCGGTCGGCCGGGTAGCAGGCGCTGTCGTACGCCGTGATCGCCGCGCGGTCCGCCGGCCCGGCCGCCCGCACTCCCGAGGGCTCCTGTCCCACCGGGGCCACGCCGGTGAACCGGACGGTCCGGTAGGCGAGCTCGAAACCGGACTTGCGGTAGTTGTCCTGCTGCGCGACCACGCCGTCGAGGCCGACGGTCCGGTCGCCCGCGTGGGCGAGGGCCGTCTCCCAGGTGGCGAGACCGTATCCGTTGCCGCGCAGATCGGGGCGTACGAGATAGAAGCCCAGGAAGGCGTAGTCGGCGCTGTAGTTGACCACCGAGATGGCCGAGACCGGCTCCCCGCCGACGCGTCCGATGAAGAATCCCCCGGGATCCTGGGCGAAGAAGCTCACGCTGTCGGACAGGCCGGGGTTCCATCCCTCGTCCGCCGCCCAGCCGCCGACCACCTTCCAGTCGTCGAGCGTGGCCTGGCCGACGACGAGGCCGTCGGGTCCCGGAGAGGTCATGGGGCGCTCCAATGCGTACGGGTCGGGTGTGCGCCGGCATACGGGCGCGGAGTGCGCCGGCCGTCGCCCGGGCAGCATCCTTGCCGATCTCCGTGCCGATCGCAGCGACGGGCGCCCGGCGCGGGAAGGGATTCGGCCACTCCGGCGCACGGGGCCCGCCCGGCACCGCTCCCCGGGATCGGGGGGCGTGGCCGGAGGCGGGGAGGCTCCACCGGTCACCCGTCCGGTGGAGCCTCCCGATCGTGACCGCCGCGGGTCAGCGCACCGCGGCGGGCCGGAAGCGGCGGTACAGGACGGCACCGCCCAGCAGCATCGCCGCGCTCGCCGCGACGGCGGCCATCGTGCCGTCCGCGCCCGTGTGGGCGAGGGTGGCCGCGGTCCCGCTCTCCGGAAGGCCCCGCTCCGGCGTTCCGGTGCCGGGGGTCACCGCGGACGGGGCGGCCGGCCTCGGGGCGGGTTTCGCCGGGTGGTGGGCCCGCACGGGCTCGGAGTCCGAGGTGTTGACCGCCTCGTTCCCGACGGCCGCGTTGCCGGCGCCGACCGCCGTCACGGAGTTGCCGCTGACATTGACCGGGAGGTCCACCGGGAGCTGGAGGCCGTTGCCGGAGAGCACACCGGGCGAATCCTTCGCGTCACCGTGCGCGACCGCGCCACCGCGGCTGTCGGCGCCGCGGTCGGCCGTGCCGCCGCGGCCGGCGGCGTGCGCCCCGGTTCCCCCGTGCCGCTCGCCGCCGGTCACGGCGGCCCCGCCCCCGGCGCCCTGGTTGGCGCAGCGGTTGCCCGCGGCGGGGTTGAGCAGCCCGGCCACGTTCACCGTGTTCCCGCACAGGTTCACGGGAACGTGCACGGGAAGCTGGACGGTGTTGCCGGAGATCAGGCCGGGCGAGCCTGCCGTCGCGCCGTCCGCCGCGGAGTCGGCGTGCGCCGGCACGACCGCGGCGAGCGCGCCCGAGGCGGCGGCCGCGGCGATCAAACCATTTCGGGTCACCCGTTTCATACGTTCACTGCCTTCCTGACACGTCGCGGGCACTCGCCCGCATTGCGTAAAACGCCGGTGAACGATCCGAGTTATGGCTTATCGGCCTTTCACCCCATCGAGCGTCGCGCATTTCGAACAGCCGCCGCGTCCCCGCGAAGGACGCCCGCGCGGGGGCAACGGACGCCTCCGGGCCCCGCTCGCCCGGAGGCGTGCTCCCGGGGCCGCGTCTATCGTGATCCGGGAGGTATCGCCGGTCCACCGCAGGCGACCCTGGAGGCAGGCATGCTGTCCGTGCACCGACGCTTCGCGGTCGTGGGAGCCGCCACCGCGACGCTGACCCTGCTGGCGGCGACTCCGCCGACGGCGGCGGCGACCGCCGACGACCGGCCCGGCCTGTCCCGCTTCTACCACCAGAAGATCACCTGGGCGGCCTGCGAGGGCGACGGCATGCCCGAGGACCTGCAATGCGGCAAGGTCACCGTCCCGCTGGACTACGCGAGGCCGGACCGCGGCACGCTCGACCTGGCGCTGGCCCGCTACCGGGCGACGGGCCGCTCACGGGGTTCGGTGCTGCTGAACTTCGGCGGTCCGGGCGGTGCGGGCATACCCGGGCTCGTCGCGAGCGGGAAGGACTTCATGGGGCTGACGAACGGCTACGACGTGGTGACCTTCGACCCCCGCGGCGTCGGCCGGTCCTCGCCCGTCAGCTGTGGCGACGGCGCGGACGAACTCTTCGGGGCGGTGTCCGCGGACACCGACGTGCAGGCGGCGCTCGACGCGGTCGGGAAGGCCGCCGACATCTGCGCGAAGCACTCGGGGGCCGTCCTCCCCCACATAGGCACGGTCAACGCCTCCCGCGACCTGGACGTGATGCGCCAGGCGCTCGGCGACAAGAAGCTCAACTACCTCGGATTCTCCTACGGGACACGGCTCGGCGCGGTGTACGCGGCCCAGTTCCCCGAGAAGACGGGCCGGATGGTGCTCGACGGTGTCGACACCCTCACCGAGCCGATCACCGAGCAGGGACTCAGCGGCGCGGAGGGGCAGCAGACCGCGCTCGACGGCTTCGTCACCTGGTGCGCGAAGAGCATGGCCTGCCCGTTCGGACAGGACGTACGCAGCGCCGGCGAACAGGTGCTCCAGCTCGTGAGGTCGCTCGACGAGGAGCCGGTGCCCTCGGACTACGGCCAGGAGTTCACCGGACAGGACCTGGTGGGGGCGATCAGCCAGGCGCTCTACAGCAAGGCGATGTGGCCCGTCCTCGAACAGGCCCTCGCCCTGCTGGTCCAGGACGGCGACACCCACGCGCTCACCCAGCTGTACGGCGGCGCCTCCCTGCCCGCCACCGCCACGCCCGTCCGGCAGCGACCTCGGGACGACGGCGGGCTCGTCGACGCCGAGGACGTCCCCCTCGACAACCTCCCCGCCGCCCTGATGGCGATCAACTGCGCCGACGACCCCGACCGGCCCGGCGCCGGCGAGGTGGCCCGGCAGATCGCCGGACTGCGGGCCGCCTACGAGGAGGCGTCACCCGTCTTCGGCCGGTACCGGCTCGCCCAGGTGCTGATGTGCTACGGCCGCCCGAAGGGCACCGACTACATACGGGAGAAGGTCCGCGACGTTCCCGCCTCGAAGATGCTGCTCGTCGGCACCCGCGGGGACCCCGCGACCCCCTACCGCTGGACCCTGGAGACCGCGAGGCGTCTCGGCTCCTCCGCGGTGGTGCTCGACAACAAGGGCGAGGGACACACCGGGTACACGTCCTCGAAGTGCGTGCACCGCAAGGTCGACGACTTCCTGCTGTACGGGTCGCTGCCGGCCAGCGGCAGCTCCTGCGGCCCGGAGAACACGGACTCCTACTGACGGCCGCCCGCGGGGTGACCGTGACGGCTCCGCGTGTGTCCCGATCGGCGGCTTTCGTCCTCATGGGTTTGACTCGTGGTGTGCTCCGGATGCTCCCCCTGCTGCTCGTCGCCCTCGGTGCCGCCGGGGCGCTGCTCCTCGTGGGCTCCGTCTCGGCGTGGTGGTGGTGCGCGGCGGGCCCGCTGCTGGCGCTGACCGCGCTCGGCGGCCGGGACCTGGCGCAGCGCCGCCGCTCCGTGCTGCGCAACTATCCGCTGATCGGCCGTCCGCCCTTCCTCGTGCACGAGCGGGCCCGGGGAGCCGAGGCCGAGGAGCCGTTCGGCACCGGGCGTGACGTGTACGTGGACGGTCACGAGTTCCTGGAGTCCTCCATGCGCCCGGTCGAGGTGCCGGACGAACCGCCGGTCGTCCGGGTGGGCGGCCCCGATTGCACACAGCCCTACGACATGGCCCTCCTCAACGTCTCGGCGATGAGTTTCGGAGCCCTCTCGCCGAACGCGGTCCTGGCCCTCAACAGGGGGGCGGCGCTGGGGAGGTTCGCGCACGACACCGGCGAGGGCGGTCTGTCGGACCATCACCTGCGCGGTGGCGGCGACCTGATCTGGGAGATCGGCACGGGGTACTTCGGCTGCCGCACCTCCGAAGGGGACTTCGAGGCACGGGAGTTCGCGGACAAGGCCGCGCTGCCCGAGGTGAAGTGCGTGTCGCTGAAGCTCTCCCAGGGAGCGGGGCCGGGGACCGGCGGTGTGCTGCCCGGCGCGAAGGTGAACGCGGAGATCGCGCGGGCGCGTGGCGTCCCCGAGGGCCGGGCCGTGGTCTCGCCCCCGTACCACCGGGTGTTCTCGACCCCGAGGGAGCTGGTGCGGTTCGTCGCGCGGATGCGGGAGCTCGCGGGCGGCAAGCCGACGGGCTTCAAGCTGTGTGTCGGCTCGCGGCGTCAGTTCCTGGCCGTCTGCAAGGCGATGCTCGCCGAGGGGGTGACACCCGACTTCATCGTCGTGGACGGCTCGGAGGGCGGCACCGGGGCGGCGCCCGCGGAGTTCGCCGGCGGCCTCGGCACGCCGCTGACCGAGGGGCTGATCACGGTGCACAACGCGCTGGTCGGCACCGGGCTGCGCGAACGGGTGCGGATCGGCGCGAGCGGCGGGATCGCGACCGGCTCGGACATCGTCAGACGCCTTCTCCAGGGTGCCGACTACACCAACGCGGCCCGCGCGATGATGCTCGCCGTCGGCTGCGTCCGGGCCCGGCGGTGCCACACGAACACCTGCCCGGCCGGGGTGGCGACCCAGGATCCGCTCCGGGTCCGCGCACTGGACGTGGCCGACAAGTCCGAGCGGGTGCGGCGCTACCACCGCGCCACCGTGCACAGCGCGTGCCGGATCATGGCCGCGATGGGCGTGCGGGATCCCGGCGAGCTCACGCCCCACCGGCTGCTGCGGCGGGTCGGGCCGACGACGGTGAGGTCGTACGCGGAGCTCTACGAGTGGCTGCCGTCCGGGGTGCTGCTCGCCGAACCGCCCGCGACCTGGTCGGCGGACTGGGCCGCCGCCGACCCGGACTCCTTCTGAACCGCCGAACGGCCGAGGACGCGCCGTCGGTCAGAAGTCGACGGGGTCGCGCACGATGGGGCAGGTCATGCAGTGGCCGCCGCCGCGCCCCCGCCCCAGCTCGGAGCCGACGATGGTGATGACCTCGACGCCGGCCTCGCGCAGCAGCGCGTTGGTCTGGGTGTTGCGGTCGTAGGTGAACACCACGCCGGGCTCCAGGGCGACGGCGTTGTTGCCGCTGTCCCACTGCTGCCGCTCGGAGGCGTACACGTCACCGCCGGTCTCGACGATCCGCAGTCCGGGCAGTCCCAGCGCCTCGGCCACGACGTCCGGGAACGCGCGTGAGCCCTCGTCGGTGATCTCGACCCCGGGAGCCTTGTCGCTCGGCCGCAGGGAGAACGTGTGCACCGAGTCCATGATGGCCGGATACAGGGTGACGAGGTCACGGTCGGCGAAGGTGAAGACGGTGTCGAGGTGCATCGCGGAGCGCAGTTTCGGCATGCCCGCGACGACGACGCGCTCGGCCGCGCCGCCCTGGAACAGAGCGGCCGCGACCTGGCTGACGGCCTGCCGCGAGGTGCGCTCGCTCATGCCCATGAGGACGACGCCGTTGCCGACCGGCATGATGTCGCCGCCCTCGAACGTGGCCTGGCCCCAGGAGAGTTCGGGGTCGCCCCACCACACCTTGGAGCCCGCGAAGTCGGGGTGGAAGGAGTAGACCGCCTTCATCAGGAGCGTCTCGTCGTGCCGGGCCGGCCAGTAGAGCGGGTTGAGGGTCACCCCGCCGTAGAGCCAGCACGTGGTGTCGCGGGTGTAGAGGGTGTTGGGCAGCGGCGGCATGAGGTACTCGCGCACGCCGGTCGACTCGCGGGCCAGGGCGAGGTAGCCGGTGCGGAACTCGTCGGGCAGGTCGACGGTGGAGAGTCCGCCGATCAGGTACTCGGCGAGGACGGCGGGCTCGAGGGACTCCAGGAAGGCCCGCGTGCCGTCGACGAGTCCGAGCCCGACCTCGTTCGCGGTGATCTTCCGGTCGAGGAGCCAGTCCCTCGCCACGGGCAGGGCCATGGTCTGCGCGAGCAGGTCGTGCAGTTCCACGACCTCCACCCCGCGCCCGCGCAGCTTGTCGACGAAGTCGGCGTGGTCGCGCTGGGCGTTCTCCACCCACATCACGTCGTCGAAGAGCAGGTCGTCGGCGTTGGTGGGGGTGAGCCGGCGATGGGCGAGACCGGGTGCGCAGACCAGCACCTTGCGCAGCCTGCCGACCTCGGAGTGGACGCCGTACGCCGGACGGCCGGTGGTGTCTTGACTGGTCACGGTGTGCCTTTCTCCGGGCCTGGGGCCGACGGGTCACAGACTGATCCAGCCCAGCGCCAGGGCGACGATCCCGGTGACGGCACCGGCGACCGAGACGACGAGGATGACCAGTTCGCGGGGCGAGAACGGCGTCCTGCCCTGCTCGCGGCGCGCCATCACGAACAGCACGGTGGCGGGCGCGTAGATGATGAAGGAGACGAGGAGGTACTTCAGCCCGGCCGCGTAGAGCAGGAAGGCCGTGTAGACGGTGGCGAGGGCGGCGACGACGAGGTCGCCGCCGAACCGGTGCCGGGCGATCTTCAGGGCGAAGGCCGCGGCCAGCAGGAACGGGATCAGGGTCAGGGCGCTGGTCAGGTCGAGCGCGAAGTTGAAGGCGTCGTCCGAGAAGAGGGTGACGACCAGGACCGTCTGGGTGAGCACGGTGCTCAGCAGCAGCGCGGGGGCCGGCACGTCGGCCCGTGTGGAGCGGGCCAGGAAGCGGGGCATGTCCTCGTCCTTGGCCGCGACGAACAGCACCTCCGCCGCCATCAGCGTCCAGGCGAGGTACGCGCCGAGGACCGAGACGATGAGGCCGACGCTGACGAAGACCTCGCCCCAGGTGCCGACCGCGCTCTCCAGGACTCCGGCCATCGACGGCTGTCTGAGCTCGGCGATCTCCTCGATGGGCAGCAGCCCGTACGACACGATCGTGACCGAGGCGAAGACGGCGAACACGCTGAGGAAGCCGAGGACGGTGGCCCGGCCGACGTCCTCGCGGCGCCTGGCGTGCCGGGAGTAGACGCTCGCCCCCTCGACGCCGAGGAACACGAACACGGTGGCCAGCATGGTGCCCTTGACCTGCTCGAACAGTGAACCGTAGGCGGCGCCGCTCCAGTTCTCGGCGAAGACGTGGGGCTTCAGGTAGAAGAGCGCCAGTACGACGAAGACGAGGATCGGGACGACCTTGGCCACGGTGACGATCCGGTTGATGGCCGCCGCTTCCTTCACTCCTCGCCGGATGAGGAAGAAGAAGGCCCACAGGCCGACCGAGGAGAGCACGATCGCGAGGACGGTGTCCCCGTCGCCGAGCGCGGGCGCGACGGCCCCGATCGTCGACATGATGAGCACCCAGTAGGTCACGTTGCCGACGCAGGCGCTGGCCCAGTAGCCGAAGGCCGAGAAGAATCCGAGGTACTCGCCGAAGCCCGCCTTGGCGTACGCGTAGACGCCCGCGTCGAGGTCGGGTCTGACGATCGCGAGCCGCTGGAAGACGAAGGCGAGCATCAGCATGCCGGTACCGGCGACGGCCCAGGCGATCAGCGCGCCCGCCACACCCGTCTCCTGGGCGAACCGCCGCGGGAGGGAGAACACCCCGGCGCCGACCATGGAGCCGACGACCATCA
>NZ_KZ626859.1 GCF_002911015.1 Streptomyces populi
TCGTCGCCCTCGACCACGCCTTCGTCCTGCTGACCCTGCTGTGCCTCACCACCGCCGCGGCCGCCGGAGTCCTGCGCACCGGATCCGACCGCGCACCCCATGACGAGATGGCCCCCACCAGCGGCTGACCGCCGGTGCGGCACGGTCCTGACCCCCGTGCCGCACCGGCCGTGCCGGTGTCGTGCTGCCCCTCGATCTCCCCGTCCGTGACGTGCTGCCCCGCGCGCGACGGGCGGAGGAGCCGGGGCTCGATCGGATCCGGGTGGTGGAAGACCTCGGCCGGCGCGGCGACCTCGCCGGGACCGGGAACGGACGCTCAGGGGATCAGCGACGGACTTCATGGCCGCACGAACGGATCAACGGCCTCCAGCCGCATCAGGCGACTACGTACTCGAAGGCGAACAACCCCGCCGTCGTACCCGCGAACAACGCTCGGCCGTCCGCGGACCAGGAACACGACCACACGGCACTGTCGGTGCGCATCATGGTCAGGACCTCGCCGCTCGAGGGGGCGTGGATCCGTATGGTCTCGTCCGCGCCGCCGGTGGCGAGGCAGGATCCGTCGGGGCTGAAGGCGACCGCGCGCACCGGCCCGCGATGACCGTTCAGCATGCGCACCATGACCCCGGTGGACGGGTCCCAGATCCGCACCGTCGTATCGCTGCTGCCGGTGGCCAGGCGGGAGCCGTCCGGGCTGAACGCCACCGAGTGCAGCTGGTCGGTGTGGCCGACCAGGGTGCGAACCACCTCGCCGGTGGACGGGTCCCAGATCCGCACCGTCGTGTCGTGACTGGCGGTGGCCAGGAACGTGCCGTCGGGGCTGAAGGCGACCGCGCGCACCGGCCCGCGATGACCGTTCAGCATGCGCACCCTGGCCCCGGTGGACGGGTCCCAGATCCGCACCGTCGTATCGCTGCTGCCGGTGGCCAGGCGGGAGCCGTCCGGGCTGAACGCCACCGAGTGCAGCTGGTCGGTGCGTCCCCGCAGGGTGCGGACCGTCTCGCCGGTGGCCATGTCCCACAACCGAAGTGTCTTGTCGCTGCTGCTGGTCGCCAGACGGGCGCCGTCCGGGCTGAACGCCACCGCCAGCACCGCGCCCTGGTGTCCCCGCAGGGTGCGTGTGATCTCGCCGGTGACGGGGTCCCAGATCGGCACGACGGTGTCGCGATTGCTGCTGACGAGGCAGGAGCCGTCCGGGCTGGAGACGACCGCGCGCAACTGGTCGGTGCGGCCGGTCAGCGCTACCGGTGTGCCGCTGGACGTCGGGTCCCACGCCAGGGCGATGCGATCGTTTCCGCCGGTGACAAGGCGAGCGCCGTCCGGGCCGAAAGCCACAGCGAGCACCGCCCCTCGATGCCCGGTCAGGGTGTGCACCGCCTGGCCGGTGCCGGTGTCCCAGATCCGCACCACGGCGATATGGCTGCCGGTGGCCAGGCGGGAGCCGTCCGGGCTGAAGCTCGCGGCCCGCACCACCCCCGACAGATCGTGTACGCCCTCCACTCCACCGGGCCCCCAGATCCGCAGTGTGCGGTCATTGCTACAGGTCAGCATGCGGGAACCGTCAGGGGCGAACGCCAGCGCGCGCACCGGCCCGCTGTGTCCGGTCAGCACGCGCGACGCCCGGAGACCGGTGGCCGGCCCGTCTCCCGACCTGTCGGGACCGAGGGGCACGACGTCCCAGATCCGTACGGTCGCATCCGCACCGCCACTGGCCAGGAGCGAGCCGTCCGGACCGAACGCCACCACGGACACGAGGCCCCCGTGACCAGTCGCCGTGTGCAGCATCTCGCCGGTCGCCGGATCCCAGATCCGCACCGTCGTGTCACTGCTGCCGGTGGCCAGGAGAGAGCCGTCCGGGCTGAACGCCACAGCGACGACCGGCCCGTCGTGCCCCCTCACGGTGCGCATCGCCTGACCGGTGGCCGCGTCCCAGATCCGCACGGTCGCGTCACGGCCGCCGGTGGCCAGCAAACGGCCGTCGGGGCTGAAGGCCACGGCGCGTACCGGCCCGTGGTGGCCGGTCAGAGTGTGAAGGGCCTCCCCTGTGACGGAACTCCACATCCGTACGGTCGTGTCCCGACTGCCAGTGGCGATGCGGGCACCGTCCGGGCTGTACGCCACCGCGTGGATCGGCCCGCGGTGGCCGGTCAGGGTGCGCATCAGGGCGGGGTCGGGCAGGTCCGGAGGAGGCCAGCGGTCGAGGAGGGCGGGAGTGCCGGCGGGAAGCGGGCGGGCGGGCCAGTGCGGAGCGCCGGTGATGCGGCTGCGCAGGACCGTGTCGAGGGCGTGCGGCGGGGTGGTGGGGGTGAGCAGGTGGGCGGCTTGGGCCAGTTGGCGGGCGAGAGGCCGGGCCGGAACTCCCAGGAGGTCGAGATCGCGCCAGGGGGCGGTGGGACCACGCTGATGCAGGCGCGTGCGGATCCACCGGAAATCCCCTGCGAGGGTGAGTGCCTGTGTGGAACGGCGAGCGTCGAGGAAGTGCTCGACGAGATGGTCCAGCAGGTAGCCGACCGTGACCCGCCACCACGGCACCGCTCCGTCCTCGGCTGCGGGCAGGGAGGCCGCGACGGCGTCGAGCAGAGCGGCGTTCGCGTTGCTCAGCCCCGCGGGACCCAGTTCCGTACGCAGGTAGTCGCGGACGACGTCGTGGACGGTGACGGCTCCGCCGGCCACGGTGGTCTGGATGCCGAGCAGCGACAGGTCGGCCATCTGCTTGCACAGGGCGCGGGTGGCGGTCTCGTCGAGGTTGCCGGTGGCGTGCCACAGCGTCGCCACAAGGTCGATGGGCACACTCTCGTCCTCGGCGAACACCCCGAGTTCGTTGAAGCGCTGCTCGGCCTGCTCGTGCGGCAGGAGCGTCGAGGCGGCGCGGATGCTGGCCCGTACGGCGGTATTGCGCTGGTCGGGGTTGTCGAGGTCGAGGGTGCCGTCGGGGTCCTGGACGGCGGGACCGTCAGCGCGCAGCCGCCGCAGGAGCGTTCCGGCTGCGGCGGTCGGATCCGCTCCGGTGGCTATCTGATCGGCAAGGAACTTGTTCGCGATGCCCAGCAACAGCGCCCACCGTCCCGTCGCCTCGACCAGTTCCTCCACCGCCTCGCGCCGCGGTGGGGCGGGGAGCCGGTGGGTGAGCAGGAGCCGGGCCTGCTCCACCGTCATACGGTCGACTTCGATCCGCACCGCGGCGGCCGGGAGCACATCGGCCCTGCGCGTGGTCACCAACCGGACACAGGACCGCTCGGCACCCCGCAGGAACGGGGTGAGCTGCTCTCGTTCCCAGACGTCGTCGATGATGAGCAGGGTGCGCGGCCGCCCCGCGAGGAGCGTGCCGAGGTGGGCTCCGGCGCGCTCGGGGTCCGAACCGCTCTCGGTGGTATCGCCGGTGATCAGGCGGGTTTCCTCCGCGACCTTCGCGGCGACGGCCGCACGGCCGCGCACCTCCCGCCCCATGGTGATCAGGTGAACACCACCCGGGAACCGGCGCTGCACCGAACGCTGGGCGGCCACGTATCTCGCCAGACTGGTCTTGCCGAACCCGCCGGCCCCGTGCAACCCAGCCGTGATCGCCACCGGATCGCTGTTCCCCCAACGCCCGGTACGCCTGCGGACGGCCTTGATGACGGCGGCCGCTTCGTCTCGGTCCACCCACCACTCCGGCACCTCGGGCGGCGCCGGACGACCGGTCGCAGCCGACGCCGCGCCAGGGACCGCCCGTAAGGAGACCGCCAGAGCGACCAGTCCCGCCACCGAGCCGAAGACACTCGCCACCGGATCGGCGACACCCCAGCCATCACGCGCCGTCGTCACCAGCAGCCACACCACGGCCGCCACGCATACGGCGATCAGAGCACGTGTCCCCCAGCGTCCCCGTGATCCCATGGGCCCTGATCATTCCCTCTGACCCCGGATCGACGCCAGTCCCTCGCCACCGGACAACTGGCCTGTGCCGTTCCACAGCACCCCGGCGAACAATCGCCCAGCCGACCGCGGCCGCCGCTCCTTCCGGATACGGCCGACCGTCACTCCTTCCGGATACGGCCCCTCGTCGCTCCGGTCGGCGTACGACCTGCCGTGCGGCGGTCGGCGAAGGTCAGGAGCCCTTCGCGGCCGGTTCGAGGATCGCCACGCACTCCACGTGGTGCGTCATCGGGAACAGGTCGAACGCACGCAGCGTCCGCACCTTGTAGCCGCCGTCGCGGAAGTACGCCAGGTCGCGGGCGAGGGCCGCCGGGTCGCAGGCCACGTACGCGATGCGGCGCGCGCCCAGGGACGACAGGTGTTCGACCGTCTTCTTGCCGGCGCCCGCCCGGGGCGGGTCGAGGACGATGATGTCGACCTCGGTGATGCCGGTGCGCGGGAGGACCGCCTCGACCTTGCCCTGTTCGATGCGGACGCGGTCGAAGCCGGCGAGGTTGTGCCGGGCGTCCTCCACCGCGCGCTTGCCCGACTCGATGCCGAGGACCGCGCCCTGGTCGCCCAGGCGGTCGGCGAGGGCGCCCGCGAAGAGGCCGACACCGCAGTAGAGGTCCAGGGCCATCTCGCCCTTGCGGGGCAGCAGGCCCTGCATGACGGCCTTGACCAGCGTGTCGGCGGCCATCGGGTGGACCTGCCAGAAGCCGCCGCTGCCGACCCGGTGGGTACGGCCGTCGGCGCGCTCGCGCACGAACGCGCGGCCGTGGACGCGGTGGATGCCGCCGTCCTTCTCCTCGACGCGCATCACGGAGACCGGCTTGTCGAGTTCGACGAGGGGCAGACGGGCGCCGGGCCGGGGCTCCAGGATCACCATGCGGTCCTGGGAGCCGGTCGCGGCGATCGCCTCGACGGCCTCCATACCGGACCAGTCGCGCTCCTCGATGCCGAGTTCGGTGACGCCCGGGGCGGCGATCATGCAGCGCTCGATGGGCTCGACCTCGTGCGAGCGGTGGCGGCGCAGGCCGGCGTTGCCGTCCGGGTCGATGGCGTACTGGACGCGCGTGCGCCACTGCGGGACCTCGCCGGCGGGCAGCTTGTCGCCCTCGGCGGGCATCACCGTGCCGTCCCAGCCGGCCTCCTCGGGCGTGAGGCCCGCGAGGCGCTGCAACTGCTCGGCGATGACCTCGCCCTTGAGACGGCGCTGGGCGCCGGGCTTGGCGTGCTGCCAGTCGCAGCCGCCGCAGCGGCCGGGGCCCGCGTACGGGCAGGGCGCCTCGACGCGGTCCTTGGAGGCGTCGATGATCCGCACGGCGTCGGCGCGCAGGAACCGCGCCCCCTCCTCGCCCTCGGTCACCCGGGCGACGACGCGCTCACCGGGCAGCGCGTGCCGGACGAAGAGGACCTGGCCCTCGTCGGTCCGGGCGATGCAGTGCCCGCCGTGCGCCACGGGGCCGATCTCGACCTCGTACTCGTCCCCCACCAGCGACTTCTTCGGTTCTGCCTGCATGGTGGGGTGACTCCAGATGAGAGGGGGAAACGGCCGGAGAACACGGCCGGACAACAGCCGTCCAGTCTACGTGCTCACGGCACCGCTTCCCGCCTCGGCCATGAGCACGCGACGTGCTTCCCGCCCCCGTCAGCTCTTCTGGGTGGGCTCCTTGGGCCGCTCCTGGGCCGGTCCGCGGCGCACCGCGCCCGGAGCGTTCCAGTCCTGGCGCTTGCGGGCGCGCAGCTTCGCGGCCTCGGACGACTCCAGCTGGTAGGGCACGGAGGTCACCATGACACCCGGGGTGAACAGCAGACGGCCCTTGAGGCGCAGGGCGCTCTGGTTGTGCAGCAGGTGCTCGTACCAGTGGCCGACGACGTACTCGGGGATGATCACGGAGACCGCGTCGCGCGGCGACTCCTTGCGCAGGCCCTTCACGTACTCGATGACCGGGCGGGTGATCTCGCGGTAGGGCGAGTCGAGGACCTTGAGCGGTACGTCGATGCCGCGCCGCTCCCACTCGTCGCGCAGGGTCTTCGTCTCGGCCGGGTCCACGTTGACGCTGAGCGCTTCGAGCGTGTCGGAGCGCAGCAGCTTGGCGTAGGCGAGGGCGCGCAGCGCAGGCCGGTGGATCTTGGAGACCAGGACGACGGAGTGGACGCGGGAGGGGCGGACGCTGTCGTCGGTCGGCCCCTCGGGGGCGGCCAGCTCCTCCGCGACGCGGTCGTAGTGCTTACGGATCGCGGTCATCGTCGCGTAGAAGATCACCATGCCGAGCAGGGCGACCCAGGCGCCGTGGGTGAACTTGGTGACGAGGACGACGACCAGGACAAGCCCGGTGAAGAAGGCGCCGAAGGCGTTGATCGCGCGCGAGCGGATCATGTGGGTGCGCTTGGCCTGGTCGGTCTCACTGGCCAGGTGGCGGTTCCAGTGGCGGACCATGCCGGTCTGGCTGAGAGTGAAGGAGACGAAGACGCCGACGATGTACAGCTGGATCAGCCGGGTCGAGTCGGCCCCGTAGATGATCACGAGCATGCTCGCGGCGCCGGCCAGGAGCACGATGCCGTTCGAGAAGGCCAGGCGGTCGCCGCGGGTGTGGAGCTGGCGCGGCAGGTAGCGGTCCTGGGCGAGGATCGAACCGAGCAGCGGGAAGCCGTTGTACGCGGTGTTCGCGGCCAGGAACAGGACGAGGGCGGTGGCGGCGGCGAGCAGGATGAACAGGAAGCTGCCCTTGCCGAACACGGCCTCGGCGACCTGGGAGATCACCGGGTTCTGGACGTAATCGGCACCGACGGCCACACCGTTGTGGATCAGGTCCGTGGCCGGATTCTCGGCCATGCGCACCTTGGTGGTCATGGCCAGGGCGATGATGCCGCAGAACATGGTGACGGCGAGCAGGCCCATCGCGGCGAGCGTGGTCGCGGCGTTCTTCGACTTGGGCTTGCGGAAGGCCGGGACGCCGTTGGAGATGGCCTCGACGCCGGTGAGCGCCGCACAGCCGGAGGAGAAGGCGCGCAGCAGCAGGAAGACGAGCGCGAAGCCCGCGAGCCCCTGGTGCTCGGCCTTGATGTGGTACTCGGCGGTCGGCGCCAGCATGGTGTCGCCGAGCACGAGTCCGCGGAAGGCACCCCAGGCGATCATGATGAAGACGCCGGCGACGAAGACGTAGGTCGGGATCGCGAAGAGCTTTCCGGACTCCTTGACCCCGCGCAGGTTCATCAGCGTGAGCAGCACGATGACGGCGACCGCGCAGAACACCTTGTGCTCCACCACGAACGGCACCGCCGAGCCGAGGTTCTCGATGCCGGAGGCGATGGAGACGGCGACGGTGAGGACGTAGTCGACGAGCAGCGCGCTGGCGACGGTGAGGCCGGCCCGTGGACCGAGGTTGGTGGTGGCGACCTCGTAGTCACCGCCGCCGCTCGGGTAGGCGTGCACGTTCTGCCGGTAGGACGCGACCACCGTGAACATCAGCACGACGACCGCGACCGCGATCCAGGGGCTGAAGTGGTAGGCCGACACGCCCGCGATGGAGAGGACCAGCAGCACTTCCCCGGGCGCGTACGCCACGGAGGAGAGCGGGTCGGATGCGAAAACGGGGAGGGCGATGCGCTTCGGCAGAAGCGTTTCCCCCAGCCGGTCGCTGCGCAGTGCGCGCCCGATGAGGATCCGCTTGGGCACGTCGGTCAGTTTGGACACAACAGGGAATCGTAAGGGTTCGAACTGGCAATCGCCCACCCGCCGCCCCTCTTCGGCCCGTCGTCTGCTCTCCGGGTGAAAACGGGGCGGACTCCGCTGCGGATTCCGCAGCCCCGGAGATCCACGTGTCTATATGACAAAACCCCACCCCCGACCGCCCCGGAGGACCCGTGCACCTGACCGCTGAGCTCATCGGCGCCGCCGTCGCGCTGGCCGGCCTCGGAATCCTGACCCTCGCGAGTGTTCGCAGCATCACACGGCGCTGAATCCCCCGCGCCTGCGGCCTTTCACCGCCGGGCCACGGACGTTCCGCGAAAAAGGCACAGGCGAACCTGGGCAACGATGCCCCCGGCCGACCGTGCGTGTGTAGCTTGGGCGGCGGTCTGAGACCCTGTTTAGCCTGAGCCGTAACCATTCATGCGGAAGGACGGTCGTGCACATCGTCATCATGGGCTGCGGAAGAGTAGGTTCCGCTCTTGCCCAGAACCTGGAGCAACAGGGGCACACGGTCGCCGTGATCGACCAGGACCCCACCGCCTTTAGGCGGCTGGGCTCCGGGTTCGGCGGCCGTCGTGTCACCGGAGTCGGCTTCGACCAGGACACCCTGCGCGAGGCGGGCATCGAGGAGGCCGGTGCGTTCGCGGCGGTCTCCAGCGGTGACAACTCGAACATCATCGCCGCCCGCGTGGCCCGCGAGATGTTCGGCGTCGAGAACGTCGCCGCCCGCATCTACGATCCGCGTCGCGCCGAGGTCTACCAGCGCCTCGGCATCCCGACCGTCGCCACCGTCCGCTGGACGGCCGACCAGATGCTCCGCCGGCTGCTGCCCTCGGGCGCCGAGCCGCTGTGGCGCGACCCCACGGGCGGTGTGCAGCTCGCCGAGGTGCACACCTCCGTCGCGTGGGTGGGCCACAAGATCAGCCGCCTCCAGGACGAGACGGGCGTGCGCGTCGCCTTCCTCACCCGGCTGGGCGAGGCGATCCTGCCCAGCTCGCAGACGGTGCTGCAGGAGGGCGATCTGGTGCACGTGATGATGCGCACCGACGAGGTGGACAAGGTCGAGGCGGCGTTCGCCAAGGGCCCTGAAGGGGAGGCGGGGCACTGATGAGAGTCGCCATTGCCGGTGCCGGTGCCGTGGGCCGCTCGATCGCGGGCGAACTGCTGGAGAACGGCCACGAGATCCTGCTGATCGACAAGGCGCCGACCGCCATCTCGGTCGAGCGCGTCCCGCAGGCGGAGTGGCTGCTCGCCGACGCCTGCGAGATCACCTCCCTGGACGAGGCCGCGCTACAGCGCTGCAACGTGGTCATCGCGGCCACCGGTGACGACAAGGTCAACCTCGTGGTCTCGCTGCTCGCGAAGACCGAGTACGGGGTCCCGCGCGTCGTCGCCCGCGTGAACAACCCCAAGAACGAGTGGCTGTTCAACGAGTCCTGGGGCGTGGACGTCGCCGTCTCCACCCCGCGCCTGATGTCGGCACTCGTGGAGGAGGCGGTGAGCGTCGGCGACCTGGTACGGCTGCTGCGCTTCAGCCACGGCGACGCCAACCTCGTCGAGCTGACCCTGCCGCCGGAGTCCGCCCTGGCCGGCACGACCGTCGGTGACGTCGCGTGGCCGGAGGACACCTCGCTGGTGACCATCATCCGCGGCACCCGTGTCCTGACCCCCTCCCGGGAGGACTCCCTGGAGGCGGGCGACGAACTCCTCTTCGTGGCCGCCCAGGCCCGTGAGGAACAGCTCGAGGACCTGCTGTCGGTGCGCCGCGACACGAGCACGACGCCCTAGCCGTTGCCTCCCCGCCGACGGCACGGCCGTCGGCGGGGAGGCCCCGCGCTGTCGTACGACGAAGGGGGCGCCCGGAGAATCCTCCGGGCGCCCCCTTCGTCGTACGACAGGTGCGCCGCAGGCGCAGGACGCTTCCTGCTCAGCCGCCCTCGGCCGGGGCCGGACTCACGCCTCTCGGCGGTGCCGGGCCGGGGCCGGGGCGTCGCCGCGCTCCTTCGCGAGGGTGGCCTTGCGCTCCTTCTCCGCCTGCTCCTCGGCCTCCATCTCCGCGAACACGTCGATGGGCGGCGGAGCCTTGGCCAGGAAGACCCAGGTGAGCCAGACGGCGAGCAGGAAGGGCGGGATCTTCAGGGCGATCAGGACCCAGCCGAACTGGGTGGTGTCGCCCCACCAGTAGAGCGGGAAGAGCACGGCGCACTTGGCGAGCAGGATCAGGCCCCAGGCCCAACTTGCCTTCGCGTACGCCTTCTTGCGGCCGGGGTTGCGGGTGCGCCAGGAGAGGTTCTCCTTGAAGACCGGACCGAGCATCAGGCCGATCAGGGGAACGCCCGCGAGGGTGGTCACGATGTAGGCGACGGCGAGCCCGAGCGTGTACAGCATGCCCGGAAGGTAGAAGTCCTTCGCGTTGCCCGTCATCATCGCGAAGACCACGCCGAAGGCGACGCCGAAGACACCGCTGAAGGCGTGCTTCACGGTGTCGCGCCGCACCAGGCGGACCACGACCAGCAGCAGGGACACGGCGAGGGCGGCGATCGCCGACCAGTGCAGGTCCTTGTTGATCGTGAAGATGGTGACGAAGAGCAGGCCCGGCACCACGGTTTCGACCATGCCCCGCACGCCGCCGAACGCCTCGAAGAGTGCGGCCTCGGTCACCGCCCGTGCATCGTCCTGGGCGTCCTGGGCGTCTTCGGTCGGCTTGTCGAGCGACGTCACCGGCTACTCCCGTCCGAGGGGTCTGAGTTCGTACTTCGGATTGAACAACACCCTACGGCCCCGGCTCATCGAGATACGGCCCGAGGCGATCAGCTTGCGTCCGGGCTCGATGCCGACGATGGAACGGCGGCCGAGCCAGACCACGTCCAGGGCGGCCGAGCCGTCGAACAGCTCGGCCTCCAGGGCCGGGACACCGGCCCTCGGCCGCAGAGTGACCGTGCGCAAGGTACCAGTAACCGTGACTATCTGCCGGTCGTGGCAGTCACCGATACGGGTGCAGCCCGCGGTCGCCGTGTCCTCCCGCAGCTCCTCGGACTCCAGGTCCTCCTGGGACGAGGAGAGCCGGTCCATCATGCGCCGGAAGCGGCCCGCCGGCTTTTCTGAACGAGGAACAGCACTCATACCGAAAGCGTACCGGGGGGTGCTGACAGCTTCGTACCCGCGGCACCGCCGCCTCAACCGGCCGCGGACTCCGCCCGATCGGGCGACCGCGCCACCCCGGGGACAGGCACGCGCACCGTTTCGCGCACCGACGCACCCGTCGTCACCCGGCCCGCACGCGCCACCCGGACCGCTCGCGCCGCTCGGGTCACCCGGCTCCCGCGGCGGCCCGGACGGACACCGGCGGATCATGCCCGCGTCACCGTTCGAACCTGTATCCCATCCCCGGCTCGGTGATGAAGTGCTTCGGGTGCGAAGGGTCCACCTCCAGCTTGCGGCGCAGCTGGGCCATGTAGACCCGCAGATAGTTCGTCTCCGTCCCGTAGGACGGTCCCCAGACCTCCTGGAGCAGCTGCTTCTGGCCGACGAGCCGGCCCGTGTTGCGCACCAGCACGTCCAGCAGATGCCACTCCGTGGGGGTGAGCCGGACGTCCCGCCCGTCACGGTGCACCTTCTTCGCCGCCAGGTCGACGGTGAACCCCGCCGTCTCCACGATCACGTCGTCCTCACCGCCCCCGGTGGGCTCCGCACGGCGGACGGCGGCGCGCAGCCGGGCGAGCAGTTCGTCCATGCCGAAGGGCTTGGTGACGTAGTCGTCGGCGCCCGCGTCGAGGGCCTCGACCTTCTCGTCGGAGGAGTGGCGGGCGGACAGCACCAGGATCGGCACCCGGGTCCAGCCGCGCAGCCCTTTGATCACCTCGACGCCGTCCATGTCCGGCAGGCCGAGGTCGAGCACGACGACGTCGGGGTGGCGGGCGGCGGCGAGCTGGAGCGCGGTGGCTCCGTCGGAGGCCGCGTCGACGTCGTACTTGCGTGCCTTCAGGTTGATCACGAGGGCTCGGGTGATCTGCGGTTCGTCGTCGACCACGAGGACCCGGGTCATGAAGCCTGCCTTTCTGCGACTGCTGCTCGGGCGGCCGGGGCGGGCCGGCGGCCCGCCGCCCGCACCGTGAGCACCATGGTGAGTCCGCCGCCGGGGGTGTCCTCGGCGTTGAGGGTGCCGCCCATCGCCTCGGCGAAGCCGCGGGCGACCGCGAGGCCGAGGCCCACTCCGGTGCCGCGCGGGGCGTCCCCGTAGCGCTGGAAGGGCGCGAATATGCGGTCCTTGGCCTCGTCGGGGACGCCGGGGCCCCGGTCCACCACGCGCACCTCCACCCGGTCGGCGATGGCGCTCGCGGCGACCAGGACCCGTTCGTCGAAGGGGCTGTACTTGACCGCGTTCTCGACGAGGTTGGCGACGGCGCGCTCCAGGAGTCCGGCGTCGACGGCGACCATCGGCAGGCTCTCCGGGATCTCCAGGTCCACGCTGCCCTCGGGGACACCGCCGAGCGCCATCGGGACGACCTCGTCGAGGTCGATCTCCCGGATCAGCGGGGCGACCGTGCCGGTCTGGAGCCGGGACATGTCCAGCAGGTTGCCCACCAGGTGGTCGAGGCGGTCGGCGCCGTCCTCGATGCCTTCCAGGAGCTCGGCGCTGTCCTCCTCGGACCAGGCCACGTCGTCGGAGCGCAGGGACGAGACCGCCGCCTTGATCCCGGCGAGGGGGGTGCGCAGGTCGTGGCTCACGGCAGCCAGCAGGGCGGTGCGGATGCGGTTGCCCTCGGCCAGTTCCTTGGCCTGGTCCGCCTCGTGCTGGAGGCGCTGGCGGTCCAGGACCACCACGGCCTGCGCGGCGAAGGCAGCCAGCACCCGGCGGTCGGAGGCGGGCAGCACCCGTCCGGACAGGGCGAGCGCCATGTGGTCGCCGACCGGCATGTCGACGTCGGCGTCCTCGGGGCGGGTCGCGGGCGCCGGTCCGGCGCTGCCCGCGCACGTCCACGGGTCGACGTCGCCCGCGCGCTCCAGCAGCGCGACCGATTCCATCCCGAAGGTCTCCCGGACGCGCTCCAGCAGGGCTTCCAGGCTGGTCTCCCCGCGCAGCACGCTGCCGGCGAGGAAGGAGAGGATCTCCGACTCGGCTCTCAGCCGCGCCGCCTGGTGGGTACGGCGGGCCGCCAGGTCCACCACCGACGCCACGGAGACGGCGACACCCACGAAGACCACGATGGCGACGATGTTCTCCGGATCGGCGACGGTCAGACGGTGCAGGGGCGGTGTGTAGAAGTAGTTCAGCAGCAGCGAGCCGAAGGCCGCCGAGGCGAGGGCCGGCAGGAGACCTCCGAGCAGCGCGGCCGCGACCGTCACCGCCAGGAACAGCAGCATGTCGTTGGCGAGGCCGAGGTCGATGGTGTTCAGCAGCAGGGCCATGACCACGGGGCCGCCGATGCCGACCGCCCAGCCCCAGATGATCCGGGAGCGTCCGAGCCGTGCTCCGCGCGCCACCGGCAGACCGCGCCCCTTGGCGACCTCCTCGTGGGTGACGATGTGGACGTCCAGGTCGGGGCCTGACTCCCGGGCGACGGTGGCTCCGACGCCCGGTCCGAAGACGTACTGCCAGGCCTTGCGGCGGGAGGAGCCGAGCACGATCTGGGTGGCGTTGACACCGCGCGCGAAGTCCAGCAGGGAGGCGGGGATGTCGTCGCCGACCACGTGGTGGAAGGTGCCGCCGAGGTCCTCGGCCAGCGTGCGCTGGACGGCCAGTTCGTTCGGCGAGGCGGAGGTGAGGCCGTCGCTGCGGGCGATGTAGACCGCCATGACCTCGCCGCCCGCCCCCTTCTCGGCCAGCCGCGCGGCACGCCGGATCAGCGTCCGCCCCTCCGGGCCTCCGGTCAGCCCGACGACGATCCGCTCCCGGGATCCCCAGATCCTGGAGACCTGGTGCTCGCTGCGGTACTCGGTCAGGTATTCGTCGACCCGGTCGGCGACCCACAGCAGCGCGAGCTCGCGGAGGGCCGTGAGATTGCCCGGACGGAAGTAGTTGGACAGGGCCGCGTCGACCTTGTCGGGCTTGTAGATGTTGCCGTGCGCCATCCGGCGGCGCAGCGCGGGCGGCGACATGTCGACCAGCTCGATCTGGTCCGCCCGCCGCACCACCTCGTCCGGCACGGTCTCGCGCTGCCGTACGCCCGTTATCGACTCGACGACGTCACCCAGTGACTCCAGGTGCTGGATGTTGACCGTGGAGACGACGTCGACGCCGGCGGCGAGCAGCTCCTCCACGTCCTGCCAGCGCTTGTCGTTGCGGGAGCCGGGCACATTGGTGTGGGCCAGTTCGTCCACCAGGGCGACGGCCGGGGCACGCCGGAGCACGGCCTCGACGTCCATCTCGGTGAAGACGCCACCCCGGTGCTCCAGCCCCTTGCGCGGCACCTGTTCCAGGCCGTGCAGCATCACCTCGGTGCGGGGCCGGTCATGGTGCTCGACGAACGCCACCACGCAGTCCGTCCCGCGTTCGACGCGTCGATGCGCCTCGGAGAGCATCGCGTAGGTCTTGCCCACGCCCGGTGCCGCACCGAGGTAGATCCGAAGCTTGCCGCGTCCCATGAGCCCTATTGTCTTCCCGTCACCACTGCGCACGCAGCGTCGACCTTACGGCCAGGATTCCCGGCGAAGGCGACGAACGTCCCGCCGGAGGACGTCCTTGACGCAACCCTGATGCCCCGCGCGGCCTCGCGCGGTTCCACGCGGCCCCGCGGGGCCCCGTGCGGGTGACGGTGCCACCGCCGGTGTCGGCAACGGTGCTGGTGCTGGTGACGGACTGGCTCAT
Source organism: Streptomyces populi (assembly GCF_002911015.1). Taxonomy (GTDB): domain Bacteria; phylum Actinomycetota; class Actinomycetes; order Streptomycetales; family Streptomycetaceae; genus Streptomyces; species Streptomyces populi. The sequence goes on from NZ_KZ626859.1 coordinate 14,400, forward strand.
GTTCCCTCCCGGTGATCCCCGTGGACCGGGCGCCGACCTCCCGGCCGACGCCCGGTCCCTCATTGCTTCATCGGACGGGACCCCGGTTCCGGTTCACGAGGGATTGTCACCGTGCGTCAGCGTCTCCCACGCGACGAAGAGGTTGTTGCTGCCGGCCGGCCGGTTCTGCACGGTGAGCGCCTGGGTGTTGGCCATCGCGATGCCCAGGCGGTTGTGCAGGGCGTTGTAGCCGACCTCGGTGACCGGGCCGAGCCCGAGGTTGAGCGAACCGCCGCACAGCCAGCTGGGCACGGCCGTGCCCAGCTGGTACTTCGACTGGAAGCCGAGCGCCTGGCGCAGTCGTTCGCCGACGTCGGTGCCGTACAGGTCCTGTCCCTGGATGCGGCTGGTCTCGGCGATGTGCGAGATGGCCGAGATGCCGTACCCGGTGTGGGTGAGGTCGCGGCAGGTCTCCTGGGTGAGCCCGGTGACGAAGGTGGACTGCCCCTGCCAGTAGCCGACGATCTTCGCGGTGGTGTCGAGGTTCTGGCTCGGTACGGTCTTCGGCACGGCGCCGTCGGTGGAGAGGTAGACGTACGCCGCGGTGCGCGTCCGGAACTTCGCCATGGCCTTGTCGTACGAGGTCTTGTCCTCCAGGAAGACGGAGATGCCGACCGCGGCCTCCATCATCGACAGCTCCCAGTTCCCGTTGGAGTTGGAGCCGTTGATGATCTCGGGCAGGTAGACGTCGCGCAACATGGTCGCGAAGCGGCCGGAGTTGGCCCAGGAGCCGGTGTACGTGTACTTGATGATCTCGGCGGCCTTGGGCCAGGAAGAACCCGCCCAGCCGGTCTGCAGGGGCGCGTTGCTGTTGGTGTGGTCCTTGATCACCGCGGACCAGGCGTCCATCAGCTCGATGGCTTTCCTGGCGTACCGGTCGTCGCGCGTGACGTACCAGGCGAGGGCGTCGGTGTACGCGGCGATCGCGTCCTCGCGCTCGTCCGTGCAGCCGTAGTTGGGGTTGGAGTACGAGCCGCACTCGACGGTCGCACGGGGCGTGGGGGTGCGCGTGAGCGAGGCGTACTTGCTCGCCATCATCTGGTCGTAGGCGCCCTTCCAGGGCTGGGCGCCGGCCAGGACCTCGGTGCGGGCGAAGTCCAGCTGTCCCCTGGAGACGGTGACTCCGGGGTGGACGAAGGCGGCGGGTGCCGCGTCGGCCCGGTGCGCGCCGGGCCAGGACAGGAGGGTGCCGACGAGGGCCGCGGTCGCGGCGGCGACGGTGACGAGGAGGGCCGGGCGCCGTCTGCGGTGATGCCGAGTGGGGGTGTCGGACATGCAGAGCCATCCATTCTTGTATGTGAACCATGCACGCGGTGCTGAACATGTCGCGCTGGCCGGTGACCATAGGTACGGACCAGACTTCCGTCAAGGCCTGAAGAAAGATCTGTCACTCAGCCATCGTTCACATACGAGAACTTGGCGGGGCATGCTCCACCGAAGGCCCGGACACGGGGGCCCGAGCAGGCCCCGCGCACGGGAAAGGGCCGCATCCCTGAGGATGCGGCCCTTTCCCGTGGCCCGTCTCTTCGGCTGTCCCTCGTCCGTCTAGCGGACTTCGGTGATCTCCGGTCCGCGCTGCAACTGCCCCATGCCTCCGGAGAAGCGGGAGCCGCTCTGGTCCTCCTGCTGAACACCCTCGGGGACCATCTGCGCGTCGTTCGGCAGCTTCAGGACGATCGGATCGCGCGGGGCCATCGGGCCCTCGCCGCGGACGACGACCGTGTCCCGGAAGATCTGCTCCAGCAGGCCCGCGGCCCCCGGCTGCACCGCGCCCTGCCCGGAGATCACTCCGCGCAGGAACCAGCGCGGACCGTCCACGCCGACGAACCGCACGACCTGGAAACCGCCCGTGCCGTCCGGCAGCTGGACCGGTACCTGCGCCCGCAGTTCCCAGCCCAGCGGCCCCTCGACCTCGTCGATGACACCGCCCTGCTGGGTGATCCCGGTGGCGATCTCCTCGCGCACCTCGCCCCAGATGCCCTCGCGCTTGGGAGCGGCGAAGGCCTGGAGCTGCACGGCGCTGTCGTTGACGACGACGGTCGCCGCGACGATCGCGTCACCCGCGACCTCGACCCGCAGCTCCATGCCGTCGACCCCGGGCACGAACAGACCACCGAGGTCCACCCGGCCCTCGGCCGGGTCACGGACCTCCGAACTGTCCCAGGGCCCGTCGGGGCGCGGCTCGGGTTCGAGCCTCACGCGCTCACGCTCCGCGTCCTCGTCCGCCTCAGTGTCGACGCCGTCGACGACCTGCTCGGCCTCGCCCGCCGCGTCCTCGGCGGCACTGCCCTTCTTGCGACGTCCGAACACGTCACTGTCCTTCCCGGTCGGATACGACCGAAGCGTATCGATTCCCACCCGTTGTGCTGTCCACGACGGCATGGCCGCCGGTGGACCCGAAGCCCCCTGCGGCCCGCGCCGAGTCGGGAAGTTCCGCGACCTCGTGGAAGCGAACCTTCTCGACCTGCTGGACGACCAGTTGAGCAATCCGGTCGAAGCGCTCGAACCGCACCGACTCGCGCGGATCGAGATTCACCACGATCACCTTGATCTCCCCACGGTACCCGGCATCAACCGTCCCCGGGGCATTCACGAGGGCGACGCCGCAGCGGGCGGCGAGGCCCGACCGCGGGTGCACGAAGGCCGCGTACCCCTCGGGCAGCGCGATCGACACCCCCGTCGGCAGCACGGCCCGTTCGCCGGGCTTCAGCTCGCGGCTCTCGGTGGTGCGCAGATCGGCTCCCGCGTCACCGGGGTGCGCGTACTCGGGAAGCGGTACTTCCGGATCGACGCGGGTGATCATCACGGGGAGTTCCGGACGGGGCGCGCCGGCCCCGGGGCTGTGGCTCACGGGTTCACCTCGAAGGCACGGGCTCGCCGGATCTGGTCCGGGTCGCTCATCGCCGCGCGGATCTCCTCCGGGCGGCCGTTGTCGATGAAGTGGTCGACCTTCACCTCGACGAAGAGGGCGTCCGCGCGGACGGCGAGGGGCCCGTCGGGGCCGCCGATCCGTCCGGTGGCGGTGCAGTAGATCTTCCGGCCGGCCACCGCGGTGACCTCGGCCTCCAGATGCAGCACGGTGCCCACGGGCACGGGGCGCCGGAAGTCGGTCTCCAGGCGTCCCGTCACGGCGATCGTCCGCAGCAGCCAGTTCAGGGAGCCGAGCGTCTCGTCGAGCGCGGTGGCGAGAACTCCGCCGTGCGCGAGTCCGGGGGCGCCCTGGTGGACGGGGCGCACGGTGAACTCCGCCGTGACCTTGACTCCCTCGCCCGCGCGGGCCTCCAGATGAAGTCCGTGGGGCTGCGCTCCACCACACCCGAAACAGTGTTCGTAGTGTGCTCCGAGGAGTTCCCCGGGGGCGGGCGCGTCGGGGTGCCGCACCGGCGCGACGGCGTCGGCGGGAGGCGTCAGAGCTGCGGAAGTACCACTCACAGCCGCAGACCTTACCCGCGCGTCCACCAAGACTTCGCACCGTGCCAAGCTTGGCGTCATGCAGCTCTCCGCCTCCCCGTACGAAGAACGCCTCACCGCGCCGCGGTCGTGGTGGGTGATCAGCTTCCTGGTCGGGCTCGCGCTGGCCCTGGTCTTCCTTCCGTTCGGCACGCTGCCGATGCTCGGAGCGCTCGTCGGCGGCACCGCGGTCGCCGCGGTCGCGGCCAGCGCGTACGGCTCGATCCGCATCCGCGTGGTCGGTGACTCCCTGATCGCCGGGGACGCCCGGATCCCGGTCTCGGCCCTCGGCGGCACGGAGGTCATGGACCCGGAGGAGGCGCGCGCCTGGCGCACCTACAAGGCCGACACCCGCGCCTTCATGCTCCTGCGCTCGTACATCCCCACGGCGCTGCGCGTCCAGGTCACGGACCCCGCGGACCCGACGCCCTATCTGTACCTGTCGACACGGGAGCCGGAGCGCCTGGCCGCCGCCCTGGAGACGGCGCGGGAGTCGGCCCGGTCCGCGGAGAGCGGCTGAGGCAGCCGCCCCGGGCCCGGACGCACCACGGACGCGGGGCACGGCACGGGTCCCTCGCCTCGCGCGGGTTCCGCCCGCCGGAGCCGGCCGCGCGCACGGCCTCAGTGCCCCAGGTCCGTGGGAATCTCTCCGATCCGCACCGGATCCGTCGGCTTCTCCAGCGGTGGCAGTTCCGGGAGCGCGTCCCACGGCACCTGCATCTTGCGCAGGTCCTTGCGGACGTGGCCCGCCACGCGTCTGGTGTCGCGGCGGTTCATCACCGCCCCCACAGCCGCTCCGACCATGAACGGCATCAGATTGGGCAGGTCCCGGACCGTTCGCTTCATGATCTGCTGGCGCAGCTCGCGCTTCATCTGGCCACCCAGCGCGGCATTGATCGTCAGGGGCCTGGCCACGTCGATACCGCGCTCGCCCGACCAGGAGTGCAGGTAGGCCGTGCTGCGCTGTCTGAGGTTGCCCTGCGGACGCAGGCCGTAGACCTCGTGGAGTTCGGCGATCAGCTTCAGCTCGATCGCGGCGACGGCGGTGATCTCCGCGGCCAGCTCCGTGGGGATGGCGGGCGGCACCGGCAGCATCGCGGCAGCGCCGATCCCGGCGCCGACGGTTGACGTCGCGGCGGCGGCGCCCGCGACGAGCTTGTCCGCGATCTCCTCGGGGCCCAGGCCCGGGAACTGTCTGCGGAGGGTGGCCAGGTCCCGTACGGGAACCCGCGGGGCGATGTCGATGATGCGGTCGGTGACATACGCCAGGCCCGCCCTGGCCCGGACGCCACTCCTCGTGACGCCCCTCCTGACCCCGTCCCGGACAGCCTCCACGCGACGACGCCTCGCTGCGGTCGAGGAAGTGTCCGTGGGGGCCGTCAGGCCGTCTGTGGCGCCCGGTCGGTCGAGCGAGGCTGATCCCTGTCCGGAAGAGCCCCGCTCGTCGTCACGCACGCCTTCAGAGCCCTCGAGGAGCCCTTCGTCCGCCGCCCGGAAGGGGAAGCGGCGCTTCCAAGGTGGGGTCGAGCCGGTCACGGCCGACCCTGCCTCAGTCGCAGTCGCGGCAGATCGGCTGACCGTTCTTCTCGCGGGCCAGCTGGCTGCGGTGGTGCACCAGGAAGCAGCTCATGCAGGTGAACTCGTCCTGCTGCTTGGGCAGCACCCGGACGGCCAGCTCCTCGTTCGAGAGGTCCGCACCGGGCAGCTCCAGGCCTTCCGCGGCCTCGAACTCATCTACGTCGACGGACGAGGTCGACTTGTCGTTACGGCGAGCCTTCAGTTCTTCAAGGCTGTCCGAGTCGACGTCGTCGTCGGTCTTGCGCGGGGTGTCGTAATCCGTTGCCATTGTCGCTCTCCCCCTCTGGGTGTCTGCGGTGTCTCCAGCGCACGTAACGCGTGAGAGGCCGGACTTGTGCCCGACCCGAGGCGGAGATTTTGCCTCACATCAAGGTCTGTTACTCAATCGACACCCAACCGGACTCATGAAGAGTGATCGGCTTGGATGGCGATGCGGACCGTACACGGTCCCAAGGCTGCACTTCAAAGGCGCCCCACCGTGTACTTCCCGTGATCAGGACCCCCGAAAACCCGGATTTTCCCGGCTTTCCGGCTGTCCACATGATCACGGAGAGTAGATGGACCGAAAATCGCTTTTGTGATCGATCACACACGGGTCACTCGGATGGGTGATCCGAAAATTCCGCGCAAAGCGAACATCGCCGCGTGTCGCGACATGCTCTCAGACAGGGAGGGTGACGCGCATCACGAGCCCCCCTCCTTCACGGGGCTGGGCGACGATGTGCCCCCCGTGCGCGCGGGCCACCGACCGGACGATCGACAGGCCGAGACCCACGCCCTTGTCACTGCCCGTGCGCTCCGTGCGCAACCGCCGGAAGGGCTCGAAAAGATTGTCGACCTCGTACGCGGGAACGACCGGCCCCGTGTTCGACACCTCCAGGACCGCCCGGCCGTGCTCCGTGTCGGTCGTGACCTCCACCCAGCCGTCCTGCGGCACGTTGTACCGGACGGCGTTCTGGACGAGGTTCAGGGCGATCCGCTCCAGGAGGACGCCGTTGCCCTGGACGACCACCGGGGCCCGCCGCCCGCGGATCTCCACGCCCTTGGCCTCCGCCTCGGCGTGCACCTGGTCGATGGCCTGCGAGGCGACCTCGGCGAGGTCCACCGGTTTGCGTTCGACGATCTGGTTGTCGCTGCGGGCGAGCAGCAGCAGTCCCTCGACGAGCTGCTCGCTGCGCTCGTTCGTGGCGAGCAGCGTCTTGCCGAGCTGCTGCATCTCCGAGGGCACCCCGGGGCCCGAGAGGTGCACCTCCAGGAGCGTGCGGTTGATCGCGAGGGGCGTGCGCAGTTCGTGCGAGGCGTTGCCGACGAACCGCTGCTGGGCGGTGAAGGCCCGCTGCAACCGCTCCAGCATGTCGTCGAAGGTGTCCGCGAGCTCCTTCAGCTCGTCGTCCGGGCCGTCCAGCTCGATCCGCCGGGACAGGTCGGAGCCGGCCACCGCGCGCGCGGTGCGGGTGATGTGGCCGAGCGGCGAGAGGACGCGGCCCGCCATCGCGTAGCCGAACGCGAAGGCGATGACCGCGAGGCCGAGCAGGGCCAGCAGGGAGCGGCTGAGCAGGTCGTCGAGGGCGTGCTGGCGCTGCTGGTTCACGCAGGCGGCCATCGCGCTGTTGAGCTCGTCCGCGGACGGCTCCCTCGGGAGATTGCAGGTACTGCTGCCGACCTGCCCGGAAATGATCTTGAAGGGGAGTTCGCTGCCGACGTTCAGCGCCTGGGCCGCGAGCAGGTAGATGATCGACAGCAGCATGATGCCGGCGATCAGGAACATGCCGCCGTACAGCAGCGTGAGCCGTATGCGGATGGTGGGGCGCAGCCAGGGGAAGGGCGGCTCCGCCCTTCTCGGGTCCCAGGTGGGCTTCGGAGGCGCCGCGGGCGGCGCGGGGGTGGTGGTCACGGCGGATCAGATCCTGTAACCGGAGCCGGGCACGGTGACGATCACGGCGGGCTCGCCGAGCTTGCGGCGCAGCGTCATGACGGTCACGCGCACGACGTTCGTGAACGGGTCCGTGTTCTCGTCCCAGGCCTTCTCCAGGAGCTGCTCCGCGGAGACCACGGCGCCCTCGCTGCGCAGCAGCACCTCCAGGACGGCGAACTCCTTGGGGGCGAGCTGGACCTCCTTGCCGTCGCGGAAGACCTCACGGCGATTGGGGTCGAGCTTGATCCCGGCACGTTCCAGGACCGGCGGCAGCGGCACGCTCGTACGGCGTCCGAGGGCACGCACGCGCGCGGTCAGCTCGCTGAACGCGAACGGCTTGGGGAGGTAGTCGTCGGCACCGATCTCCAGGCCCTCGACACGGTCGCTGACGTCGCCGGACGCGGTCAGCATCAGCACGCGCGTGGGCATGCCGAGTTCGACGATCTTCCGGCAGACGTCGTCGCCGTGCACGAGCGGGAGGTCGCGGTCGAGGACGACCACGTCGTAGTCGTTGACCCCGATGCGCTCGAGCGCGGCCGCGCCGTCGTACACGACGTCGACGGCCATGGCCTCCCGGCGCAGTCCGGTGGCCACCGCATCGGCGAGCAGCTGCTCGTCCTCGACGACGAGTACACGCACGTCGCTTGTCCTTCCTCTGTCCACCGGCGGGGGCGCGTTCGAGCGCACCACGCAGGCAGGTCCGTCACGGGTGAGAGCTCCATCCTGCCCGTTTCGGCCATAAACCGGCTGTAAGGCAAGGGAGGCCCGAGGAGGCGTGCCCGGAGGACCGGGAAGGCGGGATTTTCTCGTCGGGTGAGGTTTCCGCGCTGGAGAGCTGGGGGAGGACGGCTTTACACCCCGCGATCACGCTCTGCATGTGGCAAGCCACATTGTGGTACGTCCAACGCTTCCGCAGGGCGGGCGTGGGTGTCCGGCACCGTCGCCGCCCAGCCCGGGCAGCGCTGGGCACCCCATTCGGAGACGTGATCGCCCCTTTCCATCGGCACACCCCCGTGCCACCCGACCCACGACCCAGGACGAGGGGGCGCAGCATGGACGCTTTCACCACAGGACTTCTGCAGCGCATAAGGACGACCGAGTCCGACCTGACGCGGGCTCGCGAGACAGGCGACGACTTCCTCGCGGAGGTCGAGCAGGCCGAGCTGGACGACCTGCACCGCCTTGCCGCGGAGCACGGTGTGGAGGTCGGCGCCACACGCGTCTGATCAGCACGTGAACGAGAGCGGGGCCCCGGTGTCGATCCAGCACCGGGGCCCCGTTCCGTTGTCGCGCTCCGCCGTCGCACGTCCTGGCTGTCGCGCGTCCTGGCCGACGGCCGTCCGCCGTCGGCCGTTCCTCCGGGCGGGCCGTCAGTCGTGCCAGGCGCCGAAGTCCTCCAGAAGCCGCTGGAGGGGCTCGAAGACGCCGGGGGAGGCAGCCACCGCGAGCTCACCCGTGGGGCGCTCTCCGGGGCGTCCACCGGTCACCGCACCCGCTTCCCGGGCGATCAGGTCCCCCGCCGCGAGGTCCCAGGGGTGCAGACCGCGCTCGTAGTAGCCGTCGAGACGGCCGGCCGCGACGTCGCACAGGTCGATCGCCGCCGAGCCGGAGCGCCGGATGTCGCGCACCAGCGGGATCAGTCGCTGGGCCACGTCGGCCTGGTGGGTCTTGACCGCGGTGACGTAGTTGAAGCCGGTCGAGACGAGGGCCTGGTCGAGCGGCGGGGACGGGCGGCAGGCCAGCCGGCGTTCGCCGACCCATGCCCCGGAGGCCCGGGCACCCCGGCCGCGGACCGCGTGGTACGTCTCGCCGCGCATGGGCGCGGCCACCACGCCGACGACGGTCTCGCCGTCCTGCTGGGCCGCGATGGACACCGCCCAGGTCGGCAGCCCGTACAGGTAGTTGACCGTGCCGTCGAGCGGGTCGACGATCCACCGCACCCCGCTGGTGCCCTCGGTGGCGGCGCCCTCCTCGCCGAGGAGGCCGTCGTGGGGGCGGTGCTCGGCGATCAGCGCGGTGATCAGCTTCTCGGCGGCGAGGTCCATCTCGGTGACGACGTCGATCGGACTGGACTTGGTGGCGGCGACCGCGAGGTCCGCCGGGCGGCCGTCGCGCAGCAGCTCGCCGGCGCGGCGGGCGGCCTCGTGCGCGAGCTGGAGGAGTTCGGTGTGCAGGGGGTCGGTCACGTGGCTCCTCATGCGTAGGGACTGTCGGTGCCCGCGGCGGCGGGCTTGGGCGTGCGGGCCGGGCAGCAGCCCACGGGGCACAGGTCGTGACTCGCGCCCAGCGCGCCCAGGGCACACCGTGTCACCCGGCGGCCGCTCTCGGCCGCGGCGCGCTCCAGCACCAGATCACGGACCGCCGCGGCGAACCGGGGATCGGAGCCCACCGTGGCCGAACGGCGCACCGGCAGCCCCAGCTCCTCCGCCTTCACCCGCGCCTCGGTGTCCAGGTCGTACAGGACCTCCATGTGGTCCGAGACGAACCCGATCGGCACCATCACCGCCGCCGGGGCCCCCGCCCCGTGCAGCTCCTCCAGGTGGTCGCAGACGTCCGGCTCCAGCCACGGGACGTGCGGGGCCCCGGAGCGCGACTGGTACACGAGCTTCCACGGGCGGTCGGTGCCGGTCTCCTCGCGCACCGCCTCCGCGATCAGCCGGGCCACGTCCAGATGCTGCCGGACGTACGCGCCGCCGTCCCCGTGCCCCTCGGCCGGGCCGGAGGTGTCCGCCGCGGCGACCGGGATCGAGTGCGTGGTGAACACCAGGTGCGCGCCCTCCCGGACCTCCTCGGGCAGCTCGGCGAGCGACCTCAGGACGCCCTCGGTCATCGGCTCCACGAACCCGGGATGGTTGAAGTAGTGCCGCAGCTTGTCGACCCGCGGCAGCCCGAGCCCCTCCCCCTCCAGCACGGCCAGGGCCCCCGCCAGATCCTCTCGGTACTGACGGCAGCCCGAGTACGAGGCGTACGCGCTGGTGGCCAGCACCAGGATCCTGCGCCGCCCGTCCGCGGCCATCTCGCGCAGGGTGTCGGTGAGGTACGGCGCCCAGTTGCGGTTGCCCCAGTAGACCGGCAGGTCCAGACCGTGCTCGGCGAAGTCCTTGCGCAGCGCGTCGAGCAGGGTGCGGTTCTGGTCGTTGATGGGACTGATCCCGTCGAACAGGAAGTAGTGCTGCCCGACCTCCTTGAGCCGTTCCTTCGGGATACCCCTGCCCCGCGTCACGTTCTCCAGGAACGGGACCACTTCGTCCGGGCCTTCCGGACCGCCGAAGGAGAGCAGGAGCAGGGCGTCGTAGGGGGTGGCATCGAGCGCTTCTGGCATGTGTCCGATCCTGCCACCCGTCACCGGCGGTCGAGAACCGGCGGGGCGGCGGGCGGGCGACGGCGGCGCGGCGCACGGCTGTCGCCCGACCTGGACGGACACGGCCCGCACCCGGCGGCGGGACGGACACGGGGGCCGCATCGGGGGGCTGTATTAGGGTTACCTAACCAGTAAGCTGTATAGGCCAGCTACATGCCTTACCGATGTTCGGGCCGCCCGCCGTGCCGGGGAGGGGCCCGGCCGAGCCGAGCCGACGGAGACCCGCGTGCCCAGCCCCTACCGCGCCCTGTTCGCCGCCCCCGGTTCCAAGAGCTTCTCCGCCGCGGGCCTGCTCGGCCGGATGCCGCTGTCCATGATGGGCATCGGCGTCGTCACGATGATCTCCCAGCTGACCGGGCGCTACGGCCTCGCGGGCGCCCTGTCGGCGACCATCGCGCTGGCGGCCGCGGCGATGGGCCCGCAGGTCTCGCGACTGGTGGACCTGCACGGTCAGCGGCGGGTCCTGCGCCCGGTGACGCTCTTCGCGCTCACGGCCGCCGGGGGGCTGCTGCTCGCCGCGCACTTCGGGTGGCCGGACTGGGTCCTGTTCGCGTGCGCGGCCGGCATCGGCTCCGTCCCGAGCATCGGCGCGATGATCCGGGCCCGCTGGGCGGCGCTCTACGGAGGCACCCCGCAGCTGCACACCGCGTACTCCCTGGAGTCCGTGGTGGACGAGATCTGCTTCATCTTCGGGCCGATCATCTCCATCGGCCTGTCCACGGTGTGGTTCCCGGAGGCCGGACCGCTGCTCGCCGCCTGCTTCCTGACGGCCGGGGTCTTCTGGCTGACCTCCCAGCGCGCCACCGAGCCCCGGCCGCACCCGCGCGAACAGCACAGCGGCGGCTCGGCGCTCCGCTCGGCCGGACTCCAGGTCCTCGTGGCCACGTTCGTGGCGACCGGGGCGATCTTCGGAGCCGTCGACGTGGTCACCGTCGCGTTCGCCGAGGAGCAGGGCCACAAGGGCGCCGCGAGCGTCGTCCTGGCCCTCTACGCGGCGGGCTCCTGCCTCGCGGGAGCCGTCTTCGGACTGCTGCACTTCAAGGGGGCCGCGGAAGGAAGGTGGCTGCTGGGCATATGCGCGATGGCCGTGAGTATGATCCCCCTCCTACTGGTCGGAAACTTGCCGTTCCTGGCCGTGGCGCTGTTCGTTGCGGGCCTGTCCATCGCTCCCACGATGATCACGACGATGTCCCTCATCGAGCAGCACGTACCTCGCGCGAAATTGACCGAAGGCATGACCTGGGTGAGCACAGGACTCGCGGTCGGGGTCGCGCTCGGCTCCTCCGTGGCCGGCTGGGTGATCGACTCCGCCGGCGCGAAAGCCGGGTACGGGGTTCCGGCGGTGTCCGGGGCCGTCGCGGTCGCGGTCGGTTTCCTCGGGTACCGCCGGCTCAGCAGGCCGGTTCTGCAGCGGGGAGGGTCTCATGAGCACCGCAGTGAGCGAGAAGAGCGGCACGTGGCGTAACTGGGCGGGAAACGTCACCGCCCTTCCCGCACGGGAGGTCACCCCTGCCTCGGTGGACGAACTCTCCGCCGCCGTGCGCAAGGCGGCCGAGGACGGTCTGACGGTGAAGGCCGTCGGCACCGGGCACTCCTTCACGGCCGCCGCCGCGACCGACGGCGTGTTGATCCGGCCTCAGCTGTTGACCGGGATCCGCAAGATCGACCGTACGGCCATGACGGTCACGGTCGAGGCGGGCACCCCGCTCAAGAGGCTCAACACGGCTCTCGCGCGCGAGGGTCTGTCGCTCACGAACATGGGCGACATCATGGAGCAGACGGTCTCGGGGGCGACCAGCACCGGAACCCACGGCACCGGGCGCGACTCCGCCTCGATCGCCGCGCAGATCAAGGGGCTCGAACTGGTGACGGCGGACGGGTCGGTGCTGACCTGCTCCGAGAGCGAGAACCCGGAGATCTTCGCGTCGGCCCGCATAGGCATCGGCGCCCTGGGGATCGTCACCGCGATCACCTTCTCCGTGGAGCCCCTCTTCCTGCTCACGGCCCGCGAGGAGCCGATGAGTTTCGACAAGGTCATGACCGATTTCGAGGAACTCTTCACCGAGAACGAGCACTTCGAGTTCTACTGGTTCCCCCACACCGGGAACTGCAACACCAAGCGCAACAACCGCAGCGCCGGTCCCGAGAACCCGGTGGGCCCCGTCCGCGGCTGGATCGAGGACGAGTTCCTCTCCAACGGCGCCTTCCAGGTGGCCAATCTGCTCGGCCGGGCCGTTCCCGCCGCCATCCCCTCGATCGCCGGGATCTCCAGCCGCGCGCTGTCCGCCCGGACCTACACCGACATCCCGTACAAGGTCTTCACCTCTCCCCGCCGCGTGCGGTTCGTGGAGATGGAGTACGCGGTTCCGCGCGAGGCCCTCGTCGAGACGCTGCGCGAGCTGAAGTCGATGGTCGACAGTTCGACCCTGCGGGTCAGTTTCCCCGTGGAGGTGCGGACGGCTCCCGCCGACGACATCACCCTCTCGACGGCGTCCGGGCGGGAGAGCGCGTACATCGCCGTCCACATGTTCAGGGGCACCCCCTATCAGGCGTACTTCACCGCGGCCGAGCGGATCTTCACCGCGCACGAGGGCCGACCGCACTGGGGCAAGGTGCACACCCGCGACGCGGAGTACTTCTCCCGGGTCTATCCGCGCTTCGGCGAGTTCACCGCGCTGCGGGATCGACTCGATCCGGACCGGCGCTTCGCGAATGACTACCTGCGGAGGATTCTGGGGCCGTGACGGTCGCGCTGGGTGCGGGAGCCGGGGTCCCGTCCCCGGCCTCCGGCGCCGAGGACGCGCCGTCCCCCGGGGTCGGCACGGCGGTCGCGCCGTCGTCGGCACCGCCGCCGTCGCCCGTGCCGGCCGAGCCGGCACCGTCGGCGGACGGCGTCGGCTCCTCCCGGGAAACGGACGGCGAGGACGGCGAGGACCCGGTCGACGGTGCCGTACCGGACCCCGAGCTCCCCGAGCCCGCGGTGTGCCCCTTGAAGGCGTCGCCGACCGTCGTGCTCGCGCCGTCGCCGCTGAAGCTCCGCCCCGAGACCGTCTCGTACGTGGTGATTCCGGCCATCGTGACGCCGAAGACGAGAGCGGTCGCGACCAGCGGCCTCTTCCAGCTCTTGACCCGCGCGCGGTAGACGGTCCCTTCGGTGAACTCGCCAAGAGGACCGGGCAGCGGCCGGGGCTTCGGTCTCGCCGGCACCGTCACGTCACGGATCTGTTCGCCGGTGCGCCTGAAGAAGTGCTGGAAGAGCGTCCCCCCGCAGGTGGCGACCACGCTGACCAGCCCGGCGCCCAGGATCGTCCCGTAGACGCCGAAGTAGGACGCGAGTTTCGCCGCGACCACCGCGGCGACCGCGCTCCCCGCCACCTGAGGGACGCTCAGGTCCAGTCGCCTCTTCCTCGGTTCCACGTCGGCACCCGGCTGCTCGCCGCCGACATCCGGCTTCTCACGCATTCCCGGACCTTGCCTGCCTTTCCCGTACTTGATCGACCGATCGTACGAGAAAGGGACGTACGGGCGAAACGATTGGTTCCGTTTCTGCCGATTACGTGAAGTGCGCCACGCCCGACACCCACCGAAAGGACGTCCGGATCGGCCAACTGGCACCCCTCGCCAGAAGTTGGGCCGCGTGCCGATCCACGCATGTGGCCCGAATGGAGTACTGTTGCGAGCCCTGGGTCCGGACTCCCGCCAGGGTGTCCGGGGCCTGCAGGACCACCGGGAGGGGGGCTCGTTGCACAGGGTGATGGAGTTCGTCACTTAGCGTTGCGAATAGGTAACCGTGCCATAACGGCAACCCCGGGCCCGCGCCCGACACGCCGGGCAACTCGGCAAGGTTGTGGCAGGCTGCACCCGGGCAGGCCACACTCGACTAGCGGAAGCAGCGACGCACGTGACGTCGGCAGGCACCACCCGGGAGGTCCCCATGCCCGAACTGCGTGTCGTGGCCGTCTCTAACGACGGCACACGGCTGGTGCTGAAGGCTGCGGACAGTACGGAATACACGCTTCCGATCGACGAGCGGCTGCGCGCCGCCGTACGCGGCGACCGTCCCCGCCTCGGCCAGATCGAGATCGAGGTGGAGAGCCATCTCCGCCCCCGTGACATCCAGGCGCGTATACGCGCCGGCGCCTCCGCGGAGGAAGTCGCCCAGCTCGCCGGCATCCCCGTCGACCGCGTACGCCGTTTCGAGGGACCCGTGCTGGCCGAGCGCGCCTTCATGGCCGAGCGCGCCCGGAAGACTCCCGTGCGCCGTCCCGGGGAGAACGCCGGTCCCCAGCTCGGCGAGGCCGTCCAGGAGCGGCTGCTGATCCGGGGTGCCGAGAAGGACACCGTCCAGTGGGACTCCTGGCGCCGTGACGACGGCACCTGGGAAGTCCTGCTGGTCTACCGCGTCGCGGGCGAACCGCACGCCGCGAGCTGGACCTACGACCCGCCCCGGCGGCTCGTCCAGGCCGTCGACGCCGAGGCGCGCTCGCTGATCGGCGAGTCCGACGACCTCGCGGCGCCCGAGCCGAGCTTCCCGTTCGTGCCGCGGATCGCACGGCTGCCCCGCGACCGTCCGCTGGATCGCGCCCTGGACCGGCAGTCGGAGCGTCCGAGCCTGCCCCCGGCCTCCCCGGAACCGGCCGAGGAGACCGAGGACCGGGACTCGCTGACCAGTCTCCTGGAGGCGGTGCCCAGCTTCCGGGGCGACATGGTGGTGCCCGAACGGCCCGCCCCCGCCGAGCGGACCGACGCCGAGGAGCCCGCACCGGAGTCCGAGGAGGAGGAGCCCCCGGCTCCCGCGGCCTCGGCGGGTGCCGGTTCCGCGTACGCGGACGTGCTCATGCCCCGCTCGGTGGGCAGTCACCGCGACCGGCTCGTCGGGGCGACCGACCGCCAGGCCGAGGCCGACGGGGTCCGTCCGGGCCGCAGGGCGGCCGTCCCGAGCTGGGACGAGATCGTCTTCGGCACGCGGCGGAAGAAGCAGGACTGACCGGAGTCACGGCGACGGGTCCCGCACCGGATCGGTGCGGGACCCGTCGCCGTGCGCGTCGGCGCGAGTGACGCCGCAGGCGTCACTGCGGGTCGGGGCCCACCGCGACGGGGCGGTCTCCGTCCCGGGACCACTCCGACCACGAACCCACGTACAGCGCCGCGGGAACCCCGGCCACGGCGAGGGCCAGCACCTCATGGGCGCCCGAGACCCCGGAGCCGCAGTAGACGCCGACCTCGGTCGCCGGTGTCACGCCGAAGGACTTGAAGCGGTCGGCGAGTTCGGCCGACGGCAGGAACCGTCCGTCCTCCGTGACGTTCTCGGAGGTGGGCGCGGAGACGGCACCCGGGATGTGACCGCCGACCGGATCGATCGGCTCGACCTCGCCCCGGTACCGCTCCCCCGCGCGGGCGTCCAGCAGCAGCCCGGTGCGGGCGAGCGCGGCCGCACCGTCCGCGTCGAGCGACGGCCGGGCACCGGCCGTCGGCACGAACGTCCCGGGCGCGGGTGAGGGGATCTCCGAGGACACCGGTCCGCTCCAGGCGGCGAACCCGCCGTCAAGCACGCGTACCGAGGGGTGACCCGAATAGCCCAGCAGCCACCAGGCGCGCGCGGCGGCCCAGCCCTGCCCGCCGTCGTACACGACGACGTCACGGTTCTCGGACACTCCCGCGGCCCGCATCGCCGCGCCGAAGAGCTCGGGGTCGGGGAGCGGATGCCGGCCCGCCGCACCGGCCGGACCAGCGAGTTCGGAGTCCAGGTCGACGAAGACGGCACCGGGGATGTGCGCGTTCTCGTACTCGGAGCGCAGGTTGGGACCGCCCAACCGCCAGCGGACGTCGAGGAGCACCGGCGGGTTCGGCCCGGCCAGGTCACTGGCGAGTTCGGGTGCCGTGATGATGGCGTTCATGACCCCATCCTCGCGCACGGGGTGGCCGCTTCGACCGTGTCGGGCTACTCTGCTCCGCCGTGCGGCCCCGATCACCGGACGTATGGGATCGGGCACATGCTGTACAACTGATGGCCACCACACGGCGATCGCTCCGCGACGGACGGCGGATCGGACGTCCCCCGTCCCGCACAGCTCGACGGCGGCACGGACGGGACGCACGGCATGACCGGTGGTGCGGGCATCGGCACGGGGCGTGCACGGACGCGACCGGGTACGCGTGTTCGCAGGCGGAAGGTGACCGGCCACCGCGAGGGGCCGAGAAGAGAGTGACGATGACCGAGGCACGGGAATCGGCCGACCCGAACGGCACCACGCACGCCCGGCACACGCCCGGGTCACCCTGCTGGGTGAGCCTGATGACGCATGAGACGGCCGCGACCCAGGACTTCTACGGAACACTGTTCGGCTGGGAGTTCCAGCCCCGTCCCCCGCGGACCGGCTCCTACGCGTGGGCGCTTCTCGACGGCCACGAGGTGGCCGGGATCGGCCAGTTGCCGCCGGACCGGCACCTGCCGGTCGCGTGGACGCCCTACTTCGCCTCGGCCGACGTGGACCGGACCGCCGAGACGGTACGGCACAGCGGCGGAACCGTGGGCGTGGGCCCGCTGGACGCCGGGGCCGGCCGCCTGGCGATCGCCTCCGACCCGTCGGGCGCCGTCTTCGGCATCTGGCAGGGGGTGGCCCGGCCGGGCACGGGGATCACCGGCGTGCCCGGCACCCCGGCGTGGAACGAGCTCGTGACGCGCGACACCGAGAGCGTCGTCAAGTTCTACGAGGGGGTCTTCGGCTACGAACTGGAACCGGCCGTCTCGGCCGACTTCGATCATGTGGCCCTGCGCATCGACGGCCGGCCGGTGGCCGGCGTCCACGGCGTCGGGAACGCCCTGCCGCGCGACCGGGGCCCGCACTGGCTGACGTACTTCGAGGCCGCCGAAGTGGACGGCGCCGTCCGCCGCGTCACGGAACTGGGCGGGCGTCTCCTGCGGGCGGCGCACGACTCCCCGTACGGCCGCGTGGCGACGGTGGCGGACCCGGAGGGCGCGGTCTTCTCGCTGATCCGTACCGTCACCTGATTCCGCGAGCCGTCCGGCCCGGTGCTCCGGCGGCCCGGCACCGGGCCGGACGGAGGACACCGGGACGAGCACCGGGCTCGGGGCCGGACCTTCGGGAACCGCTCCCGGAAACGGGCCTCAGGCCGAGGCGATCGGCAGGACGTCGGGGGACAGGGCGCTCGCGCGGGCCGTGGCGGCCGTCATACGGCGCCGGTGGTGCCGGCGGCACAGGACCTCGTAGCCGATGTTCTCGGGCTGGTTGACGTCGCCGACGACGACCTGGGCGCCTTCGACGACCATCTCGCCGCCCACGGTGCGGGCGTTGTGCGTGGCGCGGGCGCCGCACCAGCACAGGGCCTCGACCTGGAGGACCTCGACCCGGTCCGCCAGCTCGACGAGGCGCTGGGAGCCCGGGAAGAGCTTGGAGCGGAAGTCGGTGGTGATCCCGAAGGCGAAGACGTCGACATCCAGGTCGTCCACCACACGGGCCAGTTGGTCGATCTGCGCGGGGGCCAGGAACTGCGCCTCGTCCGCGATCACGTAGTCCGCCCGGCCGCCCTGCGAGAGGTGGTCCACCAGATACGCGTACAGGTCCTGGTCGTCCGCCACCTCGACCGCGTCGGTGACCAGACCGAGGCGCGAGGAGAGCTTGCCCTCGCCGGCGCGGTCGTCACGCGTGAAGATCATGCCCTGCAAGCCCCGCGCCGAGCGGTTGTGCTCGATCTGGAGAGCCAGCGTGGACTTCCCGCAGTCCATCGTTCCGGAGAAGAACACCAGCTCGGGCATGGAGAGTTGAGCACCTTTCGGCAAGGGGGAAAGAAGGGTGGGGCGTCAGGAGCGTACTTGGAGGAGGGGCACCAGTTGCTCGGCCGGGGTCATCGAGCCGTGGTTGCCGACCATCAGCGACTCCTTCGGCTCCCGCTCGGACGCGATGATCAGGACGTCGTCCCGGGCGGCGGCGATGACGTCGCCCAGCCGGCCGTACACCCGCTCGTCGACCCGGGGACCGAACCAGCCCGCCTCGATCGCCTCGTCGCGGGAGGCGACCCAGAACTGCTCGCCCAGGACCTCGCGCCAGCAGGTCAGCACGTCCGCCTCGGCCCCGGGGACCGCGTACACGTGGCGGGCGCGGCCCTCGCCGCCCAGCAGGGCGACCCCGGCGCGCAGCTCCCAGTCCTCGTCGAAGTCGATGCGGTGCTGCTCGTCGAACGGGATGTCGATCATGCCGTGGTCGGCCGTGACGTACAGCGCCGAGCGCGGCGGCAACTGCTCCGCGAGGCGCTGGACCAGCCGGTCGACGTACATGAGCTGGCCGCGCCAGGGATCGGAGTCGACGCCGAAGCGGTGGCCCTTGCCGTCCACCTCCGCGTAGTACGTGTAGACCAGGGAGCGGTCACCGGCGGCCAGTTGCTCGGCGGCGAGGTCCACGCGTTCCTCGCCGGACAGCCGGCCGTGGAACGTCCCGCCGCTCAGCGCGATCTTCGTCAGCGGCGTGTTCTGGAAGGTCGGCGAGGAGACCTGGGCGGTGTGCACACCGGCCGCGTCGGCCAGCTGGAAGATCGTGGGGTAGGGCTGCCAGGCGCGCGGCTCGGTCCACGGGTTCCAGCGGAGCTGGTTCATCAGCTCGCCGGTGGCGGGGTTGCGCGCGGTGTAGCCGGGCAGGCCGTGGGCGCCCGGGGGCAGGCCGGTGCCCACGGAGGCGAGCGAGGTCGCGGTGGTGGCCGGGTAGCCGGCGGTGATCGGACGTCCGGTGCCGCCGCGCGAGGACGCGAGGAGCGACGTCATGAAGGGTGCCTCGTCCGGGTGAGCCTTGAGCTGCTCCCAGCCGAGACCGTCGATCAGGAACACGCAGTTCCGGTCGGCCGCGGTCAATTCGGTCATGGCGGCGGTCGCACCGGGCACGGACATGCCGGCGGCGAGCGTGGGCAGCAGATCGGCCAGCGAACCGGCGCCGTACTCGGGAACGGGGGCGGAGTCGACGGCGAGCGGTTCCGGGTGGTCCCAGGTGGGCAGGGCCATCAGCGGGCGACGTCCGCGGTCGCCTCGGAGAGGGACTGCGCGAAGGCGAGGGCCTGGCGGACGGTCTCCGGACCGTCCCCCGCCTCGCTCACCCGCAGGCTCAGGTCGTCCGCCGTCGAGTTGCCGGTGTAGCCGTGATCCGCCTCGCAGTTGGGGTCACCGCAGGCGGCCGGCTCCAGGTCGATGCGGGAGACCGCGCCCCAGCCGATGGTCAGGACCACTTCCCGGGGCAGCGTGCCGGGCGTGTACGACTCGGGGTTCGCGACGACACGGCTCACGACGACCGAGGAGATCCGTCCGAGCTTGACCGACTCCGTCGAGGTCGTGGCGTACGGGGTCGGGGACGTGGTGTCCGCGTTCTGCTCGTCGGTGTGGCTCACGATGAAACGGTTGCCGGTGAGGACCAGCACGGTGACGTGCCGCCGCACCTCGTTCGCGTCGAACGTCGTCTCCTGGTGGACCAGGTACGACCGGATGGTGTCGCCGCCGATCGCGGCCTCCACCGCCTCGGCCACGAGGGCCGGGTAGTAGCCGCTGCGCTCGATCGCCGCTCGCAGCCCCTGGGTCGTCGTACTGGTCTTGGCCATGTCGTCCATCCTACGGGGGCCCACTGACTGCGAGGCACCGCTCGCACGGGTCTGTCGTGGACGGATCAGACCGAACCGCGCGAGGCGGCCGGCCGGACGCGGGCACGGCGGGGGCCGCCGCGCGGGCGCTACGGACGGGACGGGCGGGGCGCGCGGGGCGGCCCCGGGCGTCCGGGCCGGTCAGACCGCCGACGGCACCGCTCGGGTGACGGCGGGCGTCCGGACCGGGACCGCCCGCCGTCACGGAGACGTCCCCTTCGGGGATCCCGGACAGCGGGACGGCCTGGGCGGCCCGGACGGCGGGGACGGCCCGGACGGCTCAGACCACGGGCAGGGTCCGGGGACCGAGGTCGTCCCGGAGCGGGGCACGGGCCAGCCGTACCGTGGCACCCAGGACGCTCAGGCCGGCCGGGGCGACCACCACCGGCTCCAGCGAGACCGCGACGACCTCCGGATGGTCGTCGACCAGCCGGGAGACCCGCAGCATGAGCTCTTCGAGGGCCGCCGTGTCGACCGGCGCGGAGCCCCGCCAGCCGAACAGGAGCGGTGCCGTCCTGATCGACCGGACCAGGGAGGCCGCGTCCCGGTCGGTGACCGGGACCAGCCGGTGCGCGGTGTCCCCGAGCAGTTCGGAGGCGGCCCCGGAGAGCCCGAAGGAGAGCACCGCCCCGGCGGCCGGGTCGATCACCGCGCGGACGACCGTGTCGACACCGCGCGGCGCCATGCCCTGCACGACCGGGCGCAACACCGTCGGCGGCCCGAACAGCTCGGTCAGCTCCGTGTACGCCCGGCGCAGCTGTTCCTCGTCCGCCACGTCCAGGCGCACGCCGCCGAGGTCGGCGCGGTGGCGCAGATGCGGGGCGGTGGTCTTGAGAGCCACGGGGTATCCGATGGTCCGCGCGGCCGCCACGGCGTCGTCCGGGGTGGGGGCGGGCAGGGCGTGGTGCACGTCGATGCCGTACCGCCCGAGCAGCGCCGCCGTCTGCTCGCCCCCCAGGGTCAGGCCCTCCCCGCGCGCGAGGAGGTCGTCGATCAGCCGGGCCGCGCCCTTCTCGTCGATGTCCTCGTACTCGGGCACCTTGCCGGGCTCGCCGGCGTCCAGGCGCCACTGGGCGTACTTGACGGCTTCGGCGAGGGCGCGGACGGCGCGTTCGGCGGCGGGGTAGGCGGGGATGAGCCGGGAGTCCGGCGCGGGTTCGGCGCGCTCCGCGGCGGGCGAGGCGTCCGAGGGGTGGAAGCGGGCGCCGGGTGTCGCGCCGGTCGCCGTCCCGGGGGCCTGCGGGGCGGTGCTCGCGGCGGCGGACAGCGCTTCGGCGAGTCCGCCCAGTTCGACGTGCACCACGAGCACCGGCTTCGCCGGGGCTTCCAGGGCGGAGGAGCGGAGCGCCTCGGCGAGGGCCGCGTCGGCCGCCTGGGTCTCCCCCACCGCCGGTATGGCCGTCACGACGACGGCGTCGCAGCCGTCGTCGGCGAGGGCCCGCGACAGGGCCCGGTGGAAGTCCTCCGCCGAGGCCGCCGTGGTCAGGTCCCTCGGCGGCAGCGGCCGGAGCCCTTCGGCGAGACACGCGTCGTACGTCAGCAGCCCCAGCGACTCGGAGTTCCCGAGGATCGCCACGCGGGGTCCCCGGGGAAGCGGCTGGCGGGCCAGCAGCAGGCCCGCGTCGACGAGTTCGGTGATCGTGTCCACCCGGATCACTCCGGCCTGGCGCAGCAGCGCGGAGACGGTGGCGTGCGGCAGCCGGGTGGCCCGTACGGCGTGTCCCTGGGGTGCCGTCCCGCCGTGCCGCGCCCCCTGGACCACGACCAGCGGCTTCACCGCCGCCGTCCGCCGCGCGAGGCGGGTGAACTTGCGCGGGTTGCCGATGGACTCCAGGTACATCAGGGCGACGTCGGTGTCCGGGTCGTCGTACCAGTACTGCAGTACGTCGTTGCCGGAGACGTCCGCCCGGTTCCCGGAGGAGACGAAGGTCGACACACCGGTGACGCCCGTGACGCCGCCGCCGCGCCGGTGCAGCCGGGACAGCAGGGCGATGCCGATGGCGCCGGACTGCGCGAACAGGCCGATGCGTCCGGGGCGGGGCATCTGCGGGGCGAGCGACGCGTTCAGACGCACGTCGGGCGACGTGTTGATGACGCCGAAGGCGTTCGGACCGATGATGCGCATCCCGTACGTGCGCGCGTGCCGCACGAGTTCGCGCTGGCGCTCGCGTCCCTCGGGGCCGCTCTCCGCGTACCCGGCGGAGACCACCACGAGCCCCTGCACACCGTGCTCCCCGCATTCCGTCACGACCCCGGGGACCTGCTCGGCGGGCACGGCGACGACGGCGAGGTCGACGGGTTCGGTGATGTCCCTCACGGAGCGGTGGGCGGGGACCCCGTCGAGCTCCTTCTCCTGGAGCGCCGCGTTCACGGCGTGCAGGCGTCCGGTGAAGCCGGCCTGGCGGAGGTTGTCGAGGACGCTGCGGCCGACCCCGCCGGGTGTGCGCCCGGCACCGATGACGGCCACCGAACCGGGGGCGAGCAGCCGCTGCACGGAGCGGGCCTCGGCCCGCTGCTCCCGCGCGCGCTGCACGGCGAGGGACCGGTCGGTGGGTTCGAGGTCGAACTCCAGGCGTACGACGCCGTCCTCGAAGCTGCGCTTCTGGGTGTAGCCGGCGTCCGTGAACACCTTGATCATCTTGTTGTTGGCGGGCAGCACCTCGGCGGCGAAGCGGCGGATGGCGCGCTCGCGGGCCACCGCGGCGATGTGTTCGAGCAGCGCGGAGGCGACGCCCCGGCCCTGGTGGGCGTCCTGCACGAGGAAGGCGACCTCGGCCTCGTCGGCGGGCACCGAGGCGGGCATCCCGTCGGCGTCGATCCGGTCGTAGCGTACTGTTGCGATGAACTCGCCGCCCACCGTGGCCGCGAGCCCCACCCTGTCCACAAAGTCGTGGTGGGTGAAGCGGTGGACGTCCTTTGCGGAGAGCCGCGGATACGGCGCGAAGAAGCGGTAGTACTTCGACTCGTCCGACACCTGCTCGTAGAAGCTGACCAGGCGCTCGGCGTCATCGACGGTGATGGGCCTGATGCGTGCGGTCCCGCCGTCGCGCAGCACCACGTCGGCCTCCCAGTGGGCTGGGTACTCGTGCCGGTCCGCCGAGGTCTGCATGGGCCCCAGACTACGGCTCGCGCACGACAACGGCGCGAGGCAGTCTGAGGGTGACGGACGTCGGGGCCGGTCTCCGGCCGACACCGCCGCGGGTGAGGTCCGGGACCGTTCGGGCACACCTCGCGATATGGAACACTGGTCTAGACAACCTTGAGCACCTGAAGGGCAGCATCACATGGCTGAGCGCCGCGTCAACGTCGGCTGGACCGAGGGCCTCCACGCCCGCCCCGCCTCCATCTTCGTCAGGGCCGCCACGGCCTCGGGCATCCCCGTGACGATCGCCAAGACCGACGGCACCCCCGTCAACGCGGCCTCCATGCTCGCGGTCCTCGGCCTGGGCGCCGAGGGTGGCGAGGAGATCGTTCTCGCGTCGGACTCCGAGGGCGCGGACGCCGCCCTGGACCGCCTGGCGAAGCTGGTCGCCGAGGGCCTCGACGAGCTCCCCGAGACCGTCTGAGCCCGCAAGGTACTCGAGCGGCACACGGCCGAGCCGCGCCTCCCCTTCACCGGGCGGCGCGGCTCGGCCGTTTTCCGCGTCCGCCCGGGAATTCCCCACGCGTCCCGTGCGACCCTCGCGCCATGGACACGCGAATGGCGTGCGCCGAAATTACGGACACACGAATAAAAGGGCATCAGAAAAGAGCCCCTGTCGAATATCCCTCTTTGTATACGGTGCCCGTGTTAATGACACGGGCCCGTCGTGTTTACGGGATGTTGCGAACTTCTCACACGGTCCGACCGGTCGCCGCCGGGAAAACGGAGCCGGTGCGCGGCCGTCGCGCGCTCGGTGTGCAGGGCGGTGATCGCGCGGGCCCGCTCGCTGTCGCCGCGGGCGACCGCGTCCACGATGCCTCCGTGCTCCGCCCAGGACTCCGCGGGGTCGGCCGGCGCCTCCACCGAGTACATCCAGGCGATCTTGTGGCGCAGCTGGGCGAGCGTGGAGGTCAGCGCGGGACTGCCCGAGGCCTGCGCGAGCGTCTCGTGGAACCAGCCGCCCAGCGAGCGGAGATCCTCGCTGTTCCCTTTCCTGGAACGCTCCTGCCCGAGCCTGACCAGGCCTCGCAGCACCTTGAGGTGGGCCTCCGTACGCCGCTGCGCCGCCCTCGCGGCACCCAGCGGTTCCAGCAGCATGCGCATCTCCAGGAGGTCCGCGGCCTCCTGTTCGGTGGGCTCCGCGACACACGCGCCCGCGTGCCGTCGGGTGACCACGAAGCCTTCGGCCTCCAGGGTGCGCAGGGCCTCGCGGACGGGGACGCGGGAGACGCCGTAGCGCCGCGCGAGCAGTTCCTCGGTGAGCCGGCCGCCGCGTCCGTAGACACCCGCGACGATGTCGTCACGGATCGCCGTGCACACCGAGTGCGCCGGAATACGCATGACCGACCTCCGCTTTAATCCCCGCGAAACGCCATCGATTGACGCTTGTTCAGTGACTCTATTGCAGGAAGCCTGAATTTCCGATGGCGGTCCCGAATCCATGGATATTTTTTGGACAGAGGGCCTCCGGAAACGACGATGCCCCGACTCGGTGAGCCGGGGCATCGAAAGCGGTGGAGAAGCCGCGAAGCGGTCGTCAGACGTTGACGCCGTGCGAGCGCAGGTACGCGACCGGGTTGATGTCCGAGCCGTACTCCGCGGTCGTACGGGCCTCGAAGTGGAGGTGCGGCCCCGTGGTGTTGCCGGTGTCGCCGGAGAGGCCGATCTGCTGCCCCGGGGTGACCGCCTGCCCCACGGACACGCCGATGGACGACAGGTGGCCGTACATGGTGTACGTGCCGTCGTGCATCTTGATCACGACTTGATTGCCGTACGCGCCGCCCCAGCCGGCCGTGACGACCGTGCCGGCGCCGACGGCGTGGACCGACGTGCCGGTCCCGGCGTGGAAGTCGACGCCGGTGTGGCTGCCGGACGACCAGAGGCTGCTGCTCGCCTGGTAGCCGGTGGAGACGTAGGAGCCGGTGATCGGCATGACGAAGGTGTTCAGACGCTTGCGCTCGGCCTCACGGGCGGCGCGCTCCTTGGCCTCGCGGAGCTTGACCGCCTGCTCCGCCGCCTGCTTGCGCGCGGTCTGTTCGGCCTGCTTGCGCGCGGCCTCTTCTTCGGCGGCGCGCTGCTGCGCGAAAGCCTGGGCGTCGATCTGGTCGGCCACCGTGTCGTTGAGGTCGACGGCCTGGGTCAGCCCCGTCTGCGTCTGGTCGACGGAGGCCTCCGCGGCGAGCGCGGGGGCGGCCAGGGTTCCGACCACACCGGTGGTGGTGAGTGCCGCGACCCCGACGGCGGTCGTGGTCGTGCTGTGCACGCGGCTCGGACGACGGTGCTTGCCGGTGCCACAGGAGAACGCCATGTAGAGGCTGATCCTTTCCTTCCCTCTCGCCTACCGGGTTAGCTGACGGGTTCGGAGCAGGAAGGTCTCCTACGGACCCCCTCGGGGGAGGGCGTCCGATTCACCCCAGGGACTGCGTATGGGTCCCCGGCTCCCCTGGCTCGCGCCATGGGGGACTCGGCGATGACTGTCCGGTGCCGCGGGCGCGGCGCACTGCCTGACGGACAGCCGGAACGACGCTAAGCGGGGCGTCGTTCGAACAACAAACGGATCACGATTTTTGTAACGCATCCCACAGGGCAGAAGGGCAACCGCCGTACGAATGGGGACATCTTGGGAACGGCGTACGGGAAGAAGAAGGCCCTGACGGCTCTTCAGCCGTCAGGGCCCTCCTGGGTCGCACGGGTTCTACTCGGCTGCCACCACGGTGACTTCACCGATTCCGAGGGCCCTGACAGGCTCCGCGATCTGCGCCGCGTCCCCCACCAGGACGGTCACCAGCCGGTCCGTCGGGAAGGCGCTCACGGCCGCCGCGGTCGCCTCCACGGTGCCGGTGGCGGCCAGTTGCCGGTAGAGCGTCGCCTGGTAGTCGTCCGGCAGGTGCTGCTCGACCTGGTCCGCGAGCGTGCTCGCGACGGCCGCCGCCGTCTCGAACTTGAGGGGTGCGACACCCACCAGGTTCTGCACGGCAACGTCGCGCTCCGCGTCGGTCAGCCCCTCGGCCGCGAGGGTCCGCAGCACCTTCCACAGGTCGTCGAGCGCCGGACCGGTGTTGGGCGTGTCGACCGAGCCGCTGATGGCGAGCATCGCGGCTCCCGTGCCGTCCGGCGCGGAGCGCAGGACCTGGCCGAAGGCCCGTACGCCGTAGGTGTAGCCCTTCTCCTCGCGCAGGACGCGGTCGAGGCGCGAGGTGAGGGTGCCGCCCAGGCAGTACGTGCCGAGGACCTGGGCGGGCCACACCCGGTCGTGCCGGTCGGCGCCGACACGGCCGATGAGCAGCTGCGTCTGGACGGCGCCGGGACGGTCGACGATGATCACGCGGCCGGTGTCGTCGGCGCTCACCGGCGGCACGGGAAGGGGCTCGGCGGACGAGCCGGTCCAGGAGCCGAGCGTGTCGGCGAGCAGTTCGTCGAGATCGACGCCCGTCAGGTCGCCGACGACGACGGCGGTGGCCGTGGCGGGACGCACGTGCTTCTCGTAGAAGGCGCGGACGGCCGCCGCGTCGATGTTCCGGACGGTCTCCTCGGTGCCCTGGCGCGGGCGCGCCATGCGCGTGCTCGCCGGGAACAGTTCCTTGGAGAGTTCCTTGGCCGCGCGGCGGGCCGGATTGGCCGTCTCGTGCGGGATCTCGTCCAGCCGGTTGGTCACCAGCCGCTCGACCTCGCTGTCCGCGAACGCGGGGGCCCGCAGGGCGTCGGCGAGCAGGCCGAGGGCTTTGGCCAGGCGCGAGACGGGCACTTCGAGGGACAGGCGGACGCCGGGGTGGTCGGCGTGCGCGTCGAGCGTGGCGCCGCAGCGCTCCAGCTCGGCGGCGAAGTCCTCGGCGGAGTGCTTGTCGGTGCCCTCGGAGAAGGCGCGCGCCATGATCGTGGCGATGCCGTCCAGGCCCGCGGGCTCGGCGTCCAGCGGCGCGGCGAGGATCACCTCGACGGCGACGACCTGCTGGCCGGGGCGGTGGCAGCGCAGCACGGTCAGGCCGTTGTCCAGGGTGCCGCGCTCGGGGGCGGGGAACGCCCACGGCTTGGGCTGGCCGGCCTGGGGCTGCGGGTGGAAGTCCATGGTGGCGAGCTCGGTCACTTCGCCGCCTCCTCGTCGGTCTCGTCGGCGGAGTCGGCCGCGTCGGCGGCCTCGGCGGCGGTCGGCTCGTAGACGAGCACCGCCCGGTTGTCGGGACGCAGGCGGGCCTCGGCGGCCTCCCGGACCTCCTCCGCGGTGACGTCGAGGACGCGCTGCACGGCGGTCAGGGCGAGCTGCGGGTCGCCGAACAGGACGGCGTAGCGGCACAGTTCGTCGGCGCGGCCCGCGACGGTGCCGAGGCGGTCCAGCCATTCGCGCTCCAGCTGGGCCTGGGCGCGTTCCATCTCCTCGGCGGTGGGGCCCTCCTCGGCGAACCGGGCGAGCTCCTCGTCGACGGCGGCCTCGATGACCGGGACCTCCACGTCACCGGACGTCTTCACGTCCAGCCACCCCAGGGAGGGCGCCCCGGCGAGCCGCAGCAGACCGAATCCGGCCGCGACGGCGGTGCGGTCACGGCGTACGAGCCGGTTGTAGAGGCGGGAGGACTCTCCGCCGCCCAGGACGGTCAGTGCCAGGTCGGCCGCGTCGCACGCGCGCGTGCCGTCCTCCGGGAGCCGGTAGGCGGCCATCAGAGCACGCGCCGGAACGTCCTCCTCGACGACCTCGCGCACCTGCTCGCCGATGATGTCGGGCAGCGAGCCGTCCCGCGGGGCGGGCTTGCCGTCGTGCCCGGGGATGGAACCGAAGTACTTCTCGACCCAGGCGAGCGTCTGCTCCGGGTCGATGTCGCCGACGACCGACAGGACCGCGTTGTTGGGCGCGTAGTTGGTGCGGAAGAACGCGCGGGCGTCCTCCAGGGTGGCCGCGTCCAGATCCGCCATCGACCCGATCGGGGTGTGGTGGTACGGGTGGCCCTCGGGGTACGAGAGCGCGGTGAGCTTCTCGAAGGCGGTGCCGTACGGAACGTTGTCGTAGCGCTGCCGGCGCTCGTTCTTCACCACGTCGCGCTGGTTCTCCATGGACTCGTCGTCCAGCGCCTCGAGCAGCGATCCCATGCGGTCGGCCTCCAGCCAGAGGGCGAGCTCCAGCTGGTGGGCGGGCATGGTCTCGAAGTAGTTGGTGCGCTCGAAGCTCGTCGTACCGTTGAGCGAGCCGCCGGCTCCCTGGACGAGCTCGAAGTGGCCGTTTCCGTGGACCTGCTTGGAGCCCTGGAACATCAGGTGCTCGAAAAGGTGGGCGAGTCCGGTCCGGCCCTTGACCTCGTGGCGCGAGCCGACGTCGTACCAGAGGCACACCGCGGCGACCGGGGTCAGATGGTCCTCGGAGAGCACCACGCGCAGGCCGTTGGCCAGGCGGTGCTCGGTCGCTGTCAGACCGCCGGAGCCTGCCTCAGCTGTGGCCGTGTGACCCATGGGCATGTACGTCCCTTCGATCGCGGAACTGCGTCATTCCTGTCGGTCCTGCCACTGTATGCAAGCGCGCGGACGCCTGGCGAAGTTCCCGCACCTCGTACGCCGAGAGCGAGACTTGCGCGTGTCCCCGGCACATCCGGGAAACCCTTCCGGGAACCACCGTGAACGCGTCCGGGGGCCGCCCGGCACCGGGCTCGACGGCCACCCGGGGCCGGTCCCGAAGGCGCCCGCGGAGCGCGCCCGGGAGGCGCTACGGACGGGTCGCGGTCGGCGTTGTCAGTGGGGCGGTCCACAATGGTGCGCGTCAGAACCCGTTCATGCCCCGGCAGAGACTGTGAAGGAGCCGCAGCAGCGATGGCCCGCCGCAGCACGAAGACCCCGCCGCCCGACGACTCGTACGAGGAGAAGATCCTCGACATCGACGTCGTGGACGAGATGCAGGGCTCCTTCCTCGAATACGCGTACTCGGTCATCTACTCTCGAGCCCTGCCGGACGCCCGCGACGGCCTCAAGCCGGTCCACCGCCGCATCGTGTACCAGATGAACGAGATGGGCCTGCGCCCCGACCGCGGCTACGTGAAATGTGCCCGCGTCGTCGGCGAGGTCATGGGTAAGCTGCACCCGCACGGCGACGCGTCGATCTACGACGCCCTGGTGCGTCTGGCGCAGCCCTTCTCCATGCGCCTGCCCCTGGTCGACGGCCACGGCAACTTCGGTTCGCTCGGCAACGACGACCCTCCGGCCGCGATGCGTTACACCGAGTGCCGGATGGCCGACGCGACGTCGCTGATGACCGAGTCGATCGACGAGGACACCGTCGACTTCTCGCCCAACTACGACGGCCAGGAGCAGGAGCCGGTGGCCCTCCCGGCCGCCTTCCCGAACCTGCTGGTCAACGGCTCGTCGGGCATCGCCGTCGGTATGGCCACCAACATGCCGCCGCACAACCTGGGCGAGGTCATCGCCGCCGCCCGGCACCTCATCCGCTACCCGGGGGCCGACCTCGAGACGCTGATGAAGCACGTCCCGGGACCCGACCTGCCCACCGGCGGCCGGATCGTCGGCCTCTCCGGGATCAGGGACGCCTACGAGTCGGGCCGCGGCACCTTCAAGATCCGCGCCACGGTGTCGGTGGAGGACGTCACGGCGCGCCGCAAGGGCCTCGTCGTCACCGAACTGCCCTTCACCGTCGGTCCGGAGAAGGTGATCTCCAAGATCAAGGACCTGGTCGGCTCGAAGAAGCTCCAGGGCATCGCCGACGTCAAGGACCTCACCGACCGTGCGCACGGCCTGCGCCTGGTCATCGAGATCAAGAACGGCTTCGTGCCGGAGGCGGTCCTCGAACAGCTCTACAAGCTGACACCGATGGAGGAGTCCTTCGGCATCAACAACGTGGCGCTGGTGGACGGCCAGCCGCTCACCCTGGGCCTCAAGGAGCTGCTGGAGGTCTACCTCGACCACCGCTTCGACGTCGTGCGCCGCCGCAGCGAGTTCCGCCGCGGCAAGAAGCGCGACCGGCTGCACCTGGTCGAGGGACTACTCGTCGCCCTCCTGGACATCGACGAGGTCATCCGCCTCATCCGCTCCAGCGACAACTCGGCGCAGGCCAAGGAGCGGCTGATCGAGCGCTTCTCCCTCTCCGAGATCCAGACGCAGTACATCCTGGACACTCCGCTGCGCCGGCTCACCCGGTTCGACCGCATCGAGCTGGAGTCGGAGCGCGACCGCCTCAACGGCGAGATCGACGAGCTGACCGGCATCCTGGAGTCGGACACGGAGCTGCGCAAGCTGGTCTCCGGTGAACTGGCCGCGGTCGCCAAGAAGTTCGGCACCGACCGGCGCACGGTGCTCCTGGAGTCCGCGGGCACGCCGGCCGCGACCGTCTCCCTCCAGGTCGCCGACGACCCGTGCCGCGTCCTGCTGTCCTCCACGGGACTGCTGGCGCGTACGGTGACCGCCGCCCCCTTCGGGGAGGACCCGGACGGCAAGCGCACCAAGCACGACGTGATCGTCTCCGCGGTGCCCGCGACGGCACGCGGCGAGGTCGGTGCCGTCACGTCCCTCGGCCGTCTCCTGCGCCTGAACGTGATCGATCTCCCGCAGCTGCCCGAGACGGCGTCGGCGCCCAACCTCTCCGGGGGTGCTCCGGTCTCGGAGTTCCTGTCCTCCCTCGAGCCGGACGAGACGGTGATCTGTCTGACGACCCTCGACGAGGCGTCGCCGGGCCTCGCGATCGGCACGGAGCAGGGTGTCGTCAAGCGTGTGGTGCCCGACTACCCCTCGAACAAGGAGGAGTTGGAGGTCATCACCCTCAAGGACGGCGACCGGATCGTCGGCGCCGTCGAGCTGCGCACCGGCGAGGAGGACCTGGTCTTCATCACGGACGACGCCCAGCTGCTGCGCTACCAGGCCTCTCAGGTACGTCCGCAGGGCCGTGCCGCGGGCGGCATGGCGGGCATCAAGCTGACGGACGGCGCGAAGGTGATCTCGTTCACCGCGGTCGACCCGGCGGTCGACGCGGTGGTGTTCACGGTGGCGGGTTCACGCGGGACGCTGGACGACTCCGTCCAGACCACGGCCAAGCTGACTCCCTTCGACCAGTACCCGCGCAAGGGCCGCGCCACGGGCGGTGTGCGCTGCCAGCGGTTCCTGAAGGGCGAGGACTGCCTGTCGCTGGCCTGGGCCGGTGCGACGCCGGGGCGCGCGGCACAGAAGACCGGCATGCCCGTCGACCTGCCGGACATCGACCCGCGCCGTGACGGTTCGGGCGTGTCGCTGGGCAAGCCCGTGTCGGTGGTGGCCGGCCCGGTGTAGCCCCGCGATCAGCCCTCCGGGCTGGGCTCCTGTACGTAGCGGAGGACGCCCCACATGCTGTGTTCGTCGGCGTGCGGGGCGTCCTCTTCGCATGCCTCCAGCTCCTTGGCCAGTGCCACCGTGTCGATCCCGGAGCCGATGAGGACGAGCTGGGTGCACCGCTCGTCCGCACCGTTCCAGGGCTCCGGGTAGAAGCGCAGGAACCGCCCGACGGCATGCACGGCGTACCGGTTGCGGACGTCCTGGACGCCGAAGTCGACGTGCCCCTTGATCCGGTAGAGCCCTTCGGACCGGGTGTCGAGGAAGGCCATCAACCTCCGTGGCCCGAGCGGTACTTCGGAGCGGAAGGAGAGGGACTCGTAGGCGGAGTGCAGATGGCCGAGGTGACCGCGCTCTTCCGGTCCGCGGTCCTCGTGGCCGCACTCCCCCGGATCGCCCTCCCTGCCGTCGCCCCCGTCGTGCCGGTGGAGATCGTCGAAGGACAGCTGTCCGATGCGCTCCTCACCGGGCCTGCAGTCGAAGAGGAACTCGGGATCGATCCGGCCGTAGGTGGCGGGAACGATCGCGGCCCCGTCGGTGAGCTCCCCGACGGCCGCCAGCACACGCCCGGCGTCGCCGGCCCGGTCGATCTTGTTGACGACGACGAGATCGGCGAGGGCGAGGTGCCGGTCGATCTCGGGGTGCTTCTCGCGGGTGCCCGCGAACTCGGCGGCGTCGACGACCTCGACGAGCCCTCCGTACACGATCCCCGGGTGCTCGCTGGCGAGCACCATGCGCACGAGTTCCTGGGGTTCGGCGAGCCCGCTCGCCTCGATGACGATGACGTCGATCCCCGCAGAGGGCCGAGCGAGCCGATCCAGATATTGATCGAGTTCACTGACATCGACCGCACAGCACAGACACCCGTTGCCGAGGGAGACGGTGGAGTCGCCGAGTGCTCCGGCCACCGCCATCGCGTCGATCTCGATCGCGCCGAAGTCGTTGACGACGGCTCCGATACGGCTGCCACCGCTGCGGTGCAGGAGATGGTTGAGCAGCGTGGTCTTGCCGGAACCCAGGAAGCCGGCGAGAACGACGACCGGGATCTGCCGGGTACTCGACAAACTCACCATGCGCCCCTCTTCTGAACCTGTGCGCGCACCGGCTCACGGGGCCGGCGCTCACGCGGATGATGAATGCCGCTCCAGCATACGAGTGGGCGGAAACACCCCGAACTGAACGATTGTCGGCGGCGCTCGCGGGGCACACGTTGGACATGGCGCCGGTGGATGCGACCCGCACATCCTTCCGTGCGCCTCCTCTCCGCCTCCCCGCCGATCAGAGCCGCTCGGCAACACTGGGATGCGGCAAGCGCGCCGCCCAACGCTCGTCGGTCCGCTCCCTGTCGCCCCACGACCGACGACCTGCGGACGGTCGCCTGATTCGGGGGTTGACATGACCACACAGAACCATGGGGTGCGGAGGCTGAGTTCTGCCGCCACGGCAGGGCTCGCGTTCGCGGTAGGGGTCCTCGCGGTCCTGGTCGCCCAGCAGCGCCGGTTCGAGGCACTTCGCCTGCGCGTCACGCAGGCGCTGGAGGCCGACGACCGGAACGCGCGACTGGCGGAACAGCAACGCTTTCAGACCTACCTCCTCGACAAAGCGCTGAACGACCCGGATCTCGCCGAGGTCCTGAGCACCATCAACAAGGTGGACCCGACCAAACGGCGCCAGTACCTCTTCGCCAACGCCATCTACACCAACGCCCTGCGGGCCCACCGGGCCGGGGACGTCACCTGGGACGAACTGCACGGCCACCTTCGAGTGATCTGCCAGAGCGCGATCTTTCGCGACTACTGGGACGCGACACGCCACCATCGCGCGAGCCTTCGATCGGCCTCGCAGGAGGCACGAGTGGGCCGAATGGTGGACACGCTCATCCGCGATTTGGATGAATCGGATACGGAGGAGTGGTGGGTGGTGGGCGAGTTACCTCCGGAGCAGGGTTAACATTTGACCCAACTGGCAACTCTGGCAAGCGAGTTGACTCCGTGGCTCAACATCCTCACGAGGCAGGTCGCCAACTTTACTACCTCTCCGTTTTTTCCTAATCTGTCCCAGTTTTCACTGTCTAAACTTGAGGACCGGGATCCAGTTGAAGATCGTGCGCCGTATCGGCGCATCTCCACGCGAACGAGGCAGCCTGTCGGGCGAGACCTGCCCTGACATCTTCGAGCTGAGCGACGGGAATTTCGCCGTCATCGGCACGGAGGCGACGGCTGCCCTCGACGGCCAGCTCCCCCACGACGCGGCACGTGCGGACCACGAGCGCATTGTGATCATCAGCAGGGAGACGCTCCTCCGCGCGAAGAAGGACATCCCCGAGCGGTAAGCGGTCACGGGGCCGAGACAGGGCACATGCGCGGTCCGTCGAGATCCGTCGGCCACCCCGACCCCCCTCCGGAGAGCGCGCTTCTCCACCGGCCCGCCCCGCAGCCACCCACACGCCCCGCACAGCACCCCTGTCGCCGGAGGCCGAGCCGCACCGGCGCCCACCCCGCGCCGCACCGCTCGACAGAAGCTTCCCAAGGTCCAGCCCCGATCGGTGCTGGACCTCTTGTCTCGGCTCCTTGTCCCGGCTCCTTGTCCCGGCTCCCGCGATCACCGATCCCGCCTCACGGCGCCACGCGAGGAGTCCGAACGGACGGCAGCGGACCTGAACCCGAACCCGTCGACGACGGAACCCGGACAGACCCTCTCGGCACCGTCACCGGCGCCCGAGGCCCCACATAGCGAGCCGCCGGGCGGATGATCTTCGAGTCCTCCGCCTGTTCCATGATGTTCGCGCTCCAGCCGACCACGCGGGCGGCGGCGAAGGTGGGGGTGAACATCTCGCGGGGCAACCCGCAGAGTTCCATGACCACCCCGGCGTAGAACTCCACGTTGGTGTGCAGTTCGCGGCCCGGCTTGAGTTCGGCCAGGATCGCCTCCACCTGCCGCTCCACCTCCACCGCGAACTCCACGAGCGGGCCGCCGAACTCCTGGGCGATCCCGCGGAGCATCCGCGAGCGCGGGTCCTCCGTGCGGTAGACGGGGTGCCCGAAACCCATGATGCGCTCGCCGGCTAGGACGCGTTCGCGGATCCAGGGGTCGATGCGGTCGGGGGTCCCGATCGCGTCGAGGGTGTCCAGGGCGCGGCTGGGGGCGCCGCCGTGGAGAGGGCCGGAGAGAGCCCCGACCGCCCCCACGAGACAGGCCGCCACATCCGCTCCGGTGGAGGCGATCACCCGCGCCGTGAACGTTGACGCATTGAATCCATGGTCAATGGTCGAGATGAGGTATCGCTCCACCGCACGGGCGCGGGCGGCGTCCGGCTCCGAACCCGTCAGCATGTACAGGTAGTTGGCGGCGTACCCCAGATCGTCGCGCGGCTCCACCGGGTCCAGACCCTGTCCGATCCGGTACAGCGCGGTGAGCAGTGTCGGCACGGCCGCCGTCGCCGCGAGGCCGTCGTCACGGCGGCGCCCGGCGTCGATGTCGTACACCGGACGGAACCCCAGCGAGGCCCCGAGCAGCGACAACGCGGTACGCAGCCCCGCGAGGGGCCCCGACGGCCCGGTCGCCGCCGCGATCGCGGGCAGCGCGGCGCGCACGTCGTCCGGCAGTCGGCGCAGCCGCGCGGTCCGCGCGGCGAAGGCTGCACGGCGAGCCTCGTCGGGCAGCTCGCCGTGGGCCAGCAGATGCCAGACCTCTTCGAAGCCGCAGGCCTGCGCGAGATCGACGGCCGAGTACTGACGGTAGTGGTAGAAGCCCTCCCGCCCCCTGACGTCACCCAGTTCGGTGTCGGTGACGACGACGCCCGCGAGTCCCCGCGGCACGTCGGCGAGCACGTCGGCAGAACGGTCGACGGAGATGGACGCGGCTTGGTTGATCGGCATGTTTCCTCCCTGGACTTGATTCGACTGTCCATGCTTGACTCTATAACTGTCAATATTGATTGAATCAATATAACGATCCACGGATACGGTGGCGCCCATGAGGGATCGAGAAGCTGCGACGCCGGCACACGAAGGCCGACGGCTCAGCACCAAGGAGACCGCCGAACTGCTCGGCGTGAAGCCGGAGACCGTGTACGCGTACGTGAGCCGCGGCCAGCTCCGCAGCAGGCGGGAGCCGGGAGGCCGCGGGAGCACGTTCGACGCCAAGGAGGTCGAGGCACTCGCGCGGCGCAACAGGCGGGAGAGCGACGTCAGTTCGAGCGGCGGCGGCGAACTCTCCGTCCGCACTCGCATCACCTTGATCGACAAGGACCGGTACTACTTCCGGGGCGTCGACGCGACGGAACTGGCCGCGCGGCACTCCTACGAGGAGATCGCCGAGTGGCTGTGGACCGGCGAACTGCGTCCCGGCATCACGTTCACGGCCCCGGAGGCATCCGTGGCCGCAGCACGGCGCGGTGTCGACGCCCTGCCCGAACACAGCGGACCGACCGACCGGTTGCGCGTCGCGGCGATCGCCGCGGCTGCCGCCGACCCGCTGCGCTTCGACCTCTCCGAGAGCGCCGTCCTCGGGACCGGTCGCACCCTCATCCCCACCCTCGTCGCCGCGCTCCCGACCGTGCGAGGCGACCGCCGCGACGAAGGCCCACTGGCTCAACGGCTGTGGGACCGGCTCAGTGGACGCACACCCGACGACGCGTCACTGCGCGTTCTGGACACGGCACTCGGGCTGCTCGTCGACCACGATCTGGCCGCCTCGACACTGGCGGTCCGGGTCGCGGCGTCGGCCCGCGCCCACGCGTACGCGGCCGTGTCGGCGGGCCTCGGCGTCCTCGAAGGACCCCTCCACGGGGCGGCCAGCGGACTCGCCCACCGGTTGCTGCTGGACGTCCTGGACCGGGGAACCGCCGCTCCCGTGGTCGCCGACGAACTGCGCGCCGGGCGCCGTGTCCCCGGACTCGGCCACCGGCTCTACTCGGGCGAGGATCCGCGCGCGCGTGCCCTGTTCGCCCTCCTGGAGGAGGTGCCCGGCGCGGCGCCCGCGCTGGCGGCGGCCCGTGACGTGGTGGCCACCACGGCCCGGCACGCGCCTCTGCACGCCAATGTCGATCTCGCCCTGGCCGTCTTCACCGCCTCCTCCGGCATGCCGGCTTCGGCGGGAGAGACGATCTTCGCTGTCGCCCGGACGGCGGGCTGGATCGCCCACACCCTGGAGGAGTACGCGGAACGCCCCTTGCGGATGCGGCCGAGCGGACACTACGTGGGCGAGCGACCGCCCCAGCCGCTGCCGCGCTAGACGGCGCACGCCGGGCGCGGAGAACGGGCCCGTGCGCTCCTCATGAGTGCTGGTCTCCCGGCCATGCCTCCGCGCACCCGGTCGCGCCCCTGGACCACCCCCGATGCGCCCCCATGGGGACGGCGGGAAGCCACTCCGGAGGAAGTCAGGTTAGGCTCACCTCTGTGAGTACGTGCACGACCGCGTCACGGCAGCTCGACGAGCCTCTTTCCGGGACCGCGGCCACCGCGAGGACATGGCTGCTCATCGAGCAGCCCGGGCCCTGGGGTGCCAAGGCGCTCACCTCGAGCCACCTGGACCCCGCGCTCGGCCGCGCCCTCGAAGCGGCCGCGCAGGACACCGGGGTGCGGATCGCGCTCATCCGGCGCCCCGGCCGCCACGCCGACTGCGGTTCGCCCTCCGAACGGCATGTGTACGCGGCCCACACCACCCCGGGAGGCGTGTGGCTGCACAGCGCCATGACGCGTGATCCCGGGCGGCTGCTCGACCTCGACCTCACCGCGCTCGGCGCGGGAGATCCGCGCTCCTTCGACGACGTTCTCCGAGGACGGCCCCATACCGGCGACCCCCTGGCCCTCGTCTGCACCAACGGCAAACGCGACCGTTGCTGCGCCCTGCTCGGCCGCCCCCTGGCGGCGGAACTGGCCGCTTCCGGCGTCGACGGCACCTGGGAGGTCACCCATCTGGGCGGTCATCGCTTCTCGCCCACCGTGCTGGTCCTGCCGTACGGCTACGCGTACGGGCGCACCGAGGCCCACGCCGTCGAGGAGATCCTCCAGGGCGTCCGGGAGGGCCGGGTCGTCACCGAGGGGTGTCGCGGGAACTCCGCCTGGGAACGCCCCGGCCAGGCGGCCGAGCTGGCCGTACGCGCGTCGTCGGGCGAGCGGGCCGCCGATGTCCTGACGGTGATCCGCACGGACGGCACCGCGCCGCGCTGGGAGGTGACCGTCGCCCACTCCGACGGCCGCCTGTGGCGGGTCGTCGTCGCGCAGGGCGCCTCACTGCCGCCCCGCCCGGAGAGCTGTGGCTCGGCTCTCGGTTCACCCGCGCGGATGGACGTGGTGGCCGTGCGGCAGCTGGAGCAGACGGCCGTCCCCGTGGCCTGCTGACGGCGCGGATCCCGAACACACGGCCGGAGCCGGGTCCGACCGGCCGCGGGTCCGCCGCAAGGGCCGCCCCCGCGCCGTGTCCGGTTCTCCGCGACCGGATCCGCGACGCCCTCGCGACGCGACGACCTCGACCGTTGGCCAAGAGATCCACGCCACACTCCCTTCGGAGGGGCGCGCACGCCCCCGTACCGTCATGGGCATGAGCCCCACTCCCCTCGCACGACGACTGCGCCTCGGTCTGCCGCGGCGGGTGTTCGCCCAGGTGCTGCTGATGCAGATCGCGATCGCTGCGGGAGTCGCCGTACTCGCCACCGGGCTGTTCCTGGCGCCGCTCAGTGCGCAACTGGACGACCAGGCCATGCGGCGTGCCCTGGCGATCGCGCAGACCACGGCCGCCCAGCCGCAGATCGCCGTGGACCTCCGGCGGACGGCCCCCTCGAGGACCGGCCCCGTGCAGGCCGAGGCCGAGCGGATACGGAAGGCCAGTGGTGCCGAGTACGTCGTCGTGCTGGACACGCGGGGCATCCGCTGGTCGCACAGGGCCCCAGCCGAGATCGGCAGACCGGTCTCGACGAGCCCGAAGCAGGCCCTGGCCGGCAGGGACGTCATGGAGATCGACACCGGAACCCTGGGGCGCTCCGCGCGGGGCAAGGTGCCGCTGCGTGACGCCGACGGCCGGATCATCGGCGCGGTGTCGGTGGGGATCAAGTACGACAGCGTGCGGGCCCGGCTGATCGACGCGATCCCGGGGTTGTTCGCGTACGCGGGCGGGGCCATGGCCGTGGGCACGCTGGCCGCGTATCTGATCTCCCGCAGGGTCCAGCGCCAGACCCGTGACCTGGCCTTCTCCGACATCTCCGCGCTGCTCGCGGAACGTGAGGCGATGCTGCACGGCATCCGGGAGGGCGTGGTCGCCCTCGACCTCGGCGGTCGCGTACGTCTTCTGAACGACGAGGCGCGGCGGCTGCTCGGGGTCGGCGACGAGGCCGTCGGGCAGCCGCTCGACGACGCGCTGGGTCCGGGGCGTACGACGGACGTGCTGGCCGGACGCGTCACCGGGAAGGACCTGCTGACCGTCCGCGGCCAGCGCGTCCTGGTCGCCAACCGGATGCCCACCGAGGACGGCGGCGCCGTGGCCACCCTGCGCGACCGGACCGAACTGGAGCAGCTCGGTCGCGAGCTCGACTCCACGCACGGACTGATCGACGCCTTGCGCGCGCAGGACCATGAGCACGCAAACCGGATGCACACGCTTCTGGGGCTGCTCGAGCTGGAGATGTACGACGACGCCATGGAGTTCATCGGGGAGGTGGTCGGGGACCATAGGGTCACCGCGGAACAGGTCACCGAGAAGATCCACGATCCGCTGCTCGCCGCACTTCTGGTCGGCAAGGCGACCGTGGCGGCCGAGCGTGGCGTGGCGCTGTGGATCTCGGACCGGACGACACTGCCGGACCGGCTGGTCGACCCGCGGGGACTCGTCACGGTCGTGGGCAACCTCGTCGACAACGCGCTCGACGCCGTCGCGGGCACGCCGCACGCGCGCGTGGAGGTCGAACTGCGCGTCGAGGGGCGGACCGCCGTGCTGCGGGTACGGGACACCGGGCCCGGCATCCCGGAGGATCGGCGGGAGGTGATCTTCACGGACGGCTGGAGCACGAAGCGGCCGCCGGCGCACGGCAAGCGCGGGATCGGCCTCTCCTTGGTGCGGCGCCTCGCCGAGCGGCAGGGCGGCAGCGCGGAGGTGGCCGACGCGGACGGCGGCGGCGCGCAGTTCACCGTCGTCCTGCCGGAGGCGCTGACGGACCCGTCGCTCGCGCCGAGGGACACCGCCGGGGGCGCCAGGAGCACCTGGAACGCCGGGAACACCCGCGGAGAGTCGTGACGATCGAGGTCCTGGTCGTGGACGACGACACCCGGGTCGCTCGCGTCAACGCCGCCTACGTGGAAAGGGTGCCCGGCTTCCGTGTCGCCGGCCTGGCGCACAGCGCCGCCGAGGCGCTGCGCGCGATGGAGGTGGCGCCGCGCCCGGACCTGGTCCTCATGGACCACCACCTGCCGGACGAGACAGGGCTCGCGGTCGTCCAGGAGATGCGCCGACGGGGACTTCAGATCGATGTGGTCATGGTGACCGCGGCACGTGACCTCACGACCGTACGGACGGCTTTGCGCCAGGGCGTGCTCCACTACCTGGTCAAACCGTTCTCGTTCGCCGGGCTGCGCTCCGCGCTGGAGACGTACGCGGATCTGCGGCGCACCCTCGACCGCGGCGGCACGGCCGAGCAGTCCGAAGTGGACAAGATCTTCGGGACCCTCTCGGCGGGCACCGTGCCCGGCCTGCCCAAGGGACACTCCCCTCCGACCGCCGAACTCGTACGGCGCGCGCTGGTGAACGCGGAGGGCTCGCTGTCGGCCCAGGAGGTCGCGGAGGAGACCGGGCTGAGCCGGCAGACCGCACAGCGTTATCTGAAGCTCCTGGAGCGCACGGGGAAGGCGGGCCTGACCCTCAGGTACGGCGACGCGGGCCGCCCGGAGCACCGCTACGTCTG
Source organism: Streptomyces populi (assembly GCF_002911015.1). Taxonomy (GTDB): domain Bacteria; phylum Actinomycetota; class Actinomycetes; order Streptomycetales; family Streptomycetaceae; genus Streptomyces; species Streptomyces populi. The sequence continues at coordinate 54,703 of NZ_KZ626859.1, forward strand.
GGCGCCCCGCGGCTGATGACCTGGCCGACGGCACGCGAACGGCCGCCCCGTCGCGCGTACGGCCGGCGGGAAAGACCGGTCGTACGCACGACGGGGCGGCTCGGCGCGGTCCCGGCCGCGGACGGTCAGCCGGCCGCCTTCTTCACGAACTCCGTGGTGTACGTCTTGCTCAGATCCACGTCGGCGTTCTTGATGTTCGGGTTGAACGCCTTGAGGACCTTCTCGACGGTCTCGGGCCCGTTCTCGGGCATCACCCCGTCGTCGGTGAACATCGGCAGCGTGCTCTCGATGGCCCCGGCGTACAGCGTCTTGTCGCCCTGGGAGTAGTCGGCGGGCATCTTGGCGGCGATCTCGGAGGCGCTGTGCCCGGACATCCACTTCAAGGTCTTCACGAAGGCGTCGGCCAGCTTCTGGACCGTCTCCTTGTGACCGTTGACCCAGTCCGTCTGCATGTACAGGCTTGACGAGGGGTACGGCCCACCGAGCGCTTTCTGCGATCCCTCGGGCGTGCGCATGTCGACGAGTACCTTGCCGAGCTTCTTCTCCATGACCGTGGCGACGGTGGGATCGGTCGTCATGCCGCCGTCGATCGCGCCCTTCTCGAGGGCGGAGACGAACGTCGGTCCGGCGCCGACGGCGACCGGCGTGAACTCGCTGACCTGAACCCCGTTCTTGACGGCGAGGTACTTGGTGAGGAAGTCGGTCGAGGAGCCGAGCCCGGTGACGCCGAGCTTCCTGCCCTTGAAGTCCTTGGGCGAGGTGATGTCTCCCGCGCGCTTGCCCGAGACGATCTCGACCTCGCCCGGTGCGTGCGAGAACTGCACGACCGACTCGACGGCCTTGCCCTTGGTCTGCAGGTCGAGCGTGTGGTCGTAGAAGCCGACCGCGCCCTGCACCTGTCCCGAGACGAGGGCTGTCTCGGCCTGGACACCCGCCGGCTCGCTGAGGAGCTCGACGTCCAGACCCGCGTCCGCGAAGTAGCCGAGCCGCTGGGTGAGCATCGCCGGAAGGTAGATGACCTTGTCCAGCCCACCGACCATGATCTTGACGTGCTCCCCCTTGCCGCCGCCGTTTCCGGAGTCGGCCGTCGTGCTCGCCGCGTCGTTGGCGCAGGCTGTGAGCGAGGTGAGGGCGAGCAGACCGGCGGCTGCCAGCGCGGAGTATCTGGCGGTCTTGCGCATGGTGGTTCACGTCCTTGTGAGTGGAGGGGAGGCCGTGCGTACGGCGGGATCGTGCGCACGGGCGGGCCCGTACGTGCGTGAGGGTGAGATCGGGTGTGCTTGCCGGGGTGGGGTCAGCGGTCGGAGTCCGACGGCTTCCAGCGGAAGATGCGGCGTTCGCCGAACGTCAGCAGCCCTTCGGCGAGCAGAGCGACGACGGCGAGGATGACCATCGCCGCGTACACCCCGGCGGCGTTGAAGGTGCCCTGCGACTGCGCGACGAGCAGGCCGACGCCCTTGGTGGCACCGATGTACTCGCCGACGATCGCGCCGATGAGCGCGAAACCAAAACTGACATGGAGGCTGGTGAAGATCCACGAGGTGGCGGACGGTATGACGACCTGCAGGGTCACCCGGCGATCGCTGGCGCCGAGGATCCGGGCGTTGGCCACCAGGTTCCGGTCGACCTCCCGGGCGCCCTGGAAGGCGTTGAAGAACACCGGGAAGAAGACGAGCACCACGGCCGAGGCGACCTTGGAGGCGGGCCCGAGCCCGAACCAGATCACGAAGATGGGCGCGAGGACGATCCTCGGTATGGAGTTGAGCACCTTGATGTACGGACCGAGGATGTCCGCGAGCAAGGTGACACGTCCCAGGGCGATGCCGAAGAGCACGCCGGCGACCACACCGATGACCCAGCCGAGCAGCGCCTCGTGAAGCGTGTACCAGATCTGCTCGCCGAGAGGGCCGAGCGCGGTCCCGTGCATCACCCAGGTCTGGATCTGTTCCCAGATCTTCGAGGGCATCGAGAAGTTGAACGGGTCGATGACCTCGGTCCGCGAGAGCACCTCCCACAGGCCGAGCACGGCGACCAGGAGCAGCACCCGGGCGGCGCCCACCACGAGCTTGCGCCGACGGGCGGCACGGGCACGGGAGTGCGCACGGTCCGAGGACTTGGCCGTGTCGACGACCGGGGCGCTGAGGACCTCAGGCGACATGTGCGGCACCCCTTTCGCGGGTGATACGGACCTCTTCGCCCAGGGACTCCCAGATCTCGCGGTAGATCTCGATGAACCGAGGCTCCAGGCGCACCGATTCGACCTTGCGCGGCCGCGGCAGATCGATGTCGAAGACCTGCTTCACGGTGGCGGGACCCGCGGTCATCACGACGACCTTGTCGGCGAGCGCGATGGACTCCTCCAGGTCGTGGGTGACGAAGACGACCGAGGCGCCCGTGCCTTCCCACAGTTCGAGCAGCTCGTCGGACATCAGCGCCCTGGTCTGCACGTCGAGCGCCGAGAAGGGCTCGTCCATCAGCAGGATCTCGGGGTCGTTGACGAAGGTCGCGGCGAGGGCGACGCGCTTGCGCTGACCACCGGAGAGCTGGTGGGGGTAACGGTCCTCGAAGGCCGCGAGCCCGACCCGGGCGAGCCATTCCCGGGCCCGCTCCCTCGCCTCCGCCTTGGGCACACCGCGGAACCGGGGCCCGGCCATCACGTTGGACAGAACCGTGCGCCAGGGGAAGGTGGCGTCCTGCTGGAAGACGAATCCGACCTTGTCCCCGACGCCGGCGACCGGCTCTCCGGCGACCAGGACCTCGCCCTCGGTGGGCTCCTCGAGACCGCTGACCAGGGTCAGCGTGGTGGACTTGCCGCAGCCGGTCGGTCCGACGACGGCCACGAACTCGCCCCGGCCGACAGTCAGGTCAAGCTCCCTGACGGCCGTGTGCAAACCCCCTGACGGGGTCTTGAAGATCTTGCTCGCGCCCCGCAGCTCGATGGCGGGGCCGGTGTCTGTGCTCATGGCCCGGGACCGTAGGTGTGGTGCGGGCCACAGCATCAGTCTTCTGGGCGCAAGGCGTTCTTCTGCTCGCAAGGGTCTGTTGTGCTCATTTTGCTCGCGCTACAACAACGGAGCCGAAACACGGGCGCAACACTCGCCCAGGCCTTGAGAGGAAGAGGCCCGATGATTGACGTCCTGGTCGTGGACGACGATTTCCGCGTCGCCGAGATCAACGCGAAGTACGTGAGCAAGGTTCCCGGATTCCGGGTGACCGCCCGCGCGCACAGTGCCGCCCAGGCCCTGGCCGCGATCGAGCGCGCTCCCGTCGACCTGGTGCTGCTCGACCACTACCTGCCGGACCGGACGGGGCTCGAACTCGTCCACCAGATGCGGGAGAACGGTCACGGCACCGATGTCATCATGATCACCGCGGCGAGCGATGTGGCCACGGTACGGGCGGCGATGCGTCTGGGCGCCCTGCACTACCTGATCAAGCCGTTCACCTTCACCGCCCTGCGCACCCGCCTCGACTCCTATGCCGCCCTGCGCCGCACCGTCGACCGGGTGGGCGGCCACGGTATGACGGGCCAGGAACAGGTCGACCGGATCTTCGGGGCCCTGCGCACCGCACCCGCGCCGGCCTCCCCCGGACTCCCCAGCGGTCATTCGGAGCCGACCACGGACCTGATCTGCGACGTGCTGCACCAGGCGGGCCAACCGCTGTCGGCCCACGAGGTGGCCTCCGAGACCGGCCTCAGCCGATCCACCGCCCAGCGCTATCTGCGGCACCTGGAGCAGGCCGGGCGGCTGCGCCTCTCCCTCAAGTACGGCGACACAGGGCGCCCGGAACACCGCTACGCGTGGGTGACGCCCTGAGACGGCACTCTCCCCCGGCCAGGGGCTGCCGTGCGGGCCCACATATGCCGTCTCGGAGCATCACGAGGGACGCACGCGGCCGCTCAGACGGCCCCGGCTCAGACGGCCCCGGCGCCCGTGAGCGCGCGGACCTCGATCTCGGCGTGCTTGGCCTCGTCCGGCGGCTCCGCCGAGGTGATGGTGCCGAGCCAGCCGGCGACGAAGCCCAGGGGGATCGAGACGAGGCCCGGGTTCTGAAGCGGGAAGTACTGGAAATCCACGCCCGGGAACAGCGATTCGGGGCTGCCCGACACCACCGGCGAGAGCAGTACGAGCACCACCGCGGGCACCAGACCGCCGTACACCGCCCACACGGCACCGCGTGTCGTGAAGGACCGCCAGAACAAGGAGTACAGCAGCACCGGCAGATTCGCGGACGCCGCGACGGCGAAGGCGAGACCGACCAGGAAGGCGACGTTGAGATCGCGGGCGAGGAGGCTCAGGGCGATGGCGATCACACCGATGCCGACCGACGCGACGCGCGCCACCGCGACCTCGCCGTGCGGCTTCGCGCGGCGGTGACGCAACGAGGCGTACAGGTCGTGGGCCACGGCCGCCGAGGACGCGAGGGTGACTCCGGCGACGACCGCGAGAATGGTGGCGAAGGCGATCGCGGCGACGACCGCGAACAGGATCGTTCCCCCCGTGGAGTCGGCCCCGCCGCCCAGATCCAGGGCCAACAGCGGAACGGCGGTGTTCCCCGCGGCGTTCGCTCCCCGCACCGCTTCGGGACCGACGACGGCGGCCGCGCCGAAGCCCAGCACGATCGTCATCAGATAGAAGCCGCCGATGAGCCCGATCGACCACACCACCGAGCGCCGAGCGGCCCGCGCGGTCGGCACGGTGTAGAAACGCGACAGGATGTGCGGCAAGCCTGCGGTGCCGAGCACCAGCGCGAGCCCGAGACTCATGAAGTCGAAGCGTGCCGTCCAGTCGCCGCCGTACTTCAGTCCGGGCGCGAGGAAGTCCTTGCCGTGCCCACTGCGCCCAGCAGCCGCACGCAGCAGTTCGTTGATGTCACCGTGGAACCGCAGCAGGACCAGCACGGTGAGCGCGATGGCCCCACCGATCAGCAGAACCGCCTTGACGATCTGGATCCAGGTGGTCGCCCGCATCCCTCCCATCGACACGTAGATCACCATGAGCGCGCCGACACCGATGACCGTCCAGTTGCGTGCCGCGTCGCTCGTGCCTCCCAGCAGCAGCGAGACCAGGCTGCCCGCGCCCACCATCTGCGCCACCAGGTACATGACGGACACCACCACCGAGGACGATCCGGCCGCGATCCGCACCGGCCGCTCGTCCATCCGGGCCGCCACGACGTCGGCCAGCGTGAACCGTCCGCAGTTGCGCACGAGTTCGGCGACGAGGAAGAGAACGACCAGCCAGGCCACCAGGAATCCCACGGCGTACAGCAGACCGTCGTAGCCGTACAGGGAGATGAGTCCCGTGATGCCGAGGAAGGAAGCGGCCGACATGTAGTCCCCGGAGAGCGCGAAGCCGTTCTCCATCGGAGAGAACAACCTCCCGCCCGCGTAGAACTCCTCCGCCGAACCGTGCCGGTTGCGGCTCACCCATGTCGTGATCGCCAGCGTCACCGCGACGAACGCGCTGAACAGCACGAGTGCCAGGGTCTGGTGATGCCCGTTCACCGCTCGCCACCCTTCGCGTTCCGCGTCATCTCCTGGGTGTCCCAGCGCAGTTCCAGAGCCGCGCGGTCCCGGCGCAGCCGCGCGTGCCGCGCGTACGCCCATGCGAGCAGGAACGTCGTGAGGAACTGCCCGAGTCCCGCGAGCAGTGCCACGTTCACCACCCCTGCGACAGGTCGCGCCATGAACCCCGGCGCGGTGGTCGCGGTCACCACGTAGCCCACGTACCAGGGGAAGAAGACGGCGACGGCCGGAATCACGAACCTGCGGTACCGGCCGCGCACTTCCTGGAAGGCGGCACTGCGCTGCACCTCCAGATAGACGTGGGCGGTCCCGCCCGATCGCCCTTCGTGTTCCGAGCGGGCGGCCGGCACGGTGGGAGCGAGCGCACCCGTGCCGTCCAACTCACCCCAGCCGGAAGCGAGCGCGTCGTACCAGGGGTCGTCGAACCGGACGTCCCCCGTGTCGCCGCCGTCGTGCTTGTCCACCGAACTCTCCTTGTCCGCGACCTGTTTCTGCCGCGTACCCAAGGATGTGCAGATCGGAGGGCCCCCTGACCTCTCTCTCGGCGCTCTTCACCCCATCAGGTGACCTCATCCCGCGGGCGGCCGTACGAGACCTTTCCCATAGGCGTAACGGACCGCTTGGGCACGGTCCTTGAGACCCGCCTTGGCGAAGAGATTGTTGATGTGGGTCTTCACCGTGGCCGTGGACACATGCAGCTTGCGGGCGATCTCATGGTTGCTGAGGCCCTCGGCGATCAGCAGGAGAACCTCCGTCTCGCGCGAGGTGAGCCCGTCCGGAGCCTCCGGAGGCGCGCCGGGCTCCGGTTCCGGTTCCGACAACCGCTCCAGCAGACGCCGTTGGACGCTCGGCGAGAGTCCCGCGTCCCCGGAGAGCACGCTTTCCACGGCCCGCACGATCTCGTCGCCTCCCGCGTCCTTGGTCAGATAGCCGCGGGCCCCGGCACGGAGCGCGGGGAACAACGACTCGTCGTCCGCGAACGTCGTGAGCACGACGACCTGGGTCCCGGGATACTCGGCACGGATGCGCCGGGTCGCCTCGACCCCGTCACAACGGGGCATGCGCAGATCCATCAGCACGACGTCGGGGGCGAGTTCGGCCACCAGCTCCACCGCCTCCGCCCCGTCGCCCGCCGCTCCGACGACCTCGATCCCGGGCAGCAGTCCCAGCAGCATCACGATGCCTTCGCGCACGACCGTCTGATCGTCCGCGACCACGACCCGCGCCGGCCGCCCGCCCTCCGCCCGCTCGGTCATACCGGCACCCTCAACGTCACCACGAACCCCTCCTCGCCCGGTCCGGCATCCAGCGAGCCGCCCAGCAGCTCGGCGCGCTCCCGCATGCCCAGCAGACCGTACCCGGCTCCCGAACCGCTGAGCTCGCCCGGTTTTCCACCCGAATCCCGTACATCCAGCGTCACTTCGTGCTCGCCGTAGTCCAGACGGATGTGGATCTCGGCTCCCGGAGCGTGTTTGCGTACGTTCGTCAGGGCCTCCTGCGCGGCCCTGCGCACCGCTTGGGAGGCCTCCGCCGACAGCGGCTGACGCTCACCGGTCACCGTGACACCGGCGCGGTCGGCGGTGGCGACGAGTTCACCGAGGAAGTCCTCCAGCGGAGACATCTCGCCCCGGAGCGCGGAGAGCGCCTGCCGGGTCTCCGAGAGCCCCTCCCGGGCCATTCCCCGTGCCGCCACGACCCGCTCGAGGACGATCTCCCGGTCCGCTCCCCTCTCGATGAGCAGTCGTGCCGCTTCCAGGTGCACGAGTTGCGCCGAGAGGCTATGAGCCAGGACGTCGTGGATCTCCCGGGCTATCCGCGCCCGCTCCGCGAGGGCCGCCGACTCCGCCTCGGCCGCGTGGGCCGCGCGCTCCTGGGTCAGCAGCCGCTGCGCACTCGCCCGCGCCTCCGCGTCGAGGCGCAGCACGTATCCCGCGAGCGCCAGCCCCGCGGTGGTGGCCGCGGTGGTCAGCCAGACGTCGTCGTCGAACGCCGCGTAGGCGCTCAGCGCCACCACCGAGGCCGGCAGGGCCGCCGCGAGGGGCAGCCGTTCGATGGCGGCGACGGCACAGCCGCACAGCAGGACGAGTGAGGGAATCCGGAAGCCCGCGCCGTATCCCGCGGCCGCGACCGCCAGCAGCAGGGCGAGCAGGGCCAGGGACACCGGCAGGCGATGCTCCAGTGTGGTCCGCCAGAACCCCCAGGCGAGGAGCCCGGACACCGCGACTCCCGCGACCCCTCCGGCGACCGCCCAGCCGCCGAGCTCGGAGTTCGTGAGCGTCGTGGCGACGAGCATGGTGAGGACGATGGCGCGTGTGACCCAGGCGAGCACTCGGCGGGCCCTGTGCACCCCTGCGCGGGAGAGCGCCTCCCGAGAGGGCCAGCGCGTCCAGACGTTGTCCGTCACAGACGCTCCTTCCGCAGGGCCCGGTGCACACCGTCACCGTACGCCGGGCTCTGCCCGGTCGCCGTCGGCCGCAGGGACTGCGTCCGACGGATCAGCAGCCCGGAACGGACCAGCAGGGTGGCCGCCAGGCCGAGCATCAGGGCGGAGGAGTCCTGGTGCACACCGAGCAGGGAACCGATGCCGAACAGACCCAGCCGCAAGCAGACGCCCGCGATCCAGACGCCCACGCCGGCCTTGGTGCTCTTGCTCCACACCGAGCCGTCCGGCTCGGTCCATATCCGCGTCGTCCATGCCCACCCGGCTCCGACGGCCAGCGCCGTCACCAGTTCCGCGCCCAGCAGGAGGGACGCCTCGACCTGATGGTGCGGGTCGATCACACCGGGCTCGCGCAGGGCCACGACGGCGAGAACGACGGGCGCGACCCACCAGCGCCGGTCCGAATCGATCCGGCGCGCACCGAACTGGCGCGCGATCACCACGACGGCGACCGCGAAGATCACCACGGCATTCATGAGCCCGGACATGCACGGCCTCCGTGAGCGAGAAACGGGTGCCCGCAGCGAGCGCTGCCGACCCCATCGACGCTACGGACATCGCGTTCTCCGCAGATCGGAGCCGGGGTGGACCTCGGGTGGATCCCTGGTGCCCCGTCTCTCCACCCATGGGTGGACCCGGCCCCCGCACCAGCTCACACACCGGATCCCGGACGTCGCGGCCGAACACCGGCGTGAAGGGTCGTGCCGGCACATCACCTGCCCGTCGCTCCCGTCCGGATCGAGTGACGGATCCCGGGGAGGTCGACGTCCGTTCCAACGGCGACGGGCGGATGCACCGGCACGGTCCCGACTCCCCATCGGGGCAGAACCGCACCCGGTGACACCCCGGAGGGCTACGCGTCGATCCTCGACCGGTCCAGCGTCGCGGCCGAGCTGGAGATGAACTCCTTGCGCGGAGCCACATCGTTCCCCATCAGCAGGTCGAACACCTGCTCGGACGCCTCCAGGTCGGAGATGTTGATCCGGCGCAGCGTCCGGAACCGCGGATCCATCGTCGTCTCGGCCAGCTGATCGGCGTCCATCTCGCCGAGACCCTTGTACCGCTGGATCGAGTCCTTGTAGCGCACGCCCTTGCGCTGGAACTCCAGCAGCGTCTCCCGCAGCTCACGGTCCGAGTACGTGTAGACGTACTTGTCCTGCCCTCTCTTGGGCTGGCTGAGTTCGATCCGGTGCAGCGGCGGAACCGCCGCGAACACCCGTCCCGCCTCGACCATGGGCCGCATGTAACGCTGGAACAGCGTCAGCAGCAGAATCCGGATGTGCGCTCCGTCGACATCGGCGTCGACGAGGAGAATGATCTTCCCGTAACGCGCCGCGTCGATGTCGAAGGTCCGCCCGGAGCCGGCCCCTATGACCTGGATGATCGCTCCGCACTCGGCGTTCTTCAGCATGTCCGTCACGGACGCCTTCTGAACGTTGAGGATCTTGCCCCGGATCGGCAGCAGCGCCTGGAACTCGGAGTTCCGGGCCAGCTTCGCCGTACCCAGCGCGGAGTCGCCCTCGACGATGAACAGCTCGCTGCGCTCGACGTCGTCACTGCGGCAGTCGGCGAGCTTGGCGGGCAGCGAGGAGGACTCCAGGGCCGTCTTCCGGCGCTGAGCGTCCTTGTGCTGGCGGGCGGCGATCCTCGTGCGCGCGGCGGCGACGGCCTTCTCCATGACGACCCGCGCCTGCGCGGCCTCGTCCCGCTTCGTGGAGGTCAGGAACGCCTTGAGCTCCTTGGTCACCACGTTCGTCACGATGCGGCGGGCGGCCGAGGTGCCGAGGACCTCCTTCGTCTGCCCCTCGAACTGCGGCTCGGCGAGACGCACGGTGACGACGGCTGTGAGGCCCTCCAGCGCGTCGTCCTTGACGATGTCGTCCTCGGCGACCCGCAGCAGCTTCTTGGTCCGCAGGACCTCATTCATCGTCTTCGCCACGGCCTGCTCGAAGCCCGCGACGTGGGTACCGCCCTTGGGCGTGGCGATGATGTTCACGAATGACTTCAGGGTCGTGTCGTATCCGGTGCCCCAGCGCATCGCGACGTCGACGCCCAGCTCGCGGGTGACCTCGGTCGGGGTCATCTGGCCGTGCTCGTCCAGGACCGGGACGGTCTCCTTGAAGGTCCCCTGCCCGGTGAAGCGGAGGACGTCGCAGACCGGCTTGTCGGTCGCCAGGAACTCGCAGAACTCGCTGATTCCGCCGTCGAAGCGGAACGACTCCTCGCCCTTGCTGCCGCCTTCACCCAGCCCGAACTCGTCACGGACGACGATGGTCAGGCCCGGCACCAGGAAGGCCGTCTGGCGGGCGCGCTGGTGGAGGTGTTCCAGGGAGAGCCTGGCGTCCTTGAGGAAGATCTGGCGGTCGGCCCAGTAGCGCACGCGCGTGCCGGTGCGGGTCTTCGGGATCCGCTTGAGCTTGCGCAGCCCGCCCGTCGCGTCGAAGGCGGCGTCCGGCCCGTCGGCCTTGAAGGCGCCCGGGGTGCCGCGGCGGAAGCTCACGGCGTGGGTCTGGCCGTTGCGGTCCACCTCGACGTCCAGGCGGGCGGAGAGCGCGTTCACCACGGAGGCGCCCACGCCGTGCAGACCGCCGGAGGCCGCGTACGAGCCGCCGCCGAACTTGCCGCCGGCGTGCAGCTTGGTCATGACGACCTCGACGCCGGAGAGACCGGTCTTGGGCTCCACGTCGACGGGGATGCCACGGCCGTTGTCCCGCACCTCGACGGAGGCGTCGTCGTGCAGGATGACCTCGATGTGGTCGCAGTAACCCCCGAGGGCCTCGTCCACGGAGTTGTCGATGATCTCCCACAGGCAGTGCATCAGGCCACGGCTGTCGGTCGACCCGATATACATGCCCGGGCGCTTCCGCACTGCCTCGAGCCCCTCAAGGACGAGCAGGTGCCGCGCGGTGTAGTTGGAACCGTCACGGTCTGCTCCGGTCAGCAGCGCTGTGGACGGCACGGACGTCTCGGCGGTCACGCGGTTCGCTCCTCGCTGAATTTCATGGGAGGCCCTTTTGGGTAAGGGCCCGGCTTCGGTCGCCGCTCAGAGGGTACCGAGGCCTGGTAGAGCCGTTGTAGCACCACCCTTGCATGAACTCACCCTAGTCCAGGATCGCATGAGTGTTCGATCCCTCGATGGAGTGAAGTACATATCACGTTCCCTTCGAGGCATGAACCATTTAGGCTCCGGGCACGTCCTCATGAACAACCGGCAATCCAGCCGGGAGGACGGACACCTGACAGACAGCGCGAACCCGTACAGACACAAAGACACGCAATACGGCTCATTCGCCGCCACCCGGCAGCAGACAGCCGCCCCGAAAGAAAATTTCGAGGAAAAGCCGCGAGCGGGAACGTTTTCGGCCTGGTTGGATGTTGACCCTGGTACGACAGCTCGTCGAGCTAGAGAAGAGGCGACGTGACTACTGTTCTGACCCCCGCGAGCCCGCTGACGGCCGCTGACCGCTGCGACCGTTGCGGCGCCCAGGCATATCTGCGCGTCGTCCTCCTGAGCGGCGGAGAACTGCTCTTCTGCGCCCACCACGGTCGCAAGTTCGAGCCGGAACTCAAGAAGATCGCCGCTGAGATACAGGACGAGACGGAGCGGCTCACGTCCGTTCCCGAGAGCGTCAACGACGAAGATCGCTGACCCTTCGCATCAACGACGAGCGGGTGCCGGCGACAGGCCGGTGAGTGGGCGGTCACACCCTGGACACAGGGAGTGGCCGCCCGCACTCGTATCGCATCGTCAAGAGCTCTCAGCGTCCCGCGTCCAGCGCCTGGACCACCTCTGAGACCCGTGTGTAGACACCCGGGCTCCCCGCGCGCCCGCAGCCGCTCCCCCAGGACACCAGGCCGATCAGGCGCCCCTGGGCGACCAGCGGCCCGCCGCTGTCCCCCTGGCAGGCGTCACGGCCGCCCTTCGCCTCTCCGGCGCAGACCATGGACGCCGCGTCATAGGTCCCGGACTCGTCGCCCGGATAGGCGCGCTCGCAGGAGGCGTCGGACAGCACGTGCACGTCCGCGGCCCGCAGGCTGGTCGCGTAGTCGCCGCCGCCCGTCAGGTCGCCCCAGCCGTAGACCACGGCCGCGGTTCCCGGCTCGTAGGCCGGGTCCCCCGAGGGGGCCATGCGGATCACGGAGGCGGCCGGCAGCGGCTCGGCGAGCGTCAGCACGCCGAAGTCCCCGGCGTTCGTATCGCTGTCGTAGCGCGGGTTGACCCAGATGTCGCGTACGGGGATCTCCTTGCCGTCGTCGGACGTGAGATTTCCACGCCCCGCGATGACCTTCAGGTCGCCCGCCCGGCGCGGCGGCGCCCCCAGCACGTCGTCGCCGAGGCAGTGGGCGGCGGTCAGGACCGTGGTCGGGCCGATGGCCACCCCTCCGCAGAACTGGCCCGCGCGCGTACCCCCGAACAGGTCACGGCTGGACAGCGCGACCGTCCACGGGCTCTCGGAGATCTGGACCGGACGGCTTCCGATGACAACGCTGTCAGGGGACGCCAGGGCGGGGGTCGTCAGGGATATCACCGCTGTGGCGGCCGCGAGGGCCAGCGTCGGGACGTAGGGACGGCGCATGTGCGCTCCTCACACTGGGAGGGTCGTGGAACACCCAGAGTGATCCAGCGGACGAAGGCCCGCACTCCGCGCACACGGAGAGGGCCCGACCCCCCGAAAGGGGGTCGGGCCCTCTCCGACGTGCGGCCGAGGCCTAGTCGAGGTAGTCGCGCAGCACCTGGGAACGCGACGGGTGACGCAGCTTCGACATGGTCTTGGACTCGATCTGGCGGATCCGCTCACGGGTCACGCCGTACACCTTGCCGATCTCGTCGAGGGTCTTCGGCTGACCGTCGGTGAGACCGAAGCGCATCGACACGACACCCGCCTCACGCTCGGACAGGGTGTCGAGAACGGAGTGCAGCTGCTCCTGGAGGAGCGTGAAGCTGACCGCGTCGGCGGGGACCACGGCCTCGGAGTCCTCGATGAGGTCACCGAACTCGCTGTCGCCGTCCTCACCCAGCGGGGTGTGCAGCGAGATGGGCTCACGACCGTACTTCTGGACCTCGATGACCTTCTCGGGGGTCATGTCGAGCTCCTTGGCCAGCTCCTCCGGGGTGGGCTCGCGGCCCAGGTCCTGGAGCATCTGGCGCTGGACGCGCGCGAGCTTGTTGATGACCTCGACCATGTGCACCGGGATACGGATGGTGCGGGCCTGGTCGGCCATGGCGCGGGTGATCGCCTGACGGATCCACCAGGTGGCGTACGTGGAGAACTTGTAGCCCTTGGTGTAGTCGAACTTCTCGACCGCGCGGATCAGACCGAGGTTGCCCTCCTGGATGAGGTCCAGGAAGAGCATGCCGCGACCGGTGTAGCGCTTGGCCAGGGAGACCACCAGGCGGAGGTTGGCCTCCAGGAGGTGGTTCTTGGCGCGACGGCCGTCCTCGGCGATGATCTCGAGCTCACGCTTGAGCTTGGGAGCGAGCTTGTCGGCGTTGGCCAGCTTGTCCTCGGCGAACAGACCGGCCTCGATGCGCTTGGCGAGCTCGACCTCCTGCTCGGCGTTGAGCAGCGGGACCTTGCCGATCTGCTTGAGGTAGTCCTTGACCGGGTCGGCGGTGGCACCGGCGGCGGCGACCTGCTGCGCGGGCGCGTCGTCCTCGTCCTCGTCGGACAGGACGAAGCCCTGGGCGCCGTCCTCGGCGGGCTCGTCCGCACCGGGCTTGCCCGGGGTCTCCTCGACCGTCTCGTCGTCGACGAGCTCGGCGTCGTCCTTCTTGGCGCTCGTCTTCTTGGCCGCCGTCTTCTTGGCGACTGTCTTCTTGGCGACGGTCTTCTTGGCCGCCGCCTTCTTGACTGCGGTGGGCTTGCCTGCGGAGGCGTCCTCGGCCGAATCGTCGGCGAGGGCAGCCGGAGCCGCGGTGGCGGTGGCCTTCTTCGTGGTCACCGTCTTGGCCGCCACGGTCTTGGTGGCGGTGCGCTTGGCCGGACTCTTCGCTGCGACGCTCTTTCGGGTGCGCTTGGGCTCCGCGGCACTGACCATCAGCGTCACACCCTCTTCCTCGAGGATCTGGTTGAGGCTGCGCAGTACGTTCTTCCACTGAGTGGCCGGAATCTGGTCAGCTTCGAAGGCCCGACGCACGTCATCGCCGGCGATCTGCCCCTCAGCCTTTCCCCGCTCGATGAGCGCCATGACAGAGACGGACTCGGCGATCTCCGGCGGGAGCGTACGGGATGTGCTGGCCGACACGAACAACCTCTCGGAACGTTGGAAAACGGCTTCCGGCTCCGTCCACTGCGGACAGGAACCGACGACCGCCGACTGGGGATGGGCCGACGGCGCGGGCGGGGACCGGGAAGATTCACAGCGCCACACACGGCGTCTGTATTCCTTCCTCGGCTGTCACCTCTTAGGTCATCGCGCTGCCCCGAAGAGCGTTACGCCCAATCTGCGTGGCCCGAGTCACACCCCGTAAGCGCTCAAAAGATGACAGATCCTATCAAGCCAGGTTAGTTCATGATCCGCCGCACGGTCGTACCGTCGGGACCTCACCGAATCCACGAGGGATTCGGTGAGGTCCCGACGGGTGACGCTCACGGGTCCGACGCCGCCACGGACGCCCACCCGCTCCGGACCGCGCCACCCGCGGCGCGCGATCAGTGCTCGCGCGGCGCGGGCACGACACGCTCCACCTCGGGGTGGACGGTGAGGAGCTGCCGCATGGCCGTCTCGGCCGCCGCGCCGTCGCCCGCCACGAGGGCGTCCACGATGCGGGCGTGGTGCCCCAGCGAGGCCTCGTTCGGCCGGTCACATCCTGTGACCGGGCCGCCGGAGACCTGGAGCGCCGCCGACACGATCCCGGAGAGGTGCTCCAGCATCCTGTTGCCCGCGAGCTGGATGAGCAGCGCGTGGAACTCGACGTCGGCCCGGGAGAAGGTGAGGGCGTCGCCCTGCGACATGGCGTGCCCCATGATCTCGACCATGTCGCCGAGCCTCTGCTTGATCTCCTCGCGCTCGTGTCCGGCCGCGAGGCGCGCGGCGAGCGGCTCGATGGTCCAGCGGAGCTCGCTCAGCTCGCGCCGCTGGTCGTCCCGCTGCGGTCCGAAGGCCCGCCATTCGATGATGTCCGGGTCGAGAAGGTTCCAGTCGCTGACGGGACGCACGCGCGTGCCGACGTTCGGGCGGGCGCTGACCAGCCCCTTCGCCTCCAGGACGCGGAGCGACTCACGGACGACGGTCCGGGAGACCTCGAACCGCTGGCCGATCTCCTCGGGCACGAGCGGACGGTCCGCGCCGAGGTCTCCGGAAACGATCATCTGGCCGAGCTGCTGGACGAGTTGGCCGTGCAGCCCGCGCCCGCGGCTGCCTGCGGCGCGTCGGCCGACGCGGCCGAGTTCCGGCTCGGCGCTCTCCCACACGGGAGGACCCACACGGTCCGCGCCGGAAGCGTCGGTGTAGGGGTAACGGTCGAGTTCACCCGGTCCGGCCAGGCCGGAATCGGCGGAACGGGCGGCGGTCATCATGGTCTGCGCAAGGGTACTCACGGGTCTTTTGTCGGCGCCGACTCCAACTGCCTTGAGGTCTTTGGTGAAAAGCACACGAAAGGGTGATCGCTCACACCGTCGCAATTGACGCCTTATCGGAAAGAAATGGGCGTTCTTCGGGGAGTTGTGCACACAGGGGGAACGGAAGGGTGCGGACGGTCGTCATCGGACCCGGCTCCGCAGAGTCGTGAGCAGATACACACAGAGCAGAGCGACCAGCGACAACAACAGTGCTCCGCCGACGGGTTGGGCGAGCATCCGTACACCGGCGGCCAGGTAGCGCCCCCCGCCGAACGGCCACTGCACGAGAACCAGTTCCCGGAGCCGCTCCGGAAATCCGGCCGCCGACCGCACGGACGGCCCCTGAAAGGCTTTTTGTACGAGCGGTACGACGGCGACCGGCACGGCGAGCACCGCCGCGAGCCCGGCGGCGGTGGACCGGAAGATGCCGGCCGCCAGCACGCCCGCCCACGCGCAGCCCACCACGAGACCGGACCAACTCGCGCTCAGCGAGAGCCAGTCCGACGGGACTCCGGCGACCTCCCGCCCGTAGACGAGGTAGAGCACTTCGAGGTTGCACCCCACCGTGAGGAACGCCAGCATCAGCGCGGTGACCGAGGCGACGAGGAGTTTGGCGGCCAGCAGTCCCAGCCGGCGCGGGACGGTGCCCCGGTCCGCGGCCAGGGCGGGGTGACGGAACTCCTCGCCGAAAGCGACGGCGCCCAGCAGCCCGGCCCCGAGCGCGGCGGGCGGCAGCGGGAGTTCCCGCGGCCACGCGGCCAGCAGACGTGACTGAGGCGTATGACCGATCCTGGCCAGGAGGACGGACAGGAGGACCGAGGTGATGAGAACGGCGGCCGCGGTGAAGTAGCCGGTACCGACGCCGGCGGCCCTGCGCAGTTCGTAGCGCAGGGGGCGCAGCGGACTCCGGACCTGGCGCACGGCGATGGGGGGCCGGAGGGCGGAAAGGACGTCCGCGGCCGGCGCCTCGGCGGGGCACGGCTCGGCGGCGGGGTGCTCGCCCTCCTCCGGCGGGACGATCGGTGCGGGCCCCATGTCTCCCGTCTCGTCGGCGAGTTGGTGTACGAGGATGCCGTGCCGGAAGGCCGTCTCACCGATGTCGGCACAGGTACTGCCGTACACCGAGAGACGGTTGCCCTCCTCACGCACGACTTCGACGGAGCGCTGCGCCGTGCGGGCCTCCTTGGTCAGGAGGGAGCCGAGCCGGGCGGCGTGCGGACTGCGGACGGCGACCCGCGGGCGGAGCCGGGTACGGGCGAACTCCGCGGCCTCCTGATCGGCGACGAGGCGGCCCTGGTCCAGCGTGACGACCCGGTCCGCGGTCCGTGCGGCCTCCTTGGGGTCGTCCGTGGTGAACAGCACCGTGCCGCCCTGTGTCGCGTGGGCGCGCAGAATCCCGTGCAGCCACCGCCCTTCCCTGACGGCCAGTCCGTCCGAGGGGCCGTCGAGCACGAGCGAGTGGGGAGCGGGCAGGAGTGCGCAGGCCAGTCCGAGCCGGCGGTCCATGCCGCGGGACAGCGTGCCCAGGCTCTCGTCCCGGAGGCTGACGAGTCCGACCGCTTCGAGGACCTCGTCCGCGCGGCGCGCGGGTACACCGGCTGCGGCGCACAGCATGCGGAGCTGGCCGCGGACCGTGCGTGCCGGATGACCCGGCACCTCGCCCATGAGTACGCCGACCTCGCGCGAGGGGTGGGCGATCCGGTGCAGCGGCCTGCCTCGGAAGTAGGTGATCCCGCGGCCCTGTTGGAGTTCGAGCATGAGCCTCAGCGCCGTCGTCTTGCCCGCGCCCGGGGCTCCGACGAGCGCCGTGACGTGGCCCGCGCGCGCCTCGAAGGACACGTCGTCGACGGCGGGCGGACGCGCCTTGCGGGTGTTGCTGGTCAGTCCGATGGCCTGGATCACCCAAAGCAAGATAGCGCTACATTTCGGATTTTCCGGGCACCATGCGGATCACCTCCGCCGAGCCTCGCGGGGTCGGCGAACACTCCCGGGAACGGGTCCCGAACCGGGTTCGCGGCCCTCCTCAGACCTCGGGACGCAGCATCGGCGGGTTGAGCAGCGTGGCACCGCCCGCGCGGAACAGCTGCGCGGGCCTGCCACCCTGGCGTGTGGTCGTGCCCCCGGTGGGCACGAGGAAGCCCGGCGTACCGGTCACCTTGCGGTGGAAGTTGCGCGGGTCGAGCGCCACTCCCCACACCGCCTCGTAGACGCGGCGCAGCTCGCCGACGGTGAACTCGGTCGGGCAGAAGGCGGTCGCCAGCGACGAGTACTCGATCTTGGACCGGGCGCGCTCCACGCCGTCCGAGAGGATCTGCGCGTGGTCGAAGGCGAGGGGCGCCGCCTGCTCCCCGTCGCGCCCGTACCCGCCCTGCTGCAGCAGTTCCTCGACCGGCGCCCACCGTGCGCTGTTCGCGTCGCCGCCCGCCCGGGGAGCGGGCAGGTCGGGGGCGAGGGCGAGATGCGCGACGCTCACCACACGCATCCGGGGGTCGCGCTTGGGGTCGCCGTAGGTCGCGAGCTGCTCGAGGTGGGCACCGTTGTCCTGCGCGGGCACGGAGGGGTCGTGGGCGCACAGTCCCGTCTCCTCGACCAGCTCGCGCGCCGCAGCCTGGGCGAGGTCCTCGTCGATCCGTACGAAGCCGCCGGGCAGCGCCCACCGCCCCTGGAACGGCTGCTCGCCCCGCCGTACCGCCAGCGCGCACAAGGCATGGCGGCGCACGGTCAGCACGACCAGGTCCACGGTCACGGCGAAGGGCGGAAAGGCTGACGGGTCGTAGGGCATGCCGCGATCATAGTCGTCTGCCTGACGATAAACACCTCCTTCAGAGGCCTGGTCCATGGTCGATCGACTTCCGTCCCGTACGGCGCCGCGTCGCCGAGGACCACCGGCCGGTGACACGTCCCCCGACGTCACACTCCCAACTGCAGTCCGTCTCCCGCCTCCTCCACCATGGCGAGCCCGAGTCTGCTGACGCGTACGGAGAACGGGGCACCCGAGATCCGCAGGCCCGTCAGCACGATCTCTCCCAGGGGCGCGGCCCGGAACGGGCGCAGGGTCACGGTTCCCGCGGGCACGTCGGGGCGGATCCCGGCCAGGGAGCAGAGCAGCAGCACCCCGGCCGCGGCAGAGGTGGCCGCGGGACGGGAGGCGGCCGGATGGGGAAGCGGGGCGCCTCCCCGCGTGCGCCGCTCCCCCGCGTACATCTCGGGCAGTCTGCCGCCGAAGGACCCGGCAGCCGCCAGTACCCCCCGCAGCAGTGAGCCGGCCTCCTCCTCATGACCCGCGGCGGCGAGCCCCGTGACGGCGACGGCCGTCTCGTGGACGCGCACGGCCCCGCTGCGATGCCCGAACGGGTTGTACGCCGCCTCCTGCGCCCCGAGGCTGCGCAGCCCCCAGCCCGAGTCCATGGCCGGGCTGCCGAGCAACCGCGCGAGCTGTTCGGTCCGCGTCTTGTCGAGCAGACCGGGAGCCGTCCCGCCGGAATCCGCCAGGCCGGTGTCGAGAAGATGAGCGGCGCCCGAACCGAGCTGGGGCACGGGGCGCCCGTCCCTGGTCCGGGCGGCGGCCGGTCGGCCACCGGACGGGTCCTCGATCCAGAAGTCGTCGCAGAACGCCGTCCGCAACGCCCGGGCCCACTGCCGCAGCCCCGCACCACCGGCCCGGCCGTGCGCGTCGAGCAGATCGGCGCCGAGCAGCGCCGCGCGATGCGCGTGTGCCTGCGTCTCGCAGCGGAGCGGTCCGCCCGGCTGCGGGTCGGGCAGATACGTGCTGTCGCCGACCGTGGTCCGCAGCCAGTCCAGGCACCGCTCTGCCGCGGGCAGCAGTTCCTCCACCTCCTGCTCGGCCAGCCCCCAGCGCCGGGCCTCCGCGAGCAGCACGGGGAAGAGCAGTGTCGCCTCGGTCGCCGTGCAGCCCGGCGGCAGGTGTGGCCCGCTGTCCCGCAGCGGCCCCGGAATCAGACCGGAACGCGGTCCCGGACCGGCGAGCTGTGCACGGGCGAGGGTGCGCAGCGTGCCCACCGCGAGACGCGTGCCAAGCGGCAGGGCCATCCGGGCCGCCGCCAGTGCCTCGGCCGGCGCCAGCCCGCAGCGCCAGGGGGCTCCCGCCGCGAGGTGCGTGTCGGCCGGATACCGGGGGTCGCGCAGCAGCAGGGCCCGAAGGTCATCGACGCAGACGCGCAGGAGCGCTTCGGCACCGGGCTCGTCGCTCACCGCCCTGGCCTCGGCGAACGGGCCCGCCGCGCCGCGGCCCACCGTTCTGACCGGCCCCGGGCCGTCCGGTCCGACGCGCAGTTCCACGGTGAGGGTGCCGCCCGGTGGCAGTTCGAGTTCCCAGCGCAGCAAGCCGGCCGAGGCAAGGGCGTCGGTGGGCGGCGGGTCGGCGGTGACGGTCACGTGGCCCGTCGGGCAGGACCAGCGCAGACCGGCCGTGTGGACGCTGGCGGGCAGCTCCGGCCCGGCCCGGCCCGAGGCGACGTCGCCCAGTTCCGCGAGATCCGTCCCGAGGGCGATCTCGACGGGCAGGCGCAGGGCCCGAGGGGCCGAGCTGTGCAGGGTGATCCGCTCGACGCCGTCCGCATGGCGGGTTCTTTCGACGACCACGTCCGGGTCCGGGCCGGCGTCGGGGGAAGCGCGCAGCGTACCCACGAAGCGGGCCCGGTCGGCCGCGAGCATCCGGGCCTGCATCGCGAGCGGTTCCCGGCCCGCGACCCGGACCCGGCAGCGGGACAGGATCCGCCGGCCCGCCGTGTAGAAGCCCCCCAGCCCGCGGCCGGTCAGCTGACCTTCCTCCGTCGAGATCACCAGGCCGGGAAGAGCGACGCAGATCAGGGTGGTGTGCACGGGCGGCAGGTCCGCCGGTCGGCCCGGCACGGGAAAGGGTGCCCGGGGAACGACGGGACCGCGCCCCGCCGGGAGGAAGGGCGCACCGGCGTCGCGGCCCGCTCGTGGGGCCGCCGGAGCACCCCCGCGTCCGGCGGGCCGAGCGGGCTCGTGCCCGGGCGGACGGCCGCCGTCGGGTGCCGAGGACAGATGGGGCATGGGCATGGGGTGGCTTCCTCCGCGCTCGGCGCGCCTGGAGCGCGCTCGGCTCCTGATGGGGGCTCCGCGGGGTCGCGGGCTTTGCGGCGGCGCAATCCGGCCACGGATTCCACCACTCAGGTGAACGGGACAGCCTTGCCCGGGGTCACGCGTTTGCCGCCGGAAGCCGACCGAACGGTGGTGGGGCGGCCCGCCGGTTCCACGGGCACCGGACGAACGGTGGCCGACGGCACGGAAGGCGACGTGGCCGGAAAACACGCTGCCCGACAGCGGAAGGAACGGGGCGCGGCCCGCCCGCGGGGCGCCGGGAATCCCGCCCGGCTCCGGCCTAATGGTCCGACCTGCCTTCGTTACGGATTCGGCCCGCTGTACCGTGCCCCGCCCGCTCACCCGTTCTCCCCGGCGCCGTGCCGCTCGCCGTCGCCCCATCCACGCAACCGGCCGCCCGCCCGGTCCGCCGCCCGCCGCGGCCGGTCCTTGACCGACGAGGCGTCGCCCGCCGGTCGGCGCCCCTGGGCATCCGCCGTCCCGGGGCCGCGTCGCCCCGGCCGGCCGGCGCCGTTGGCGGTCGTCCGGGGCCTGCGGCGGCGACGAGCGGCAACTGCCGGGGGTGGGGTGTCCGGCGCGCGGGAACCGGACGCCGGACCGGCCGTCTCGGGCCGCGTGCCGGAGCCCGTCGGCCGGCCCGCGTCGGCCGACCCGCTGCCCGCACGCTCCGCGCGCAGGCAGCGCCGGACGGACTCCGGATCCAGGCCCTCGTTGCACGCCTGGTGGAGAAGACGGGCGAACAGATAGTCGGGGTCGGCGCCGAGCGCCATGGCGAGCGCTTCCCGTGCCTCCAGTTCGTCGCCCATGGACCAGGCGACCCACCCCGCGAGGGTGAGGGGCGCCGCCGCGTGCTCGTGGTAGGGGCCGACGCAGCGACGGGCGAGTGCTCGCCACAGGCGCAGCGCCGGGGCTGCCTCGTCACCCTCCATCCACTGCGCGGCACGGTCACGGGTCGTACGGTCCTGCAGGCCGAGAATCAGCGTGGCGGCCTCGTCGTTCTCCAGGAGTCCGTCGTCGCGCAGGTCCGACGGGCGTGTGCCCGACACGGGAAAAGACGCCGCGAACCGGTCCCTGAGCCGCCGGGCCAGCGCGAGGGCCTCCTCGGCCACCCCGGCCCGGCTGTCCTCCTCCAGGATCCTCGGCACGAGGGCCATGCTGGCCGTGTCGAGCGCCGCCTCCTGGCCCGGCACGGCGGCGGACTCCCGGGGAAGGAGCCTGGCTGTCAGGTCCTTCAGGGACCCGCGCACCTGAAGGCCGGCGTACGTCGCGGCGGCGGCGAGGACGGACGTACCCGGCAGCCCCATCGACGTGCCTTCCACCGGACAGCACCCCTGGCCCGGGCAGGTGTACGACCAGAAACGACCGTCGGAGATGCAGAGGGCCTCGACCACCGGAACGTCGAGGCGTCCGCAGGCCGTCCGCAGCAACTGCGCGAGCGGGCGCAGGCGTTCCATCACCTCCCTCCCCGATTCACCGCTCCCGGGTTCCTGGCACAGGTACGCCACCATGCTCTCGGGGCGGGCGCCTCGGCGCTCGCTCCCTTTCACCAGCCCCTGCGCGAGCTGGTCGGAGGCGGACGGCCAGTCCTCCGCGTGGGCCGGGATTCCGAGGCGGGCCCGGCCGCCGAACCGGCCCCGTCGCTCCCGGTCGTGCAGGGCCACCAGCACGATGCTGTCGTCGGGGCGGTACCCGAGGAGATAGGGCAGCGCATCGGCCAGCTCCGCCGGGGTACGGAGAGTCACCTGATGCTCCCCGTCCGGAAGACCGACGACGCCCGCACAGCGGTCGTCGCGGCCGTGGCGCAGCCCGCCGAGAACGGCCGTACCGCCGGGGACCTCCGGGACGGTCGGCACCGGCCGGTCCCGGCTCTCGTGTCCGGCCCCGCCGTCCGGGCCCCACCCGTCGCCGGCCCGGCCGCCCGGACCGCTCCGGCCGCCGTGGTCGCCTTCGCCACCGGATCGGTCGCTCCCCTGGCCCCAGCCGCGTCCATCGACCGGGCGGGTGTTCTCGTCGCCGGACGTGCCGGTCGCTTCGTCGTGATTCGTCATGCGGTGACCATCTCGCGGATCACGAAATTCCGGTTGAGCCTGTGGATAACAGTCCCCATGATCACGACAGAAGTTGTCCACAGCTCGACGGCTCGTTCGCGCTGTGTCGGACCCATCCGGTTGCATGGAGCCATGACCAACGAAGACCCGCGACCCACAGTCCCCGACAACACGTACGACGACGCCCGAGAAGACCTCCGGGCCACGGCCGACGCCGTCCTGGCCCGCCTGGTCGGCGCGCGGGCGGGCGAGGCACGGCTGCGCGAGGACCAGTGGCGCGCCATCGAGGCACTGGTGGCCGACAAGCGCAGAGCGCTGGTCGTGCAGCGCACCGGCTGGGGCAAGTCCGCGGTGTACTTCGTCGCGACCGCGCTGCTGCGCGAGGCGGGCGCCGGGCCCACGGTGATCGTCTCACCGCTCCTGGCGCTGATGCGCAACCAGGTGGAGGCGGCGGCCCGCGCCGGAATCCGCGCCCGGACGATCAACTCCTCCAACACGGAGGACTGGGAGACCATCCAGGCCGAGGTGGCGGCGAGCGAGGTCGACGTCCTCCTGGTGAGTCCGGAAAGACTGAACAATCCCGACTTCCGTGACCAGGTGCTGCCCAAGCTGGCCGCGGCCACCGGCCTGCTGGTGGTCGACGAGGCGCACTGCATCTCCGACTGGGGCCACGATTTCCGGCCGGACTACCGACGCCTGCGCACCATGCTCGCCGACCTCCCGCCCGACACCCCGGTGCTGGCCACCACCGCGACGGCCAACGCGCGCGTGACGGCCGACGTGGCCGAGCAACTGGGCACCGGCGTGAGCACCGACGCCCTGGTCCTGCGCGGTCCCCTGGACCGGGAGAGCCTGAGCCTCGGCGTGCTGCGGCTGCCGGACGCCGCGCACCGCATGGCCTGGCTGGCCGAGCACCTGAACGACCTTCCGGGCTCGGGGATCGTCTACACGCTCACCGTGGCCGCGGCCGAGGAGGTCACCGCGTTCCTGCGCCAGAGCGGGTACACCGTGGCGTCGTACACGGGGAAGACCGAGAACGCCGACCGCCAGCAGGCCGAGGAGGACCTGCTCGCCAATCGCGTCAAGGCCCTGATCGCCACGTCGGCGCTGGGCATGGGCTTCGACAAGCCCGACCTGGGTTTCGTGGTGCACCTGGGTTCCCCCTCCTCCCCGATCGCCTACTACCAGCAGGTGGGACGCGCGGGCCGTGGTGTGGAGCACGCGGAGGTCCTGCTCCTGCCGGGCAAGGAGGACCAGGCGATCTGGGAGTACTTCGCCTCGATCGCCTTCCCGCCGGAGGAGCAGGTGCGCCGCACGCTGGACGTGCTGGCCCGGGCCGAGCGCCCCCTCTCCCTGCCCGCGCTGGAACCGCTGGTGGAACTGCGCAGGTCCCGCCTGGAGACCATGCTCAAGGTGCTCGACGTGGACGGGGCCGTGCACCGGGTCAAGGGGGGCTGGATCTCCACGGGCACGTCCTGGACGTACGACACCGAGCGCTACGCCTGGGTCACCAAGCAGCGGGCGGCGGAGCAGCAGGCGATGCGGGACTACGTGTCGACGACCGGCTGCCGCATGGAGTTCCTGCGGTGGCAGCTGGACGACGAGGGCGCGGCGCCGTGCGGGCGCTGCGACAACTGCGCCGGCGGACGATTCCAGGCATCCGTGTCCGCCGCCGCGCTGGACGCGGCGAACGGCGAGCTGGACCGCGCGGGCGTCGAGGTCGAGCCCCGGAAGATGTGGCCGACCGGGCTGGCCGCGGTCGGCGTCGAACTGAAAGGCCGCATCCCGGCCGGTGAACAGGCGGCTCCCGGGCGCGCCCTGGGGCGGCTCTCGGACATCGGCTGGGGCAACCGACTGCGGCCGATGCTCGCCCCGCAGGCTCCGGACGGGCCTGTTCCTGACGATGTCGCCCAGGCCGTGGTCGGCGTCCTGGCCGACTGGGCGAGGGGCCCCGGCGGCTGGGCGTCGGGGCAGCCCGACGCGCAGCCGCGTCCCGTGGGCGTGGTGACCATCGCCTCGCGCTCACGGCCGCAGCTGATCCACTCGCTCGGCACGCGGATCGCGGAGATCGGCCGGCTGCCACTGCTGGGATCCGTGGAGTACGTCGGCGAGGCGGCCCCGGTCTCCCGGAGCAACAGCGCACAGCGGCTGAAGGCGCTGGACGGAGCCCTGACCGTGCCGTCACGGCTGGCCGACGCCCTGAAGGACGCGGGGGGTCCGGTCCTGCTGGTGGACGACGCCACGGAGACGGGCTGGACGCTGGCGGTGGCGTCGCGGATGCTTCGCAGAGCGGGCGCTCAGGCTGTATTGCCGCTGGTCCTCGCCGTACAAGCGTGACTCGCGTGTCGCGATTCGAAACACCGGGCAGGTATATAGGACTCTAATCATCCGAAAAAGGTCTGCGGCTCCGATTGCTCGTTGCCGCAACCCAGTTCGACAGGAAGAATTGAGGTCCGCTCCCCGCACGGTTTGCCCGTGGTCCGGTAGGGCTCTGCTGCGGCGTGCCATTCCCCCAAGTCCGACCCCGCCCACCGTATGGGCACGTAGCCGAAGGGAGGACCGTGACCTTCGGATTCGCTCCGTCCTCGGCGGCAACCATGTCGACGTCTCCCGACCTGTCCGCCGCTTCCACCACTCCACTGACCCGCATGCTGGAACCCGCCGAATGGGCCTCGGCCGGGATTCCGCTTCTGCGCGATCCCCGTGAGGTCGTGAGCGGCCTTCACGCCCGGCACCGGCCCAGACCGTCGACGGCGGTCGTCGCGGTGCTCGACCAGGACGAACGGCTGATGGCGAGCGCCTCCTTCACGCGGCGTTCGGCACCGGCCGACGGCTGGATGTTCCGCAACGCGCTGCTCGCGCAGCTGCGCCGGGTCATCCCGCACGACCTGCGGCGCCGTACTCCCGCGCGCACGGCCGTACTGCTGTACTGCCGGGACGGCGACGCGCGCTGGACGGAGGAGGACGGGGCCTGGATGTGGGGGCTGCGGGACGCCTGCACGCTCCACGGGCTGCGGTGCGGCGCGTACATCACACTGACACGTGACGGCTGGCAGGTTCTCGGCGAGGGCCGCGGCGGACGCCGCCCCAACTCGGAGTCGGCGCCGGAGTTCTACGTGGGCGAGGTAATGCCGCCCCTGCCCCGCACCGGAGGCGTCGCGTCCGAGGTGATGCGCAGGGCGGCCGCCCGCTAGAGGCGGGCACGTAACGGGCGGTGGCCCGCCCGGGGGAAGGCGGGCCGCACACGTCCGGGCCTGGTCCACGCCGGGACCGTACAGCTCGAGCACGGGTGTGCCGCGGACACGCGGCTCAGGTCCGGGACCGCGCCGAAGAGGACGCGCACCGGGCAACGGGCCGCGCATCGGGCGAATGCGCGCATGCCGTGCGAAGCACCCGCGCCGGCACAGACGGCGGACCCGTGAGGCGGGCACGGGGGACGGCCGGTCCCCGCCTCGCGACACCCCCCAGGAGGCCGGAAGGTCCGCAGGCGGAAGCGGGCGCGGCAGGGCCGCCTCGCACCGCACGAACGAGCGACGGATCATCCGTCGCGCGGTCGTGAACGCACGCGGGCACGCGGAACCGACCGCCGTGCAGGTGCCGCCGTGGCGGCACCCCCGGCGTCCCGCCGGGCGCATTCCGGACCGGGTCCGGAACGCGCTCAGACGCCCGCGGCCAGGACCGAGTTGATCTGCTGCGGGTCGCCGCAGACGATCAGCAGGGCACCGGCCCGGCCGAGGGCCAGGGGCAGGGCGGCCGCGGCGGCCTCGCCGGAACCACCGTTGACCGCGACCACGACCACGGGACGGGAGGCGGCCCGGCGCACGGCAGCGGCGTCGGTGTAGAAGACGTCGTCACCGGCGTCGTGCTGCGCCCAGTAGGCGGCCTCGCCGAAGGAGAGTTCGTGCGCGGCCCACGGGTGCGGATCGCCGGTGGTGACCACCAGCACCTCACCGGGAGCGCGGCCCGACTCCAGCAGCAGGTCGACGGCTTCCTCCGCGGCGTCCAGCGCGCCGTCGGCCGAGGCCGGGACGAGCTGGATCTGCGGGGTGACGGCCGCGGGCGCGGCCGGCTTGGCGGACGGCCCCGGCGTGGCCACGACCGGCTCGCGCGGGGTGCGTTGGGCCGGCATCGGCCGGACAGGACCCGGACGGCCGGGACGCGGCGGAGCTGCGGGACGGGGACCGGGTACGGGGCGGGGGGTCGGCGCGGTGCGGCCACTGGCCGGGGTAACGCGGGGACCCTGGGCACTCTCGTGAATCTGAGGCTCCTCGGGAATGAGAGGCATGAGCTGATATCTATCAAACGCCGGTGCGACTCGCCCCGGCGGGTGGCACATGAGTGCGAACGGAGTCGTCAGAAATCGAAGCCGAGCTGGCCTTCGATCTCCGGAACGTTTCCGTCCGCCCCGTTGCGGGCCTTCTTGAGGTGCCGCCACTGGGGCAGCGCATCAAGATACGCCCACGACAACCGGTGGTACGGGGTGGGTCCCCGCTCCTCCAGCGCGGCTTTGTGGACCGGTGACGGATACCCGGCGTTGGCCGCAAAGCCGAAGTCTGCATGGCCGACACCCAGTTCGGCCATCATTTTGTCGCGCCGCACCTTGGCGATCACCGAGGCCGCAGCGACGGCGATGCAGGACCGGTCGCCCTTGATCACCGTACGGACCTGCCAGGGGTCGCCGAGATAGTCGTGCTTCCCGTCGAGGATGACCGCGTCGGGACGGACCGGCAAGGCTTCCAGGGCGCGCACGGCCGCGAGGCGCAGCGCGGCCGTCATTCCCAGCCGGTCGATCTCCTCCGGGGAGGCGTGCCCGAGGGCGTACGCCGTCACCCATTCCTCCAACTCCACGGCGAGCGCGGTCCGGCGCCTGACGGTCAGGAGCTTGGAGTCGGTGAGCCCTTCGGGCGGGCGGCGCAGGCCGGTGACGGCGGCACAGACGGTGACGGGGCCGGCCCAGGCACCGCGCCCCACCTCGTCGACACCGGCAATGACCTTCGCTCCGGTCGTGGCGCGGAGGGAGCGCTCGACGGTGTGGGTGGGGGGTTCGTACGGCATGGCGCCCTCAGAGTACGCCGCCCGGAGCCTCTCGCGACACCCAGGTTCCCCGAGCCGCCGGAAAGCCCTCCCCGAGCCGACCGGCCGGCTCGCGCACGCGGGCCGGCCGATCCCCGCGGGCCTGTCGACCGCACCGCGCAGGCCGGTCAGCCGACGCGTACGCCCAGGAGCGGAACCATCATCTGGTCGATCATCTCCTGGAGATCCAGATCGCTCCATTCGCTCGCGCACACCTTGGACCGGTACATCATCATCGCCGGGACGGCGTCGAAGACGTACGAGTTCGCGGCGTCAGGGCGCACCTCACCCCGCTCGATACCACGCTGAACGACCTCGCGGAGCAGATGCAGCGTGGGTTCGACGACCCCGCCGAGGATGACCTGATTGAAACGTTCGGCCTGCTTCGCGTCGCATTCGTGAAGCACCGAGCGGAGCGCGATCCCGGGCCGCGAGAACATCGCCTCACGGACACGCCGGCACACCCCCAGCAGGTCCTCCCGGACACTGCCGAGGTCGGGAGCCCGGGTCAGGTCCGGCAGTCCGGCCCGGAGCGCGTCCGCGACCAGGTCCGCCTTCGAGGACCAGCGGCGGTAGACCGCCGCCTTGCCGGTCCGGGCACCCGCGGCCACCCCCTCCATGGTGAGGCCGTTCCAGCCGACCGCGCCGAGCTGTTCCAGCGCGGCTTCCAGGATCGCGCGCTCGAGCACGGCACCGCGCCGGCGCGAGGAGGGCGCCTGAGCGGGGGCGGCCGTCCAACGCGAAGTAACCATCAGAGTGTCTCCGTCGTGCTGAGGAGCGGAATTCGGGGAGATCCGGACTTTCGTGCGGAGCTGGCGATCGGACCGACGCCATCGGACGGCGACTTCAGTGAACGCTTGCGTTCACTGACGGGGAGTCACTACCGTTGACGCGGAAGTGAACGCGAGCGTTCACTAACACACTTGTGGGGGAAGCATAGTGACAACCTCTCAGTTGATTCAGGACAGCAAGCCAGGTGCGGCCCGCCGGGAGGGGCATCCCGGCATCGCGCTCACCGTCATCGCGGCCTGCCAACTCATGGTGGTACTCGACGCGACGATTGTGAACATCGCGCTCCCGCACATTCAAGACGCTCTCGACTTCAGTACGACCGACCTGACATGGGTGGTCAGTTCGTACACCCTCACCTTCGGTGGCCTGCTGCTTCTCGGCGCACGGGCCGGTGACATCCTCGGCCGGCGGCGGGTCTTCATGACCGGCATCCTGCTGTTCACCTTCGCCTCGCTGCTCGGCGGACTCGCCCAGGAACCCTGGCAGTTGCTGGCGGCGCGGGCCCTTCAGGGCGTGGGCGGCGCGATCGCCTCGCCGACCTCGCTGGCCCTGATCACGACGACCTTCCCGGAGGGGCCGGAACGGAACCGGGCCTTCGCCGTCTTCGCGACGGTCTCGGCCGGCGGCGGCGCCATCGGTCTGCTCGCCGGAGGCATGCTCACCGAGTGGCTCGACTGGCGGTGGGTCCTCTTCGTCAACGTGCCCATCGGCATCCTGATCGCCGTTCTGGCGCCGATGTACATCAACGAGTCCCAGCGCCATCCGGGGCGCTTCGACATCGCGGGCGCGCTCACCTCGACGGCCGGTATGGCGTCCCTGGTCTACGGCTTCATCCGCGCGGCGGAGAACGGCTGGCGGGACAGCCTCACGATCGGGTCGTTCGGCGCGGCGGCGGCCCTGCTGCTGGCCTTCGGGATCATCGAGACGCGGGCTCGGGAGCCCATCACCCCGCTGGGGATGTTCGCCGACCGCAACCGTTCGGGCACGTACCTGATCATGCTGAGTCTCGCGGCCGCGATGTTCGGCATGTTCTTCTACATCGTGCTCTTCGTGCAGAACGTGCTGGGGTACACCCCGATCTCGGCCGGTGTGGCCTTCCTCCCGGTGACCGTCGCGATCGCGGTCGGCGCGGGTCTGTCGCAGCGCTTCCTGCCGGTGCTCGGCCCCAAGCCGTTCATGGTCACCGGCTCGTCGCTCGTGGCCCTCGGGCTCGGCTGGCTGACCTTCATCAGCCCCGACGACTCGTACGCGGGCGGAGTTCTCGGCCCGATGCTGCTGTTCGGGTTCGGCATGGGCCTGAACTTCGTGACGCTGACGGTGACCGCGGTCTCCGGCGTCGCCCAGCACGAGGCGGGCGCGGCCTCCGGTCTGCTCAATGTGACGCAGCAGGTGGGTGGTTCGCTCGGCCTCTCCATCCTCACCACGGTCTTCGGCTCGGCCAGCCGCGACGAGGCGCGGAAGCAGGTGCCGAAGTTCCTGGCGGACGGCTCGGCCGAGCAGAAGGCGGCGTTCGCCAAGACCCACCAACTGCCGGCTCCCTGGGGCCATGACGTGCTCGCCCACGGCATCTCGACCGCCTTCGTACCGGCGGCGGGCATGGCCCTGCTCGCCCTGGCCACCGCAGCGCTGGTGATCAGGGTCCGCAGGAGCGACCTGGAGGCTCTCGCCGGCACGGCGGGACCGGCCGCGGGCTGAGGGCGGAGCCGCGGAGGGCCGGGGCGCGGTCCGGGTCGGGAAGACCCGGGGCGACCGCGGTCCGGCCGTCCGCGGCACGGGGCTGGCGACCGGCCCCGTCGAGACGTCGGAGCGAGCCGCTCAGCGGTACTCGGGGATCCCCGCCAGCGAGTCGCACACGCTCCCGTTGGCGGGCTCGACCAGCGGGTGGTCGCGGAGGATGTCCCGGGCCCGGACCTCGCCCCAACTGGTCGCGTACCAGGGCGCGTCGTCCTGGCTCAGGTCGTCGGCGATCGACCTCAGCACGCAGGAACGCATCGGCTCCTTGAGCTTGTCGAGGGCGGGGACGGCGTCGGCCGACAGGTCACGGGCGTACAGGAGGTCGAACTTGCCCGTTTCCTCGTACCGCTGGACGTTCCGCTCGGCGATCAGGCCGTCGGGCGACATCAGTCCGAACGCGAGGACGCCGGCCGCCGCGCCGGCCGCGACGGCGCGGGGCAGCCAGCGGGCGCCCCACACACCGGCCGCCATGATGAGCACGATGACCAGGCCCAGCCACAGCTCCCCGGCCAGCACCGAGATCCTCAGCCGCGTCAGCCCGTAGGCATCCACGTACATGTCCATGCGCCGCACGGCGGATGCCACGACGACGAGCGTCAGCGCGCACAGGGTTCCCAGCACGCTCCGCACCAGCTTCCGGTCGCCCGCCCCGTCCCGCGGTGCCCAGCGCAGCGCGAACACCACGACGAGCAGGGTCAGCAGCGTGACGAACAGAAGCTGCCAGAAGCCCTGCCGCGCGTACTGGGAGTACGACAGGCCGGTCTTCTCCAGCACGGCGTCGTAGCCACCGAAGAGGACGACGAGCTGGACCGCGTTGAAGGCCGCGAAGAGCACGATCAGCACGATCAGCGGGAGGGCCCACTCGACGCGGTTGCGCGCACGTCCGGGGCGCACCACGACCCGGTCCAGCCGGACGGGCGCGGCCGCCGTGTGGGCCACGGCCAGTGCCACGGCCAGGCCCCCCACCAGGAGCACCACGCGCCAGGGCCCGTCGGCGACGGAGGCGTCCGGCACCAGGTCGCCGAGCAGATCGGCGAAGGCCGCGTCGGCTCCGGCGAACAATGCCCCGAAGACCAGCAGCAGGAGCGCGCTCACCACGAACGCGCGCAGCCCGACACCCACCCCGCGACGGGCACCGCCGAATCGTTCCCGCAGCCCGCTCCAGCCCCAGGCGACTCCGGTGATCACGGAGTTGACCACACCGATGGGGCCGAGCAGGACCGCGGGCCAGGTGCGGCCGCCGTTCAGCGCGAGCGAGCCGAGCCCGATCGCCGTCACGACGGCCAGGAACGAGGGCCAGTCCGCGTCGCGCAGAGCGGGCACGGCCAGCAGACCGATGCCGCCGATGCCCCAGACCAGGCTCCACGCGCGCGTGCGGCGTCTCGCGTCCCGGCCCGCGAAGTACGCGGCGAGCGAGGCGGGGACCGCGACCAGCAGGAGGTTGACGGCCAGACCGCCGTCGAGGAGCAGCATGCTCAGCACTCCGGTCGCGAGCACGGCCCACAGCGTGGACGTGCCCACCGGGGCGGCCCTCATGGCCCACAGCTCCGGTGACCACAAGCCGGAGGCGGACGGCGGGGACGCCTTGCCGGTGTCCGCGTGCGGTGACCTGGCGGCCTGGGAGCGCACCGCGCCGTCGGCCCTGGTCACCCCCTCGGTCCTGGGCTGCGGGCGGAGTCCTCGCGTGTCACCGGTGCCCCCGTCACCGCCGGACTCGTCACCGCCGGACTCGTCACCGCCCTCGGTCCCCTCGCCGTCTCCCCCGGGCTCTTCCTCTTCCCCGGCCCCCTCGCCGCCCCCTGGCTCTTCCCCGGCCCCGGGGCCGTCCGCGTCCCCGGGGCCGTCCGCCTTCGCCGTGGCGCCGGAACCGGTGGTGTCCGGCCGCCGCCCCGCGAATCCCGGTGCGGCCGGATCCGTGGAGTCCTCCGGGTCCGCCGGCTCCGGGAGCCGGGATCCGGATCCCGGGACCGCCCCGCTCGCCTCCGGACTCTTCCGCTGCTCCGATGCCTCGTCTCCGGGCTCGGGCTTGGACGGTATGTCGGACAAGGGATCCCCTCCCAGCCGGTCACCGGGCAGCCCGGATCGCGCCACGGCGGCGGAGGGGCTGTCGTCCGGTGTCTCGTCGGCACACGCCCGCCATGATCAACGGACGGCGTGGCGCACAGGGTATCCACGGGCAAAGCGGCTCACGACGGGGCTGCGGGGCTGTAGCAAGCCTGTGACACAGCTCCCGACGACCGCTGCGCGCTCCCTTCGCGGAGACCGCCGTGACGGCCCCGCGGCCCCCGACGGCCCGCCCGGAGCCATCGCCGGTCCGCAAGGCCTGGGGCAGCCCGTCCGTGAGGGCCCCGAGCCCGCACGAGGGCCTCTGCGCCCGCACGAGGGCTGCCCATCGCTCACCGTCCGGGGTCGCCTCCACGGCCCGGCAACGGCCCGGGAACCCCCTTGCCCGGCCGTACGCCCTTACGCGCCGCCGGCCGTACGCCCGGACGCGAGCCCCGGCAGCCATTCCGGCAGCGCCTCCGTGGCTTCCAGCCACGCTCCGGGAGGCGCTCCCGCCTTCCCGGAGGCGATCACACCGCCGACGATGGAGCAGGTCGTGTCCACGTCGCCGCCGACCTGGGCGGTGACCCAGAAGCCCTCCTCGTACTTCCCCAGGGCGCGGGCGGCCGACCAGAGGGCGAAGGGAACGGTGTCGTGGGCCGACGTACGCCGTCCGCAGCCCAGCACGGCGGCCACGGTCGCGGCGTCCCCGTAGTCGAGCATGTCCCGGGCGCGTCTGAGCCCGGCCCCCACGGCGCTGCGCGGTACGAGCGCGATGACGCCGTCGAGCAGGGCCTCGGCGCTCGGGGGGCCCGCCGGGTCGGCGGCCAGCGCGGCGGCCGCGGCGACGGCCATGGCGCCGACCACGGCCTCACGGTGCTGGTGTGTCGGATAGGCGGAGATCTCCGCCTGGTGGGTCGCCTGCTCCGGGTCGTCGGCGTACCAGGCGCCCAGGGGGGCGATCCGCATCGCTGCGCCGTTGCCCCAGGAGCCCTGCCCCTTGAAGAGGGCGGACGCGAGCTCACGCCAGTCGCCGCCCTCGCGGACCAGCCGCAGCAGCCGGTTGACCGCAGGGCCGTAGCCCCGGTCGAAGTCGTGGTGGTCGGCGAAGGAGTGGGCCAGTGCGTCCTGGTCGACGCGGTGGTGCGTGGCCAGGACGGCGACCACGGAGCAGGCCATCTCGGTGTCGTCGGTCCACTGCCAGGGGCGGGGCGGCAGTTCCCGGCGCTTGAGCAGCGGGTAGTTCGCGGGCACGAAGAACTGCGAGCCCAGCGCGTCTCCCACCGCGAGTCCGCGCAGGCTGGCGAGGGCGCGCTCGAAGCGCCCGTCGGGAGAGGTGTCAGCGATCATCGCCCTGCCACTCTATCCGGTGGCTCCGAACGACTTCCGGATCACGCCACTGCTCGAAGGGACGGTCGAGGGTGTACCGGCCGTCCTCCCCCAGAACGAGCATCCTCACCTCCGCGTTCCCCGGGTTGGAGAGCGATTCGAACTCGGCGACCGTCCAGTGGAACCAGCGCATGCAGAACAGCCGCATGGCCAGGCCGTGGGTCACCAGGAGCACGTTCGGCGGGTGGTCGGGGGCCTCGAAGCTGCGGTACAGGCTCTCCAGGAAGCCGCCGACCCGGTCGTACACGTCGGCGCCGGACTCTCCTTGCGCGAACCGGTAGAAGAAGTGCCCGTACGCGTCGCGGTAGGCCTTCTGGAGACGTACGTCGTCACGGTCCTGCCAGTTGCCCCAGTCCTGCTCCCGCAGCCGGGGCTCCTCGCGCACCCGGACGAGCCCCGGGTCGAGGTGGAAGGCGCGGAAGGTCTCGTGGGTACGGCGGTAGGGGGAGACGTAAACGCTCACCCGCTCCCTGCCGAAGAGCTCGCGCAGCCGCTTGCCGGTGTCCTCCGCCTGTTGCCACCCTGTCTCCGTGAGCGCCAGTGCGTGGTCGGGCTCACGTTCGTACACGGTGTCATCGGCATTGCCCACCGACTCGCCGTGCCGGACAAGGACGATGCGCCGTGGTCGTGCCATGCCAAAACCCTAGATCGTGCCGACGCCGTTCGAGGAGCCGTACGGGTCACATACGGCGCAGGTCACACACCGTCTCGCACGCCAGTTCGCTCGGCGGGAGGGTGCCGTCAGACGATCCAGCCGGGTTCCAGCTGCACGATGTCGCCCGCGAGGGCGGCTATGTCGGCCTCGATCTGGGCGCGCAGCGCGAGCCTCTCCACCCGCTCGGCCCGGTATTTTCCGTGCTCCGCGGCCGACTGCCACATGGACAGGACCAGGAACTCGCTGCCGGGCGCCTCGCCGAACATGCCCCTCACCATGCCGGGCGAACCGGCCATCGCGGGGTTCCAGACCTTCTCCTGCATGAGCGCGAAGTGCTCCGCGCGCTCCTCGCGGACACGGCAGTGCGCGACCCGGACCACGTCGGAGTCCGTGAAGCGCGGCTCGAAGCCGGTCTTCACGTCGAAGCGGTAGTCGAACAGTTTGACCTGGGAGTCCTTGAAGGTGCCCGACTGCGAGGCGGCGAGCCGGTCATGGGACCGGGCCATGAAGGAGTCGTAGAAGGCACGGCTCTCCCAGAAGGAGAAGATGTGCGCGACGCCGGTCCGTCCCACACTCCACCCTCCCCCCTGCCCCCGGAATCCCGGCTCCCCCAGAAGCCCCGCCCACTTTCGCTGCCCCCGTTCGAAACCGCGGCGGTCGACCACGGTGCAGCGAATCCACTTGACCAGCACCGCGCCATCGTAAGGCCCCGGAACGTGGCGCCGGTCACGCTCCGGCGGAGTGGATCCGGGCGTGTGTCCCGGCACGCGTGGCACGATGGACAACCTGCCCCGCTATCAGGGGAGTTGGCTCGGCAAGTGGTGAGGAACGGGGAGGGGACATCCGGTGAACGGTCTCAACAAGGGGATCCGCAAGGCCGAGTTGGCGATCAAGTGGGACCCCAGTCCCACAGGCGAGCCCGCGACCGATCTCGACATCGTCGCGGCGACGTATCTGGCGTCCGCGCCGCACGGGAACCCCGACTACGTGGTGTACTTCGGCAGCCGCTCGCCGGACGGCACCATCTATCTGAACCGTGACAGCAAGGACGGCAAGGGCTTCGGCTGGGACGAGGTCATGACCCTGGAGCTCGACCGCCTGGACGGCCGTTACGCGCGCGTGGTCGTCGGCGTCCTCATCCAGCAGCGCACCGAGTCGCGGACCTTCGCCGGTGTCCTCAATCCCGGTTTCCGTCTGCGCGAGGGTTACACCGTGCTGACCCAGGGCGACTTCGGCGACGTCCTGGGCTCGACGGCCGCGACCATCGGGGAGTTCGTGCGCGACCACTCCGGGGAGTGGACGTTCCACGCGGGTGTCCGCGGCTACGACACCGACCCGGCGACCTTCGCCCGGGTCATGGGCAGCCCGCAGGAGGCCTGAGACCCAGCCGGGTGACTCCGTACCCGCGCCGTGCCGGCCCCCGGTCGCGGGCTCGCCCGGCGGCGGGTCCTCAGCCGCTCTTCCAGCCCGGGACCGTCGGCAGCACCAGCTCGGCGACGCGGAACAGCGCCGCGTCGTCGGGTGCCGCTCCGTCCTGACGCCGGACGGAGATCTCGAACGAACCGCCCCCGTCCTTCACGTCCCTGGCGACCAGCAGGCTGCGGGCGGTGCCGCCCGGGCCGCTCCCGGCCTTGCCGGAATCGAGGGTGAGGGCGGCCGTCCGGTCCGAGTAGAGGACCGCCGGGTGTCCGAGGATCTGCCTCGGCTCGGCCTTCGGCAGCAGATCGAGGCCCTGGGAGACGGAGAACCGGTCCTCGGAAGCCGACAGCTTCACGGAGTAGGTCTTCAGCGTGACGTTCGCTTCGGGGCTGGCGATCCTGGTTCCGCCGTCGAGGGTGATCCAGCCGTCGTCGCCGTCGGCCGTCCGCGCGTGCTCGTCGGGCGTCCCGAGGAGGACCGGCAGGTCCGAACGGTTCAGCGCCCGGCACAACTGCGCGCCGGAGACGCGCTTCGCCGGCGGGGTGCCGTGCCCGTCGGCGCAGGTGGCCGGTCCATCGGCACCGTCGCCCTTCGGGATGATCCGCCACAGCCCCCCTACGCCCCCCGCGACGCCCGCGACCAGCGCCACCGCCGCGAAGGTCTGGACCCCCGCGTTCAGGCCTCTCCTCGATCCGGCCACCTTGTCGGCCATGTCCCCCCGCTCTCCCCGTCGCGCTCCGTGCGCGCGGAGGGAGACTAACCGTTGATCGTTTCGCGGGAAAGGCGAATTCCACCACGGTCCGCGGCCTTCGCGCACCGGCACGCGGAACGTCCTGAGCCGGTCCGCGCGACGGGCCCGCCTCCGGGCGCGACCGCCCTTGGCCCAGGACGCCGAGGGCGGTGGAGCCGACTGCCCGCTCCACCGCCCTGACCAGCCCTTCACGCCCGAAGTGCGCCCGGTGTCAACCGCGACCGCTCACCGAACCGTTGCCCGGCGTACTGGCGGAGACCCCATGTTCTGGCGTGCGCTGTTCCTCGGCGTGTGCTGTTCCTCGGCGTTCGCCTATCCGTCGGGGAACGCACGCAGCCTCAACCGCGGCGCCCGGTGGTCGGCGAGCCACCGCATCCCGCTGTCGTCCGCCGCGAGCCCGGCGCGTGCGGTCCGGATCCACTCCTCTCGGTCGAGGACTTCGAGATACGCCTCTCGGAGCGCCTGCTGCTGCGCCACCGTGCAACCCGCGGCCTCGGAGGACTCCGTGGTCAGGTGCTGAGCGAGCATCGCGATCGTGAAGTAGCGCTCGACGGTCGGACTGAGCGAACCCGCACGGCGAGCATGAGCTTCCAGGACCGCTCCCGCATGGGGGTAGTGGGCGAGAGTGAGCCCCATCCCCCCGCAGTCACTCATCAGATGGAGCAGCCGGCCGACGTGGTCGACCATCTCGCTGTCGGTGTCGAGGTCTGCAAGCGCCTCATGGAGCCTCGCGACCGTGGCGACCGTGCCGGCGAAGTACCCGTTGAGGACGTCGCCGTCGCAGGCCCTGCGAAGCAGCCACGGCCGGGCAGTCGGGTCGTCGAGTCTGCAGAGGGCTTCGACGACATACACGCGTCCCCAGCCGGTGACCCGCTCGGCGAGCCACAGCAGGGCCTCGACTCCGGCCGGCTGACGCTCGAAAGCGTGCGCCGCCAGTGGTCCGAAGCGGTTGGAGAGCAGACCGATCGTCCGGATCAACGGGATGTCGTCGGCTGTTCCCACGGCGGCGAGCAAGGCCAGTCCCACGGTGACCGAGCATCGGTCGGTGCCATGTCGGACCAGCCAGCGGCCCGTTCGGCGAACGCGGTCCCCGTCCGCCCGCTCGGCCGCGGCGGCGATGTGCTCGTTGGGGTGGATCGGGATGTGGACGTCGTGGAAGGCATCGGCCAATTCACCGGGAAGGGCGGAGGCCCGCGCGAAATGCGCGTCGAGGATGAGTGCCGCGTCCTTGCCGACCGAGTGCCGGTCCTCAGGTATCGGCGGGCCTTTCCGATGACGGTGCAAGCCGTCGTCGGGATACGGCTCCCCGTCGCGACGAAGCGGCTCTCCGGGAGCCGGCCGATGCAGCCGGAGCGCGTGGTCGAACAGCGTTGTCGGTGATCCGGGCAGTCCCGTCCCGGTCGTCTCGCTCATCGGCGGACGGAGGGCTCGATTCTTTTGATCATGACCCGGAGCATGCCACGCCGGCGATCGCGGTACCAGGCCCTCGACGCGGCGGCGCGTTGCGTCGAACACAACGGCCAGGCGTCACACGCGCCGAGGGCGGTGGAGCCGCGAGACCGGCTCCACCGCCCTGAACAGGCATCTACGCCTCAACGGCGCCCGGGATCAGCTGCAACCGCTCGTCGAACCGCAGCCCTCGCAGATGTAGCAGGAGCCGGCCCGCTGCATCTTCGTGCCGCAGGAGAAGCAGAGCGGGGCGTCGGCCTGGATGCCCAGCTGCATCTCCACCAGCTCGGCGCTGGTGTGGACCTGCCTCGGGGCGGGCTCGGCCGCGACGACCTCGGCCCTGGGGGCGGCGACGGCCTTCAGCTCCTGCGCGCGGGGCGCCGACTGGGCCAGGCCCTCGACGTCGACCTCGTCATCGGCGGGCTCGTAGGAGCCCGTCTCCAGGTGACGCTGACGCTCCTCGGCGGAGTGGATGCCGAGCGCGGAGCGCGTCTCGAAGGGCAGGAAGTCCAGCGCCAGGCGGCGGAAGATGTAGTCGACGATCGACTGCGCCATCCGCACGTCCGGGTCGTCCGTCATGCCGGCCGGCTCGAAGCGCATGTTGGTGAACTTCGAGACGTACGTCTCCAGCGGCACGCCGTACTGCAGACCGACCGAGACGGCGATCGAGAAGGCGTCCATCATGCCCGCGAGGGTGGAACCCTGCTTCGACATCTTCAGGAAGACCTCGCCGAGACCGTCGTCGGGGTAGGAGTTGGCGGTCATGTAGCCCTCGGCGCCGCCGACCGTGAAGGACGTGGTGATGCCGGGACGGCCCTTGGGCAGACGCTTGCGGACCGGGCGGTACTCGACGACCTTCTCGACCGCGGTACGGATCGTTTCCTCGGCCTTGGCCGTGACCTCGGCCTTCTCCTTCTCCTTGGTCTTGGCGGAGAGGGGCTGGCCGACCTTGCAGTTGTCGCGGTAGATCGCGAGCGCCTTGACGCCCATCTTCCACGCCTCGAAGTAGACCTCCTCGACGTCCTCGACGGTCGCCGTCTCCGGCAGGTTGACCGTCTTGGAGAGCGCGCCGGAGATCCACGGCTGGATCGCGGCCATCATGCGGACGTGGCCCATCGCGGAGATGGAGCGCTCGCCCATGGCGCAGTCGAAGACCTCGTAGTGCTCGTGCTTGAGGCCCGGGGCGTCGACGACATTGCCGTGCTCGGCGATGTGGGCGACGATCGCCTCGATCTGCTCCTCCTGGTAGCCCAGGCGGCGCAGGGCCTGCGGGACGGTGCCGTTGACGATCTGCATCGAGCCGCCGCCGACCAGCTTCTTGAACTTGACCAGCGCGAGGTCGGGTTCGAGGCCGGTGGTGTCGCAGGACATCGCGAGACCGATGGTGCCGGTCGGGGCGATGACGGAGGCCTGCGCGTTGCGGAATCCGTTCTTCTCGCCGAGGCGGATCACGTCCTGCCACGCCTCCGTGGCGGCGGCCCAGATCGGGGTGTCCAGGTCGTCCATGCGGACGGCCGTGGTGTTGGCGTCGGCGTGCTGCTTCATGACGCGCTGGTGGGGCTGCGCGTTGCGGGCGTAGCCGTCGTACGGGCCCACGACCGCGGCGAGTTCGGCGGACCGCTTGTAGGACCTACCGGTCATCAGGGAGGTGATGGCGCCGGCGAGCGCGCGGCCGCCGTCGGAGTCGTACGCGTGGCCGGTCGCCATGAGGAGGGCGCCGAGGTTGGCGTAGCCGATGCCCAGCTGACGGAAGGCGCGGGTGTTCTCGCCGATCTTCTCGGTCGGGAAGTCGGCGAAGCAGATGGAGATGTCCATCGCGGTGATGACCAGCTCGACGACCTGGGCGAAGCGCTCGACGTCGAAGGACTGGTGGCCCTTGCCGTCGTCCTTCAGGAACTTCATCAGGTTCAGCGAGGCGAGGTTGCAGGACGTGTTGTCCAGGTGCATGTACTCGCTGCACGGGTTCGAGCCGTTGATACGGCCGGACTCCGGGCACGTGTGCCAGTGGTTGATCGTGTCGTCGTACTGGATGCCCGGGTCGGCGCAGGCCCAGGCGGCCTCGGCCATCTTGCGGAAGAGGGACTTGGCGTCGACCTCCTCGATGACCTCGCCGGTCATCCGCGCGCGGAGGCCGAACGTGCCGCCCTGCTCGACCGCCTTCATGAACTCGTCGTTCACGCGGACCGAGTTGTTGGCGTTCTGGTACTGGACGGACGTGATGTCGTCGCCGCCCAGGTCCATGTCGAAGCCCGCGTCACGGAGGGCGCGGATCTTCTCCTCCTCCTTGACCTTGGTCTCGATGAAGTCCTCGATGTCGGGGTGGTCGACGTCGAGGATGACCATCTTGGCCGCGCGGCGGGTGGCGCCGCCCGACTTGATCGTTCCTGCGGAGGCGTCGGCACCGCGCATGAAGGAGACGGGACCCGAGGCGTTGCCCCCGGAGGAGAGGAGCTCCTTGGAGGAGCGGATGCGGGAGAGGTTCAGGCCGGCGCCGGAGCCGCCCTTGAAGATCATGCCCTCTTCCTTGTACCAGTCGAGGATCGACTCCATGGAGTCGTCGACGGACAGGATGAAGCAGGCGGAGACCTGCTGGGGCTGGGGGGTCCCGACGTTGAACCAGACCGGGCTGTTGAAGCTGAAGATCTGGTGCAGGAGGGCGTACGCCAGCTCGTGCTCGAAGATCTCGGCGTCGGCGGGCGACGCGAAGTACTTGAAGTCCTCGCCGGCCTTCCGGTACGTCTTCACGATGCGGTCGATGAGCTGCTTGAGGCTCACCTCGCGCTGCGGGGTGCCGACGGCACCGCGGAAGTACTTGCTGGTGACGATGTTGACCGCGTTCACCGACCAGAAGCCGGGGAACTCGACGCCACGCTGCTCGAAGTTGACCGAGCCGTCGCGCCAGTTGGTCATGACGACGTCACGGCGCTCCCACTCCACCTCGTCGTACGGGTGCACGCCGGGGGTGGTGTGGATGCGCTCGATGCGCAGTCCCTTGCTGCCCTTGGCTCCGCTCTTCGCGCGGGAACCTCGTGCCGGACCGCTCGCCGTCTCTGTCATGCCGCCTCCCTGTAACAGGCTAAAACGCGCTCAAGTGCCGCGAACTTCCCGCGGCACGGTCTGTGTCTGATGCCGCGCGCGCCGCTGGTACGGCCGTGCGCTGCAAGTCTGTGATCGCCGCCCGCGGGCGGGCCCGGACACCCCGAAGGGTCCGGTCCGCGGTCAGTCGGCGGCGGTGGCGGGCACGGGAACCTCCGCGGTTCCACCGGGCCCGTGGTCGGTCTCCTGGCACACCGCGTCCGGGACGTCGTCGTCCGCGGAGGGGCGCTGATTCACCTGCCTGAGTTCCGCGATGGCGGCTTCGAAGTCGTCGAGCGAGTCGAAGGCCCGGTACACGGACGCGAACCTCATGTAGGCCACGAGGTCGAGTTCCTGCAAGGGTCCGAGTATGGCCAGCCCCACGTCGTGGGTGGTCAGCTCGGCGCTTCCGGTGGCTCGCACGGCCTCCTCGACCCGCTGCCCGAGCTGGGCGAGCGCGTCCTCGGTGACGGGCCGTCCCTGGCAGGCCTTGCGCACGCCGTTGATGACCTTGATGCGGCTGAAGGGCTCGGTCACACCGGAGCGCTTCACCACCATCAGCGAGCACGTCTCCACGGTCGTGAAACGACGGGAGCAGTCGGGGCACTGGCGGCGCCTGCGGATCGACGTGCCGTCGTCGGTCGTACGACTGTCGACGACGCGGCTGTCCGGGTGCCTGCAGAAGGGGCAGTGCATGGCTCCAACCCTCCTTCACAGCACGACTCAGGGACCTCGCGGGGCCTCACCGGCCCCTCGAAGCAGCCCCAAGCATAGGCGATGCCCGGGGGCCCGGAGACCCGGGGGACCACAACTTCTGGGATGTCTGCGCAATCCAACCACTA
This sequence comes from Streptomyces populi, assembly GCF_002911015.1. GTDB lineage: Bacteria > Actinomycetota > Actinomycetes > Streptomycetales > Streptomycetaceae > Streptomyces > Streptomyces populi. The sequence continues at coordinate 96,593 of NZ_KZ626859.1, forward strand.
GATGTGGGGATCGATTCGCGAATTCCTCCCACGGCGCGCGTGTCGTACACGTAAGGGCACGTGCCGCACAGGCATACCCATCCCGGACACACGGGGATAGCGTGGTCGACGCACGGAAGGAGGCCGGTTCCCGGCCGGTCGGCCATCGGATGGCAGACTGGGCGGCGGCTCGGGCCGGCCGGCGCGACGGCCGCCTCCGGCGGTGAAGGGTACAGCAGGGGACTCTTTCGCCCGCCAGGCGCGTCACCAGCCATACACCCAGACACATGCTCACGTCAGGCGATTCACGTTTTTTCACTCGAACGTGTGTTTGGCGCAACCTTTCGAAAGCAACTACCGTTGTTCAGCAGGGAGACCATCGAGAGGGGCCGACGTGACCACCACCGCAGACAGCGCCACCATCACCGCCCAGGACCGCTCCCAGGGCCGACTCGAGCCGGTGCATGTGATGAACGAAGCCGCGAATCATGAGGGGCCAAAGCGCTCCCTGCCTGGCCGACCTCCAGGCATCCGGGCCGACAGCTCGGGACTCACGGACCGGCAGCGCCGGGTGATCGAGGTGATCCGGGACTCCGTGCAGCGGCGCGGCTACCCACCGTCGATGCGGGAGATCGGGCAGGCCGTCGGCCTCTCCAGCACCTCCTCCGTGGCGCATCAGCTGATGGCACTGGAGCGCAAGGGCTTCCTGCGGCGAGACCCGCACCGGCCGCGCGCGTACGAGGTACGGGGTTCCGACCAGTCGTCGGTGCAGCCGACGGACACGGCGGGCAAGCCGGCCGCGTCCTACGTACCGCTCGTCGGCCGTATCGCCGCCGGTGGCCCGATCCTCGCCGAGGAGTCGGTGGAGGACGTCTTCCCCCTCCCCCGCCAGCTGGTCGGCGACGGAGAGCTGTTCGTCCTGAAGGTCGTCGGCGACTCGATGATCGAGGCCGCCATCTGTGACGGGGACTGGGTGACGGTCCGCCGCCAGCCGGTCGCCGAGAACGGCGACATCGTCGCCGCGATGCTGGACGGCGAAGCCACGGTGAAGCGCTTCAAGCGCGAGGACGGACACGTGTGGCTGCTGCCGCACAACTCGGCGTACCAGCCGATCCCCGGTGACGAGGCGACCATCCTCGGAAAGGTCGTCGCCGTACTCCGCCGGGTGTGACACCGCGACGGGCGTCCCACCGCCCCCGCCCCTGACCGGGCCCCGGAACCAACTGCGCCGGTTCCGGGGTCCTGTGCGTTTCCTGGCCGGGGGCCTTGACCGGAGAACGGCCTCCGCTCCAGGCCGGAGGCTTGGGGTACCCGAAGTCCTGGAGCGGAACTCCGGAAGCAGGGGTCCGGAAGTCCGGAGCCTCGAGGGCCGGAGGTCCGGGGTCACGGCCCGGAAGTCCGGGGTCGCGGGGACCTGGGCGCCCAAAGTCTCGGGGCTGGAAGCCCGGAGCCTCGAAGGCCGGAGGTGCGGGAGTCCGGAGACCTGAGTACCCGGAGGGCCGGGAGCCTGGAGACCTGAGCGCCCGGAGACCTGGGTGCCCGGAGACCTGGGAGTCCGGAGACCTGAGTGCCCGGAGGGCTGGGTGTCCGGAAGGCTGGGTGCCCGGAGGGCTGGGTGTCCGGAGGTGCGGGAGGCCGGGGCTTCCAGGAAGTCGGGGCGCGGGCTCCGAAACCCGTCGGACCTCCTCCGTCCGGCTCCCGAGGTTCCCCAGCACTCGCGGACGGCCCCCTGATCTGGAGGCCGGGAGGCGTTACGCGTCCTCCGTCTCCCCTTCGTCGTCCGCCTTCGGGGCCGACTCCTCGGTCATCCGGGCCTTCTCGTCGATCGCCGCGAGGGACCTGCGGACCTGACCCGGGTCCGTGGTGTACCAGAAGTCGGGGAGCGAGGCCTTCAGATAGCTGCCGTAACGGGCCGTGGCCAGCCGCTGGTCCAGCACGGCGACCACGCCCCGGTCCCCCGAGGCCCGGACGAGACGGCCGGCGCCCTGGGCCATGAGAAGGGCCGCGTGGGTGGCGGCGACGGCCATGAAGCCGTTGCCCCCGTTCTCCTCGACCGCCTTCTGGCGTGCGCTCATCAGCGGGTCGTCGGGGCGGGGGAAGGGGATCTTGTCCATGACGACCAGCTGGCAGCTGGGGCCCGGCACGTCCACGCCCTGCCAGAGCGAGAGCGTGCCGAACAGACAGGTCTTCGGGTCCGCCGCGAAGTTCTTGATCAGCTCGCCGAGCGTCTCCTCGCCCTGGAGCAGGATCGGGTACTCGGGGATGCGGGTCCGCAGCTCCTCGGCCGCGAGCTGGGCCGCGCGCATCGAGGAGAAGAGACCGAGCGTGCGCCCGCCGGCGGCCTGGATCAGCTCGGTGAGTTCGTCGAGCATGTCGCCCCGGTCGGCGTCCCGGGCGGGGCGCGACAGATGCCTGGCGACGTAGAGGATGCCCTGCCGGGGATAGTCGAAGGGCGAGCCGACGTCGACGCCCTTCCACTGGGGAAGGTCCTCGCCCACCGTGCCTTCCGGGGCGAGCCCCACCGACGCTCCCACGCCGTTGAAGTCACCGCCGAGCTTGAGGGTCGCGGACGTCAGGACGACCGAGCGGTCGGCGAAGAGCTTCTCCCTGAGGAGCCCGGACACGTTCATCGGGGCGACCCGGAGCGAGGCTCCGAAGCGGTCATGACGCTCGTACCAGACGACGTCGTACTCGGAGCCGTTGGCGATGCGCTCCGCCACGGCGTGCACGGACTCGACGGACGCCAGGGCCTGCTTGCGCACGGCGTCCTCGTCCTGGACGGACTTGTCCCGGGTGGAACCGAGGGCGGTGATCACCGTCCGGGCGGCGTCGCGCAGCGCCATCAGCGCGTACCCGAGGTCCTCGGGGATCTCCTCCAGACGGCCCGGCAGGGCCAGCTCCATCAGACGCTCGAAGCCCTCGGCGGCGGTCTGGAGCTGGTCGGCGGCCTTTTCGTTGACCAGCTTCGCGGCGCGGCGCACGGCACGGTTGACCTGCCCCGGTGTGAGCTCGCCGGTGGCGACGCCGGTGACCCTGGAGACCAGCTCGTGGGCCTCGTCGACGATCAGCACCTCGTGCTGCGGCAGGACCGGCGCGCCCTCGATGGCGTCGATCGCGAGCAGGGCGTGGTTGGTGACGACGACCTCGGCGAGCTTGGCCCGCTCACGGGCCATCTCGGCGAAGCACTCCGCCCCGTAGGCGCATTTGGTGGCGCCGAGGCACTCCCGGGAGGACACCGACACCTGGCCCCAGGCCCGGTCGGAGACACCGGGTGTGAGGTCGTCGCGGTCACCGGTCTCGGTCTCGTCCGACCAGTCGCGCAGCCGCAGCAGGTCCTGCCCCAGCTTGCTGGAGGGCGCGGCCGCCTCGAACGGGTCGAAGAGGCCCTCCTCCTCGTCCTGCGGCACGCCCTCGTGCAGGCGGTGCAGGCACAGGTAGTTCGACCGGCCCTTCAGCATCGCGAACTCGGGGCGGCGGCGCAGCAGCGGATGCAGCGCGTCGACGGTACGCGGCAGGTCCCGCTCCACGAGCTGGCGCTGGAGCGCCAGGGTGGCGGTCGCCACGACCACCCGCTCGCCGTGGGCGAGCGAGGGCACCAGGTAACCGAGCGACTTTCCGGTACCGGTGCCCGCCTGGACCAGCAGGTGGGAGCTGTCGTCGATGGCACCGGCGACGGCTTCGGCCATCGTCACCTGGCCGGGGCGCTCCGTACCGCCGACAGCGGTGACGGCAGCGTGCAGGAGTTCACGGAGTGAGGGCTTCGTCATAGCGCTGCCAGCCTACGGGGCGCCACTGACAACCGAGCGATCAAGTCCGGAACCGACGGTGTGGTCGAGCGGGGCACGGGCCGGGGCGTCCCGGCCCGTGGAGGGGGGCCGAAGCGGTGCCGTGGGCGGCGGCGCGCGGGCGCGCCGGACGCTCGCGGCAGCCGTCCGGGGATGGCGGGCCGCGGTCCGGCCCCGGTCGCGCGGTCCTCGTGCGGGAGGGGCGGGACGTGCGGGAGGGACGGGACGTGCGGGACCGGCGTCTCTCGGGCGTCCGGGCTGTCGGACGGTCGGGGCACCAAGACTCCTCGGCAGGGGACCTGATCGGGGGCGGTCGACCGGTGGACCACGGGCGACGGCTCTACAGCAGATCGCGCAGGGCCCGGTCCCGGACCATGAGGGCCGCCCGTTTGTCGGGCAGGTCGACCTCGGCGGAGAACCGGAAGCCGGCGCTCAGGAACGCGGACACGGAAGGGGTGTTGCGCAGATCGGGTTCCGCGACGACACGGGCGCACGAAGGACGCTTGTCCAGCACCTGGTCGGCGACGGCTCTGAGCAGGGTCGAACCGAGGCCTCGCCCGCGGTCGGCGACACCGCCGACGAGGAGGTGGACCCCGGTGTCGTGGGGCCGGGCGGGGTAATGGCGCGCCAGGGGGTCGAGATCCGCCCGGTAGATCTCCCAGTAGCTCATCGGGGTGCCGTCCAGCACCCCGAGGCACGGAACGCTGCGTCCGTCGCCGTCGAGCTGCCGGAGCAGATGTTCCTCGACCACGGACTCGGGTCCCGCCAGCTCCCAGAACTCCGCGACGGCGGGGTCGTTCATCCAGCGGTGGACGAGGGGGAGGTCGCGGCCGGGGCGCACGGGGACGAGGAGGAGAACGCCCGCGGGTGTCCTGGCCGGCCCCCAGCCGCCGACGCGGTCGAGCAGGTCGTCCCCGGCCGGGGTCCCCTCGGAGGACCTGTCCGGAGCGCCCTCCACGGTCCCGTCCCGGGTTCCCTCCGCGGTCCCGGGCCGGGATCCGGTGTCCCCTGCGAACAGCGCGATCAGCTCGTCGGAGAGGCGCAGGTCGAGCGTGTCCTCGCAGTCCGTTCCGGCGCCCGGGTCGAGACCGGTGGCCGCACGGGATCCGGGCCCGGGCCCCCGGTCGGTCCGGGTGGCGCGGGCGGTGCCGGCGTCGGTGCTCTCATCGGTGGGAGGCACGACGACGCTCCTCTCGGGAGACGGGGTGGGGCAGGTTCCTCAAGAAGGAAGGGGCCCTCAGGAATGGAGGGGGTTGGAGATGGTGGCGTAGACGGACTGGGTGTCGACGGGACCGACGAGTTCGTCGAGGCCCTGCAACCGGGTGAGCAGGTTGGCCTTGCAGCGCAGGACGGGTGAGTCGAGCAGCAGCGCGGGCAGCGGCGTCCGCAGCCGGGCGGGACCGGTGGCCGCGCCGCCGAGGAAGCGCCGGAACGCGGAGAGCAGCAGGCCTTCGTCGGCGAGCCGTTGGGAACCGAACGCGCCGATGAGGCCGAACACGTTGTTGATGCCGAGGTAGTAGGCGAAGCGTTCGTCGGTGACCTCGTCGGGGACGAAGGTGTCGCTGTGCGTCCCGATGCCGGGCAGCCGGTCGTCGAGTTCCGCGCGCCGGGACTCGCGGAAGTAGTAGCCCTGGTTGTCGCGGTAACGGCCGCCGGTGGGCCAGCCTTCCGTGTCCAGCAGGAGCAGGGTGTTCTGCTGGTGCGCCTCCAGCGCGATGCCCGCCTCGCCGTCCAGCCAGAGCACGGGGCGTACGACCTGCTCGAGGT